>CALEYQ010000070.1 GCA_937924855.1 uncultured Bacteroidota bacterium | reverse complement strand
AAATAGCCCCATCGGGGCGACAAACAAATAGCCCCATAGGGGCGACATATTTTAATTAATCATGGCCAACACCTACACCCAATTATACATCCATGTTGTTTTTGCCGTAAAACACAGAGCAAATCTCATATCCAAAAACTGGAAGGATAATCTTTACCAATACATAACCGGAATTGTAAAAAACAAAAATCAAAAATTGATGATCATCAACGGGGTTTCAGACCACGTGCATATCCTTTTAGGCATAAAACCAGACTGTAAATTATCCGATTTGGTACGGGACATCAAGGCCAATTCCTCCAAATGGGTCAATGAAAACCGTTTGGTTCCCGGGAAATTTGAATGGCAAACGGGTTTTGGTGCATTTAGCGTAAGCACTTCCGGTATAAATAAAGTTATTCAATACATCGAACATCAGGAGGAACACCACCGGAAAAAATCGCTCAGATCGGAATACATTGAATTTTTAAATGCCCACGAAATCGATTTTAAACCTGAATATATTTTTGAGGATTTGGATGACACCCTTAATTTGTAATGCCGCTAAGGGGCTAAATGAGTGTTAATTGAAGTAACAGGCCAATCGTTTGCCGTTCTTAAACGAGCTTTAAGGATTACTAATCAGGCCGTTAAAAAAAATTGCCGGACCAATGTGGGTCCGGCAAAACAAAGACGCAAAATTTAATATCATGATCCCAGGGTGGTATTCATTCTTTCGATAAACACATCCATAAATCCACCAATCCATGATTTACTTTCATTACCGAACAGTTCCGGTGATGAGACATAATCACGTTTGGCAAATTTGTAAGCTTTACGGTCTTCGGTAGATTGTTTAACCTCCTTAAAAAACTTTTTCTCAGCCGAAACAAATTGCTTAATAGATGAACTTCCGGTAGAGATAAATCCTTTAGGTGAGGTATAATTTATTGTGACACCTGTATTCATATTGGTATTAGCAGAACCTGCCCCGCCGGATGAAGTGGAAAACAAGGCAGCTGCATTTACTTCAAAGGTAGAAGACGATGTCAACGAATAAGTACTGTGGCTTTCGGAGCGTTTAAAATCTATTGTATTGAACACAAAATTAATATCCAGTACAATAGCATTAAACTCTTTTGAAATCTTCCCCGGGTTCATCATGGGAACCTTTGCCTCACCGTAATTAGGAACTCCTGTAGGCACATAATAATCGGCAAAAAATGTCTCGCCCAATTTCGAGTTTCCGAACTGAATGGAAAAGGCAGGCTTACCACTACCCCCGGCCGAAATCTCTCCTTTTGAAATTCCCTTTGCCAGGACCTGAGATTTCATCACCTCTTCCTTATTCACCACTTCATACCCCGCAGCTTTCCACTTAGCAACAAACTGATCGTAAATATCATTCGTGATTTTTTGCAAATCGGAGGGTGTAATTCCGGTAATTTCCGTATCCATCCTCACCACTTTCTTCTCTCCACGGGCGTTTATAACGTATCCGATATTGAAGGAACTGATAAGAATTCGCTTACAATTCTCCTTTGAAATATATTTTGGTTTTACGATATTAAAATCAATACCGTTTTTGCCGTCGCTCCAATCCTGGGCTTGCATGATCCCGACAAAAGCCAGGGCAATTATTGTGGAAAGGAAAAACTTAAACTTTCTTTTAATTTTCATAGGATTATTTTTTGTTTAATTTATTCGATGACGATTAATTTTCCTGTTTTTCCGGGTAGATTTCCGCCGGTATTTATAAGACTCACAAAATATATTCCAGGAGAAATATTTAATCCGGAGAGCGAAAAACCTGATTTTTGAGTTTCTTTATTTCCGGCCAATCTGTAAATTATTTTCCCTCCGGTTTCCTGCAAAATCAAAATTTCATCATCGCCCGGGCCGGGAAAAACATTTCTTTCGCTGCCCGAAACAACCGGGTTTGGATACATTTTAAAGGTTCCCATCGTAACATCCAAAGAGATGCCTGTACAGAAATCCACGAATACATAAGCAGAATCCATATTAACACATCCATTGGCATCGGAATAGGTGTAGTACAGGTAATGGGCACCAGGGCCGGCTGATGAGGGGTCGAAAAGCGACCCTGAAACTCCGGGGCCTGAATAATTTCCTCCTGAGGGTGAAGCCCCCGACAGCGTATATGGAGGATATGTGATGCAAACCGTATCCGGATTAAGGGTAAATGTTACGGGTGGCAAGGGATGAACCGTAAGCGTGGTTGTAACTATGCTGTCGCATCCACTTTGAGAAAGGAGTGTATCCAGATAATTTCCTGGAGTTTTCCTCCAGGCATTTTGAAGGAAAATACTATCGCCCTGACAAATGGCTGCATTGGCTGAGGCCGTAATGGGCGTACAGCCATGATATCTCAGGAGGAAGGGATTGTAATCGGAGCCGGTAAAATAATATCCTACAACCACAATTTTACCATTGGGCTGAAGTAAAGCCATATTGGAAAACTCTTGTGCGTTCCCCACGGGGGTAGTTACTATGCCCCCCGAACCAAAAGAACCGTCAAGACTCCCGGAGGTATTGTACCTGAGAACCGAAACATCATATAGGTTGGGAACCGCAGGTCCTCCGTTAGCATATCCGGCCACAATTATTCTGCCGTCGGGTTGAATAATGACGCTGGCTCCGCGGTCGTCGTTGGCATTAATATTCGTTGTAATATAACTATCTAAAACACCGGCGCTGGTGTATCTGATAATCAGAGTTTCATCATACATGCCATTTCCCCGGCTTCCGGTTGCTATAAGTTTCCCATCGCTCTGAATATTCAAATCGTAAAAGTATTCATGAACATTGGAAACATAGGTTACCGTTCCGCCGCTTCCAAAGGAAGCATCATAGGTTCCATCAGGCATAAATCGTTTAATACATACATCATAAAACGTAGTGGTTCCGGTATAATAATATCCCCCGATCGCTATTTTCCCGTCGGGTTGCAACACCAGACCTGTTGATGCAGAATACAGGGCTGCAGGGGTGGAAAACTGGACGATTCCTCCTGTTCCAAAGGTAGCATCCAGACTTCCATTGGCATTATATCTGACAAGGGTCCAGTTATAGGAGTTTCCACCGATAGAATAATACCCTCCAATAATAATTTTCCCGTCCGGCTGAATTCCAATTCCCCGCCCGCTTATGAGATAATCGTGTCCGGTTCCCACCGGAGTAATTACTACCCCACCCGAACCAAAAGTGGCATCCAGCGTTCCTCCGGGAATAAAACGACAAAGCAAAAGATCGAAATCGGTTCCGTTATGAGTGTAACCACCTATTAATATTTTTCCGTCGCTTTGCAAGGCAACGGTTGAACCAATATCATCACCTGTACCAATGGGCAAAATCACCTGTCCTCCCGTTCCGAAAGTACTATCAGCAGTCCCATTGGCGTTAAAACGCATTAGGAGCAAATCGTTGTTGGAGCCGTTGTGAGTATATCCCCCCAATATAATTTTTCCATTTGGCTGAAGGGCAAGAGACATGCCATAATCGTTGCCTGAACTTACAGGGATAAGCACCTTTCCTCCATTCCCAAATCCCGCATCCAATGCGCCGGGACTTTGTGCAAAAGTTGAGGAACAATACAAAAATGATCCGGCAAAAGCGGAGAGCACAAAAAAAAGCAGGCATCTTTTTAGCTTGTTTTTGTAAATTGCAAATGAAAAATCAGGGGTCATAGTTTTGGGATTTAATAAAATATTTCGGAACAAAGGTGCCTTACAGGAAAAAAGAAACAAATACGGCATTTGCCCTATTTGGAAAAAAGGCCTGTGTCTCACCTTCTTAATTATTCTGGCTTTCTTACCAAAACAAGTCCGTTCGCAATTTCACTTCGATCATATTTCTATAAAAAACGGACTATCCCAGAATTCGGTTCACGCCATATTCAAGGACAGCTACGGGTTTTATTGGTTTGGAACCCAGGATGGCCTCAATCAATACGATGGATATCAAATAAAAACATTTAAACGGTCGGAGGAGGACAGCCTAACCCTTTCGGATAATTTCATTTTATGTATTGCCGAAGATGCGGCCGGAAACTTATGGATTGGAACCCGTAATGGTCTTAATTTTTATTCCAGAGGCACCGGAAAATTCCATCGGGTTATGTTCCGTCCTGAAGAAAAAACCGACCATCACAATAACATTTGGAACATTCATGTTTCCAAAAAGGGAAATATCTTTTACTCAAATTATTACGGTGATTTAATCAAAATAGATTTAGGGAAATCACCACTTCCTCCATTTTCTCAAAACCTAATTGGCAAAAACCTGGTTTTGTTTCGAACCGCCCCCCTTAAATCCGTCCTTTACGACGTTCAAACTACCCACTTGTCAGTTTTGGATGATGAAACAATTATTAAAACCCAAATTACGGGCTTACCATCTTTGCCCGCTGCAACAACTTTTTTATCACTTTCTGACGGCAGTTATTGGTTAGGATTCAGCGGCGGACTTTTTGAACTTCGGGCCAATAGGGAACCGCGTCCCTTATTCCCGGAAAAGTTTGTGAACTGCTTAGGAAAAGACAAAGAAGACAATATATGGATTGGAACCACAGAAGGGCTATTACTTTACAAAAGGGGGAAAATCAATACTGAGCCCACAGAAATCAGGAATCAGCCCGGTAATATTTTTTCCATTGCCAGTAACAACATACTCACCTTTTATGCAGGCGATTCAAAAAATTTATGGTTTGGAACCTCGGAGGGTGGGGCAAGTTGTTTGCTGAAAAATGCGGAAAGATTTAAGGTGCTCAACCTATATTCATCACCGGCCTTGCCAGGAAACGCCGTATGGAGTATTTGCCAGGACAAGAATAACCTTTGGGTGGGAACCAACCATGGCGCGGTTTGTTTCACACTGGCTCACGACACCCTTTCCGGACTGTTTCAGGGTGAAAACCGGATTTTGTCAAAGAAAATTTATACCCATAAAAAAAACAACACTAATTCGCCCGCAGGGAATTTTATTACAGCTCTTGCCATTCACAAAGACGGAGAGGTTTGGTTTGGAACTCATGATCATGGTATTTCAGTCTTCAATCCCAAAACCAATACCTGGAAGCATTTCCATAAGGACAATTCCGGATTAGAATCAAATCAGGTTTTCCATATTCTTCATTCAAATCAGGGTTTATCGTGGATTTCCACTGCAAATGGATTTTACCAGTTTGACAACAAATCAGGAAAAATAATAAGGATACACCGGCTTCC
>CALEYQ010000069.1 GCA_937924855.1 uncultured Bacteroidota bacterium | reverse complement strand
GATTGGTTGATGCACCTACTATGGCATCCCAATCCAGGTGAGCAGCATGAGGGTTGCCAACGAGGTGTCCTCCAGGGTCGAGTGAAGCGCCTGAAAAGGACAAGCCAAAACTCTGTGTTCCTGAATTTGGAGTTCCAATGCTATTGACAACGCTGGTTCCTGCCCAGGAGGTAAGGTCATCACCAAGGAAAATGGAGTATCCGGTTCCGGAATTCAGGGTAGTTGAAACCGAAGTAATGGCAACATAATCACCTACCGGTTCGTCGTAGCGGTATACAGAGTTGAAAATGGGGCAGCAGGCGTTCCCATCAGCACCACCAACGCCGGACATGTAAATTTCATTATCCCAATCCAGAAGGGTGGTGGAGGCCACCGGTGAACCGAAATCGTGCCAGTTTGCCGGTCTTGCGGAAATGAAACGGTAGATTTCAAATCCTGAACCTGAGAATGTACCACTTCCTGATCCGATAATGGCGGTTCGGGTAGCATCGGATGGAAGCAATACCCTGCAACCGGCGGCGGTTCCAAAGTTTCCTGAAGTTGGGGTTAGGATATTGTCAATAGTAATTACACCGGCACTGGCAGTTACACCGGCCCCTGTGTTGGCAATGGTAAGATTATGGAAAGTTACAGCGGTAGAGGTGGAAATGGATTGCGCTCCGGAACCGTTGAAGGTTACCGTTCCGAGTCTTCTGGTAAAGGTTGCATTGAAAGTGCCATCTCCTGCAATCGAAACGGAATTGTTTCCGGTTCCTACATCAAAAGTTCCTGCCGACAAGGTTAAGTTGCCGCCACATGTGATGGCAGAATTTATGGTGCTTGTGCCAGCTCCGGTTTTGGTCAAATGAAAGAATGTCTCTGGAGCGGAGGTTTTACTGATGGTCCTTGCCGCGGAGTTGGTGAGGGTTACAGTTCCCGTACCTGGGGAAAAAGTGCCTCCTGAATTAGACCAGTTGCCTGCAAGATTAATGTTTTGCGAGCCGGCACAGGCAAAGGTTCCGGCAAAAATTGAAAAGGGACCGGAAACGGTAATGTTATTATTAATTGTAAATGTTCCGCCCAACACTTTTTGAATTTCAAAAAAGTTTTCATTCCCTGAACTGGCCGTCAAACCTGCAGCAGCAGAATTAAAAAATACAACCCTTCCTGACCTGGGGACAAAGGTGCCTCCGGAATTATTCCATGAACCGGCGAGGCTGATAGTTCTGTTGGCTGTAGAAACGTCAAATGACCCGGAATTGAGGGAAAAATTTCCGTTTATTTGAATGTTGCAATTCAGCAGGACTGTTCCTGTTCCGGCTTTGGTAACATTGGTCCAGATTTCCGTTGAGCCTTTATTAACAGTTTGGGTGCCGCTACCGTTAAAAATTACATTAAGGTTGGTAATATTGGAGCCGGACAGGTTGTTAGTCCAGTTTCCCCCAACTGTAAAAGTGAAGTTGTTCCCGGTTATATTCGTGCTGTTTTGTATCGTCAAGTTACCATTTATGGTAACATCTGCGGAAATATTTTTGGTTCCAGCCTGATAAGTCAGGTGGTGGTAAGCGGTAGTTGGATAGGTTGAATTGGCGTTATTTCTATAAACAACCGTATTGGCTACAGTGCTTGCATCCAGGGTTCCTCCTCCGTAAATATTGGAGTATACAGAAAGTGTGGATCCGGCACCATTTAGAAAGGTAGCCCCGCTGGCAATTGAAACGGTGCCGTTATTCAATGTAATGCTGCCTAAATTGGTAAAAGTAATCCCTGAAGATTGCAAATGGATAAAGCCGTTTTTTGCAATATTAGTTCCAGCGAGAACTGTTAAATCACCAAACACAGAAAAGTTCCCAGGATGAAAAATTGTTGCCGTTCCACCAATTGTCATTCCTGTACCAATAAAATTAATTGGGGCAGGTCCGTTCAGAGATCCAAAAACACGCAAATGCCGGGTGATGTATGCGGACCCATTCAAAGTCAAGGAAGCACCTGCCTCGATTGTAAGGGATTGAGCGTTGGCATAGGCATTATTGGTAATGGGGTTCCCCGGCGTAACTACCACCGAGTCGTTTTGAGTAGGGACCTGGGCAGGAGACCAGGAGGAAGCGGAGTTATAAAGCCCCCCTCCGTTAGCTGAAAACAGGGTAGCCCCTATGCCGGTGTATGGAAGAAGAGCACTGATGAGAATTACAAGAGCTCTTTGTAGAAGTTGATTCATAAATGAACGTGTTTTAATTAATAAGCAAATATTGTATTCTTTAACGATTTAAATTCTTAAAAGTTAGAAAATGTTGAAAACAAATCAATTGAATTATTTTTGGAAAATCAAAATTACACAAAAACACTGACATTCAATCATTTGAGGCTAATTCATAAAAATAATAAAAATATTTTTAAATGCAAATACGAGCTGCCTTTTTTCAAGTTTAATTGCCTGAAATTAAGGAAATAAGAGGGTTTATCCTGTATTTTCTTAGCTTTGCGGGTTAATTATCGGAAATGGGCGAAGGAAATTCCATTATAAATCTAAACGACCTAAAAAAGGTTGTTAACATTGTCCGGAAAAACTGGTGGATTGTTCTTCTTACCTCCGTCCTTGCCTTCGGCTTCAGTTACATTTACACCCATAAAATGGAGGATGTGTACAGCATCCAAACCCAGATTTTGCTGAAATCCAACACTGAATACACCCCCGGAACACTGATTAACGAGAATTTTGGCAGCTATTACGGTTACCAGTCTTATATTGATAACTCCAATGAAATGCGGGTTATCAAGTCTTACGATCTGATCAGGAAAGCTGTAAACCGCCTCAATTTCGGTATTTCGTATTTTATTGAAGGCAGGTTAAAAACAACCGAGCAGTTTAAGGGGATGCCTTTTAAAATTTCGTATTCCACAATCTCACCAATTCTTTTCGAACAAATGATAAAATTCCGAATAGTAGATGAATCTACTTTCGAAATTAACTACCAGAAGGGCGAAGAACAATTTTCCAAGCAGGGAAAATTTAATACAGAATTTATCGATCCGGATTTCAGTTTTCTGGTTCAATTAAATCAGGTTCTTGATCAAAAAGCAACTGAAAACCTTAAGCAAATTGAATATGTTTTTCAGGTTCATCATCCTGAAAATTTAATCGCGGGGTTTCAATCGAGACTGAGGGTGGAAAATCTGGATTATACTAATATTCTTCAGGTTTCCCTTGAGGATGTATTACCTGAAAGGGCCAAGCTTTTTCTCGATACCCTGGCACGGGTTTACATTGAAAACACGCTCGAGTCTCGTTTTGAGCTTAATGAGAATACATTGAAATATATTGACAATCAAATGCGGGATATTGTGGTGTCGCTGGATACTATTGAAGACACCATGCAGTATTACAGGGAATACAATGCTATTCTTGATTTAGAGAAGGAAGGGGAGGATTATTTTGGGAAGCTTAGTTTTTACGACCGGACCAAATCAACGCTGAATCTTCAAATATTGGCTTTAAACGATTTGGAACGCTATATAATTGAAGGAAAAGACCCTGAGTTCTTACCCCCTTCGGTTTACCTGAATGCTGAAGATGAGTTTCTGCGAAAAAGTGCCAACGAGCTTTACACCATGCAGATTTCCAGGAATGAAGTTTTGTCTCAGGTAAAGGAAAGCTCAATGACAATTCAAATGCTTGACAAAAGAATTGATGCCCTTAAAAAGAACCTGCTTACATATATTTCTAATACCCGGAAGGCCACCCTGGAGCGCATTAAAAACGTAGAAAAGGAGATACGGACTTATATTGGAAACATAAAAACCCTTCCTGAAAAAACCCGTGGACTTCTAAATATACAGCGGAAACTTAAAGTAAATGAAAATCTTTACTTGTTCCTTTTGCAAAAAAGGGCCAATACCATTATCGCCCGTGCCTCAATCATTCCGGAAACAAAGATTATTGAGGAGTCCAGAAGCGTAGGAGTTGTTTATCCGAATAAACCTAAAATCAGGTATTCTTTTTTAATGGGAGGACTTCTGGTTGGATTTCTGATTGTCGTAGGACGGGTGCTGTTTTTTACCCGCATTGAAACCTATGCTGAGTTAAAAACAATGACCCAGATTCCCATTATTGGAGAGGTGGTGTTATATCCCAAGGAAGAGGAAATAAAAATTGCCGTTGACGCTGAGCCAAAATCTCCTCTTGCGGAATGTTTCCGAACCATTCGCACCAACCTCCAGTTCGTGGGACAGGAAACTCCGGGTACCGGAAAGACCATTCTGATCACATCCAATTCCCCGGGGGAAGGAAAAACATTTTGTGCCATCAACCTATCCTCAATCCTCGCCAAAGCAGGAAAGCGGGTTTTGTTGCTCGAGTTGGATTTGCATAAACCCCGGGTTCAGAAAAACCTGAAAATGGATGCCGAGGTGGGGATCAGCACATTTGTTATCGGAAAAAACAAAATAGGAGATATTATAAAAAAGACTGAGTTCGAAAATCTCGATGTTGTCCTTTCCGGCCCGCTTCCTCCAAATCCTTCAGAAATGGTTTTGTCTGAAAAAATAAATGAAATTTTCAATTACGGAAGAGAACATTACGAATATGTAATTGTCGATACTCCTCCTCTTGGTCTTATCTCCGATGCATTGATTTTAATGGCCCTTTCCGATATTAAATTGTTTGTTTTAAATACCCGTTTTGCATTTCCTGAAATTATCAGAAGTGCGAACGAATTGGTCAAAAACAACAACCTCCCTAATTTTTTCTTCCTGTTGAACGGGGTAAAAAGGAAGAAGCGACGGTATTATTATAACAGATACGGTTATGGGTACGGATATGGCTATGGTTACGGCTATGGTTACGGCTACGGCCACTCAAGAAGTTCGGAAAAGGAAACCGGAAAAAATGCCTGATGGAGCAAAATCATTTTCGGGAAATTTCCGCCAACCAGAAGTTTTATCAGATAAATTTTGGCGAATTCTTCCGATACAAGGATCTGCTTGTTCTCTTCGTTAAACGCGACTTTGTCGCTCAGTTCAAACAAACTATTTTGGGCCCTTTGTGGTTCATTATTCAGCCTGTTTTAACCGCCCTTACTTATTTTATCGTTTTTGGAAAATTTGCCCAGGTTCCTACCCTGGGAGTTCCCGGGATTCTGTTTTTTCTTACCGGAGTTATTTTCTGGAATTTTTTTTCTGAGGCATTTCTTAAAATCAGCGATACTTTTTTTTCGAATGCTAATTTGTTCGGCAAGGTTTATTTCCCTCGAATTATCATTCCGGTTTCTGTGTTGGCTTCTGCATCCCTGAAACTGGGCATTCAATTGCTGATTCTGCTGGCCTTGTATTTCTATTTCTACTTTTTTGAGGAACACACTTTTACTCCTTCTGTATTTTTATTAGCGCTGCCCCTGGTTTTCATCTTTTTGTCATTGGCGGCGCTTGGCCTGGGTTGCCTTGTTTCAAGTCTTACAACCCGGTACCGCGACCTTAAGTTTTTAATTTCCTTTCTTGTGCAATTGTGGATGTTTGCCACACCGGTGGTTTACCCTTATGTTTTTATTTCAGGGAAAATCCGGATAATTATGGATATCAATCCCCTGACTCCTTTTTTTGAATTGATAAGATTGGGAATGTTTTCCGGCGGAAGTTTTTTGCCCCAACATCTTCTCTTCTCCGGAATTTCAATCCTGCTCATGCTGGTGCTGGGTTTTTTGGTTTTTAACCGTACTCAGCGAAACTTTATGGATACCGTTTAATGAAAGAACCCATTCTTGAAATAGAAAATGTTTCAAAAGTATACCGTTTGGGCCAAATCGGAACCGGTACCCTGTCTCACGACCTGAAGCGGATATGGTATCGCTGGAGGGGTTTGCCGGATCCCTATTTAAAGATTGCCGAAGAAAATGAAAGGACTACTCAGGGGGGCAATCAGATTGTAGCCGCGTTGAAGGATATTAACCTTCAAATCTATCCGGGTGAAGTGGTCGGTATTATCGGAAGAAATGGTGCAGGGAAATCTACCCTGTTGAAAATCCTTTCTCAGGTAACGGGTCCAAGCACCGGCTCTATTAAACTTCGGGGGCGTATTGGTTCCTTATTGGAGGTGGGAACCGGATTTCATCCCGAATTAACAGGACGGGAAAATATTTTTCTGAATGGTGCAATTCTCGGGATGACCCGAAAGGAAATCGAAAGCAAATTCGATGATATTGTAGCCTTCAGCGGAGTTGCCAAATATGTGGACACTCCTGTAAAAAGGTATTCAAGTGGGATGCTGGTCCGATTGGGGTTTGCCGTTGCCGCATACCTGGAACCGGAAATTTTGGTTGTTGATGAAGTGTTGGCCGTTGGCGATGCCGACTTTCAGAAAAAATGCGTGGGAAAAATGCAGGATGTGGCAGGAAAAGGAAGAACGATTCTGTTTGTGAGCCATAACATGAATGTAATCAACAACCTTTGTCAAAAGGTAGTGTTGCTTGAAAAAGGGAAAATTAAAGCTATAGGGCCAACCCGTGAAATCGTTGACCTATACCTGAAAGGTGGAAGCGGTGATCAGTCGCTGGGTCCGGTTCCCACCGAATATCCACGCAATAGTTTTCATAAAAACCACCTTAGTATCGCTTCCATAACTGCCCAAGATGCATCCGGTAAGCCTTCTGAAGAATTCCGATACCTTGAGGAAATCCGGTTCAACATTGAATTAACGGTTGAAAAGGAAATTGAAAACGCCGTACTGGTATTGGGATTTATGAATGATGAAGCCGGCCTGATTACCTATTCATCCAATACCGATCCTTTTAACAAAACCCAAATTGATCTGAAGCCCGGAAAAAGAGTGCTGGAAGTTCTCGTTAACCAATGCCTTATTCCCGGGATATACAGTTTGTCGGTTGCTTTATTAGACCCGAAAGGGTTTCCTTACGAAGGTCTGCAGTTTTTCGGCAAAATCCGGATTGAGTCCTTTGGTGACGGGGGTGCTGAATATCCATGGGTAAGACCCTTAGGATATGTAAATTTGAAATCCACTATCAAACTTGTTTCATGAAAATAAAAAATTCAAAAATTCTTGTAATCGGAGGTGCCGGATTTATCGGATCCTTTGTTTGCAGGGAGCTTTTAAAAGAAGAACCAGCCGAGGTGATTATTTACGATAATTTCGCCCGGGGAAAGATGGAAAACATTCAGGATGTTCTCAAAGATTCAAGAGTTTCGATATTTCCCCTGGGAGGCGACATTCGGGACACGGATATCCTGGATGCAGCCATGAAAGGGGTGGACTATGTAATTCATCTGGCTGCTATGTGGTTATTGCATTGTAAGGATTTTCCCCGAACTGCTTTTGAGGTAAATATTGGGGGAACTTTCAATGTGTTGGAAGCCTGCGTAAAGAATAATATCAAAAAGCTTGTTTACTCTTCATCGGCTTCCGTTTACGGCGATGCGGTTGAGGTTCCTATGCAGGAAAGCCATCCCTTTAACAACAAGAATTTTTACGGTGCAACCAAAATTTCCGGGGAGGCAATGTGTACAGCTTATAACGACCGTTACGGCCTGCCCGTAATTGGACTGCGCTATATGAATGTTTACGGGCCGGGGCAGGACCAGCATGCCGTTTACAGCGGTGTGGTTCCCATCATGCTTAATAAAATTGATGCCGGAGAAGCACCAGTAATTAACGGTGACGGTTCCCAGGCCTATGACTTTATTTATGTGGAAGATGTTGCCCGTTCCAATGTCAATGCCTTAAAGTCAGATGCGGGCTTTGGTTTTTATAATGTGGGAACCGGGGTTCAAACCACGGTACGCGACCTTTGCGACACCATTCTGGATTTAAAAAAATCAAACCTGAAAGTAGTTTTCAAGCCTTATTCTGCCGATGATGCAAGAGCCCTGGTGAAAAACCGGATAGGCAGCACGGAACTGGCGGAAAAGGAATTGAAGTTTAAATACAAATACGGCTTACGGGATGGACTTAAGCGATTGATTGAATGGAGGGATGGCTCTAAAAAGATGGAAAAAGTATCATGAAAAATAAAAAGACTATTCAGATTTCCCAGCCTGTTCTGGGTGAAGAGGAGTGGAATGCCTGCAGGGAACCTCTGTTTAGCGGTTGGGTTACCCAGGGTCCTAAGGTGAAGGAATTTGAGAAAAAGTTTGCTGAATTGCACGGAGTATCCTACGCCCATGCCGTGAGCAATTGTACCACGGCACTGCATCTGGCGCTTTTGGCTGTCGGGGTAGGCGAGGGCGATGAAGTAATTGTTCCGGCCTTTACCTGGGTCTCTACGGCAAATGCGGTCCTTTACTGCAATGCAAAACCTGTTTTTGTCGATATCGACCCCCATACTTTTAATCTGGACGTCCAAAAGCTTGCCGGGAAAATCAATGCGAAAACGAAAGCCATTCTTCCCGTGCACCTTTTTGGTCTTTGCGCAGATATGGATGCCATCAGGAAAATTGCTCCGGGAATTCCCCTAGTGGAAGACGGTGCCTGTGCTGCAGGCGCCATGTATCGGGGTAAAATGGCCGGGAGCCTGGGCGATGTGGGTTGTTTTTCCTTCCACCCAAGGAAATCCATCACCACCGGAGAGGGAGGAATGATTACCACCAACAATCCCGAAATTTCCCAAAAGGTTGATATGCTCAGAAATCACGGGGCCTCTGTCTCCGAAGAGCAAAGACATAAAGGCCCCAGGCCATATATTCTGCCGGAATTTTCGGTTATGGGATTTAATTACCGGATGACTGACTTACAGGGTGCGGTAGGGTTGATTCAGGTTCAAAAAATGAACCGGTTTATTGAAGAAAGAAATACCTGGGCCCAATGGTATATTAAAGAGCTAAAATCAGTTTCATGGTTACGACTTCCGGTATATGGGGACGATTACAAGCATGGCTGGCAGTCTTTTGTTACCCTTGTGGATCCTCAAAAAGCCCCAATGCCCAGAAATGATATTATGGAAAAACTCCAGCAGGCCGGAATTTCCACCCGACCCGGAACGCATGCGGTGCATATGCTGGAGTTTTATGCAAAAAAGTATAATCTGAAACCCGAGGACTTTCCCGGTGCAAAACTGGCTAACGACCAGAGCATGGCCATCCCGCTTCACAACCGGATGTCGGCCGATGATTTTGCTTATGTGGTAGAAACCCTCAAAACTATATAGCCTTTAACGATGTGCGGAGTTGCAGGTATTTTTAATTTGAACCGGGAAGGAGTTGACGAGCATGTTCTCCGGCAAATGACGCGTGCCCTGCAACACAGGGGTCCGGATGGGGAGGGTATTTTCCTTGATGAGAATATCGGGTTAGGTCATCGCCGCCTGGCCATTCTTGATTTGTCTGAAAACGGAGCCCAGCCCATGACATCTTTTTCCGGCCGATGGGTTATTTCCTTTAATGGCTGCATTTATAATTTTAAGGAGCTGAGAACAGAGCTTGAATCCAATGGATTTAAGTTTAAATCTACCAGTGATACCGAGGTTATTGCGAACGGACTTGACCATTGGGGTACTGAGGTTTTTTCAAGGTTCAATGGAATGTTTTCGGTACTTGCCTGGGATAAAAAGGAAAGGCGCCTGATTATGTCGAGAGACCGCTTCGGTGTTAAGCCCTTATATTATTGGTTTAACGGTAAAACCCTTTTAGCTGCCAGCGAGTTTAAAACTTTTTATGCTCATCCTGCCTTTCGCGCCGAAGTAAACCTGTCGGCCCTGAACGAGTATTTTACCTTTCAGAATTTGTTTTCTTTTCAGACCCTCCTGAAGGGAGTAACCCTTATTCCTCCTGCCAACACCATTGTTGTGACACACAACGATACTATGGTTAAACATCAATCCTGGTGGGATTATGATTTCAGTGCCCCGGATGAAAAAATGGATTTTGAGGAGGCCAAATCAGAAACCAAGAGGCTGCTTGAACAGGCTGTGAAAAGACAAATGGTGGCGGATGTTCCGGTGGGCGCTTATTTGTCCGGAGGCATGGATTCCGGTTCCATAACCTCCATTGCTTCCGGAATGGTACCCCGCCTGTTCACTTTTACCGGGGGCTTTGATATGAGTTCAGTAACGGGAGTTGAAGCCAATTACGACGAAAGAAGAGATGCCGAGTTGATGGCCAATCATTTTAAGACCGAACAATACGAGCAGGTAATGAATGCGGGCGACCTGAAATGGTCATTGCCCAGAGTAATATACCACCTTGAGGATTTAAGGGTGGGCATGTCGTACCCTAATTATTATGTATCGCGTCTGGCTTCGAAGTTTGTAAAAGTTTGTTTGCAGGGAACGGGGGGTGATGAATTATTCGGAGGCTACCCCTGGAGGTATTTCCGGATTTTTGATTCAACCAGTCCCGAACATTTTTTTGACCAGTATTATGGATTCTGGCAGCGTTTGGTTGGAGATTCTCAAAAAGAAGAATTATTTGCTTTCTCTCCGGGCAGCGAAGAGATTGCCAAACCCAGGAAAATTTTCGAAAATGTTTTCAGGTTCAACAAAAAATTAAAATATCAAAGTCCCGAAGACCATATTCAGAACAGCCTTTACTTCGAGATAAAAACATTTTTGCCCGGTCTGTTGATGGTAGGTGACAAACTCAGTATGGCAAACGGCCTTGAAGAGCGCTTTCCTTTTTTGGATAATGATCTTGTGAATTTTGCCCAGCGCATTCCCGTAAAGCACAAGCTTGAGAGCCTGGAGCAAATGAAAAAGTTTGATGAGAACCTGATTAAAAAAAGACTTGCGTTTTCAGAATACAATGACGGGAAGAATGTGCTGCGTGCTGCCATGAAGGATTATATTCCGGAGCGCATTGTTCAAAGAAAAAAGCAGGGTTTTTCGGCCCCCGATGAAAGCTGGTACCGGGGTGAAAATGCCGAATATGTGAAAGATGTTTTGCTTTCGGGAAAACCGGTAAGTTCCGAATTTATTAACCCGGCATTCATCCGGAAGATTGTGGATGAGCACGTCAACCAACGCATTAACCACCGATTGCTCATCTGGTCTTTTTTGAGTTTTGAATGGTGGTGTCGTATTTTTCTTAAAGGTGAAAAACCCGGCATATGAGCCTTGAAGTTTTTTTAAGAAAAGGACCTTTTGCTGCGGAAGAAGTTTCTTTCTTTAGTGGCCTGAACAAAGCCTGGTTATATTATTCTGAGCCTTATCGTAATCTGTTGGAGCAATATGCCGGTTGCCAAACTATATGTTTTTTCCTGAAAGATGAGAAGGGGAATATTTTGGGGGCTTTTCCATTGGCTGTTTCAATGGGAAAATACGGAAAGGTGGCCAATTCTTTGCCCTATTACGGGAGTAATGGTTCCGTGATTTTCGATAAAAATAATACTGCCGGGTATATGGTTGAAGAAATCATCAGCCGGTTGACGGAAGAAGTAATTGCCTGGATTGAAAAGGAAGGTTGCGTGGCTTCAAATTTCGTAACGCATCCCTTTTATCCCGAAGTATCAGACTGGTTTTCGGGGAATTTAAAATTTGATTTCAAGGATGAGAGGATCGGGCAGATAACTCCTCTTCCCGTGGAAATTTCAAATGATGAAGCTTTGGTTTCGCTTTTTGATGATCCACGACCCCGGAATATCCGGAGAGCTTTGAAAGCCGGGATTAAAGTCAGAAAATCCCACGATGAGGCCGATATGGAATTTTTATTCCGGGTGCATAAAGAGAATATTGAATCGATTGGAGGGAAGGCAAAAGATTATCGTTTTTTTGAATCCGTCAGCAAGCTTATACCCAGGGAAATGTATGGTGTTTGGGTTGCCGAGACAGAAGGAAAACCTATCGCTGCTTTATTACTTTTTTATTTTAATCAAACCATTGAGTATTTCACGCCGGCTACCCTCCATGAGTACAGAAATCTGCAACCCTCATCCCTTTTGATTTTCGAAGCTATGAAGGAGGGTGTAAAGTCAGGCTTTACTTTCTGGAACTGGGGAGGAACCTGGAAAACCCAAACGGGGGTATATGACTTCAAAAAGAAATGGGGAGCTCAGGATTTTCCGTATGAATATTATTGCCGGATTTATGATAAATCCTTGCTAAATTTAACGGCAACGGAACTGGGTGATGCATATCCTCATTTTTATGTTTTGCCCTTTTCAGCCTTAACCCAGTCGCATGAAGAAAAGTAAAAAGGCCGTAATTTTCGGATCCTCGGGTCAGGCCGAAGTGATGGCTTTCCTGCTTGAGGCCGATAGCGAATATGAAGTAGTTGCTTTTACCAGTACACGGGAATTCGTTTCCCAGCCTGAAATTTATGGTAAACCTTTTGTTGCGTTTGAAGAATTGGAAAAGAATTATCCTCCTTCAGTTTGCGATATGCATATCGCCATTGGATATAACAACCAGAATCAAACCCGTAGGAAGTTTTTTGATCTGGCGGAGAAAAAAGGTTATCATTTGCTTACCTACATTAGTAGCAGGGCTACCAACTACGCGAAAAGCATTGGTAAAAACTGTTTTATTTTTGAAGACAATACCATCCAGCCTTTCGTTGAAATCGGTGACAACTGCATCCTGTGGAGTGGAAATCATATCGGTCACCACTCGGTAATTGAGGAAAACTGCTTTGTCTCATCTCATGTGGTTATTTCGGGGCATTGCCGGATTGGGGCAAACTCATTTCTGGGGGTAAATTCCACGCTGAGAGACGGTGTTAAAATAGGGAAGTTCAATACCCTGGGAGCCGGCTGCCTGATTGTTAAAGACACTTCCGATGGTCTTACATTTATCGGCCAAAAAGCCACTGAATATGTCCCCAAAAAACAGTAAGCTTGATAAAATAAAGGAATTGTACGATTCCAATCTGGAGACCCATGGCCTCAGCTCGAAAAGCGTTGGCTGGCCGGATAAAAAATCCCAATTGTTACGGTTTGAAAAGCTGCTTTCGGTGGTGGATAATCCCTCCCGGCCCTTTACCATAAATGAATTGGGATGCGGGTATGGCGAGTTGTTTCGATACCTTATTAAGAATGATTTCAAGGTTCGAAAGTTTTACGGGTATGATATCAGCGAAAAAATGATTGCGGCCGCGGGGAAATATATTTCCGATAAGCGGGTAAGCCTGATTTGCAGCTCTGAAATCACCACCAAAGCAGATTATACTATTACCTCGGGTATTTTTAATGTTGCCTTCGGGGAGGATAAAAAGAAATGGGAGAAGTATATTAAAAGGACCCTTGTTGAAATGTTTGAAAACTCGGGGAAAGGAATTTCCTTCAATCTTCTTACGAGCTATGTGGATTTTAAAGCGAAAAACCTGTATTACGCCGATCCTTTTGTTTTCTTTGATTTTTGCAAAAAGCGACTTTCCCGAAAGGTGAATTTACTGCACGATTATCCCCTTTTTGAATGGACTATAACGGTTCGGAAATAAGATGAATTGGGAGAAAAAAGGAATTTTGTTTAAGCCTGACAGCTCCTTGTTCTGGCAGCACAGCCATGCGGCCCTGCCCACATACTTTCATCTGGGCGGAACGGATTACAGGATTTATTTTACTTCCCGTGATAAAGATAATCGCACCTATGTTGGTTTTTTTGAATTCGATATCAATGACCCTCTTAAAATAAAAAATCGCTCCATTGAACCGGTCCTTAGTCCCGGACCCTGGGGTTTTTTTGATGACCACGGAGTTCAGGCATGCAGTGTTATTAAAGCCGGGAATGGGGATGTTTATATGTACTATTTGGGTTGGAACCCCGGCTTGAAACAACCCCTGTTTTATACGGCCATTGGTCTGGCTATAAGTAAAGACGGTGGCCTTACCTTTGAGAAATACAGTCCGGCTCCCATAATGCAACGGAGTGAATTCGATCCCTGGATGGTTTCCGGAGGAACGGTTATGCCTTTTGAAAAGGGGTATATCATGTATTATTTGTCCGGTTTTTCCTTCCGGTTTAAGGATGGGATGGCCGAATCGGAATACGATGTAAAAATTGCACATTCTTCCGATGGGGTGAATTGGGAAAGAAAGGGAATGGTGGCCTTCGCACTTGAAAAAGACGAAACCAATATTTCCCGGCCTTCCATTATCAGGGAAGGTGAAAAGTGTCTTGCCTGGTTCCCACTAAAGAAAAGAGGGATGGGATATCGCTGTGGATTTTCAGAGTCTTCCGACGGCTTAAAATGGAAACGAATCAGTGATGATGTAATCCCCGTTTCACCTACCGGTTGGGACAACGAGGCTATTGATAAGATGGATGTGGTAAAATATGATGGCAGGTATTATATGTTGTATAATGGAAATTCCTTCGGCAAGGATGGGATAGGATTGGCTATAGGAAATATATGAAAGAGTCATTTATACATTTTTCAGAAATCGACCCTCTTCGTCCCGAAACCTGGGAAGGGAAGAGAATTCTGAGTCTGGATGTGGACTGGGCTCCGGAACCGGTTCTTGAAAATGTAATTGAGCGGTTAAAGGTCTCGGGTATAAAATTTACCTTGTTTGTAACCCATGAAAGTGAAGTGTTGAAGAGGAATTACAAAGAGGAAAAAATAGAATGGGGATTACACCCTGATTTCAATCCCTTGTTAAAGCAGGAAAAAGGGGCAAAAAGTCCTTCCGAAACCATTGCAGCTTTAAAGGAGATTGTTCCCCAGGCGGAAGTATTGCGGAGTCATTCCATGACCCATAGCGGCTCATGGTTGGGAATATACAAAGAAGCCGGTATAACTCACTTGAGTCAATATTACTTGCCGGATTGTGAAACCATTAGTCCCATTGCACATTTAAATGGAATCGTGGAAGCTCCGGTGTATTTTGCCGACGATGGATTGTTATTTAATTCCCGTTTGAATGAAGGAAAAATTTCTGAAACGGCAGCGAGGATCAGGAAGCCGGGGTCCTTTTTAAAAGTGTTGAATTTTCATCCCATCCATGTTTTTTTGAATTCCGG
Source organism: uncultured Bacteroidota bacterium (assembly GCA_937924855.1). Classification (GTDB taxonomy): domain Bacteria; phylum Bacteroidota; class Bacteroidia; order JADZBD01; family JADZBD01; genus JADZBD01. The sequence goes on along the minus strand of CALEYQ010000069.1, from coordinate 59,093 downwards.
GTCTATGGAGGCTTACACTAACTATAAAACAGCCTCGGTGAAGGGAGGGGAGGATTTAAGTAAATTTGTTTCGCCACAACCCGGGATTTCGGATTTGTTTGCAGAAATAGTCAGCTAAAATGAAAATCAGAGAGGAATATAATAAAAACGGATTCGTGAAGATTCCCAATTTCCTTCCCCAGGAAATTTTGGATCAGATCAGGAGCAATTGCAAGGATTTTTTTCTTCGGCAAATCCGGAGAAATAAGATACAGGTAGATGGAGATTCAGAATCGGATTTTGAAAAGGCGCTTTATGAATTGTTTAGAGTTGATTATGCGGGTTTTATAGGTGCAGCAAAATTGTGTCAGCACCAAATAGATTTGTTTGTTTTTTCGGGTCATTCAACTATAACTTCAGCACTGAGGGATTTGGGGCTTGAAAAACCAACTATTTGTGTAAAGCCTATTGTGTATTTTAATTCCCCCCATATTGCCAAACAGGAGGGGCATTTTAAAACTCCTGCCCATCAGGATTGGCGTAGTATGCAGGGGAGTATTAATTCGACGGTTGTCTGGATACCCCTGATAAATATCGATAAAGATTTGGGCGCTTTGGAAGTTATTCCGGGTTCACATCATTGGGGTCTTGTTGATTCAGAAAAGGATGAATGGTATCGTAAGCTAAATTCTGAAAAGATTAAAGAAGAGTCCTGGAAAAGTCTTGAGGTAAGCAAGGGGGATATGGTTTGTTTTCACTCCCTTTTGGTTCATAGGTCGGGTAATAATGTTTCAGGAAAAATCCGGTGGTCTATGCATTTCAGGTATAATGATGCCTATGAAAGTACTTTTATCAATAGGGCCTATCCTCATCCTTACATAGTATATCAACCGGGGCAGGAATTGCTATTTCCTGATTTTAATCCGGGGGAGGAGTTAAAAAAATATTTGGATGGATTATAAAACGATTAAGTCCATTGCCGAATTACCTCCAGGTCAAGCGGTATTATATGGAGCCGGCAGTTATGGGCAATATGTTTACGGAAAAATTTCCAAGGAGCGACCTGATCTTTCGATTAAGGCATTTGTAGATGATGTAAAGAGCGGTTCGTTTTCAGGATTACCAGTTATGGGAAGCCAATCGATTCCAGAAGGGGTTGCTGTTTTAATTACCAGTTCATACTGGAAAGATATCCTTTTAAAGAATAAATTCAAGAATCCTGTTTTTGTAGCGGATATTCTTTCAGGTCCAGCTTCCGGCGATCAAATTTCAATTGACTATAAGGGAAATAAAATTCATTTTTTTACGCCCAATTTATTTTTGGAAGAGGTTGGACGGAATATTTTTGAGATTGAGCCCGGTATGCTGGAGTGGATTGAAAGCTTTGAAGCCGGTTCCGTGTTTTATGATGTTGGGGCTTCAAACGGTTGTTATGGAATTTTAGCCGGATTTGGCAGGGAGCTTACCGTGGTCTGCTTTGAGCCTGATGTCCAGAATTTCGCCATATTGGATCATAATTATTATTTAAATCGTCATACATTGAAGAAGTTTTACGGTTTTAACATTGCTCTTTCCGATAAATCTGAGATTGCCAAATTTCATTGTCAGAATTTTTTTCCGGGATCTCATGGAAAGGTTCTGGAAAGTTCGGGCCGTGAAGACCTTAGTGCTTCGGAAGTTGAATTTGAACGGGCCGTCATTTCCAAAACCCTTGATGAAATGGTTTTCAATTATAAACTTCCGATGCCTGATTATCTCAAGATTGATGTGGATGGAGCGGAGAGTCTGATTTTAAAAGGGGCGGAAAAAGTTTTGGAATCCGGAGCCATTCGAAGTTGTATGATAGAATCTGAAATCGGGGAAATTGATGGGATAAAAATATTGCTTCAGCAAAAAGGTTTTTACTTAAAGGAAGAGTATGCCATCAATGAGGTTACATTATCACGTGTTTCGGGCGTAAAAAATTATCTGTTTTTAAAAAGGAGTACCAGAATTTAATTAGGCTCTCAAAATTATTTCATTGTGAATTTGGTGGAACTTAGAAATCTTGATCTTGCACGGTATCATCAGAATCGTTTGAAGCTTGATTTGGGTGGATTTACGGTTATAACCGAATGTGCCAGCAAGGCATATGCCTATACTCCTGTAATGGCCGCAATGGCGGGAGCAAAAGTGATTGCGGTGGGGAGAGATTCTTCCTACGGGTTGTTTGAGGAAAACAGAGACTTCATTCAAAAGCTCCTTGGAAAAGCCGATTGCAATGACCGGGTTGAGTTCGTAAAAGGTGCTTTGGAGGATAAGGTTATTAAGCGTGGTGATATTTTTACAAACAGTGGATTTTTAAGGCCTTTTTCCGCAAACGTGGCATCGGTGATGAAACATGAGGCCGTTTTGTGTCTTATGTGGGAGGCATGGGAAGTCCGGCAAGGGGAAATAGATATTTCCGCGTTTCAGCAAAGGCGAATTCCGGTGATTGGAACTAATGAGAGTTCTCCGGTTTTAAAAATGCTGGATTACCCCGGAACTCTCGCATTAAAGCTACTTTTTGAAACCGGTTGCGAGGTTGCCAATAACCACATTGTATTACTTGGCAGTGGTCTTACCGGCCGCGAAATAGCCAGATATTTTAGAAAAACAGGAATTTCTTTTGATTGGATTTCCAATGAAAAATCGGGAAAGGAAAGCGTCTCATATACCAACTGGGAAAAGATTCTGGATTTACCCAGAGTAGACGCTATTCTTGCTGCGGAGCACAGTTGTCCGGACAAACTGGCGGGACAGGGCGGATTCCTGAACCTTTCCAGGATCAAAGAAAAATTTCCCTTCGTTAAATGGGCTCATCTGTCTGGTAATATGAACAGGGAAGAGCTGGTTAAGGTGGGAATAGATACATATCCTGCGAAATTTAATCCCTTTGGGTACATGACCTATGAAACCGTGAATTTGGGGTGGGAACCAGCCATAATATTAAATGCGGCCGGGTTGAAAGTGGGTGAAATAGCCGCTAAAGCCCGTAAATCAGGGAAATCTCCGGAAGTAGCCATTGCAGCCTGTGTTGAACATGGTATCGGGCAGGATTTTCCGGGGGGTTTTTTTAATTTTAACTTTAACAGGGATTAATTCTCCCAGCCATGGAAAACATTGATGAATTTATTGACCGATTGAAAGAGGCTCAGGTAAGTCTGAGAAACAGGAGCTATCAAAAATACTCTCGTGTTAATCCATTCGTTGAGGATTTAACGGACTGGAAGGAGAGGGGGGCTTTTTTGTTTGGAGAAGGAAAGAACATTACGGTATATAATACCGCAACTATTCTGGGTGATGTCCAGGTAGGCGAAAATACCTGGATTGGTCCCTACACGGCCATCGATGGCAGTGGAGGGGTAAAGATTGGAAGTTTCTGTAGCATTTCTTCCGGGGTTCAGATTGTCAGCCACGATTCTGTTAAATGGGCCCTTAGCGGTGGGAAAGCAAAATATGAATATGGCGCCATTGAAATCGGCGATTGTTGCTTTATTGGCACTCACGCCATGATTACTAAGGGTGTAAAAATAGGAAACCATTGTTTAATCGGCGCCAATGCCATAGTTACATCTGATATTCCCGATAATTCCATTGCTCTGGGAATTCCTGCGAAAGTGGTAGGAACCGTTGTTGTTGAGGGAGAGTCCGTTACTTTAAATTATTTCAAATGAACATTGAAAAGCTGTTCGATTCTGCCTTTGAAAAGAAAGGAAAAAACTTATTTGTTTTGCCGGGTTTTGAATCAGGCAAGCTAAACCAGGATCAGGTTAGGGATTCCTATAATTTTCAATGGAACCTGGTAAATAAGTCCGGCGAAAGGGACCTGGCCTGGAATTTTCAAAAGGATTGGTATTTGAAATTATATGGTTTTGAAACGGAGGAAAACCTTAAGAAGTTTCTAAGGGCCAAGCGTGTTATTCTCGACGCCGGGTCCGGCCTTGGTTATAAGGCTGCCTGGTTTGCAGAGCTTGCCCCCGAATCTGTTGTAATAGGTATGGATATTTCGGAAGGTGCTTTGTTGGCTGCCGAAAACTTTAAGCATATTCCGAACTTGTATTATGTGCGAGGGGATTTGGCCCAAACAGGCTTTAAAGATGGTTCAATTAATTATATCAGTTGTGATCAGGTGTTGCAACACACTGAGGATCCGGAAAAAACCTTAAGGGAATTTGCCCGGATTATTGATGGATCAGGCGACCTCGCAGTTTATGTGTATCGAAAAAAAGCTTTACCTAGAGAACTTCTCGACGATTATTTTCGAAAAGCAACCCATGGCTACTCTGAAGCTGAAAAAATGGAAATGTCTGCCGCCCTTACCAAACTCGGAAAAGTGCTTTCGGAACTTAATATTGAAATAGACTTCCCCGATATTCCTATCATGGGAATAAAGGGAGGAAGGCAAGACCTTCAAAGATTTATTTATTGGAATTTTGTTAAGTGTTTCTGGAATGAAAAATTGGGGACTGAGATTTCAGTGGCCACCAACTACGATTGGTATTCTCCATCGAATGCTGCCCGTTACTCAGAAGAGGAATTTAAAACAATGCTTTCGAAAACCGGATTCGGAAAGATAAATTTTTTCCGTAGCGAAGAAGCTTGCTATACGGCAAGGGCTTCAAAATAATCCGGATTGATCGGTATGAATATACTTTTGATTTTCGTTGCTTTTCTTTTTCCGGTAATGGTTTTTTTGTTTTTCCGGAAAATTATTGTTTCCGGTTCAGACCATTATTATCATAGCCTATTGATCAACCTGATCCGCAGGAATCGGTTCCGGTTTGCAACAAAGCATACCAATTTTATCAATGAAAACATTGTTTCTTACCCCCAGCTTCTTCACTGGTTGTTTTCTTTTTTTTCTGATCGGTTTATTTTCGCTTTTTCGCCATTTCTGGGTCTTTTTTTTCAGGTAATTCAAATTTTGGGTTTTTGGTTTTTTTTAGTTTGCCTGAATCGTTTTCAGGTTGTTCAATTATCCGGAATGCAAATCAGTATTGCCGTGTTTGTATTTAGTTTTATTACCTATACATATTTTGTATAGAATGCAAAAAATACCGGTTTAAGTGCCCGGGGGATGGGACTTTTTTTTGGTCAGGTTCTGTTGTATGGCTTTGTTTTAAAAGAAAATTTGAGTCCCTTGTTGTTTTATGCCCTTACAGGCATTACCGGACTATTGATAATTCTTTCGAGTCAGTTTGCTACCCAGTTTCTGGTGTTTTTTTCGGTAATTTTTTCCCTGGTTTCCCTGGATTTCGCTCCTTTTATTTCACTATTGCTTTCATTTGTTTCTCTTTTCGTTCTTTTTCCAAAATATGGCCGGAATATGATGCTTGGCCAATGGAGGCATAAGGTGCTTTATTCAAAATATCTTGCATCAATTTATATTCTTAAAAAAAGGCCTTCTGTTTGGCTTGACCTGTTTGTTGAAATTCCCTCCCAGTTTATTCTTCTTTTAAAGAAAAGAGTTGACAAACTAAAGACTGATCATTGGAACTATATTTTTGATAATCCTGTAATTATTGGGGTTTTCTTTATACCTGCTTTGCTTGTTTTTTTGTTTTCAAAGGCAATGGGAGTCCCCGGTCATTTTTCCGAATTGATTTTTTGCTCTCTGATTATTTATTTGCTTACAACCCTTAAGCCCCTCCGTTTTTTAGGGGAGCCTGAGAGATATCTTGAATTTGTTTTTCCCCTTCTAGTTATTAATGTCGTTCTGCTATTGTCGGTAAATCAGTTCATAATTTTGACCTGCTATTCAGCTTTTGTGTTACTGTTTTATTTTTTAATTCAATATAAAAACCGGTCACGGAATATCAATGGTGGGGATAGGGACAGGTTTAATGAACAGGCATTGTTCTATGAAGGTTTGGTCAGGAAAATAAAGGAAAAAAATAATGCAAGGGTATTTTGCAACAGCACAGAGATTTCAAAATTTTTGTTTGATCCCGATATTCAAATGTTTTACTATCCGGTAAACAGCCTTTCTACGGATGTGTTTTCCTTTTCTAAGGTTTATAGTGAATCCTATGCACGCGTAAATGTGGAAATTGTTCCTGACCTGATCAGATATTACCAGCTTAATACCTTGATAATTGAGGCCCACCAAAGTGAAATTTATGAGGATATGCTCAAGGCTGATAATTTTGATTATTTCATTGAAAATTACGGAAACAGCCTGAACTTGATTTATCTTTCGGATTTATGATCATTTTCATCATTCCTTCATTTACCCTTGGTGGAGTAGAAACTCAAACCTATAACCTATGCCGGGAATTTATTTCCCAAGGCTATAGGGTAGGGGTGGTGGTCACACGGGGAGGAAAGGGTCCATTATTCGGGAAACTTGAAAAATTGGGCGTGGAGTGCCATTTTTTTAATGAATTCAATGGGTTTTCCCGGTTTCCTTTCTTTAAAAAATTCAGGGTCTTGTTTCGCTTTGTTTTTTTTCTACGATCTCTTAAACCCACCGTTTTAATTCCCTTTACTGAGCCAATTAACATCGCAGTGAATGCTGTCTGGAGATTTACAGGAGCAAAGAAGTGTTTTTTTACAATGAGGGGCGGAACCCCAATTGGAGGTAGCTTTACAAGATTGTTTCCCTTGGTTAGGATTTTAAAACCCACGGCGTTTGTTTCCAACTCTCAAAATGGGGCACGGGTGATGGAGGATTTTTTGAAATTAAAGCCCGGTCTTTTTAAGGTAATCCCTAATGGTGTTTTTTTAAATCCGCCCTTAAATTCGTCTGAGTTTTGGAGGACAATGCTCGATATTGATGCGTCGGATTATGTTTTTATAATGATTGGAAATTATTACCCTGAAAAAAATCATGAGGTTTTATTGCGGGCATTTCATTCCCTTGTAACCAATCATCATCCGGTTAGGGCAAAACTAATTTTGTGTGGCGACAAATCTAATTTCGATCGCCAATATCTTTATATTAAATCTTTAATTCTTGATTTAAAACTATACGGGAGGGTTCGTTTAATCGAAAGCACAAATGACATTTCCGGACTTTTGAAAATTGCCCATTGCGGAATTCTTCTTTCGTATTCCGAGGGGTGCCCCAATGCTGTACTCGAATATATGATGGCCGGAATTCCTTTTCTGGGAAGTGATATTCCTGCTATCCGCGAGGTTGTTCCGGAAAATTATCCTTTTCTTGTTTCCAACGAAGATGCGGTTGAAGTGGAGGATAAACTTCTGCAAATTTCCAGCCTTTCGACTGAAGAGGCTCAGGCCTTGGGAACTGCCCTTTCCCAAAGGGTTAATTCGAATTACAACTACTCTAATCTAGTCAATTCCTGGAAGGAATTAATTCATAGCTGATGTTATTCAACTCCCTGGATTTTGCTATTTTCCTTCCCATAGTATTTTGCATATACTGGATGCTGGGGCGGGCCGGCTTAAAAATTCAAACTTTTTTTATTTTGCTGGCCAGTTTGTTTTTTTATGGCTGGTGGGACTGGAGATTTTTAGGCCTGATTGTTTTGAGTTCTGTAATTGATTTCTTTTGCGGAATTGTGATTTATTCTAATTCGGCCAGGGGTCTTCGCAGGCCATGGGTTCTTTGGTTAAGCCTGGTAAGCAATTTGGGCCTTTTATTTTTTTTCAAATATTTTAATTTTTTTTCCAGGGAATTTTCCGCAGCTTTTTCATTTTTCGGAGTGGAGTTCTCGCAGGATTCCCTTGAAATAGTATTGCCAGTTGGAATTAGCTTTTACACATTTCAAACCCTTAGCTATTCGATCGATGTCTGGCGTGGAAACCTAAAACCGGTAAACGACCCCATTGTATTCCTAGCCTTTGTTTCCTTTTTTCCTCAGTTAGTTGCGGGTCCGATTGAGAGAGCGTTTAACCTATTACCACAATTTCAGGAGAAAAGAAAGTTTGATTACCGGGAAGCAGTTACGGGATTGCGGCAAATATTGTGGGGCTTGTTTAAAAAAATGGTTATTGCCGATAATTGCGCAGTTTCTGTAAATGAAATTTTTGATAACCCGGGCAACTATAATGGTTCCGTATTGTGCCTGGGTGCAATACTGTTTGCTTTTCAAATTTATGGTGACTTTTCAGGCTATTCCGACATCGCCCTTGGAACCGGAAGATTGTTTGGGTTTAAATTGATGCGTAATTTCAATTACCCCTATTTTAGCCGCGATATTGCAGAATTCTGGCGCAGGTGGCATATTTCCCTTTCTACCTGGTTTCGCGATTATTTATACATTCCCTTAGGTGGTAGCCGAACAACTTTACAAGTTAAGATCAGGAATACATTCCTGGTATTTTTAATATCAGGGTTTTGGCACGGGGCAAATTGGACCTTTGTTGTGTGGGGGCTTCTTCATGCCATTTTTTACCTGCCTCTATTGGTGATGGCTAAAAATAGAACTCACCTTGATCCCATTGCCACTGGCAGATTGTTCCCTTCCTTTAGGGAACTGTATTCAATAGGTAAAACATTTTTTATTGTTTGTTTTGCCTGGATTTTTTTCAGGGCCGAGTCCCTTTCCGCCGCCGTAAATTTTATCTCTGATATTCCGAATTTCATTGAGGGTGCCCCGGGGCAAATTTTGTTATTCCTGCTTAAGCCACATTGCTTGTTTGTAGCCCTGCTTGTTGTTGTAGAGTGGTTTGGAAGAAACATGGAATTTCCCCTTGATTTCGGAAATTTAAAAGTTCCTATTCCGGTGGTTTTTCGATGGGGCGTTTAGTTGTTTTTTTCATTGCTAATTACCCTTTACGCTGTTAAAATGAATATTAATTTTATTTATTTCCAGTTTTGATAGTCAGATTTTTAATTCGTTGCGCCTTGTTTTGCCTCCTGTATATGGGTTTGGTTACTCCTTTTGGTTTTTGGCTGGAAAAAACAACCCGGGCAAAAATAATATATGACCATGGTCTAAGGTGGGATGATTTTTATAAACAGAAAGAGAATACGATTGATGTATTATTTATTGGCTCCTCTCATTGTTACAGAACCTTTAATCCGGTAATTTTTGATACAATTCTTGATTGTACATCCTTTAATTTGGGGTCAGGTGGGCAATCGCCCTTTACCGGTTTTTTTGTTCTTAAGGAAGCGCTGGACTATCAAAATCCGAAAGTGGTTTTAATGGAAGTTTTTTATGGTCCTTTTGAAATTGCTGACGACTTTGAAAATGCCATGTACAATTATGATTATATGAGGGAGGGAGGTTCCAAAAAGGCTATGTATAGGGAATTGAACCTAAAAGACAAAATTCGCTTGTGTTTTCCTGCCTATAGGTTTAGTTCAGGGCTCAAGGTGATGTTCAGTAAAGAAAAAGTGAATGCTGATCTCTATTCAAAGTCTGTTTATATGGGCAGGGGATATGTTGAAACAGACCTGCCTCCGGATTTTTTCAAGCCGGACACCATCGGATTTAAATCCAAGGAAATAAAAATTCAGGATAAACAAATTGCATATTTTGACAGCATTGTAGCCCTTTGCCGGAGGAATAATGCGCAATTAGTGTTGGTTACCCAACCGGTTCATCCGGCTTTCGCTTATCGTTTCCAATATATTGATCCTAACGGATTCCTGGATTCATTGGCTGCTAAACATAACTTGCTTCGGATCGATGGAAATAAATTATTTAATGGTTATTTTACGGGTGCAGACTTTTATGATTCTCATCATTTTAACAAGAATGGGGCAACCAGGTTTTCAAAATTGATTGCTGAACAGTTAAAGTCCTTAAATTAGATGAAATGTGTGGAATTCTAGGAGTTGTCGGACTTAAATTTCCGGCTGAAAAATTTAAGGATGCGCTTGATCGGTTGGCTCACCGGGGCCCCGACGGTGAAGGAATCTGGAAATCCCCTGGCGGAGAGGTAGTATTTGGACACCGCCGACTTTCTATCATTGACTTATCTGATGCAGCGGCCCAACCTTTTCTTTCGGACGATCTTGTGTTAACATTCAATGGGGAAATATATAATTATATCGAGATACGGAAAGAACTTGAAGGTTTTGGGTTTAGATTTTCTACCCAGTCAGATACGGAGGTTTTAATAAACAGCTACCGCCATTGGGGTCCCTCCTGCGTGAAAAAATTTAACGGCATGTGGGCCTTTGCTATTTATGAGCCTGCCCAGAATCGTATTTTCTTTTCCAGGGATCGGTTCGGTAAAAAACCACTTTTTTACATCAGGAATTCACAAGGATTGGTTTTTGGTTCAGAAATGAAAGCATTAGCCCCATTCCTTCCTAAAGTTGAACCAAATCCCAATTTCATTTCTATGGCCGGAAATGCCTTTGGTTATGAATCCGGATCGGAATGCCTTGTGAATAATATTTTGAGGTTTCCGGCTGGGTCGAATGGGTGGTATTCTATTAAAAATAATTCCCTCAAGATTGAAAAATATTGGGATACCCTTCAGGAATTGATAGAGGTTCCACCAACGTATGAAGAGCAGGTTGAGTGCTACCGGGAAATTTTTCTTGATGCGGTAAAAATCAGGATGCGTTCCGATGTTCCGGTGGGAACTGCCCTGTCAGGCGGTCTGGATTCGAGTGCCGTTGCAGGTGCCATGGCTTTTTTAGGTAAGTCCGCCGGTTCTACCCAAAAATTAGATTGGCAAAATGCTTTCATCGCTTCCTTTCCGGACACTTTTCTTGACGAAACTGAATATGCAAGAAAGGTGGTAAACCATTTGTCTATTAACGGGAATTTTATTTCAATTGATCAGGCAGAGGGTATTGAAAACCTGGGAAAATACCTCTATGCTTTTGAGGAAATTGATTACACCAGTCCGATACCTATGTCGAGGGTTTATGAAGAAATGGCAAAAAAGGGAGTTCGTGTATCCCTTGACGGCCATGGAGTAGATGAAGCCATGAGTGGGTACGGGAAATCCCTTTTTGAGATTTTTCTTGACACCTGTTCGCCCAGGGCTATACACCAGGTTCTTACAACGTACCGGGGTCTTCACCCACCGGAGCTTTTGCCTGATGGGGGAAAATCAAACGCCTCGCATTACCTGAGTTATTTATTCACCAGAAAGAAGACCCTGTTCCGAAACCTTGTTAACGCTGTCATTCCGGTCAAAAATGGCCCTATAGAGAAGCTTGGTAATTTTAACTATAATCTTTATCTGCTTTTCCATGATTCAATTTTGCCTACCTTATTGAGAAACTATGACCGCTATGCCATGATGAGCAGTGTTGAAATCAGAATGCCCTTCATGGATTACCGACTTGTTCGTTTTGCATTTTCTCTGCCTTGGCAATCAAAGGTCAAAAATGGATTTACTAAAGCAATTGTTCGCGATGCTGTTAAGGAGTTTTTACCCACTGAAGTTGTTTTTCGGAAAAGTAAAATTGGATTTCAAACCCCCATTGGAAATTACCTGAAGGGAGGATGGAGACAATACTTTTATGATGAAATGGAATCCATTGATTTCAAAAATTGCAATTTGATAGATTCAGCTAAGGTTAGTAAGCTGTTTAATGAGTTTCAGGCCTCAAATCAAATTGACCATAATATGGCAAGGAAGTTTTGGCATGCTATTGTTCCATATTTATGGGAAAAACACTTTTTAAATAAAATAAAATGACCCCTGAAAGGGATCCGTTTTTTTCAGTCATTATTCCAACTATTAATCGGGAGGGGCAACTTCAACGAGCCATTGAGTCTGTGTTGATGCAGGATTTTACCGATTTTGAATTGATCGTTGTTTTTAATGTTGCCCGGCCTGAGAACATAAATTATGCTGACTCAAGAGTTAAAATTATTCAGGAGCTTTCAAAGGGTGCTAATAAAGCAAGAAACGCTGGTATCAGGGAATCCAAAGGGAAATTTGTTTGTTTTTTGGATGATGATGATGTTTTGTTGGCAAACCACTTATCTGAACTGAAGTTGCTAATTGATAAAAATGAAGGTGTGCCTGGACTTTACCGAACCTTGATGAAGCGACAATATGCCGATGGGACTGTCAGGGAACAGAAGTTTTCGTTTCGCAAGTCTGATGATCACCCTATTTTTCATTTGTTTAAAGTAGGAATTGTGATGAACAGTGTATGTTTGCATCGGGAAATTTTTGAGTCTTTTTTGTTTGATCCTGAAATTCCCGTGGCACAGGACACGCATATGTGGGTAAGGGTTCTCACCCGATATCCATTGTTTGAATCGGATGCCTATACCAATATTTATTTGTACTCCGAAAATTCCATTTCCTCACCGGGTTATGAGGTTTATAAAAAGTATTATAAGGTGTTTTCAGATCTTTTTCGTCAGCCGGAAATTGGCAACAAAATACCCCATGGATTCAAGAATAATTGGCTTTCGCGTTACCCGCTTTGGATTCTGAAAAACCATTCCAATGAAATTTCGCTGGAAGAATTTTTTATTTGGTGGAAAAGGTTGATTTGTCACAAGCCTTTTGGATTGTTGATGCCGGGGATTTACATAAACATGCTAAAAAAAATTATTAATCGCAGGTAAAATATGTGTGGAATTGCCGGATGTATTCATGGGAAAACGGAATTAGGCTCAAGTCAAATCGAAGGAATGACCCGTGCCCTTGCCCATCGTGGACCTGATGCTGAACGAATTCAACATTTGCCATTTGTCTCCTTAGGCCACAGGCGGCTTGCAATTATTGATTTGTCTGAACAGGGTAACCAACCTATGGCCGATCATACCGGCCGATTCTGGATCGTTTTTAATGGAGAAATTTATAATTATGCCGAAATCAGAACAGAGCTGGAGTTAAAGGGACATTCCTTTAAAACCCGATCTGATACCGAGGTAATTCTGGAGAGTTTTAAAGCCTGGGGAAAAGAATGCCTTTCGCGCTTTTCAGGAATGTTTGCCTTTGCCCTTTGGGACAAAGACCGACGGGAGCTATTTTTAGCCCGTGACCGTTTTGGCAAAAAACCCCTGTATTACTCACATAGCGGAAAAGGAGAGTTTTGCTTTGCATCTGAACCGTGAGCCATTTTAAAGCACCCCGGATTGGACAGGAAGCTTAACCCCGAAGCAATAAATCAATATCTGGCTCTGGGCTACATTCTTCAGCCCCTTAGTTTTTATGAGGGAATTAACAAAATGCCCCCGGCCTCCTGGATGGTAGTGGATCAAACCGGAAAGATTACAGGCCGGGGCCAATTCTGGGATTATTTATCCTTTTTTTATACGAAAAGCAGGAAATCCGAATCAGAATTGGTTGAGGAATTGCGTTTTCTGATGGAAAAAGCGGTGAAAAAACGCCTGGTGAGTGACGTTCCTGTAGGCGCATTTTTAAGTGGCGGAATCGACTCTTCCTATGTAACCGCCCTGATGAGGAAACATTACACGGGTGAAGTCAATACGTTTTCAATCGGGTTTGCAGAGGAGGGGTACAGCGAACTGAAAGATGCCGGATTGATGGCGGCATTTCTGAAAACCAATCATACCGAAAGAACCATGAATGCCCAAATGGGTAAAGATTATCTGAGTCGTGTATTGGACGCCCTTGACGAACCCTTTTCCGATAATTCCTCCATTCCTATGTACCTGGTTTCTCAGTTGGCTTTTGAGAAAATGAAAGTGGTCCTTTCCGGCGACGGAGCCGATGAACTTTTTGCGGGTTATATTACCTATAATGCCGACCGCTATTTCCGGGCTCTGCAGTGGATTCCGCCGGCTTTGCGAAAGCTAGGTTATTTACTGGTGAAAAACTCAAAAACCCATTCAGACCGGAAGATTAATTTTCGGTATAAACTGCGACAGTTCCTCGGTGGCTCAAGAGGAGACGCCTGCTTTGCCCATTATAGCTGGCGCATGTTCTTTAGTCCTGAAGAAAGACTGGAGATTATGGGACCTGATTTTAAAGATTTGGTTTACGATACCGACCCGGTTCATGAATTCAGAAAGCATTATGATAAAACCCGTGGATTGCATTGGCTCGATCGTTTCCTTTACGTTGATGCGATGACCTGGTTAACTGATGATATTTTGTTTAAAGCCGACCGGATGACCATGGCCAACGGATTGGAGGCCCGTTCACCTTTTCTGGATGACGAAGTGGCTGCTTTTGCTGCCTCACTTCCACCTGAACTAAAGATGAAAGGAGGCGATAAAAAATACCTGTTGAAAAAAGCCGCTGCCGGGCTCCTTCCGGAAGCTGTATTTTCCAAGCCAAAAAGCGGATTCAATGCGCCCGTTGGGAATTGGATAGGAACCGGCTCAGGTGATGAATTCAGGAGTTTTAATAAATTTGTACATGAGCATTTCAGGGGAAGGTATCCAGCAAAAACAGCGTGAATGGCACGACCAGTGGTCGATGCTGCAGGACGATGAAGAATTTTTATTCCGGGAGTGGATCTATCCACTAAAGCCTGAAGATTTTTCAGGGCTGGAGGTACTGGAATGCGGGTGCGGCGGTGGTCAGCATACCTCTTTTGTAGCCCCTTTTGCCAAACACCATACCGCCGTTGATCTTAATACCACTGATATTGCCCAAAAACGAAATACCAGGCATCAAAACATCGATTTTGTAGAGGCGGATATTGCCAAAATGGACCTTGGGAAAACCTTTGATGTGGTTTTCTCGATTGGCGTGGTTCACCATACCGATAATCCGGATCAAACCTTTGCCAATATGATGAAGCATACCAAGCCCGGTGGCAAAACCCTGGTTTGGGTTTATAGCAAGGAAGGAAACTGGATGGTAGAAAACCTGGTAGAGCCGGTGAGAAAAGGTATTTTACGACACTGGTCGCGGGGTGCCTTGCTGAATCTTTCCCGGGTGCTGACATTTTTCATGTACATCCCTATTTACACGATTTATTTGCTGCCCCTGAAGTTTTTGCCCTTTTACGAGTATTTCCAGAATTTCAGAAAGCTCAGTTTTTACCGGAACACCCTCAACGTTTTCGATAAGTTAAATGCCCCTCAGGTAGATTTTATTTCCGAAAGCAGGATTAAAAAATGGTTTAATGAGGATGACTTTACAGATATTCATATAAGTCGATATAAAGGGGTTTCATGGCGGGGAAGCGGAACCCTGAAATCAAAGACCGTTTAAAACCATGGAAAAAAAAGAAATTCAGGTAACCGGCTTTGAAACCATGGCCTCAAGCATGGAATTTGTGGATAATTACAACCACTGGATTCTTGGGAAATTTGCGCCCTTTAAAGGAAAACGAATACTTGAAATTGGAACCGGTCAGGGTAACTTCCGGAAAATTCTTGAGTCCGGTTCCGATTGTTATGTTTCTATTGATATTGATGAAGATGTAATCCGTAGGGCTCAGGAGCGCGATCCCGGTGGAAACTATCTTCAGGCCGACGCTGCCGGTGCTTCTTTTGAAGAAAAACTATCGCAGTTTGGTTTCGATACAGTTATCTGTATTAATGTCCTTGAACATATTCCTGATGACCAGGCCGCACTTGATAACATGCTAAAAGTGCTGAAGCCCGGGGGCCATTTGTTGATTTTTAGTCCGGCCTTTATGCATTTGTACAATGATTTGGATAAGCTGGCCGGACATGTTATCCGATATAAAAAAGGAAGGCTCAAAAAAATGGCTCACCATTCAGGTCTTGGAAAAATTATTGTGAATGAATATTTCAACCCTGTGGGTGCTTTGGGTTGGTGGCTCAATAAGTTTGTTACTCATAAAAACATAAATTCAGGCAATGTAAATTCCCAGGTTATGTTTTTTGATAAATATGTGGTTCCTGTATCACGACTTATGAACCCCTTATTTAAAAATATCTGGGGACAATCTGTATATTGCGTAATACAAAAAGTATGATTTCGGTAATTATTCCTGCCCTCAATGAAGAGGCAGCCATTGTTGATACTGTTAGCCGTGCAAAAGCCGTGCTGAGGGAATTAGGAGCCGATGGAGGGGAAGTTATTGTTATAAACGATGGCTCGCGTGATAATACCGGAATTCAGGCCGCAAATGCAGGTGCCACCGTAATTAACCACCCCCACAATGCAGGCTATGGAAGGTCGCTGAAAAGCGGAATTTTGGCTGCTAAGAATGAAATTCTTGTTATCACTGATTCTGATGGCACCTATCCCATTGAAAGGATTTCTGACCTGTATGCCGAGTATCAAAAGGGCTTTGATATGGTGGTTGGGGCAAGAACCGGGGCTAATTATGATGAATCCTTTAAAAAGAAAATTCTCCGGCTTATTCTTAAAAATATGGTAGAGTTTACGGCCGGTAGAAAAATCGACGATATCAACAGCGGACTCAGGATGTTTTCACGAACCTCGGTTCTGAAATATATGGATACGCTATGCGATACTTTTAGTTTTACGACGTCTCTGACTCTTGCCTATATGATGACAGGTCGGTTTGTAAAGTATATTCCAATCGAATATCATAAAAGAGTAGGGAAGACCAATGTGCGGCTTTTTCGCGATACACTTAGAACCCTTCAGTATATAGTAGAGGCTATTTTGTACTATAACCCTATTAAAATTTTTATTGTACTTTCTTTTTTTACCCTGATTTTCTCGGTGTTAAATTTCGGATTGGCCTTTTTTCTCAATTTCAATACCTTTTTCTGGCTGGGAGTGGGATCCGTTTTGCTTTCCATTTTAATTTTTTCCATTGGTCTTGTGGCGGTGCTGCTGAAGCAAATCCTTATGAATCAAAAGAAACTTTGATGCTATGAAAGTCCTTAAACAGGGCAACAAGGGATTGCTCCTTGCTTTGTTTGTAGCGTTAATTTTTCGGTCGGGAACAGAGTTGATGTTTCCGAAGTTTGTTTCCGACTATTCCCTTCAAATTGAAGCAGCCCGGAACTTCATGGATGGAAATGGATTTACCTTTGGCAGAGCCAACCCGGATAACCTGAGCGAAATCCGTTTCTCAACTTTGTCGGCCTGGCCCGTGGGTTATCCCATGCTTCTGGTGCCTTTTTACGCCCTTACGGGCAGTTCTCTGGGAGCCCAGCTGGGCTTGCAGGCTTTTGCTGCTCTCTGTTTCGTTGTTTTTTTTCATCTCCTGCTCCGATATTTTCGGGTTCCGGATAAAGTTCATACTCTGGCTCTCCTTTTTGTTGCCATCACGCCGACACCATTTTTTTATTTAGGTCCCAGCGACCTGATATCGGCGGCTTTGTTTTTGGGAATGACCCTCTTCTTTCTTAAGTCGGCAGATAATCCGGGAAAATTAATATGGCCGGTACTAATTGGTTTTTTTGCGTTTTTATCTGCAGTCACACGTTATGCATGTATTCCCAATATTGTAATTTTTCCCTTGTTGTTTGGACTTGGTTTTTTGTTTCTCCGAAATAAAAAATGGTTGTTCAATGCTTTCTTAACCTTTTTTTTATCCGGAGTCTTAACCCTGGCCTTCTTTTTTTATTTTCCCATTGCTTCATCGAGGACCGGATTTTTGAATAATCTCCTGGAGTTAAACCTGTTTTGGAAACACCTTCTTTGGTTCGATCCCTTTCCCGTACATGCAGTGTTCTTTTCCCGCCCCATTGAATACAGGTTGCCGGACGTTGCCTTGCTGCTGAAGGGATATCGACTTACGATATTCCTTTTTGGAGCATTAATTTTTGTTGCTGTTTCCCTTCAGCTATTCCGGAAATCAGGAATTAAGACCTTTTTGCCAAAGATAAATCCGGGAATTACCCGTGGCGGATGGTTGTTGCTCGTGCTTCTGATGAGCACCCTTGTAATTTCTTCTTTTTTAATTTTGCAATCCCTTACGACTCCGCCGGAAAGTAATTCCTTTGGGCCCTCCTGGATGCCACCCTTCTGGACATTTGTTTATTCCACCCGGTATTTCGTAATTCCAATGGTTTTAATCCTGTTCGTGTTTTTTGTGGAATGGGGCTTTGATAAACTTGGAAAATGGTCACGAAGCCTGATCAATTTTTTCTTTAGGCTTTCCATGATTTGGTCGCTAGGTTATTTTTTCTTCATCAATTACCAGTTTTTTTGGGGAAATGGAGGAGGAAGTGAATGGAACCATAAAGGAGAGGAAATTGGCCATTACCGAAAACTGGAAGCTTTAAAATCAAAGGATAAAGACCGTATTTTTGTTTTGTTGAGTCCTGAGTATAACGAAAAATCCGCTCCCGTAATGTTTCATTCGGCTGCCTATCCTTGTGTTTTTCCCGATTCCGCCTTAAGAGCAGGACTAAAGTGTGATGATAATACAAGGCTGTTTCTTTATCTTTCAAAGGATTCCCTGGTTCCATTTTCACCCCTTCTTTCCACCCGGGATGCAAAAGTTGTTTCAGCGGGTAATGAGCGTATATTGTTTTCCTTAAATTGCGGGAAATGAAATTATTAGTAACCGGGGCTGCCGGATTCATTGGAAGTCATTTTTGCAAACTGGCTCTGGAAAATGGAAGCGAGGTGCTTGGAGTTGATAATTTCGACCCTTTTTACGATCGCTCTATCAAAGAAGCCAATATTTCCCTGCTACGGTCTGAACCGAAATTCAGTTTTTGGGAAGGAGATATTTTTAACTTGCTTGAAATTGCCGGGGATTTTACTCCGGACGCGGTTGTCCATTTGGCTGCCCGTGCAGGTGTCCGGCCCAGTATTCTGAACCCTGAGGCTTATTTCCGGACCAATGCCGAGGGCACTGCAGCTGTCCTTGAGTTTGCACGGAAAAGAAAGGTTCCCAAAGTTATTATTGCCTCCTCAAGTTCTGTTTACGGTTCCAACCCCAACCACCCCTGGAAAGAAAATGATCTCGACCTTCGTCCGATTAGTCCCTATGCAGCCTCAAAAATTGCAGCAGAAAAAGCAAGCGAGGTTTATGCCGGATTATTCGGAATGCAGGTAACCTGCCTTAGGTTTTTTACGGTTTATGGTCCCGGACAACGCCCGGATCTTGCCATTCATAAATTTTTTAAGGCGGTTTACAAGGGCGAAAAAATTCCATTTTTCGGCGATGGGTCTACATCCCGCGACTATACCTATATAGACGATATTGTTTCGGGTGTTTGGAATGCGGTTCGACAGGAAAAAAAGCAGGAATTATTTAATGTGTACAACCTTGGAAATTCCTACACCATTACCCTTCAGGGGCTGATCGATGAAATTGCCGAAGTTGCCGGCCGTGAGGTTTTGATCGAAAAGCTTCCCTTTCAGCCCGGCGACGCCCCCCTTACTTTTGCAAATATTGAGAAAAGCAAAAAAGAAATCGGTTATAATCCCCAAACCTCCATCAAAGACGGACTTCGGAAATTCAACGCATGGTTTAAGGAGTATTACCGGATTGATTGAATGTAATTCAGGTGGCTATATATAAAATTAATGAACCGCTAATTTTGGTTCGCCTGATGGGCGGACTCGGAAATCAGATGTTCCAGTACGCCACAGCTAAGGCCCTCGCCTTAAAAAACAAGGTTCCTCTGAAAGTTGATACCACACTACTTGACGACAAAAGCCAACCGCATGAGATTGTTACCCATCGCAATCTGGATCTTGATGTTTTTCAACTTAAATTGAATTTTGCAAGTGCTGATGAAATAGCCTTTTTCAACGGGAAAAAACAAAAAACTTTACCGGGGAAGTTGGTTAATAAGATTCATTTAATGCTGAATCGAAAGCACCTCATTTTGGAGGGTGAAAGAAAGTTTCATCCTTCGGTTTTGGCTCTTACTCCTCCTAAATGTCTCGTGGGTTCCTGGCAAAGCGAAAAATATTTTTCAATGTATGAAGCCGAAATCCGAAGTGATTTCCGGTTCAAAAATTCCGTCTTGAAAGAATCGTCAGGAATTCTGGAAAAAATTCTGGGACAGGAATCCGTTTGTGTAAATGTGCGGCGGGGCGATTATCTTACCAGTCCACTTTATTCAAAGCGATTGGGTTGCCTTTCTGAAGATTACTTTTTCAGGGGCATGAGGCTTATGAAGGAAAAGGTGTCCAAGCCTCATTTTTTCGTTTTTGCCGATTACGATGCCTGGGCAAAGGATACTTTTGGGCATTTGCCGAATGTTACTATTGTTGGGGCGGAACATACCGGAGACAGGTTTTCAAATTATTTTCAGTTGATGAGTTTGTGTAAGCACTTCATTGTGGCAAACTCCAGTTTTTCATGGTGGGGCGCATGGCTTTCCGGGAACCCGGGAAAAATTGTTATTGCCCCAAAACCCTGGTTCCGAATGCAGGAGTTTGAAAATGCCGATATGCTGCCCGATTCCTGGATCAAAATCCCTCCCGATTACCTGAATTAGCAGAGAGTCCCGCTCCGGGGCTTCTGTAAGCCATAATTTCTTATTTTTGAGGTAATTGTCTCCTATGAAACGCGTTTCGGTTCTGGTTGGAACCCGTCCAAATTTTATTAAGGTTACCCGCTTTAAAAAAGTGGCTTCCTCACTTCCCGGAATCTCGGTAGAACTGATCCATACCGGCCAGCATTACGATGAAGCCATGGCCGATGTTTTTTTCAGGCAGTTTTCCTTAAATCCCGATGTTTTCCTGAGTGTAGGATCCGGGAGCCCCAATACCCAGATTGCGAAGATTATGCTGGCCCTAGAAGAACACTTTTTAAAATCCCCTCCCCATCTTCTGGTGGTGGTTGGCGATGTAAACTCAACCCTGGCCGGAGCTCTGGTAGCCAACAAAATGAACATTCCTCTGGCTCATGTGGAAAGCGGCTTGCGAAGTTTCGACCGTGCCATGCCCGAAGAATATAACCGTGTGCTGACCGATAAAGTTTCCGATTATTTTTTTGTTACTGAAAAAAGCGGTCTTGAAAACCTCGAAAAGGAAGGGGTTGATAAAAATCGTGTGTTTTTTGTGGGCAATACCATGATTGATACTATGGTTGCTTTTGAAAAACAAATCGAAGCCTCCGTAATTCTTGAAAAACTTAAACTCAGTCCGGGATCTTTTTGCCTGATGACCATGCACAGGCCCGCTACCGTGGATAATAAAGGTGGACTGCAATTGCTACTCGATTTAATCGGAAAAATTCAGGAAACTGATCCTGTTGTTTTCCCCATTCACCCTCGCACCCGCCAAAAGCTAAAGGATATGGGGTTTGAGGGTGCATTAGCATCATTAAAAGGCTTGACTCTTACCGACCCCCTCGACTATTTTTCCTTCCAGAAGCTGGTTAAGCATGCCGGCTACATTGTAACCGATAGCGGCGGAATTCAGGAAGAGTCAACTTTTCTCCGGGTTCCGTGTCTTACCCTTCGACCCAATACGGAACGACCTTCCACCATTGAATACGGTACCAACGAACTTTTGCCCTTCAAAATACCGGGAATAATGGATCGCATTGAAGCCATCAGGACCGGGAAATATAAAAAGGGGGAAATTCCTCCGCTTTGGGACGGAAAAGCCACCGACAGGATATTTGAAGTTATTTCTTCAGTTTTAAAATGATTTACCTTACATACAACGATCAGGTAAATGGAATTTTCTCCGGTCAGGTTGTGGATGTTGTAAAATATTTTCGGGAAGATTTCTCATTGCCGGTGCGGTTGATTTCTTTTTTTCCCGGTTCTCTTTATGCCAAAGAGAAAATCAAACTAAAAAATCTGGCTCCCTGGGCCATTCCCATAAAGGCATTTTTTCCCCTTAGGGTTTTTCGGTTCAACCGCAGTTTAATTTACCGTCACCTGAATTTTCCGGGTTTTAACGGAATTGTCGTGGCACGGGGAGTTTTTGCAGCCTCCATAGCGCTTTCCCTGAAAAAAAGGGGAATGGTAAAAAAAGTGGTGTATGATGGCAGGGGGGCGGTTAGTTTTGAATTTAAAGAATACAATATGGGCAACAGCTCTCTGGCTAAAATGGCAGCCCGTCTTGAAAGAAAAGCGGTTAGGGAATCTGATTTCCGAATTGCGGTAAGCGAAAAACTGATTGAATACTGGAAGGATAATTTTGAATATTCTGAGGAGAATCATATTGTGGTTCCGACCACACTTGACACCCAACGTTTTTCCGCTAAAGCGGAATCTGGCAACAGAGAGAAATTCGGGTTCGGGCAAAAAGATAAAATTTTTGTTTTTGTCGGAGGGAATGCCGACTGGCAATCGCCCGATTTATTGCTGAAATTTGCTCTTGAGGTTTTGCCTAAGGTTGAAAACGGTAAGCTGCTTTTGTTGAGTCAAAGAGAATTCCCCCAAATTGAAAATCATCCGGAATTGAAGGGATTGGTAGTTCGAAAGGCTTTGTCGCCGGAAGAGGTTTTTCCTGCGCTTAAAATGGCTGATTTTGGACTGTTACTCCGGGAAAAAAGTGTGACCAATAAAGTTTCCAGTCCCACCAAATTTGCCGAATATCTTTCGGCCGGGCTGCCTGTGCTGATTTCGCCCGGAGTAGGTGATTTTTCAGAAATGGTCAGGGAACATTCTCTGGGTTGGGTGTGGGAACCCGGTCAAAGCAATTTGCCTGAATTTGCCCGATTTTCCGGCAGTGAGTTCCTGCAGGCTTTTGCCGGTAAACATTTTATGAAAAATTCGGAAGTTGTAAAGGATGCGTATTCCCAAATGCTTAAATCGCTGGGTGTATGAAGCTGCCGGAGAAAATTTCCCTGCTTACCGACGGCCTTCCTCCGAATGTAATAGGGGGGATGCAGCAGCATTCCCTGAATCTAGCCGGACTTATTTCAGATCTGGGAATTAACCTTGATTTGTATCATCCGGGTCCTGCTCTTTTTCAGGAAAAGGGGGATACTGCCGGGATATCTAAAATTGAGGAAGTCATAGTTCCCTTTCCAAAGCTCGACCGCATACCGGGGCATTATTTAAGAGAGTCGTATCAGTATTCCAGATTGTTATTGAAGGCCTTTAAAAAAAAGGATGCTCCCGATTTGATTATTGCTAAAGGATTTACGGCCTGGGCTTTCCTTGCAGAAAAAAGAAAAGGAAAACAGAAGTTTCCTCCGGTTGCGGTTAATTTCCACGGGCTGGAAATGTATCAATCTCTGCCCGGCTTTAAATCGAAATTGCAGAGTTACCTGCTTAAAGGGCCTGTAAAATTCAATCTTCTTCATGCGGACTATGTTTTTTCCTACGGAGGAAAAATTTCAGACTTATTGAGGAGCATTGGGGTTCCCACCAAAAAAATACTTGAAATGCCTGCCTGGTTGCCAAAAACGGATTTTGTGTTTCCCGAACCCCGACCACATGACAAGCTTAGGTTCGTTTTTTTGGGAAGGTGGGAAAGAAGGAAGGGTTTATTAGAGATAATGGAAGTCTTAAAAGTTTTTCCCGATCCTCATCCATTTGAGTTTCATTTTATTGGTGACATTCCTTCGGGAAAGCAATTGAATAAAAAAGGATTGGTTTTTCACGGTCCGATCCGGGAGAAGGATGAAATCAGAAAATTGTTAACCGAAATGGATGTGCTGGTATGTTCTTCCTGGGCCGAGGGAATGCCGAATTCCATTCTGGAGGGCCTGCAGGCCGGGTTAGCCATTCTTGCAACGGATACAGGAGCAACGGGATTAATGGTTTCCAAAGAAAACGGAATATTGCTGGAAGAGCCCACCATTCTGAATATAACACGGGGTATTAATGAGTTTCTGACCGTGGAAAAGTTGCAATTATTGAAAAAGAAAATGAACTCCCGGGAAAAGGCAAAAGAATTTTCGGAAGAAAAGGCAAAAATAAACCTGGTGAATTGCCTGAGGACTATTGGTTTTTGATGAGGAGGTCGAGGCCTTTGGAAAGAGTGGTTTTGGGTTTGTAGCCCGTTAGCTCCTTAAGTTTTTTGGAATTTCCCACCCGCCTTTCTACTTCGTAGTCGTATCGTTTTTTTGGAGCTTCGATAAAATGAATTTCAGATTTAGATTTTGTTTTGGCAAGAATGGTCTTGGCCAGTTCGAGAATGGGTACTTCTTCCTCGTTGGAAATATTTAATACCTCACAGCCTTTTACTTTTTTGGCAACCCGCAGACAGGCCTCAATGGTATCGTCGATATAGGTGAAATCGCGGGTTTGGCTTCCATCCCCAAAAACTGTAATGGCTTCTCCCGATTGGGCCTGCTCCATAAATCGGGGAATTACCATACGATTGTCTTGTCCGGGTCCATACACGTTAAATAAACGAAGTGAGGCAGACTGTATTCCTTTTTCTTCGTGGAGGGCTTTCAGGTAAATTTCGTTATATCTTTTGGCAATGGCATAACTTGTTCGTGGGTCAACCTGGATGGTTTCGGTGAATGATTTTTCTATGGCGCTGTGTCCGTAAACTCCGCTTGTAGAGGAATAGATAATTTTCTCAATACCCAGAGATAGAGCCGCATCGGTAACATTTTTCAGTCCTAATATTTCGGTTTCCATGGTATCGACGGGGCAGTCAGCCACAATGTCAACTCCCAGGACAGCGGCAAAGTGAAAGATAGTGTCAACGCCCTTGCAGGCATTCAGAACTGTTTCCGGGTTCCTTACATCACCCTTAATAAAGTGGATTTTTTTCAGGTAAAAGGGATCAATTTTGTTCCCTCTCATTAAGTTGTCCAAAACAACCACCCTGACCCCTGATTTAACCAGGCTTTTGACCAAGTGGCTGCCGATAAAGCCAGCGCCTCCTGTAACAAGAACGGATTTCATAGTTTGGATATATGGTGGTTTGATGCCAAAATGTACCTTTGCAAAGATACTTAATATTGGCAAAATGGACCTAAGAGAATCATCGCATCGAAATTCCTCTCCGGCTTTCCGACATCCCTGGGAATTGGCACGGCTTGAGGTGGTTTCTAGGCTGGTTCGTAAGTATGCCGGTTCGAAGCCCGGGAATATCCTTGACCTGGGGTGCGGTGACCTGTTTTTTATCAAAGAATTTAAAAAGAAATTTCCTGATGGGAGTGCCGTAGCGGTTGATATAGAATTTTCGGATTCACTTCTTGAATCTGAAAAGCAAACGCTGGAGATTCTGGGAATTTCTGCTTTTAAAACTCTTGATCAGGCCCAGGAGAATTTCAAGGAAAAGGTAAATCTGGTCTTGCTTTTGGATGTGATCGAACACATTGAAGACGATATTGGTTTTTTGAAAATGCTTGAGAGTTTTTCATTTATTTCCAAGGATGCCCTTGTTGTAATTACCGTACCTGCATATCAGGCTTTGTTTTGCTCACATGATCGATTTTTAGGTCACTATAGGAGGTATAACAACAAAATGCTGGAGGCACATATTTCGAGGGCCGGGTTTCAGCCCATTAAAACAGGCTATTTTTTTCATTCGCTTTTATATCCAAGAGCGCTTCAGGTTACCCGGGAAAAATTTTTCCCTCCCGGTAAGGAGACAACCGGACTTGTGGAATGGGGTGGAGGAAAAGTTAAAACGAATCTGATAAAAAACGTGCTGGTGGGTGATTTTGCCTTTTCTTTTTCTTTGGGAACCCTGGGGATAAAAATTCCCGGATTATCGAATTATATTTTATGCAAAAGACCGGAATAATTATTCCTTGCTTTAATGAGGAATTTCGATTGAAGGTTGAGGAGTTTCGCAACTTTCGACAGCACTTCAATGCCGTTGATTTTTGCTTTGTAAATGATGGTAGTTCTGATAATACGGGAAAAATGCTTGCCGCATTTTGTGCTGAAGCCGGGGAGGGGTTCCGCGTGTTGGACCTTCCGGTCAATTCGGGTAAGGCAGAAGCCGTTCGTCAAGGGGTGTTGCACATCCAACAGGAGGGTTATGCATTTATTGGGTATTGGGATGCTGATCTGGCTACTCCGTTGAGTGAGATTCCCCGGATGCTTCAGATAATTGAGGAGGCACGGGAATTAAAACTATATACTCTTGCTTCCCGAATGAAGCGATTGGGAGCGGAAGTTGAAAGGAGTTCTACGAGGCACTACCTCGGTAGGGTATTCTCCACCGTGGCAAGCATAATCCTTAAACTACCTGTTTACGATTCGCAATGCGGGGCAAAAATTTTCCGGCCCGTGATAATACCCTATGTTTTTGATAAGCCATTCATCAGCCGTTGGCTTTTTGATGTTGAAATCCTCGCCAGGTTGAGAAATTATCTGGGCATTGAGAACACGCTTCGCTCAACCCTTGAAATTCCCGTAGGTGCCTGGAAGGAAGTTGGAGGCTCAAAAATAAAGCTCAGCTATATGATCAAGGTCCCCTTTGAACTCCTCAAAATCAGAAGCCATTACAAAAGGGGTGGAAAAGCCTGATTTTTGTACCTTTGACCATTATCTATACCTATGAAATCCGGAATCCTGAATTTTCAATTCAAGCAGCTTCTTGTTTTTGTCCTTTTAAGCTATCCTCTCTTTTACCATTCCTACAAATTCAGCACCCCCGATTTCGGCGGGAAAGACTATTTTAGTTATTACAGACTATATAAAGATTGGGATTTTAAGTCGGTTGAGTCCCCCTTTAATATGCGCCTGATCAGTTCCGGCAGTATTTATTTGCTCCATAAAACCGGAATCTATTACCCTGCCCAGATTGTTTTTGATAATCCTGATTACGACCAACGGGTTTTCTTCAGCGCCATCCTTTTTAATTACCTGTGTGTTGTTTTTACCTGTCTGGTTATTTACAGAACCCTGATGAAGTTTTTAGAGGTAGAATGGCTGGCCTGGGCTGGAGGAGTCCTCTACCTGTTAGGGTTCGGAACTTTGTTTTTTGAATTGACTCCAATGGCTGATGCCTGCGGGGTTTTGCTGTTTGCCCTTATATTTCATTTTTATCTGGCCAGGAGCCGGTGGTACCTCGTGTTTTTGTTTCTGAGTATTTTCCAAAGAGAATATACTTTTTTTGTTTTTGGATTGGTTGGAGTTCTGGATTATCTGTTAGATGGAAAGAAACGATTTTACCTTGAGGTTGCTCTTGCTTCGGTTTTGTGTTTTGTAACCTATTTTGTTTTGAGAAAGACCTTGTTTTTTACCGATCATTTCAGTCACCAGATTTCAATGGACAAATATTCTGAGGCTGTGTTTAAATGGCAATTTCCCATTTTTCCCTATATCAGGCAATCCCTCCTGATTCAAAATATTTTGTTCCTATACTTTGTATTGGTGGCTTACAAAAAAGTTAAGGGGCTTGGTTTTTCAAGGAATCATTTTATTATAACCGTGGCTTTATTCGTTCAGATTAACATTATCAGCGTGGTTGCCGTTCTGGGAAATAATACCGGAAGGTATTTTTATATTGCCACACCGCTAATTATCTATTATTTAATTCGGGAATTGTCAGGACTATCCGAATTTAGCAAAAAAGCATGAGTGAAGCACTGCTTCCTTCCACCGATCCTTTTTTAAACCGGACAAACCGGATAATTATTTTTCTTGTCTTCATTTCCGTTTTTGTGAATTCTCTGGTGCTAGCCACATCACCTGCTGAAATTTATATCGGATATGTGGTGTTTGTTTTGTTAATCCCCGTTTTCTTTTTTCGTTTTGGAATTCCTGCCCATATTGGTTGGATTTTCGGAGCCTTACTGATTACCGGAATCGTGAATGTTTACTTGGGGAAAAACACCTTTCCATTGTTTTTCAAAGTCTTTTTGGGAATGTTTTTCTCCTACCTTTTTTATTTTTATTTCTTAAGAGCCTTTGATTTTAAACTCGAAAAAATCTTCTACTACTATCTTAAGGGGGCATTCTTTGTTAGCTTATTGGGAATTTTTCAATTTATTTCATTTCAGATTGGATTTAAACCCGGTTATGATTATACCTGGTTGTTGAATAAGTGGGGAGTGATAACGGGTGGTAATTTTGGAATCCGCGTAAATTCAATATTTGGTGAACCTACATATCTGTCTACTACATTATCCCCTGCTTTTTTTATTTCAGCCTATAATCTTTTTTCCCGAAAACCATTTCATCTGAAACGGTATGAGTCAATTACTATTCTGGTGGTTTACTTTTTGTCCTTTTCCGGATTGGGCTTTGCAGGAATATTGGCAACCCTTGTTTTTTTGTTAATTAATTACGGACTTATCCGGTATATTTTACTTTTCATTCCGATCCTTATTGTTTCCTTTAATTTTCTTTATAATAATGTTTCTGAATTTCAGGAGCGTTATGACGGAACCGTTGAAGTTTTCGGGACAGGCACTTTCACCATTGGAAAAACCCACGGTTCTTCTATTATTTTGTATAATAACTACCATGTAGCCACGGAAAATTTTAAGGGTAATTTTCTGTTCGGAACCGGCCTCGGTTCTCACCCCGTTGCATTCTCCAAATTTTCACTGACGAAAAATGTTAAAATACATGGTTTCGATCTTAACTCTGCAGACGCAAATTCCATGCTGCTTCGTCTCATTTCTGAAACCGGTTTGTTCGGAACATCTTTGATGATTTTTGTTTTGTTTTTTGGATTTATTAAACGAAATGAAGAGGACCCCGATGTTCCTGATTCCTTTTGGCTAATTTCCAATTCTATCCTGATTATGATTTTGCTGAACCTGTTCCGGCAGGGACACTACTTCCTGAACGGATTTCCGCTTTTTCTCTGGATTTACTATTATAACAAAGTGAAATATAAAGCCTTTATTTCTTCAAGAAATTCGCTGCCGGTAAGTCCGCAACCCTCCGCCGTATGACCCGTATCGTAATTCTTTATTCCGAATTGGCAGATTACACCCTGGGTTGCCTGGATGAACTGGTGGAATCGGGTGAAGCTGAGGTTTTGCTCGTGCATTGGCGGGTTAATCCCGAAGCCCCCTTTAAACTATCGCTAAATCCGAAAATTAGAACCATCGTTAAGGGAAGCACCGGAAGAAGTGAACTGAAAAAGAACATCGCAGATTTCAATCCGGATGGAATTATGGTCTCCGGTTGGCTCGATAAAGACTATTTGTGGCTGATCCGCCAATTCAAAAATGTTCCTGTAAGAATTCTGGCCCTCGACAATCCCTGGAAGGGCAATTTAAAGCAAACGGTTGCCAGACTGGTTTTCCCATTTACCCTGGGTCGTTTGTTTAATTTCTGCTGGGTTCCCGGACCCACACAGAGAAAATACGCGCTTAAACTCGGTTTTTCCGAACAACAAGTCGGACTCGGCTACTATTCCGCAAGAACCGGTCCCTTTCTGGAATGGGGACGCATAGGAGCGGAAGCTAAAAAGAATAATTTCCCTAAGGTATTTCTTTACTCAGGCCGGTACTATGAGTTTAAAGGCCTCCCCGAATTATGGACTGCCTTCCAGATTTTCTCAACAGATTTTCCCGATTGGGAACTTTGGTGTGCCGGCACAGGATCGATTAAACCCGTTTCTCACCCCAAAATAAAACACCTGGGTTTTGTGCAACCCCGGGATTTTGAAAAGCTGGTTCAGCGAGCCGGCGTGTTTGTTATGCCGAGCCGGTATGAACCCTGGGGGGTGGCTCTTCATGAAATGGCCGCAGCCGGTTTTCCCCTTTTAGTAAGTGATAAGGTTGAATCCCGGATTGATTTTTTGAAAGAAGGCAAAAATGGATTTGTTTTTAAATCGGAGGATGTGATTGGCCTCGTTGCAAAAATGAAAATTTTTGCAAGAAGTAGCACAGATGAACTTCTCGAAATGGGTGAAGTCAGTCGCACACTCTCTGAAAAAAACTCACCCTCTAAATGGACCTCCCGTTTGTTACACCTAATGAAAAACTATGTGTGGAATTAACGGATTTGTGGTGCCGCCCCACAGGGAGGGTTTTTCAGATGCACTGAGTCGCATGAATAATGCCTCGGCGCACCGTGGACCGGATGGGGAAGGGGTGTTTTTTCATGATTCCGGTGTGCATAGGGTGGGACTTGGACACCGACGATTATCTATCATTGATCTTACTGCATCGGGAAATCAACCCATGCATTCCTACGACAATCGATACACCCTGGTTTACAATGGAGAAATTTACAATTTCAAAGAACTGAAAAATGAACTTTCCCGGGTTTCTTCCGGAAGTAATCATATTTCCTATCCCTTTTCTACCCAATCCGACTCCGAAGTAATTCTTGCAGGATATCAGCGCTGGGGCGAGGATTTACCCCGCTTTCTGGATGGCATGTTTGCATTTGCCATTTACGATAAGCTGAAGGATGAATTGTTTATTTCCCGAGACCGCTTCGGAAAAAAACCTCTTTACTACTACATGGATGCCGGCTCTCTTATTTTTTCAAGCGAGATCAGGTCGCTGCTGGAATCGGGATGGGTGCCCCGGAAGTTAAACAGATCAGCACTCGGAGAATATTTCCGTTATCAAACCGTGCATGCCCCCCAAACCCTGGTACGGGATGTTTTTTGCCTGATGCCCGGTCATTCCATGCATTTTAATTCCGCCGGCTTACTTATTAAACCCTATTACACGCTTAACCGTGAAATAAAAAATGCAAATTCTGAATCGCCCGACTTAGTCCGAAAAAATATTAAAGCCCTGTTATACGCCTCGGTGGAAAAGCGGCTGGTGTCAGATGTTCCGGTGGGCGCATTTTTGAGCGGTGGAATCGATTCTTCCATCGTTTCCGCAATAATGGCTGAAGTTTCTTCTTCACCTGTGCATACTTTTTCTGTGGTTTTTGATGAAGCTGAATTTTCTGAGGATGATTATTCAACCCTGATTTCAGAAAAGTATAAGACCCATCACCACCGAATAAATTTATCGGGACGACAATTGCTTGAGTCGGTGCCACATGCACTCGGAGCCTACGACCATCCCGGAGGCGACGGAATTAATACCTGGGTTGTTTCAAAAGCCGTAAGAGAAGAAGGATACAAAGTGGCTTTGTCGGGCCTGGGCAGTGATGAAATTTTCGGTGGCTACCATTATTTCCGACAGGCCGGAGAAATAATGGCCAGGCGCTGGCTGTTTTCTTTACCTGTTCCGCTTAGGAAAGCTATGGCCGGATTTTACCGCAGCATTAAAATGGACAAAACCGCTCTGAAAAAAGCGGAAATTTTATGCAGTCCCTCCGGTGAGTTGCGTGATATTTATAAGATTTTCAGGTCCTCTTTTTCTCCGGAAACCCTTGAATTGTTATTGGAAATTCCAAAACCGGAGCGCGATTATTTATCCGAATTATTGGCCCCTGTGCCCGGCGAAAAAGAAACTGGAATTTACGGCTTTGTTTCCCGGGCTGAAATATGCACCTATTTGAATAATGTTTTGCTGAGAGATACAGATGTCATGAGCATGAGCCATGGCCTCGAAGTCAGAGCCCCTTTCCTGGATTACCGCCTGGTAGAATATGTTATTTCGCTGCCCGATACGCTTAAAAAAGGCAGTTTTCCAAAATCTCTTTTGGTAGATTCCCTGCCGGGTGTTTTACCTCCCGAAATTTATTCCCGAAAAAAAATGGGATTTACCCTTCCCTGGGAACAATGGATGAAAACTGAGCTTAAAGATGTTTTTTATAATAATCTATATAATTTATCCGCGAGAGATTTTATCGGGAAAATTACTCCCCTGAACCTATGGGAGGACTTTCTAAAAGGAAACCCTGCGGTGACCTGGTCATCTTTATTTCACCTCATGGTACTCGAAGACTGGCTGGTACGAAATCAAATCGATGAATAAACCGGTAGTATTGATTTTTTCGGAGTGGTTTTACCCCGGTTACAAAGCCGGCGGACCTGTGGAATCTTTGCTCAACATGATTTCAAATCTTAAAGATGATTTTGATTTCAGGGTAATAACCACGAACTGCGACTATACAGAAAGAGAACCCTATCCTGATTTAATCCCCGGTTCCTGGCAAAAGGGTCCATTTGATATTCCGGTTTACTATTTCGATTACGGAAAAGTAAATGGTTCCGAAATAGGAGAATTGATTACGGAAGTAAACCCCGATGTTATCCATATTAACGGCATATACAGTAAGTTCTTCTGCAGGGTACCGCTGAAATTTGTCTCACGGAATAAAAAGATTCTTAAAATTGTTTCTGTGCGGGTTATGCTGGCTCCGAGTGCTTTGGCCATAAAATACCTTAAGAAAAAAATATATCGCAAGCTGGCACGATGGAATGCCTGGTTTTCTGATGTGGTTTTTCATGCTACCAACGAAATGGAAAGGGAACAGGTATTGACTCACTTTCCCGGAGCAAAAGTTAAAGTGGCTCCCAACGTCCCCGCCAAATGCCCCGATTCCTTTTCTCCTGCTGAATTTACCGGAGAAAAGCTTGATCTTGTTTCCGTTTCCCGTATTGCCCCCGAGAAAAACATTCTGGGCGGAATAGAAGCCCTTGCGGTGATTTCTCAATTGCCTGAATTTTCACATCTGCAGATTTCCTGGAGAATTTTCGGTCCTGTCTACGACCCACAGTATTATTCCCGTTGTCTCGCTCTTTCGGATAAACATAAAACCCGATTCTCCGTGAAATTTGAAGGCCCACTTAACCCCTTAAGTATTAATATGGAAGTGTCAAAGGCGCATGCCTTTTTTCACCCTTCCTTTGCCGAAAATTTCGGGCACTCTGTTGTCCAGGGATTCTATGCCGCCCGACCCGTTATCTGTAGCCGAAAAACGCCATGGACCGATATTGAAACCCAAAATGCCGGATTTCTTTTCAATCCGGATGACTCCTCAAGCCTGTCCGGAGCTTTAGCCCGACTCCTGAAATTAAACCCCGATGATTTCCGGTCGGCCTGTAAAAATGCCTTTGAGTATGGGAAAAGAATCTCAAATAATGAGAAAGTGCTGGTTTTAAATAAGAGCCTTTTTAATAAAGATTAGTTTTTCAGACATCCCGAAATTTCGGGATGGGTTTTCTCCAAACCATTCCCTTTGCCGGAATATTCCTCCCGTTTTGCCTGGGATTGGTATTCAATTACTTTTTTCCGGAAACGGAATTCCGTTGGTCTCTTACCCTGGTTTCCACCGGCCTGTTTTTTCTTTTTTTAATTCTTGTTTTTTTTCTGGGACCCGGAAACGGACAAAGCGCATTTGGGATTTGTTTTTTTCTGGTGATTCTTAGCGCAGGCTGGGGCAGAGCTGCCTACAGCGATAGAATTTCAAAAATTGAGGAATCACAGTTTGTTTCCGGAAAGCCTATAGCTGCCGAATTGGAAATTGTAAAGGAATTGAGGAGGAGCGCCAGTGGTATTCCGAAATATATTGCCCGCGTCCTGAAAAGACTTGAGGGGAAAAAGGTTTTTTACCACGACAGTGAAATAATTTTAAGCGGAACACCGGAGCATAACCTGGGTCCGGGTATCCGGATTATAGCCTTAATAAAACCGGCGAAAATTTCTTCCTTCATTCCCTTTCAGGATTTTAGCCCTGCCGCTTATTGGAGCAGAAAGGGAATTTATTTTCAGGCCCGACTGGAATCGGGCAGGTGGATGCATAGAAAAACAATTGAAGGAACAGGATTTATGGCCGGCCTGCATAGATTAAGAGACCTGATTTATTCCGGCCTGGAAGAAAAACTTAGTTCAGAGAGTTCCAAAAGTTTAATCCGGGCTTTGGTCTTTGGCGATACCGGAAGAATAGACCGCGAAACCCTGCAGGTTTATTCCTTCACCGGTGCCCTGCATGTACTTGCCGTTAGTGGTCTGCATGTGGGACTGGTGTTTTATTTTTTTTCGCTTGGGTTTATTAAACGAAGGGTTTTTCTCGGTATTGATGTTTTGTATTTCCGGATAGGCGGTTTACTGGTGGTTTGGTTTTTTGTTTTTTTGACCGGGCTTTCACCCAGTACCCTTCGGGCGGCCATTATGATTTCCATTTGGGTAATCGGGAAGTCGATTTCCAGATCGGGAAACACCGCAAATTCACTTTTTTTTGCCGGATTTATTATTTTGTTGGTAAACCCGGAAGACCTTTTCCAACCGGGATTTCAATTTTCTTTTTTGGCAGTTATTGGTATTCTTGTATCGGAGAAATTTTCCGATAGTTTTCCATTTTCGGAAAATAAAATACTGAATTGGATACGGAGCCTGGCCATTGTTTCCCTTTTTGCCCAGTTGTTTACCTGTCCGCTCGCACTTTTTTACTCCGGTGTATTTCCGGTGTCGTTTCTGATTTCAAATTTTATTTGCATTCCCCTCGGAACCCTGATCTTATATTTTTCCCTGGGCGGACTGATTATTTCAGGTCTTGGCTTTTCAACCACCCTTTTTGCCCGGATTCTGGAGTTCTTGTCGTATTTAATGAGCGAAGGATTAAGACTGATTAATGAAATCATTCCGGGTATGGCAGGAATGAAAATTGATTTTATAACACTTCTTTTTTGTTACCTCCTGCTCGCTTTAATGATCTTGTCTCCAATTAGCAGACCCATCAGACTGGCCCTGGTTTTTGCGCTTATTCAACTGTATGGCATTAGTATTTTCCTGCCGGAGAAAGGTAAAAACGATGAGTACATGTATTTTTATTCCCGAAGTCCCGACTTTGTGGTTCAAAGAAAAAGCAAGGCTACAATTTTCAGTCTGCATCAGGAAATGGAAGCTATTCAAAGAAAAAATTCTAAGGACTTCTGGAAATCCCGCTTACACCTGAAGCCTGAAAATGCAGTCTTGATTAATCTTCCCATGAAACAGGGCTATGCTCTTGAAATTGATCAGGGGAAATGGGCTGCCTGGATTGCCTGCGAAAAAGGGAAAAAGTACTTTCGCTTCTATAGGCCTTACTCCCGGTTAAAAATTTCCGAAATAACCGTCCCTTTCCCATAAGTGTTTTCCAGTCCCATTAGTTTGGAAAGGCTGGCATGGAGATCGCAAAGCGAATAGGTGGTTTGAACCACTCTGCCGGGCAGAATATTAGCGCCCCAGCCTACGAGCATTATTTTCCGGCAGCCATGGCAGGCATCCCCATGGGAAGAAAATCCTCCGTTATTGTCGTCGTGACGGCCGTGATCGTTGGTAATGAAAATATTTGTTTTGCCGGCGTAATACGCATCGGTTTTTATAAGTTCCCAAATGGCAGTAATATAGGTGTCAATCAATCTGATGCCTTCCAGATATTCCTGCCAGTTGTTGTTATGTCCGGAATAGTCGGGTTCCCGGAAATTTATGAGCATATGGTCGGGTTTTTCATTGGCCAGAATATGCAGGCTTCTTTGCAAAGTGACGGAGTCGTGACAATATCCGCTTCCGTTACCGGAAACGCCGCAAACGGTTTCAGGAACAAACCGGTCTTTCCACTGTGCCTGCCGGGTATTGGCCAGAATTTCGAGTTTGTCTTTTGATGCAACAATGTAGCATTTCCTCTTTTTTCCTGATTTTTCAGACCATAACTGAAAATAGGAGGGGAAGAGGGGATATTCCATACCTGAATTATTAATGGATTCGTCCGATCCGGTGGTAATACTCAGGTGGCCTGCGTTGGTATAGGTGGGACCGCAGGTGAAAAAGTTTTCGAACAGAATTCCCGAGGAGGCCATGGTGAAAAGTCCCGAAATATGTGTCCTTGGCAAATCACGGAAGGTTTCGGAATAGCGAGCTCCATCCTTCAAAAGCATTATGGTTTTTACGGTTTCGGTTTGAACCGGAGGGGCGTCAACCTTGCAACAGAGCTGGAGGCAAAGGAGAGGTAAAAGAAATTGAAAGGGTTTGAGCATCACTTTATCAAAACTACCAAAATTTAGGATAATTTTGAAGGGGATGAACACAGGGATAAAAGTAAAGTTTTTGAATGCGGCAGGAGAGGGGATTATACTTTCCCGCCTTTCCGGAGGAAAGTACAAGGTATTATGCTCCGATGGCTTTGAGCGTGAATTCAGGGAATCGGAACTTCTGCCTGAGAAGGAAAAGGAATCGGGAGTGGAAAGTAAGACCCGGATACCCTTCGGGGGCAGAACTTTCAGGCCGGATGAAGGCGTTTATTTAATGGCTGTTCCGGAGGATTTTTCTGATTTGCTGGGGACGAATTTCAGCTTTTATCTTTTTAACAATACTGAGTTTTATCTTTCCTGGCTTTTCTTCCTGGGAACCCGAAAGGCAAGAATGTTTCGGGGAAACGGGATTCTCGAGCCCGGGGGAAGTACACTTCTGCTGGAAGACAGGCCCGGTTCATTAGAAACCTTTTCCAATTTCTGTTTTCATCTTTCCCTTTTTAAAAAAACTTTTTTTGCGGGTGGACAACCCGAAGAAGTGGAGTTTAAACTGAAAACCAACAAATGGTTAAAGCAGGGTGCCTATGAATTGTGGGAACCAAAGAACGCCATTTCCCTGCCGCATTGTTTGTTCTTGCCTGAGGGCCATTCTTCTTCCCTTTCCGGGGATATACCCTATATGGAGTTTAAATTTAAAACGGGACCTTCGGCGAAAGGTGTAAGTCAGGCTCCCATCAGTAAAGGGGAAGTTCCCGAATTTGATTTACATATTGAAGAGATACGCGACGATCACCGGGGAATGACGGCCCCTGAAAAGTTACACTTTCAGCTATCCTATTTCCGGTCCTGCCTTGAAGAATGTCTGAAGGGCGAAGTGTCGAGGGCCATTTTTATCCATGGTGTAGGTGAGGGGGTTTTGAAGGAGGAGCTGATGCGTGTTTTGCGAAAAGAGTATCCCGAAGCCCTGGTTTCCCAGGCTTCTTATTCCCGCTATGGCTTTGGTGCCATGGAAGTTCATTTCCCCTGATTTTCGTATTTTTGCATGTCAGGCTGTTCCATCGCTCTTCGTTTTTTAACGGAGGGAGGAAAGTCCGGGCAACGCAGGACGCTCCGCTTCCTAACGGGAAGGGTTCCTTAATTGGAATACGGATAGTGCCACAGAAAATAACCGCCTTGCGCAAGCGGGGTAAGGGTGAAAATGTGAGGTAAGAGCTCACGGGTTTTTGCAGTGATGTGAAAATCGGGTAAACCCCGGAGGTTGAAAGGCCAAATAGGTTCCGGTTGATGGCGGTCCGCCAGACCTGAAAAGGACCGGAATGGGTAGGCCGACAGATCTGACCGGCGACGTTCAGACCAGACAAATGATGGAAAAGCTCCCCAGTGGGGAACTACAGAACCCGGCTTACAGGCCTGACGCAAAAACAAACCCCCGGATTTTCCGGGGGTTTTCCAATTTTATATGGGGCTTGCTTAGTTGTTCAGCATTACCGGCATCACCAGCATCAGGGTATCTTCCTCGGCTGAATCGGTAGCACCGGGCTTTATGATGCCGGCACGATTCGGAGCACTCATTTCAAGTAAAATATCTTCCGTTTCCAGATTGTTCAGCATGTCGAGAAGAAAACGGGAGTTGAAGCCGATTTCCATACCCTGTCCTTCATAACTGCAGGTAAGTCTTTCGTTGGCTTCGTTTGAAAAATCAAGATCTTCAGCTGAAATGCTCAGCTCGCTTCCATCTATTTTAAGTCTTACCTGGTGGGTTGTTTTATTTGAGAAAATACTCACCCGCTTAATGGAGCCCAGGAAGCTGCTGCGGCTGATGGTTAAGCGGTTTGGATTTTCTTTGGGAATAACCGCGTCGTAATTGGGGTATTTTCCGTCAATCAGGCGGCAGGTAAGATTGAAATTGGCAAAAGAAAAATGGGCATTGTTTTGGTTGTATTCAACACTTACATTTTCATCGAGTACCGAAAGCAGGTTTTTGAGAAGGTTAAGAGGCTTTTTGGGGACAATGAAAGATGCGTTTCCGGGAGCTTTTACGTCGTTTCTCCGGTAGCGAACAAGTTTGTGAGCGTCGGTGGCTACAAAAGTGATGTTATCGGTTCCCAACTGGAAAAACACCCCGCTCATAACCGGACGAAGGTCGTCGTTGCCGGTAGCAAAAAGGCTTTTGTTAAGGGCCGCCGCCAATATGCTTCCGTTAATCATGAAAGTGGATGGGTTTTCAATAACGGGAATCTTTGGATATTCATCTCCGTTATGTCCGGCAAGTTTATATTTTCCGTAGTCGGATGAAATTTCAATTGCATTCTTCTTTTTGTCGATGGAAAAAGTAAGAGGCTGTTCGGAGAATGTTTTCAGTGTGTCGACCAAAAGACGGGCCGGAATGGCAATGTTCCCGCTGTCTTTGGATTCTACGGTAAGCGTAGCCGAAACGGTGGTCTCCAGATCCGAGGCCGATACCTTCAGGTTGTTTCCCTCAATCTCAAACAAAAAGTTCTCAAGAATGGGAAGGGCGTTGCTTGAGTTAATTACCCCTCCGATCGACTGCAGATGCTTTAACAGGGTGCTTGAAGAAACGATGAATTTCATTGCAAAAAAATTATGGTTTGTGCCCTAATACAGGGATTGCAAATATAATTTTTTTGAAGGGGTGGTTTTTCCCCTGTTATCAACTACTTGTTAACAGTTTTCCTGTTGATTTTGAAGTAGGAAGGGCCTTGGAGGAGCTTTCCGATAACATAGAACTGGACCAGGATAATTTCCTCCTTATTCCCATTAAGGGTGGCATACATCCTGTCGGTGTCTTCCTTTAGTTCTTTTTTCTCGTAAAATATCTCGTCTTCCTTCC
This sequence comes from uncultured Bacteroidota bacterium, assembly GCA_937924855.1. GTDB lineage: Bacteria > Bacteroidota > Bacteroidia > JADZBD01 > JADZBD01 > JADZBD01. The sequence continues at coordinate 20,851 of CALEYQ010000069.1, read as the reverse complement.
TTACCGGAGGCTTGGCATAAGTGGCCAGTTCGGTTTTGTTGCCCAGGTTGTCGGTTACCCTGATGATATGAACCGGGCCATTATTCAGAATACTGTCCTTTCGGTGGGGTTTGAGGGTTTCATAGGCCTCAAAATTAACCCCGCCGTAATAGCTGAGGTATTGTTTGGCCTTCAGGGTGTCGAAAACGGCCCTTTCATTTCCCCTGGCGTCGAACAGGCGCAGGGTATTGATACCATCCAGACTTATGGCAAAGGAGCTGTCAGGGTATCTGCTGTAAATTACTTCCACCTTATTCAGGGTTTCCGGAGTGTAGCGAAACAGTATTTTGTCGCGCCATAGCTTTTCGTCGGTAAAGTAACGGGGTGTCAAGTAGCCGTTAAATCCGGGAATATGAGTTACAAAAGGGGCGGAAGAGTTTACTCCCCGCTTGTGGTCGTGCATGAGCATATAAGTTCCTTCTCCATCCTGGGTCTCCCCTCCCACATAATACACTCTTATTAACTCGTTGTTTTTATAAATATCAACCCGTGTTCCACCCGAAGCCAGATCTTTTATGATGTTTGCCTTGGCATTTTTTCCAACGGGGTTCCTTACCTGAACCTTTTTTATGGCTTCCAGAAGGTTATTAATGGCATCGGGGCGGGCGGGGTGTTTCCCGTTTACCAGCCAGAATCCGGGACCCTTTCTTTCCAGGGTAACCTGCTGATCGGCCTTATTTTTAATGGAAATTTTGGTCAGAGCCGCTGTATCTGAAATAGCAAAATTCTGTAGTTCCCGTTTCAGCGTACCGCTGCTTTTGAAATACCAAACGGCCAAAGCCGAAAGTGCCAGAATTACAAAAACTATAATGGTTAATTTCCGTGAGTTCATTTGGTGTACTTTCTTTTTCGTAACAGGGATGTAATTAGGCCGGCAATCAATACCAGGGCAAGGGGGGCAGCTGTGTTGAGGATTTGGATCCGGGTGCGATCCTTTTCTGCTTTTTTACGATCCAGGATTCGCAGCGTAAGTTCCCGGGATCTGACAGATAATAAACCCTCGTCATCACAAAGATAGTTAATCGCATTTAAAACAAAGTTCTTATTGCCGTAGGATTGTTTGGTCCAGATATCGTATCCCAGCGGCAGGGGCCTTTGGTTGGAGGCTTGTATTTTATTGGCAATAATGTCGGCATCAGCTACAAAAATGAGCGAGGTGGGCTTAGAGTCTTTCAGCCGTGTAAATCCTTTAATCGTGTCGAGGGCTTCAAGGGCCTGAAACTTAAATAAAGATTCAAAGCTTCCTTCTACCAAAACTGAAAAGGGCACATCGGAATGACGGAACTGCTTTTCATTCGGCTCCTTCAGTACCGAACGGATGTTTATGTAAACGGGTGTGTTCAGAATGTTGGCATATTTAGAGCTTTTCAATAAAATGGTTTTCTTCAAGGCAGGAGATTCAAGGGTGTCGATTGAGCTCACAAATTCACATTTCACTACATTCAGGTTTTTACAAATGGGGTGTTCGGAGCCGGGACCTGCAAGGGGGAAAAACATCCAGGGGTAATATTGGTATTTCATGTTTACAGGGATAGGAATCATGCCGGCCCTTATGTCCTGAACCAGATTGAAATTAAATCTTACCCCGTATTTGAAAAACATATCCTCCAGGTTATTCTTGCGCGGAATGCCATAGGTGAAATCTGATTTGGTAAGGCTGTCCATCCGCGCAAAAACCGGGTCGTAAAAAAACAAAGCTTTTCCGCCATTCATGATGTATTGATCCAGGATGAATTTTTCCTGGGGACTAAACATCGAATCGGGTCTTGCCATGATAACAGCCTTGTATTTTCCGATAAGCTCCAGGTTTGCCAGTCTTCCGTCCAGCATAAAGTCATGAACATCGTAATACTCCCGCAGGGCTTCCCGGATGTCGTGTGTGCTCAGGGTATCCCACTCGCCATGCCCGGTAAGGAAAGCCACTTTAGGTTTCATCCGGTTTTGCAACTTCCTTATGGCATTCGATAATTCGTATTCGAGCGATTGAATGCTGTTGTGTAAAACCAGTTCACTGGGGGTTCCCAACTGATCGCGGAAAACCTGAACCGGAACTTCGCGGCCCTTATAAGTGGCCAGGGCACCGGGAAATAAAGTGCGCTGACTGGTGCCGCCCTTTTCCTTGATCTCCACGAAGGCGGGGATAATTCCTTTCTTGTACAATTGCTGGAACACATCGGCTTGTTCCTTTTTCTCCAGTCCGTCGATGGGATCCACAAATTCATACTCGATGTTGTTGCCGGAATAAACACGAAACTCATCCAACATCTCCCGCGTGGAATTTTTCAGTCTTTCGAATCCGGCGGGGAAGTCTTTTCCTTCCAGATAAACCCGGAAAAACACCACATCATCTAATTCTTTAAGCAGCGACTTTGTCTGTGGCGATAAGGTGAATCTTTTTTCGGAAGTTAAGTCAATGCGAAAGAAAAACCCCGATGAAAGAAAGTTCACGGAAATTAAAATCCCTATCCAAAGCAAAAGCTGGATAAGGTCTTTTCGTTTGCGTGAGGATTGTTTTACCATTTTCGGCTCTCCAATGTGGTTTTTGTGAACAGAATAAACAGGGCTATGATGCTGATGAAGTAAATAAGATCCCGTGAATCAATTACTCGCCGGCTCATCGAAATATAATGCTCGTTAATGCCCAGACTGAGAATAAAATAATCCAATCCTCTGAGGCCGGGTATTTCGCTTACAAACTGAAAGCCCAGGTAAACGAAGAAGCAAAGAAATACGGCAATGATAAATGCAACCACCTGATTTTCGGTTAAGGAAGAAGAAAAGATCCCTATGGCTACAAAGGCTCCCGAAAGAAAGAGCAGTCCAATGTATGAACCCCAGGTCCCTCCGTGATCCATACCCGGTGGCATGGATAACTTTGAGATGGAATAATAGAAAATGAGGGTGGGAAGTAGGGCCAGTAAAACCAAAATTAGCGAAGCAAAATACTTGGCCAGGATAATCTGAAGGTCGGTAAGGGGGCGGGTAAGGAGCAATTCCATAGTTCCTGCCCGCTTTTCTTCACTGAAGGTACGCATGGTAACGGCAGGAATCAGAAACAGAAATACCCAGGGTGCCAAAGCAAACAAGGGATCTATATTGGCATAGCCATTATCGAGAAGGTTGGTTGACCCTGGAAGTATCCAGAGGAAGAGGCCCAGGAGCAGGAGAAAAACACTCACCGCCATATATCCGATAAGGGAACTTAAAAACGCCCTGATCTCTTTCCGGAATAAAGCCAGCATATAATTAACCTCTGGGTTGGGGGATTTACAGGCAAAGTTAAGGAATTATCCGACGGGAAAGGTATTCAGGGATCCAGTTTTCCGGATTGTTGCCTTCGGTCGTGGTCCCGAATGAGCAGATAATACCAGGCCACCCCCATCGCGTACAAGCCGGCTGTAATAAGGAATATTTCCGCATAAGGAATACCGGAATCCCTGAGACGGGCAAACAGCATTCCCGAAAAGAACCAGCTTCCGCTCCAGATGGCTGATGTGAGGGCTGAAACCAATTCTCGGTTTCTCTTTCCCACATAATTCATCACAAGCTCGGTTGTCATCGGGCCTGCCATATTCATCAAGGGCTGACGGAGCAGAAAGAAGAAAATGGCCACCCACACGGCGGTATAATGAAAGGAGTAAAACTGAGTGGTGGCCATGGCTACCAGGGCAATTATTGCCAGGGACTGGGTAAGAGGTACGGAAAGACGATACCCGAACTGCTCTTTTATTTTTGGAACCATAAGTGAAGCTGTGGCTACCAGAATGGCTGCAATGAAATTAATCAATCCGAAATCTGAAGTGCTGAGGTTATGAACCTGGGTAAAGAAAAGTGAAATAAAAGGTATGGTGAACCCGGCTCCCACGGCAATTATTAAAACCGGGGTTAATGCCCTGAGCATTATTTTCCAGTCTTGCACGGTTTCTCCTGAGCGGGTTTGCCTTGGGGCAAGAGGTTCCGGTCCGGCACTTTCCCTGATCCGCAAGGAAAAGTAAATGCCAATGCAGCCGGCAAGCGTAAATCCAATAAGCAGGTTCCGCTCTGAAAACAATAGAGGATCTAGTCCGTTCAAAACCCAGATTACCAAACTTCCGGCTATGGTGGCTACGCTCCAGGTGGCGTAGCTTAAAGAAATGGAAAAAGTGCGGTTTTCCGGACTCCCGTTCCTTAGAATGAAAGGCAGGATGGGAATCTGGATCAGGGTGAAGGAAGCGCCCCATAATATCTGAAATACATGATTCAAAAAAATATCATGGGTTCCCACCGTATATAAAATACCCATTGCCAGCATGGGAAGAAAAATGGTGGACGCCACCAGAAAGGGTTTTATTTTCCGCTTCCTGATGAGCAGGCCGACAGGCAGGGCGGAAAGTAATACCCCGAGGTAACGGAATTTAATGCTATCCCCGATTTCTCCGTCGGTAAACAATTCCGATTTCATGTACAGCGGCAGAATGGCCAGGTAGGATGCATTGATGAGCTGAAGAAAAAATTCAGCAATGATGGCATTCATTACCGGCTTCTCGATATTCAGGTACTTTTTGATCATGGAAGCCAAGGCATATTTTTTTTCAAATGGCTGAACACTTCTTCGGGTTTTCCCGAAATCCAAACTATATCCGGCACCTTCCGGAACCAGGTCATTTGCCGCTTGGCATAATTTCTTGAGTTTTTACGAATGAGATCCGGAATTTCGGATTTGCCCTTCCCTTCTTTTAAATAGGGCAGCCATTCTTTATAACCCACAGTAGTTTCGAGCAGGGGTGTATTTTCAGTAAATAATTTTCTGACTTCTTCTTCCAGACCATTGTCCAGGAATTCATCAACCCTCCGGTTTATCCGGTCATATAATTCTGTCCGGGGAAGATCGATGCCGAATAAGGTGAAAGGGTATTGGGCTTTTTTTCTTTGGCCTTTTCTGAGTTCGGAATAGGTGTATCCTGAATAACAAACTTCAAGAGCCCTTTTCAACCGTGCCGGATTTCGGATGTCGGTGATCTCCAGGATGGCGGGATCAAGTTGCTTTAACTCCTTAATCAGGGCATCCAATCCGCCTTCGGTAAAAATCCGGTTTACTTTTTCCCTGATTTCTTTGCCGGGTTTGGGTAATTCATCAAATCCATAAAGCAGGGCATCGAGGTAGAGTCCGCTGCCTCCGGTCAGCACCCAAAAATCTTTTTGCCCCTTGGCCGAATCAATTTTCTCCCGGGCCAGGTCGGCGAAGGCTCCCGCCGAAAGGGGTTCATGCACAGAAAATGCTGCAATGAAATGGTGTTTCACTGCGGCCAACTCAGCCGGGGAGGGCCGGGCCACACCAATGTCCATTTCCCGGTAAAATTGTCTGGAATCGAAAGAAATTATTTCGGTATTGAATGCTTTAGCCACCTCTATCGCCAGGCGGGTCTTTCCCGATCCGGTGGGACCTGCAATAATGATCAGGTGGGGCTTTTGCATGTCTGCAAAGGTAAAATTTGCCGGAGTAACATTTCATTGTTAAAATATATTGATGGTATTGAACCAAAGACAATCCTGCCCTCACTATTTTTATCGCCGGATGAAGAAAGTGCATTTTATTGCCATTGGTGGTGCTGCCATGCATAACCTTGCTCTTGCCCTGGCTGAAAAGGGGACTTTGGTTACGGGTTCCGACGATCATATTTTTGAACCTTCATTGTCGCGTTTAAAAGCCGCCGGGTTGTTGCCTGAAAAAACGGGATGGTTTCCCGAAAAAATCAGTCCCGACCTGGATGGAATTGTGCTTGGGATGCACGCCCGGAAAGACAATCCCGAACTGGCCCGTGCCCGTGAGCTGGGTTTGAAAATCTGGTCGTATCCTGAGTTTCTGTATATGTCATCTCTGGAAAAAACACGTGTTGTTGTGGGTGGGAGCCATGGGAAAACCACGGTTACCTCCATGATGTTACATGTGTTAAAGGCGGCCGGTCATGATTTTGATTATATGGTGGGAGCCAAAATTCCCGGTTTCGAAAAAATGGTAAGGTTGTCGGATGCTCCGCTTATAGTGTTGGAGGGCGATGAGTATTTAAGTTCGCCTCTTGACCCGCGGCCGAAGTTTCATCATTATCATCCCCGGTATGCCATTCTCACGGGGATTGGCTGGGATCACATCAATGTTTTCCCGACTTTTGAATCTTACCTGGAGCAGTTTCAGATATTCATTACCAACATGGAGGCGGGGGGATTTTTGGTTTATTGCGATGAGGATTCAAACCTCAGAACGCTCGTTAAGTCTTTCGGTTCCCACCTGAATTGTGTGCCTTACCGTGCCCCGGCATTTGAAATTTCGGGCGAACGCACACATCTTATTTCCGCCGATGGCACTTCTTATGACTTACGGGTTTTCGGTCGGCATAATCTGCTAAATGCGGAAGGAGCCCGTGTGCTTTTAGGTTTGCTTGGGGTGCCGGATGAAAAGTTTTATGCAGCAATCCGGACTTTTGAGGGGGCATCTAACCGCCTTGAGCCCATTGCCCGAAGCGGGGACACCCTGGTCTTTAAAGATTTTGCACATGCCCCTTCCAAACTTAAAGCCACGGTGGCGGCGGTGAAGGAACAGTTTCCCGGCAGGGAAGTGATAGCCTGTATGGAACTGCATACTTTTTCCTCACTGAATAAAAATTTTCTGGAAGAATACCGGGGCGCACTGGATCCTGCCGATACGGCATTTGTGTTTTTTAACCCGGAGGCCCTGCGTTTGAAACGGATGGAAGATCTTGAGCCGGGATTTATCAAGGAAAAATTCGGGCGTAAGGACCTTGTTGTTATTTCGGAATCTTCACTACTGGAATCCGAATTGCTGGCACTTGCCGGAAAGGGAAAGGTGTTTTTGCTGATGTCGAGCGGAGACTTCGGCGGCATCGACCTGAAAAAACTGGCATTGAAATTACTCTCCTAGAAAGAAACTTTCTTTTTAACGAGAAAGAAACTGATCAGCGCAATAATAAACGCGATTAATATCTGTGTCACAATTCGCATAGAGGACGACTGGAAAAAGTTTCCCAGGGTTTTGTAATGTGCAATGTTGAATTGCACAATGTAATCGAGTTTTTCTTTGGGCCCGGTGGCGGTTGAGTCGATGGCAATGGCTTTGCAATAATTTTTCCAGGCCAGATTAAATTCTTTCAGTGCCAGGGCGCTGTCTGCTGTTTTTACGGCCTGGTTAAAGGCAATAGCAGCGGCAGCAGTATCGGCAATGGGAGGGTAGGTGGCAATTTCTTTTTCGGCGTAACTTTTTGCCTGAACCATCAACGATTCCGGGGTTTCCGAGTACCAGTGAAAGAAGGCGGCTGCGGTTCCTATTAAACTGGCCACTACGCCGGTAATTACACCTGCTTTCAGGGCTGTTTTTATGTCGAATATTTCCACGGCCCGGTCTCTGGCAGATTTTACCGACAGAAAAATGCAGGCAAGGTTTACCGTGATGGGGATAAACTGCAGCAGTGTGTAAACGGTTGCGTTGGAAATTTCAACACGGGTGATGGCGAAGGAAAAGGCGGCTGAGGTTACACCTGCAATCAAACCAAACTTAACAGAGGGATTCATACGCTTAGCTGTTCATGGAAACCAAAAACTCTTCGTTGGATTTGGTATTCTTCATGTGATTTTTGGTGAATTCCATGGCTTCTACCGAAGTCATGTCGGCGATATGATTCCGTAAAATCCAAATTCTTTGCAGAAGATCTTTCTCCACCAGCAGATCGTCTCTTCGGGTGCTGGAAGCCACAATGTCGATGGCAGGGAAGACACGCTTGTTGGATAGTTTCCTGTCGAGCTGGAGTTCGGAGTTACCGGTTCCTTTAAACTCTTCAAAAATAACTTCATCCATTTTCGAGCCGGTTTCGGTAAGTGCGGTAGCCAGAATGGTAAGGGAACCTCCGTCTTCAATTTTTCGGGCCGAGCCGAAGAAACGCTTGGGTTTGTGCAGGGCATTGGCGTCTACACCACCACTGAGTACTTTTCCGGAAGCGGGCTGAACGGTATTGTAGGCACGGGCCAGACGGGTAATGGAATCGAGCAGGATAACCACATCATGGCCGCACTCAACGAGGCGCTTGGCTTTTTCAAGAACAATATTGGCAATTCTTACATGACGTTCGGCGGGTTCATCAAAGGTAGAGGCAATTACCTCGGCCTTTACGCTTCTTGCCATGTCGGTTACCTCTTCAGGTCTTTCGTCAATCAACAGGATAATCAGATAGGCTTCGGGATGGTTTGCGGCAATGGCATTGGCAATTTCCTTCAGCAGAACCGTTTTTCCCGTTTTTGGCTGGGCTACAATCAATCCTCTTTGTCCTTTTCCGATGGGGGTAAATAAATCTACCACACGGGTAGAAAAATTTTCCTTAGGATGACCGGTGAGTTTGAATTTTTCATACGGGAATAAGGGGGTGAGGTGTTCAAAGGGTACACGATCGCGGACATAGCCCGGGTCGCGGCCGTTGATTTTATCTACTTTGATAAGGGGAAAGTACTTTTCTCCTTCCCGGGGTGGACGAACATTTCCAAGAACCGTGTCGCCCGTTTTTAATCCAAAAAGTTTAATCTGGCTTTGGGAAACATAAATATCGTCGGGACTATTGAGGTAGTTGTAATCGGGTGAACGGAGGAACCCGTAACCGTCGGGCATAATTTCAAGAACCCCTTCTGCAGGCACTACATTATCGAAATTGTAGAAAGTGTCGTTTCTTTTTTCGTGTTTATGGGGATGTCCCTTAGGGTGTGCATCGCCGCCGTTTCCGGGATGTTGGTGGCTGGTTTTTTCCTGATTTTCGGAAACGAAAGCCGGAAGCTCATCTTCTTTTTTCTCAGGGGTGGGGGTTGCATCCTGTTTCTTTTCTGCAACAGGCGCTACGGTTTCGGGTTTTTTATCGCCGGATGTTCCGGAGTCCTGACTTTGTTTTTCCAGGATTTTGGAGATTAATTCGCCTTTTTTGAGCCCATCTACCTGAATATCCAGTTTTTTGGCAATATCTTTTAATTCGGCAACAAGCTTTCCGTTGAGATCAACAGCTTCGTACATGATAAAGGTTATTTTTGATTAAGAGTTTTACTATCGGGAAATGCCCGGTCGGGCAAATTTTTCAGAGAACCATTAAAAGAGGTGATTATGTTAAAAGAGAATCGGGTAATCCCTTATTCCGGGTACAATAATACGACTTTTTTTATTTCCAAGCTATTTTTTCTTTTTCTCAAATTTGTTTTAAATTAATACCATGTGGAAAGAAAACGACAATATTTTAACCAGGGAATTTCAATGTAAGGACTTTTCCGAAGCCATGGCTTTTGTCATGCGCGTGGCATTGATTTCAGAAGTGAATGCGCATCATCCGGAAATTCGTATCAATTATAACCGGGTTTGGCTTGGTTTGTGTACGCATGATGCCGGAGATGTAGTTACCTCAAAAGACCATGCACTCGCCGCTGAAATTGATAAAATCAGTCCATGAGAATTAAACCGGGAAAAGGTTTTTTTGCCTTCAGAATTCCTTTGTTTTTGCTTGCTACAGCACTTGTTTTTTCATTTCAAAACACGGCTGTACTCAAGGAGCGCCTTGAGGTTTTGGCAAAGGATCCGGAGTTTTCTCACGGCATGCTTTCCTTTCACCTCTGTAATGCCAAAGGCGATTCCCAGATTATTTCCCTGAACGGGGGTAAGGGTATGGTGCCTGCCAGCGCTTTGAAAGCCATAACCACGGCAACGGCCCTGGAAATCCTGAAACCCGATTTTACCTTTAAAACCGAAGTGGGTGTGCAGGGTAAAATCAATGCCGCTCAGGGCTCGCTGGATGGGAACCTGATCATCCGCGGTGGCGGTGATCCGGGTTTGGGAAGCAAACATTTCGGTGGTACGGCCTTTATGCTGGAATGGGTGGATAAACTCAAAAAGGCCGGAATAAAAGAAATAAAAGGATCTGTTATTGGAGATGCTTCCCTGTTTGGAGAGGAAATTACTCCCTCCACCTGGATTTGGGGCGATATGGGTAATTATTATGGGGCTTCACCTTCCGGACTTAATTTTTGCGACAATTCATTTACGGTTTTTTACACTACGGGTGAGAGCGGTTCCAAAGCCAGGATTTCAAAAATAAAACCTGCTGTTCCCGAAATGAAACTTGAAAGTCATGTCACCGCTTCGGGTTTTTCGGATCAGGCATTTATATACGGAGGGCCCTTTGAAAAAACCAGAAAGGTTTTCGGGACCATACCTGCCGGAAAAACCGATTATGAAGTGGAAGGTTCACTGCCCGATCCGGCCTTTTATTGCGCCTGGTTTCTGGATTCTCTGCTCCGGGCCGAAGGCATAAAAATTTCAGGACAGCCAAAGTCTTTCTATGTCAGGAGCAGCGACTCGTTGAAAATTTCCCAGACCCTGTTTGTGCATCAGTCTCCTTCCTTGCAGCAGTATGTTAATCTTACCAATAAAAAAAGCAATAATCTTTTTGCCGAATGTATTTTCCGTACGCTTTCCGCCCAGGGAAAAGCTATTCCCTCGATAAGCGCTTCGGGTCAAATGGTAAAAAATCATTGGGCCGGAAAAGGAATTGATATGAACGGCTTTTACATGAACGACGGAAGCGGACTCTCGCGCTGGAATAGTTTAACCGCTGAGCAGTTTTGCCGCATCCTTGGAAAAATGACCACTTCCCCGCATTTTGGAGCTTTTCAAAACTCCCTGGTTTCAGGGTATGGGAACCTGTATTATAAATCAGGTTATATTTCACGGGTTAGAAGTTATGTAGGCTACCGGAAACAAGGCAATAAAATTCAAACTTTTTCACTGATCGTTAACAATTACGATTGTTCCCCTAAGATGGCAAGGGAAAAGCTGGAATGGCTGTTAAATGAATTGGGGAAGTAAAATTGCATGGAGGAAAAAATTCCCATTCGCATTCGTCTCCTCTTTGCCTCAGGCATGGCTGGCTGGAGCATTCTAACCAACCTTATTTTGGTTTTGGGTCCGTACTTTTACCTGCCGCCTCAAAAATCCGGGCTGTCCCCCCTGATTCCCCAGATAGCCTGGTTTGGAGTTGTCAATCTGATGTCGCTGATATTTTCCGCCGGTCGGATCACCGATGCCTTTCTAGACCCGCTCATAGCCCGTTGGTCCGACAATAACCGAAGCCGGTTCGGAAGGCGAATTCCCTTTTTAAGAGGATTTTTTATTCCGGCTTCCTTTTTTGCCGTATTGGTTTTCTTTCCACCGGTGGGGCAGGTTTCCGAAATTAATGCCTGGTGGCTCACGCTGGTCTTAATTCTGTTTTATGTAAGTGCCACGGCCTATGTAATTCCCATGAACGCACTTATTCCTGAAATAGCGCGCACCACACCCGGGAAAATCAGTATTTCCCTGTACCAGCAGGCCGGGTTCGTGGTGGGAGTTATCATCTCTGCCCTCTCAAACAATATTGCGGCAGGATTGGAAGCGTCCGGACTTGCAGCTGATTATAATTCCTCCCTGAAATTTTCTGCGGTTCTTTTAGGGTTTGCGGGTGCTTTTTTAATGGGCTTGCCAGCTTTTCTGCTTAAAGAACCTCTCCGTGAAAAAACTGAACATGTTACTCCGGGTTTGTTTCGCAGTCTGAAAGAAACATTAGCCATCCGCAATTTCCGGTTTTACCTCCTGGCAGATTTTTCGTTTTATACCTCGCTCAGTTTGATCTCGAGCGGGTTGTTGTATTATGTAACCGTATTGGCCGGACTGGAAAAAGAGAAGGGGGGAGTTCTTATGGGGGTTATGGTAATTTCCTCTCTGATTTTTTATCCGGTAATTTCAAAATTCGGGAAAAGACTGGGCTACAAATTCTGGATTATTTCAGGGCTCTTTATTTTGTCGGGGGTTTTTTGCCTTATTTTTTTCCTGGGAACCCTTCCTGTTTCCGGTTTGAGCCAGATGATTTTTCTGGCGCTGCTGGCAGCCTATCCGCTGGCCGCATTGGGTGTTATTCCAACGGCATTGCTTGCTGAAATTGCCCATAATGATGGTGGGAACCGGGAAGCTTTGTTTTTTGCCGTGAAATTTTTCGTTGTAAAGCTCGGACAAACCCTGGGTGTGGCACTTTTTGCGGTTCTTACCCTCTGGGGCATCGATCCGGGAGATGATTTAGGACTTCGGCTGGGAGGTATTGCAGGTGCGGGTCTTTGCCTGATGGCGGCATTTGCCTTTTTCAGGTTTCAGGAAAAATCAATTCATCCGGGGAGCGGCCGTTAAGGAAAAGGCCGGAATTTTTACCTCAAAACGGGTTTTGTCGATCTGCCTTTCCATAATGTAAAGTCCTTCCATCAGCCCAATGTCCGATTTCAGGTTACAGGCCGATTCGTATTCGTAAATATCAGAAGGCATTAATACGGGTTGCTGACCAACAACACCCTCACCGATTACTTCCCTTGTTTCTCCGACCGAATCTTTAATGATCCAATGCCGGCTCAGCAACTTCACGGTGTATTCGCTTTTGTTTTCAATCCTGATCCGGTAAGTAAACAAAAAGTGACCGTCTTCAGGTTTTGAGTAATAAGGCTGATAAGTGGCTATGGCCGAAACTGAGATTCCAAATGTTACCTGAGTGGTCATATTATTCATGCATCAAAAATAAAACCAATTTAAAAATATGACTGAGCACCTGACACTTTGGTTGCTTCCGGCAAAAATAAAAACAATTAATCTAAAATATAAATAGCTCTAATTCAGAGTATTAATTATTCTTGCCCCAACCAATGATTCAAAGGGTTGTCCGGGAGGGCGGTGGTATACCAATACCAGATATTCGTTTTCGGTTTCGCTGAGTGAGCCTTCAAAAAACACAGGGTCGGGTTCTTTGCTCCCATCTTTTAAAACCAGATATTGATAATTGTAAAAGCCCTGCTTAAGAAAAATGCGGGCGCGGTAGCAGCCCTCTTCGGGATCGTAAACCATTTTGTTATTGGCGTTGCATTTCCAGTCGTTAAAGGCTCCGCCCACATAAACATTGGAACCGGCAATTTCTTCGGAATGCTTAAGGGTGAAATTTACCCAAACATAATCTGCCTCTATTTCAGGGCTGCGACTGGCGGCTCTGTCGGGCCGGTAGCGGCCGTTGATGTCACGGTAAAATGAGTATTTCTGACCTTTCCTGCTTCCTTCAGAAACCACCCATGCCCGTGAACCTGCACTATCGACTTCGGTTTTTGCAATGCGTTCGCTTTTCAGGTAAAGGTGATTGGTATTAAAATACCGGAACTCGTTGCCGGCCACAAAGGGAATGGCATCGTTAAAGTCAAAAACCATTTTCCCGTCCTGAATGATCCCCGGTTTGCAATTTTCCACAGCCATGTCGGGACGGAAATTCTGGTAAATGGAAAGGGTAAATTCCTGCACGGGATTGAAAGATTTTATCCCTGAAAAATCTACCGTAAAGCGAAGTTCCTGTTTTTGATTCCGGTATTTTACATCCGAACTGAAGGTGTAAAATCCTGCTATCGAAACTTTTTCTTCATAGATTCTGAAACGGCGACTTAGAATAATTTTATTGGGGTCGAAGTCGGCATATACCAGCAATAAATAGTTTCCCGATTTGGTGGGACGCATGTTTTCTCCCGGGAAAAACAGTTCGTAATGGGTATAAGGAATAATGGTGTTGGTGGAACTGCTGAAGATGGTGACATTTTCATCGAAGAATCCATCCAGGTATTCCGCCGGCAGCAAAACCGAGGGTGTCCAGTTATACTCGCAATGGATTACTTTGAACTGGAAGCTTCGGAGTCCGGCTCCCATATCATCGAAGCTCAGGTGAAGGCGGTCGGTGCTGTTCAGTTTTATCAGGGGAGGGCTCTGGTCTCTGTTTTCGGGATGAAAGAGTACGGTTTTAACATTTTGATCGTAAGTCAGATCCTCATAACTCAGGGGACGGGGTGCAATGTAATCGCTTCCGGAATCTTCCTTCTTTTTTTTCTGACAAATTCCATAGGCCGGAATCAGCAGGCTGAAGAGAAATAGAATTAATCCTTTAATTTTGTGCATCATCTACAAAGGTATCATGAAAATCGGGCGCTGGGTTTTTTCTTTTGGTTTGCTACTCTTGTTTTCCTGTTCTTCACCAATCAAAAATGGTTCCACAAGTGGGGAAAAAGTGCATCAGACCATGCTGGCCGGTTATCCCCTCAAGCTGAATTGGGTTGATACCGCGGGAAGTATAAATCCTGAACACCTGGTAAATTACCTTGAGACAATTTATTTTGATTTGTCGGTTACACGGCCCTATTCCCTGACCTGGAATATAAATCTGGGCGACACAACCCTGGCTCCCACCGAGGAATTTTACCGGCTTTTTCAAAATGCCAAGAATTGGTACGAGCTTACTAAAGGGGCGGTAAACCCTGGATTGATGGCCTTTTCCTGGTCTCAGGGATTGTATAATGCCGATACCACGGGCAGGGCGGGGGAGATCAGGAGTTTTAAGGGCACTCCACTTTCCGATTTTGCCAAGGCAGAATTAAAACTGCGTAAGGGGAAGGAGGCGGGTCTTTCCGGAGGGAAGGAATCGGGAGCTGTTTCCGCGCTTGAGAACTATTATATTTCACTGCCTGCCGGTCTTCTTCTCGATTTTGAGGCCCTGTTACCGGCTTTTCTGGTTGATCTTGCCGCAGAGTATTTCGCGACGGCCGACATCGATAATTATTTTATTCAGGTGGGATCCGTTTGTCGGGCAGCAGGAATCAGGGAGAACAAAAAGCCCTGGAAGGTTTCGGCTTTCCCGGAAACTCATCCCACCGATACTGCATTTCAGTTTGTTTTAAACGAGGAGGCCTTGTTTAATTTCCCGCCGGTGGAATACTTTATCAATGGAGATAAAAGAAATTCTTTTCGCTGGGTGCATCCGATGGGACATTCACCCATGCATTTTGAAGGAGAAGGTTGTATGGTTATTTCGGGCGATGCTGTTTCTGCTGTGGCGCTTTCCTGGTATTTATTCCTGCTCGGGCCGGAAGGTTTTTCTGAACCCATAAGAGAATTTCCGGAGGCGAAGCTTATGTTTTGGAAGAAAAGCCCCGCCGGCGAAATATCTTATTTCCGGTTCCCACCCCGTTTTTAAAGACATTTAAAATAATCGAAAGGCTCCAGGCAATCGAGGCATCGATGCAGGGCTTTGCAGGCGGTTGATCCAAACTGCGAAATCATTTCCGTGTTTTCCGATTTGCATCGCGGACAAGGAATTTTTTTGGAATTAATGCTCAGGGCCGATTTGTCGGGCGTAGATTTCTCAGGCGGGGCAATGCCATATTCCCGCAGCTTTTCTTTAGCACTTTCGCTTATCCAGTCGGTGGTCCAGGGCGGGTCGTACACCATTTCAACTTTGAAATTATGTACCCCGGCCTCGCGGAGCATTGTTCCGATATCATCTTCAATTTGCTTCATCGCAGGGCACCCGCTGTAGGTGGGCGTGATTTTTACAAGGACGCCATCCTTGTCGGCACTGACTTCTCTCAGAATACCCAGCTCCTCAATAGTAATTACGGGAATTTCCGGGTCAGGTAATTTTCCGAGGAGTTCTCTGAGTGCTTCCGTTTTCATGACTTATTGGGAAAAAGTTCCCGCGCTGGTCCAGGAAAGAAGTTTTGAATTTTCTTCGGGCTTAATACAAAGCACAGGTACCGGGGCATGATTAATTACCTGATGGGCGTAGGGTCCGAGAAGCAGTCCGGAAAATTCAGTTTCCTGATCCGACATAATTACGATCAGGTCGCCTTTTACTTTTTTACAGTATTGAACCGTAGAATAGGAGCGGTTTTTGGATTTCTCAACCAGCTCGGTCTTTACATTGGCTTTGAAATTTTTCGCTGCTTTTTCAATTTGCCTGAGGATGGTTTCCATTTTGCCTTTTTGGTCATTCTCCCCACGGCCCAAAATGCCCAGCACATAAATATTGGCGCCGTAGCGGTCGGCAAGCTGGAAGGATAAATTCACTTTTTGTCGGCTGTGTTCCGATAAATCAATCGGAAGAACGATTCGCTTGTACAGGTGGTTAGAGTTTTTCCGTATGGTCATCACCGGACAACTGCTTTTGTTCAAAACACTCAGGGCATTACTACCCAGTAAAAATTCTTCCACGGCGGAATATCCATGGGTTCCCATAACAATGAGTCCCGCTTTTTCAGTTTCGGCAATGGTGACAATTTCAGTGGCAATACCACCCGTTGAAATCACCGTTTCGGTTTTAACTCCGTATTTTTTGCGAATGGAAAGTCCGATTTCCCGCATTTTCTTTTCAATGATTTTTCCGGTTGCCCCGCTCAGTTTTTTTATTTCAGGGGTGGTTCCGAGAATGCCGTGGCTTTCGCCGTAACTGTGAATTATATGGGATAAAATTATTTCACCCTTGTGAAGACTGGCCAGAAAGGCGGCGTGTTCAAGAGCATGGAGGGCATTTTCCGAAAAATCGACCGGTACCAGAATTTTTTTTGCGTTGAGTTTAATCATACAGGATTGTTTTTTGTAAAGATAATCATCGTAAATTTAGAAATGAACTTCGCGAGTAGAAATTATGAATGAAATCCGGAAAATTGGAATTCTTACCTCGGGGGGCGATGCACCCGGAATAAATGCCTGCATTAGGGCCATGACCCGTTGGGCTCGTAATTCAGGCAAAACACTGACCGGAATCAGGGAAGGATACGATGGAATATTAGAGAAAAAGTTTGAGCGGCTGGTTCCCGAGTTTGCCGATTCTCATCTGGCCCATGGAGGCACATTTCTGGGAAGCAGCCGGTCGGCCAATTTCTATAAGAAGAAATTCAGGACTCTGGCCCTTAAAAATTTAAAGGAGGCGGGGATTCAGGGACTCATTGTAATTGGCGGGAATGGTTCGCTTCAGGGTGCAAAAACCTTTTTTAGTGAAACCGGATTTCCTGTGATTGGCATTCCCAAGACCATCGACAATGATGTGGATGGCACCGATTATACACTGGGTTTTGATACCGCACTGAACAATGCTGTAGAGGCCCTGGACAAAATTTCTGTTTCGGCAACTTCCCACCGCAGGGTGTTTTTTGTGGAAGTAATGGGCCGTGATGCCGGGCATATAGCCCTGTATGCAGGAATTGCCTCCGGGGCGGAAGTAATTCTGGTTCCCGAAACCAAAACCAACCTGAAAACGCTTGAGAAAAAAATCAAAGAAAATATTGCCGGAAACAGAAGGCCCTTGCTGGTGTTGGTCGCGGAAGGGGACGATGCGGGGAGAGCCAATGAAATCCGGCTCTTAATGAAAAAGAAAATCCCGGCTTTTAATCCGGGGGTTTCTATTCTGGGTTATATTCAGCGGGGAGGAACGCCCTCCTGCTTCGACCGTATTCTGGCCGCAGGTTTTGGAGTTAAGGCCATGAACCTTTTGGCAAAGGGGAAAGGTGGGCAAATGGTAAATTACCGGAACGGAAAAATCGGTTCCATCCCTTTCTCCGATGCATTAAATAAACCACATGCCCTGAATCCTGAACTTGTGGAATTAGCCCGGACCCTTGGGCATATGGTTTAGGTGAAATCATGCCCTTTTATGCCTTTTTTTGGCGATTACAACTCCAATGGTGAGGGCAATTGCTACTGTTGCCACTCCAACCATCGCTGCAGGAAATAATGCTTCGGTTGAAATACTATACGCCAAAACCGATAAAAACACTACTCCCACACCAACCGCATAAAATGAGGCTGCTTTCAAAAATGTTCTTTTTCTTTCTTTTGGTGACATGGCGTTTGGTTTTGTTGTAAGTTACCATTTCGGTAAGCCGGAAAAAATGACGCCCGTCATGATTTAGAGAAAAGAAAGAAAATCAGAACCGGGATGTTTTTATCATCCAGGCAGACAAAACCCCTATCCCTGCCATGGCACAGGCCAGCAGCGTGGCTGCAAAGGTGGCTCCGGTTACGATGGAATAGGTGAGGGCTGATGTGTAAATGATTCCTGCGCAGAACAAGAATGTTCCGATAGCCTTGTGGAATGTTTGTTTTCTTTCGATGGGTGACATAAATGGTATTTTTTTTTGTAAAACTATTCCGGCTGCTTCCTCAGGGGTATGATTAAGGTTGATAAAACCCTGATGTTTGTCATTTCCCTAAGGGCCGATTACTATTTCTTTTCTAATTTTGAACCGTGAGAGTTTCCCGCCTTTTCTTTTTGTTACTTGGATTCTTGATTTTTTTTCCGGTGGAAAATCCACAGGGCTTGAGTTGGGGCTTCTACGGACATAAAAAAATAAACCGGATGGCGGTTTTTACCCTGCCTCCCTCCATGATCCCCTTTTTTAAAACGCATATTGATTACCTCACCGAACACAGCGTTGATCCCGACAAACGCAGGTATGCCACAAGAGATGAGGCGCCCAGGCATTATATCGACCTTGACCGTTACGGTGCGAGTCCTTTTGACTCAATTCCCAAAACCTGGAAAAAAGCAGTTGAAAAATATACCGAGGATAGCCTGATGGCCCACGGCATAGTTCCCTGGTGGATTGAAAGAATGCTTTACCGGCTTACCGAAGCCTTTAAAAAAGCCGATGAGGATCTTATTCTCCATTATGCGGCAGATATCGGACATTATATAGCTGATGCCCATGTTCCCCTGCACACCACCAAAAATTATAACGGTCAGCTTACCAACCAGAAAGGAATACATGCGTTTTGGGAATCGCGCCTGCCGGAATTGTTCGCCGATAACTACGATTATTTTACCGGAAGGGCCCGGTACATTGAAAAGCCCCTCGATGCCGCCTGGAATATGGTTAAGGAAAGTTTTATGGCGGTAGATACGGTATTGGGCTTTGAAAAAAAATTGTCGCTTGAATTTCCGGGCGATAAAAAATATTCTTTTGAAGAAAGGGGAAATACCACCGTAAAGGTGTATTCCAAAGAATATTCAGCAGCTTATAATAACCTGATGAACGGAATGGTGGAGCGGAGGATGCGCAAGGCCATTGAAATGGTAGGCTCTTTCTGGTACACAGCATGGGTAAATGCCGGACAACCCGATATTTCCAAATTCGGGACAAAAGGTTATGCCGACTCCATAAAAAAGGAAAGGGAAAAGCTTGATGCCCTCTGGCAAAACAAACCCATCAAAGAAATTCACGGGCACGACGATTAATCCCAGCCTCCACGGGCTCCTTCGTAGTATAAAACCAAATCGTATTTAACGGGATCTGCGGGGTCAAATCGTCTTAAATTTCCGGTTAGCTCTTCCGCTGCCTGCCAGTCGTTTTGTTTCCTGTGCAACAAGCTCAGCATTCTGGCTGAGTTTCCTGTGTGCACATCAAGTGGGCAAATGAGATGGGGGATAAGCCTGTTGCTCCAAAGTCCGAAATCAATTCCTTTGTCATCTTTACGCACCATCCAGCGCAGAAACATATTCATCCTTTTACAGGAAGATTTTTTTTCGGGATTTCCAAGATGCCTTCCGAAACGGGCTGCACCTTTTCCCTGCAGGAAATTTGCACGAAAAGCAGTAATTCCGTTTTTGATTGCATCCTCTTCCGGTTCAAACTTTCCGAAAAATGCTTTTTCAAGGGACTTGTGTTGGCTATATATTTCCTGGAGTCTGGACAATAAATAGCAGGCATCGTTTCCGTTGAGGGTGCGGTGCACAAATTTCCGGAAGGGTTTTAAATCGCCAGGAGTGAATTCTGATATGAAACGGTAGGGATCCATATCTGTCATTTCGAGAAAGCGTTTGGCGTTTTTTATGATGGTTTCCCGCCTGCCCCATGCAATAAGTGAGGTGATAAAAGCAGCAATTTCAATATCCTGTTTTAAAGAAAATAATTTGGGAATCTGAATGGGATCCGAATCCATGAAGGAGCCGGGGTTCAGTTTGTCGTATTTGTGATCCAGAAATTCCCCGAGGGTGTCGGGAGGGAGAATATCAGAGGGGGACTTTCGCACGCAGTAATTCAATTCGCTCATACATATTCCGAAAGAAAATGTTCCGTTGTTTTTCGGCCGTGCCTGAAATGGGGACGGCCTTTTTCATCATGGTTCCCAGCCAGTTTTCGGTTTCGTTGCAGAAAAACTTATGGGTGGTCATAATGGTATTCAGGGAATTGAAAACCAGGTACAGTGCCCTTTCTTCTCCCAGGTGCACCATGATGGTGTTGATGCCTATCATGAGCTCCAGTTGCTGAAGGTGAAAGCCGCCCAGGGGCTCAACGGTACTTGATTTGATGTCGAATTTATGGCTCTTTTCACTGGCCTTGTGGAGGTATTGAATCATCTCTTCAACCTCATTGACCACGGCATGAAAATCATTTTTATTGCGGAAAGCTCCCGTTTCGTAGGAGTAATGCAATTGATTTAAAAGGCCCGTTATGGTTTTTTCGCTCCAGATTTCGGTGCCGTTGATCTTATTATATAATTGATAGGTCTTATAGGAAAGTTTTTTTAATTCGGGGGATATTTCATCCGGATCGAATTTTGTATCGGCAAATTCCGGAAAATTGAGAATGGAGCGTTGCCAGAAATACAATTTAAAAGCACTCAGGGTTGGGTAATTGAAATAATGAAAGATGGGAATATCTTCGGCTGTAAATACAAACTTATGATCGGGAATCTGAACAATCCGGGTCATGTCGGTGATAAGGCGCTCAAAATATTCCACGAAATTGGCCGGCGAACCAACCAGGGGCGAGTAGTTAAAAGTAACGGAACCGTTTCCGGAGGCGTACAGGCTGTCGGGAGGAATGCGAAAATGTGAGCAAATGGCAAAATATTCGTCCAGCGAGAGCGCCGTTTCTCCACGAATTCTACGGTAAGCACCATCGATACTGATCTCAAGTATTT
>CALEYQ010000068.1 GCA_937924855.1 uncultured Bacteroidota bacterium | reverse complement strand
GTCGATTCCGTCGATGGTACCGTTCGTGGTCTCTTATATGTTCCTCAAGGCGTCTGCCTCGAGCACCTTTTTTTTTTTTTTAATGATTCGTCGACCACCGAGATCTACACTCTTTCCCTACACGACGCTCTTCCGATCTTAGCTATCGGGGCGAACCCCTGCCTGCCGGCAGGCAGGGATGACCTCTTGCATCCCGCAATTGCGGGAAACACTCTAGCCAGCTGATTCCAAAATAAAAATTCAATCCAATTTCTTTTTCAAACAAAGCGCCCCGTTTTCACGGGGCGCTTTGTTTGAAGGTGGACCTTGTCCACCGAAGCTCTCCGAATTTATTCTGTGGTAAGTTCATAAATGCAGAAGCCCTCCTTCGCTCCGCTCACCTGTTCGGTTCGCGGAGCTTCGGAGGGCGAAGGTGGAGCATATCGGAGTCGAACCGATGACCTCTTGCATGCCATGCAAACGCTCTAGCCAGCTGAGCTAATGCCCCAAAAAGGAGGGTAAAATTAACAAAAAAACAACACCCGAAAACAGGGTTTATTCTTAATTTTCCCTGCCTAATACAGTCCTCACCACTTGCTCACAACCCCTGAAATCAACGAAATCCTAAGGCAAGCCGGATTCGGCCACGAAAAAATGCTTGAATCCCGCTTGCAGGGAGGGGGATCCATTAATAATGCACTGGTGATTTATTCTACCCATAAATCCTTTTTCCTCAAGTTTTCTTCCCGACCCCATTCCGCCCGTATGTTTGAAACGGAAAAAACCGGACTTGAAACCCTCAGGCTAAACGGAAGTTTCAAAACCCCTGAAGTTCTTGGAACCGGCAGTCTGGACGATAAATCATTTCTGCTTCTGGAATACATTGAACCCGGAAATCCGGACCGGAATTTCTTTTCCAAACTCGGAAAAGCATTGGCCAGGCTTCACCAACAAGAAAACGAAACCTTTGGGTTTCATGAAGATAATTTCATCGGTTCCCTACC
Source organism: uncultured Bacteroidota bacterium (assembly GCA_937924855.1). Taxonomy (GTDB): domain Bacteria; phylum Bacteroidota; class Bacteroidia; order JADZBD01; family JADZBD01; genus JADZBD01. The sequence continues at coordinate 14,070 of CALEYQ010000068.1, read as the reverse complement.
CCAAACCAACAAAACCGAAAAATCCTGGCCTGAGTTTTTTATGAAACACCGCATACAGGCCCTTGGAAAAAAAGCACTTTCGTCAGGACTTCTAAATGAAACTGAATTTGAAAAATTAAATGCCCTCGGTTCCCACCTTCAAAATATTTGCCCTCCGGTAAAACCCTCATTGCTTCATGGTGACCTATGGGCAGGAAACTTCCTGTGCTCAAAAACCCAGGAACCTGTTTTGATTGATCCTGCTGTTTATTACGGTAACCGGGAAGCAGACCTTGCAATGTCAAAACTTTTTGGAGGCTTCCAAACGGAATTTTACACCGCCTACCAAAATGAATTTCCCATGGATGAGGGCTGGGAAGAACGCCTGGAAATCTGGAATTTATATCCCCTCTTGGTTCATCTCCTCCTTTTCGGATCCTCCTATAAGGGCCAGATCCTTTCTGTGCTGAAAAAATACCCAAATTAATCCTTCGGAAACTTTGGAAATTAAAATAGTTTCCATAGTTTTGTGCCGTGGTTGAGGAACGCATTTTAACAGGTTCGGAAGAACTCTTCTTCAAATACGGCATACGCTCCGTTTCCATGGATGATATTGCCCGACATCTCGGCATTTCCAAGAAAACCATCTACAATTTTTTTCCCGATAAAGAGAAGCTGGTAAACCTGATTATGGCAAGAAATATTGCCAAAGACAAAGAAGCGTTTAAACAAATATCCTCGAGTGCGCCCAATATTGTCGAGGAATTCTTCCAATATATGAAACATCTTTCGGGGATGTTTTCCAAAATTAATCCCATGGTATTTTACGACCTTCAAAAATACCATCCGGAGACCTGGAAACTATTCAAGGAATTTAAGGAAAACTTTATTCTTAAAATGGTTGAGGATACGCTCCAGAAGGGGATATCGCAGGGATTGGTAAGATCCGAAATAAATACCCGGGTTTTATCCCGTCTGAGGATTGAACAAATCGAATGGGGTTTTAATCCTGAAATGTTTCCTCCGGGACAATTCTCCCCCTTCGAAGTACAACTTTCCATTATGGAACATTTCCTTTATGGTATTTGCACCCTTAAGGGTCACAAACTGATAAACAAACTGAAACAAATAACCGAAGAAGAATAATTTCCCTCCAATGAAAACAAAAACCCTTTTCTTTTTCCTGATGCTGCAGGCCACCTTTTTAACGGCTCAGGAAAAATCATCCTTTTCACTTGCCGAAGCCATAAAATTCGGACTTGAAAATAAGCCGGAAATGAAAAATGCCCGTTTGGAAGAAGAAATAGCCCTGAATCAAAAAAGGGAAGTAACGGGAATCGGACTCCCCCAGATTAGTGCCAGCTTTGATCTGAAGGATTTTTTCGAAATTCCCACCTCTCTTGTTCCGGGCGAATTTTTTGGAGGACCTCCGGGTTCCTTCATACCTGTAAAATTCGGCGTCAGATATAATGCTACGGCAGGAGTTCAGGTAAGTCAGATTATTTTTTCAAGCGATTATGTGGTGGCCCTCCAGGCCTCCAAAGAGTTCCTTTCACTCTCCGCTTACATGACCGAACGCACCCGTGCCGAAACTCATGCCCAGATCGCAAAAGCCTATTATATGGTTTCGGTAAACCGGGAACGCATTAAACTGATGGAGGCCAATGTTAAACGACTGGAAAAACTTCAAAGTGATACCCGGGCATTGTATGAAAACGGCTTTGTAGAAAAAATTGATGTTGACCGGATTGAAGTAGCTTATAATAACCTGGTTTCAGAAACCGAAAAAGTAAAAAAACTTGCGGGTCTCTCAGAAACCCTTTTAAAATTTCAAATGGGATATGACCTTTCAAAACCCATTGAGCTCAGCGACAAACTCGACATCAATTTCAGTCCTGTTTTGGAGTCCGATGGAACGGGAAAGTCTTTCCAATCGAGACCCGAATACAAACTCCTGGAAAGCCAGAAAAAATTAAACTTTCTGGAGCAACGCCGCTCAAAGCTATCCCACCTCCCTTCGCTTGTTGCCTATGGAAGCTATAGCCAGCAGGCTCAGCGGAATGAGTTTAACATTTTCAATTTTTCCCCGGAAAACGACTGGTTTCCCATTGGCATTATAGGTGCAACTCTTACCCTCCCTATTTGCTCCGGAGGACAAAAATATTTCAAGTTACAGCAACAAAAAATCAGAGGGGAAATATTGAAAAACCAGATGAGCTCACTGGAAAGTGCCTTAACCCTTGAAATTCAAAGCGAGACCATCCGATACAACAACAGCGTAGCAGATTATTTCATCCAAAAGAAAAACGCTGACCTTGCCTTAGGCATTTACGAAATAACCAAAAAGAAATACGAACAAGGGGTAGGATCCAATCTTGAAGTTGTAATGGCTCAAACCGATTATCGCCTGGCCGAAACCAATTTATTCAATGCCTTGTACGAATTGCTCATAGCCAAAATTGATCTTGAAAAATCGAAAGGAAATTTAAAATAAAATGAATATGAGAACTTATCTGCTGTACCTGTCCCTCCTCACCATAGGATTTTCATCCTGTGCCCCTCCCGACGACAAGTCGGAATTGGAAAATCTAAAGCAACAACGCAATGAATTAAATGACCGCATTGCAGCATTGGAAGAAAAAATTGCCAAAAATTCCGGAGCGGAAAGCGGCATGGAAGGAAAATGGATTGAAACCATGGACCTGAAAAAAGAAACCTTTAAAACATATGTAGAGGTGCAGGGAAGAGTTGATGCGGATGAGAACCTGACCCTTGCATCTGAAACCGGCGGACAAATAATGCGCATTACGGTAAAGCCGGGTCAGGAAGTGAGTAAGGGGCAGTTGTTGCTGGAAACCGACAACAAGGTAATTCTCCAGGGTATTGAAGAAATGAAAAGCGCACTTTCCATGGCCAACACTCTATACGAAAAGCAAAAAAACCTTTGGGATCAAAAAATAGGCACTGAACTTCAGTTTTTGCAGGCAAAAAATCAAAAGGAGGGCCTGGAAAAAAAGCTTGCCACACTTAACGAGCAGCTGAAAATGACCCAGGTAACTTCTCCCATTAACGGAACCATAGACGGGGTTCATGTAAAACTGGGTCAGGTTATTGCACCCGGAATGCCTGCCATCACCGTAGTTAATTTCAGCAACCTGAAAGTAAAAGCTGAAGTCCCGGAGTCATTCGCCCCCTATATCAGACCCGGTGCAGATGCAAAAGTTTCCTTTCCCGATATGAATGATTCTGTAAGCGCTACGGTGAGTCATGCCGGAAGAGTTATTGATCCCCTGAACCGTACATTTAGTGTTGAGGTAAATCTTTCCAACAAAAAAATTTATCACCCCAATATGATAACGGTTCTTAAAATAAACGATTATCAATCGAAAGAGCCCGTAATTACCATTCCTGTCAAGTATGTACAGCGGGGCGAGGATGGAAAAGAATATGTTATGGTAGCGGAATCGGGAACAGCCCGGAAAAAGGAAGTGGCCCTTGGTAAAAAATACAACGGTATGGTTGAAATAATTCAGGGACTGCAAGCCGGAGAAAAAATAATTACCCGTGGCTTTTCCGACGTGGTAGATGGAGAAAAAGTGCAAATCATTAAATCCTGATCCGGAATATGAAACCACTTAAGAAAGAATTTTTTGCCTCATCCTGGGCCATAGATAACCGGACCAGCATTTACTTTTTTACCATCATCATTACCCTTGCCGGTTTAATGACCTATCAGAGTATTCCCAAAGAAAGCTTTCCTGAGATCATCATTCCCAAGTTCTACATCAGCGTAATCTATCCCGGTACTTCTCCGGCCAATATGGAGAACTTATGCGTTAAGCCGCTGGAAAAACAACTGAAAGCCGTATCAGGAATCAAAAAGATGACGAGTCAGGCTTTTCAGGATTTCAGTACGGTAGTTGTGGAATTCGACAGCGATTACGACATCCCGAGTGCAAAGTCGAAGGTTAAAGACGCCGTAGATAAAGCCCGGGGAGAGCTTCCCAAAGATTTGCCTGAGGAGCCCAATATCTTTGAGCTTAATTTCTCTGAGTTTCCGATTATGAATGTGAACATCAGCGGAAATTACAATCTCAACAAGCTCAAAAAATTTGCCGACGATGTAAAAGACCGCATTGAAAGCATGAAAGAAATTTCCCGGGTGGACATGATTGGTGCTCTGGAAAGAGAAATTTTGGTTGATGTTGACATGAATGCCATGCAGGCAGCTCAGATTTCCCTGGGCGATATCGAAAGGGCGATCAATTTCGAAAACATGAATATTTCCGGTGGGGAAGTTACCATGGGAACCCAGCGAAGAATTCTGAGTGTAAAAGGACAATTCACTTCCACAACCCAGATTGAAAATCTTATCATCAATTCACAGGCCGGCGGACACATTTATTTAAAAAATATCGCCACCGTTACCGACGGTTTTAAAGAACAGGAAAGTTATGCCCGACTGGATGGAAAGAATGTAATCACCCTTAACATCATTAAAAGAGCCGGTGAAAGTCTGATCGATGCTTCTGATAAAATAGAAGAACTCTCCAAAACCATAAAGGGAGTTTCGGTTCCCAAAGACCTTAAAATTGTTATTACAGGGAATCAGGCTGATCAAACACGGGTTACCCTCCACGATCTCACTAATACAATTATTATCGGATTTATTCTGGTGGTATTCATCCTCATGTTTTTTATGGGAGCCACCAATGCCGTTTTCGTGGCCTTGTCGGTTCCGGTTTCCATGTGTCTGGCCTTTATGGTAATGCCGTCCATTGGTTTTACCCTGAACATGATAGTGCTGTTTGCATTTTTGCTTGCCCTGGGAATTGTGGTTGATGACGCCATTGTGGTAATTGAAAACACCCACCGGATTTTCAATCAGAACCGCCTTTCGATTATCGAATCGGCCAAATATGCCACCGGGGAAGTTTTCCTGCCTGTACTTTCGGGAACTGTAACTACCCTCATTCCGTTTATTCCCCTTGCATTCTGGAAGGGAATGATCGGGAAATTCATGTTTTACCTCCCCATCACGCTGATAGTAACTTTGCTCGCCTCGCTGTTTGTAGCTTATATAATAAACCCGGTGTTTGCCGTAGATTTTATGAAGCGGGATTCTGATGAAAAAAAATCAGGATGGACAAAAGGACTTACCATTTCTGCAGTTGTCGTTGGTTTGTTTTCTTTTTTGTTTCATGTCGCAGGATCACATGCCATGGGCAATCTGGCCCTTGTTATTTTTGGATTCCACCTCCTCTACCGCTTTATACTTATACGCTCGGTAGAAAAATTCCAAAAGGAAATATGGCCAAGGGTAACGGCTAATTATGCAAAAGCTCTTTACTGGGTAATCAACCGGCCCGGAAAAGCATTGCTTACTACATTCATACTTTTTATTCTGGGCTTTGGAGGTCTGATAATGCGAAAACCAGAGGTTGTTTTCTTTCCCGATTCCGATCCCAACTTTATTTATGTTTACCTGAACCTTCCGGTAGGAACCGATCAGGCCTATACCAATGAGGTATTGCTGGAAATGGAAAAGCGGGTAAAAAATGTATTGGGCGAATCCAATCCTATTGTTACATCCGTTATTAGTAATGTTACCGTAAGCGTTACCGACCCCTCGGATGAGGACCAGGGAAAATATCCGAACAAAGGCAGGATTGCGGTTGCCTTTGTAAAATTTGCCGACAGAAACGGAGCCTCAACTACCGAATACCTTGGTAAAATAAGGAATGCCCTCAAAGGAATTCCAGGAGCCGAAATTACCGTAACCAAAGAGCAGGCCGGACCGCCGGTATCAAAACCGATAAATATTGAAGTCAGGGGCGACAGGTTTGATGATATCATCCTGGCATCTTCTGCCTTAAAGAGATATTTGGATTCGGTGAATGTATCGGGTGTGGAACAACTAAAAAGTGATTTCCAGGCTAACAAACCCGAATTGGTTTTCGATATTGACCGGGAAAGAGCCAACCGTGAAGGAATTTCCACAGGGCAGGTAGGCATGGAAATCAGAAATGCAGTTTTTGGAAAAGAAGCCAGCAAATACCGCGATGGAAATGAAGAATTTCCCATTCAGGTTCGTTACAGATACGACCAACGAAACAACATTGAAAAACTGAAGAATATTATCATTACCTATCGCGATATGAACATGGGAGGTATGATACGGAATGTTCCCATGTCGGCCTTTGTGGATATTTACTATGATTATTCCTATGCCGGGATTAAAAGAAAATCCCAAAAAAGAGTTATCACCCTTTCATCCAATGTGCTCGAAAACGCCGATCCCTTTTCGGTGGTAGCACAGGTTGAAAAGGCAGTAGGCCGATTCAAAACACCTCCCGGAGTACAAATAGTTATGACCGGCGAGCAGGAAGAACAGGCTGAAACCATGAGTTTCCTTGGAAATGCCCTTCTGATTTCTCTGGGTTTAATTTTCCTTGTCCTTGTTACCCAGTTTAACAGTGTAGGAAAACCCGTGCTTATTCTCACCGAAATTTTCCTGAGCATACTTGGATTTTTTATTGGGTATGCCATTACGGGATGGACCATTTCCACCATCATGGCAGGGGTAGGAATTGTGGCTCTTGCAGGAATAGTGGTACGAAACGGAATTCTTCTGGTTGAATTTATTGATGTGCTCGTTGAAAAAGGAGCCGATATAAAAGAAGCTATTGTTGAAGCCTCCAAAACAAGAATGACGCCCGTGGTTCTTACCGCCACCTCCACCATTCTTGGCTTAATCCCGCTTGCCATTGGATTGAACATAGATTTCCAATCTTTACTGGCGACAGGAAACCCAAAAATTTTCCTGGGTGGAGACAGCGTTGCTTTCTGGGGACCCCTGGCATGGACCATGATTTTCGGATTGGGATTTGCCACCTTCCTCACCCTCTTCCTGGTGCCCTCAATGTATTTAATCTGGTTCAAAAAGAAAACTACGGCCATGCAGGTTCTTCCTGAATACGGTTTCCCGGTTGGGTTCAGATACATTCCCTTTTTCCCAATGATACTTTCCCGGATCAAAAAAAGCTTTAACAAATGAGAATCTTCCTCTATGTAATTCCGGTTTTTCTTCTGATCATTTCATGTTCAGGAAAAAGCAACCGTTGCTATCCCGAAAAAAAAGATCTGGTTCATGCCGTGTACGCATCCGGAAAATTATTTCCGGAAAACGGATATAAGGTGTTTTCAAAAATTCCCGGCTATCTTGAAAAGTATCATGTTTCGGTGGGCGACACGGTAAGAACCGGACAACCTTTAGTTACCCTGAAAAGCGAGGTAAGTTCATTAAATGTAGAAGCTGCAAGAAATCTGATGGAGCTGGCCCGTAAAAACGCCGATAAGTCCTCTCCCCTGCTCCAATCCTTACAACAGGAAGTTAAATCTGCTGGATCGAAATACAAACTTGACTCTGCCAATTATTCCCGTTTTCAGGCCTTGTTCAAAGAGCAGGCAACTTCACAAGTCCAGCTCGATCAGGCCAAAACACAGTTTGAAATCTCTTCCAATGCCTATCAAAAAGCCAAATCCACCTATCAATCCACCCTCGAAAGGCTGGAAACAGAATATCGCAATGCCCGGATTCAATACGAAGCCCAACAGAGTTCCAACAACGAATACACCCTTGTTTCAGCCGTATCAGGAATGGTGTACGATCTAATTCCAAAAACCGGCGAACTCATTCAGCCCTCTGCTCTTGTATTGGAAATTGGAAGCCGGAATAAATATTACGCAGAAATAAATGTTGACGAAACCGATGTTTCTTACCTGAACACTGAGCAAAAGGTTTATTTAAAAATTGATGCCTTCCCTGATAAAATGCTGGAAGGGAGAATTACTGAGATTTTCCCAAGAATTTCGGGGGCCTCAAGAACTTCTAAAGTTTATGCTTCCGTAACAATCCCCTCCGACATGAAAATATTCAGCGGGATGTCGCTGGAAGCAAACATTATCATCGAGGAGAAAAAAAATGTACTGACCATTCCCAGGGATTTTCTTTTGGGAAAGGAAAAGGTTATTACTTCATCGGGAGACACGCTTTTGGTTAAAACCGGGGTAAAAGACCTCACAAGGGTTGAGATTGTTTCCGGTATTGATGCCGAAACTGAAATTCAAAAACCCAAATGAAAAAAAAGAATCCCATCCTACGGATAGCTTTGACGCATTTGTTTTCAAAAAAGCGTCAGACGGTTGTGGCTATGCTGGGAGTAACATTCGGGATTGCTATTTTTATTTTTCAGGGAGGGTTAATGACAGGTTTTCAAAAAACCTTTATTGACCAAACGGTAAACACTACGGCAAACATTCGCATATATAATGAACCGAAAAAGGAGCGACCCTTTTTAATCACGGAAGTATACGCCTCCGGGGAATGGCTGGTGGTCAGGAATCAGAAACCAAGGGAAGAATTACCCGGCATAAAAAATGCAAGTGCCATTGTAGCTGAATTGGAAAAAAATCCGGAAATAACAGGAGTTTCTCCCTTCCTCAGCAGTCAGGTCATTTTCAAACTAGGTTTGGCTGAAGTTTCAGGCAGGGTTTCAGGGGTTGACATTGAACGGGAAAATTTGATTTTTGATGTGGAGGAAAACATGGTTGAAGGAAGCATTTCCAAACTCGCTACCATGAATAACGGAATCATACTCGGGGATGGACTGGCGGAGTTGTTAGGCGCAAAAATGAATGACAACATTCTGCTTATTTCACCCATGGGAGTTTCCGTCGAGGTAAAAGTGGCAGGGATCAACCATTCCGGCCTTACGGAGGTTGATAAACAGCGGGCCTATCTCAGCATCCGGAACACCCAAAAGTTATTACTGGCCGATGGAAGTTACATTACAGATATCAACCTCAAGTTGAAGGATTTTAATAAGGCAGAAATCCTGGCTCGTGAACTGGAGAAAAAATTTGGTTATCGCTGCCTCGACTGGAAGGAGGCTAATGTAAATGTATTCGGCATTTTCAAAATTCAAAATCTCATTACCTATTTAATAATTATTTCTATCCTGGTGGTTTCAGGGTTTGGGATATTCAACATTCTCATGATGATAATTTACGAGAAACTCCCTGATATTGCCATTTTAAAAGCGGTTGGGTATAAGGATCGCGACATAATGAAAATTTTTCTTACCGAGTCATTGATAATCGGATTCACAGGGGGAATTTTCGGTCTGGTTCTGGGATTTTTATTACAACAGATCATTGGAAACATCGAAATGGACATCAAAGGATTTGTCAGCATGAAATATTTGCAATTCAACAACTCCCCAATTTTCTTTGTATCTGCATTTATTTTTGGTTTGGTTGCCACCGCCCTTGCCGGGTATTTTCCCGCCCGAAAAGCAAGTCGGGTTGATGCCATTGACATAATCAGAGCCAAATGAGCAGGGAAATTATTATCCGTACGCAAAATCTGGGAAAGATATTCAGAGACCCCGTTGAATTTCATGCCTTAAAAAAAATAAATCTTGAAATCTACCGAGGGGAATTCTCTGCCATAACCGGCGCCAGTGGCAGTGGTAAGTCAACCCTTTTATATGTGCTGTCAACGCTCGACACCGATTATACCGGAAAGTTATTTTTCGAGGAAGAGGATCTTAGTCAAAAAAGCAAAAACGGTCTGGCTGAGTTACGCAATCAAAAAATTGGATTTGTGTTTCAGTTTCACTACCTCCTCCACGATTTCACCGTTATAGAGAATGTAATGTTACCCGGCTTAAAACTGGGCTTACTTTCTGAAAGTCAGCTTCGGAAAAAAGCACTTGAGAAACTCGAAATACTGGGACTTCCGGATCAGGCCGAAAAAAAAGCTGGAAAATTATCGGGAGGCCAGCAACAAAGAGTTGCCATTGCCAGGGCCATGATTAATGACCCTGTGATTATATTTGGTGATGAACCTACAGGGAATCTGGATTCGGTAAACACAAAAAATGTTTTCGATGTGTTTAAGTCCTTGAAAGAACAATTTAACCAGACCATTTTGGTGGTTACCCACGACCAGGAGTTTGCCGGAAAAACAGACCGGATTATAAAACTACACGATGGGGAAGTTGTCAAGGATTAGTTAAAACCTGACTCCAATAACAAGAATATCGTCCGTTTGCTCTGACAAACCCGTCCAGGTTTCGTTTTCCTTTTCCAGGGTCAGCAGTTGATCTTCCATTTTCATGGAATGAATTTCCAGCAAAAGCTCTTTAAACTTCCGGAGCATGTATTTCTTTCCATAAATACCTCCAAACTGATCCTGATAGCCGTCAGAGAAAATATACACGGTATCTCCTTTGGCAACCTTAACAATTTCTTCCGTAAAATACTTTTCATCACCATACTGGGTACTTCCAATAGGGTATTTATTTCCTTTTACTTCGGTGAAGGCTTTATCGCGGAACAAAAACAAAGATCTTTTTGCCCCTGAATAAGTAATTTCATTTTTCGCAGGATCGTAGCAAAACAGGGCCAAATCCATTCCGTCCTGAGTGGAATTATCGCCATGCTGTTTCAGGGTTTGACGTACTTTTTCATCAAGAAGACTTAATACGCGTGCCGGGGAAGTAATTTTTTCAATGTTCACAATCTGGTTTAGCAAGGAACTTCCAACGACCGTCATAAGTGCCCCGGGCACACCATGGCCGGTGCAATCCACGGCGGCAATAATATAAACACCCCCGACTTTCGCATACCAGTAAAAATCACCGCTCACAATATCCTTGGGCTTATAGAAAATAATAGAATCCGGGAAAGCCTCCTTTATCAAGGATTGAGAGGGCAGCACCGCTTCCTGAATTTTTTTGGCGTAATTAATGCTGTCCCGGATTTGAATATAGGCAAGCTCAAGCTTATTGTTTTTTTCAATTACCTCTTTCGTCCTTTCTGCCACCAGGGTTTCCATGGTTTCTGAATACTTCTTTAAACTGTCGCGCATGGAAATCAGGGCATCACCTAACATATCACGGGGGCCAAGCTTATCGAACCAAACCGAAAAATTTCCCTTACCAATTTCTGCGGCAAACTGGGCTGTTTGCTCAAATCCTCCTATCATTTTGTTTACCGAATGACTCATTTCCCCAACGACGTCATTTGAAACGGATAGCATTTCTTCGGGCAGTTCCCCTTGTGCCATTCCGGAAAAAATAGATTTCATTTTCAACAAAGGCTTTTTTATGGCACGGCTGATATAGGAGGCTCCCAAAACCATGAAAAGCAACAATACAAAAGAAATACCCACCACTACATTGGCCAGGGTATTGGAGAAACGAATAACACCGTTTTTCATCCCCAAAGCATAGGATTTTACCATAGCCAAAAAATCGCCCAGGCCCTCCTGAATTGACATGGTAAAAGGAATTACTTCATCTTCGATGATATTTTCGGCCTGTAATTTTCTTTCTGCATTTTCATAATCGTCGAAGGAAGCGAGCTTTATCATAATTCGTTGCTGAATGGAAATCAATTTTTCAGCATCTTTAAGTAAACTCCCAATTTTACTTTCCCATTCCGGCATCTCGATCCGTCTGACTTGTTTGGTCAATCGATCCTTCAGATCGCCAAAACGCTTTTGATGAATGTTCTTTAGAGCGGCTTTATCAGACTCTTCAACCTGAAGGTAAACCCAGTTTGTGGTATACATTCTGGATTCGGAAATCAGCAGATTAAATTCTTCAAGAGATTCCAGAAAAGGGCTTACATCCTGAACCAGGTGGTTTACATCCCGGTTGTTCTTTTGGATGACCCAAACAGAAAAAACGGCATACCCTGCCACAAGCACGATAAGAATACTAAGTCCAAGATTTACCTTGGGAAATCCGGTTTTAAACAAACCCAGCATGGATTAAAAAGCTTACAAAATAACAAAATTTCATTAAAAACGCATTCTAGATCCTATTAATCAGCCTTTTAGCCCTAATCCCCTCAGGGTTTTTATTCATTCTATTTTCTATATTTGAATTCCATGAATCCCCGGCATTTCAGAAAGTATCTTTCCTTACTTCTTTTCCTCATTTCTTTTTCGGTTCTGAGCCAGGAAAAATTGCCCGGCGACAGTATTGATATTTACGACATGTCTCTGGAACAACTCATGAACCTGAAAACCCATGGAGTTCCAAGTGAACTGGAAGAAGTCATTAACCAACTCATTGCTGCAGCATCTAAAAAACCCTTGTCAACCCGCGAATCTCCAAACATTGTTTCCCTGATCACCCGGGAGGAAATATTGAATTCAGGCGCAAGGGATTTAATTGATGTTTTACGCCTTGTACCAGGCATTCAGTTTGCCCTCGATGTGGAAGGGGTGGTAGGCATAGGCATGCGTGGAAACTGGGGCCATGAAGGAAAAGTTCTGGTCCTGCTCGACGGACTTGAAATGAATGAAATAATGTTTGCCACCACACAATTCGGAAACCACTTTCCTGTGGATCAAATTCAAAAAGTGGAGGTTGTCAGGGGCCCGGGATCTGCGGTTTTTGGGGGTTTTGCGGAATATGGAGTAATAAATATTGTTACCCGGAACTCCAGAGATTTGGAAGGGATTTCTGCCTCGGCCACCTATGGACAAATGGAAAGAGATTACGGACGAAGGAACCTTTCCCTGAGCATGGGACATAAATGGAGCAACTGTAATTTCGGAGGCTCTGTTTTTTCCGTGCAGGGAAATCGTGCAGACCGGGAATACACCGATTTGTACGGGAACACTTATTACATGAACGGAAATTCAAATCTTCATCCTTTCAATGCCAATTTGTTCGCAGGAAACAACAAACTAAGTTTCCGTTTTATGGCCGACCTGTATCAAATTTCTGTGCGCGATGGCTACGATGTAGCAAAAGAAATACCCTATCGGGAAGATTTTAATTCACTTTTCGGAGAGGTAAAATATGCTATGCATTTATCGGCAACCTTAGACTTAACCATTAAGGCCAGTTATAAACACCAAACCCCTTGGAAAACACTTGATGTAGATACCATTACCACAGATTATTATAAATCCGCCGAAAGAGCACTTGGCCAATTTCTTTTCTCCTGGAATCCTACCCGGAAGATTAATTTCACCTATGGCCTGGAAATTTTTTCTGACAAGGCAAAAGATCATGTTGATTCGTCTTTTTTCGCCAATGAAAAACAAACCGTATCCTATTTAAATCAGGCCTACTTTCTTCAGGGCCTGATCAAAACCAGGCTTGTGAATTTCATTGCCGGGGCCCGGGTTGACATACATAGCGAATTCGGAAGTGCCTTCGTGCCCCGTCTGGGATTAACCAAGAAAATTGAAAAGTTCAATTTTAAATTACTTTACAGTAATTCATTCCGGGCGCCTTCCATCGAAAATATTAATCTTGCTCCCCAGGGTATCAAACCCGAATATACTACCGTCCTCGAATTTGAAACCGGGTATCAGCTTTCCCGGAATTCCATATTTACCCTTAACTTTTTCGACATTACTACAAGGGACCCCATTGTTTACTACTACGATGATTCACTGGCTACCGACAATTACAAAAATTCCGATTTGTCGATGGGAACCCTGGGCATTGAAGCGGAATTAAGAATAAAAAACAAATGGGGCTATCTGTCGGCGAATTACTCTTACTATTCCGCGGCCGGGAAAGACCGGGTGGAGGATTATGAAGTTCCGGATATTACCCAAAGCCTGGTAGCCTTTTCAAACCACCGGGCAAGCATGAATGCCTGTATTAAACTCGGCCGAAACATCAACATTAATCCCACCCTTCATTTTTTTGGCAAGGGATACGGCTATGCCTCGCTCGACACCGCAGGAAATTCCGTGATTTCAGAATTTGCACCCCTTATGCTGGTTAATTTCTTTATTAATTACGAAGCTTCTGATAAATTCCCACTTAGAATTTCGCTTGGGGTTCATGACCTTGCTTCTTCGGGAATTAAATTTATTCAGCCCTATAACGGATATCATGCGCCCCTTCCCGGACCTTCCCGGGAAATAGTGCTGAAATTAAATTACGAGTTTAAACCAAAAAAGAAAGACAAGACCCCATGAGCCGGCCCACCAGATACCTGTTCGTTTTCGTCTTGTTGTTCTTCGCACAAGGGGTCTGCGGTTCTTTG
>CALEYQ010000067.1 GCA_937924855.1 uncultured Bacteroidota bacterium | reverse complement strand
AGCCAAAACCAGTTCCGCCACGGAATTAGAAGAGGCGGCAGGGGTATTAATAACCTTTATACCCTTTTCTTCGGCATAAACCACGTCAATATTGTCCATCCCAACTCCACCTCGTGCAATTACTTTTAGTCCGGGACAAGCATCAATAAGCACCTTTCTGACCTGAGTTGCGCTCCGCACGGTTAGCCCGGCGTAGCCCTCTTTGTTTATGGCATCAATTAAATCTTCCTGTTTTACTTTTTGGGTATGAACCTCGATGCCGGCTCTTTCCAGAAGGGTTTTTCCTGCTTCATCAATGCCGTCGTTGGCTAAAACTTTTAATTTCATGGCTGTTTTACTTTCCGAATTTTTCTTCAAACTGTTTCATTACGGCTACGAGCACCTCCACACTTTCCAGGGGAAGGGCATTGTACAAAGAAGCCCTGTATCCCCCTACATCCCGATGTCCTCTCAGTCCGCTGATGCCGGCTTCTTTCCACATTTTATCAAATTCGGGTTCCAGTTCGGGTTTGTTCATAACAAAGGTTACATTCATGGTGCTGCGGTCTTCTTTTTCCGCGGTTCCCACAAACATGCTGTTTCGATCTATTTCCTGATACAACAAGCCAGACTTCTGCCGGTTCAAATCTTCAATCCAGTCCAGGCCTCCTTTTTGTTTGAGCCATTTCATGGTGAGCAGACTCACATAGACAGGAAATACCGGAGGGGTGTTAAACATGCTGCCTCCCTTGATGTGAACCTGGTAATCGAGCATGCTCAATAATTTTCTGCCGGTTTTTCCGAGCAGATTTTTGTTTACGGCCACCATCGTGGAACCTGCAGGTCCCATGTTTTTCTGAGCCCCGGCATAAATAAGACCGAATTGCTTCCCGTCTACTTTCCGGCTGAAAATATCACTGCTCATATCGCAAACGATGGGAACCCGGCTGACGGGGAATTTTTTTATCTGGGTGCCAAAAATGGTATTGTTGCTGGTTAAATGGAAGTAATCCAAATCACTTGAAATACCATAAGTCTTGGGAATGTAATTGTAGTTTTTGTCTTCCGAGCTGGCCAGTATTTTTACATTTCCGATAAGGGCGGCTTCCTTACAGGCCTTGGCGGCCCATACTCCGGTTTTAAGATATCCCGCCGTACCCTCGCTGCGGAGAAGGTTGTAAGGAACCATGGCAAACTGAAGACTGGCTCCACCACCCAGAAACAACACCTCGTAATCGTCGTTTAAGAAAAGAAGTTCTTTTACGGTGGCACGGGCCTCTTCCATTACCCTCTCGAAGTTTTTGCTGCGGTGAGATATTTCCAGCAGCGACAGGTTCATGCCATCGAAATTCAGACAGGCTTCTGAAGCTCCGGCAAGCACTTCCTGCGGAAGGATTCCGGGACCGGCTGAAAAATTGTGAACTTTTTGGGTGGTGGTGGTCTCCTGGGCCATAATTCTCGGGTAAAATTATTTTCCCCGAAATTAAGTAAAACTCCGTTTAAGGACCGGAATATTGAAAAGAAATTTTATTTGCCGGGCGGCAGCGTTATCCCTTCAGGATCATTGAACTTCTTTTCCTTGCCTGTCTTATCGTTTTTTACATCCACCATCGATAAAAATTTCCATTTTCCCTTTTTCCATTCGTAAGCATCGTAGGAAAAATCGGGCCCTACCTCATGAAATCGTTTGCTTTTTATGGATTCGGGCGGTCCTAAATGGTCTAATACAATACGGTCTTGTTCCGGATGAAATTTCAGGGCCATAAATACGCCTTGTTTGTACTCAAATATTACGCGCTTTTGCCATACACTTATTTTTTTTCCGGGCCCCATTTCCTTTTCCACCTCAAAAACCGGAAGGCCGAAAACCAGATTTCCATTGGGATGAATACTCATGGATTCGAGGATTTTCTTCTGGGAAATCCTGTTGTTGCCATCCCATCCGATCAGGGTGTAAAGGGTACTTTTTTTGTCTTTTGTTGTTAGGATGGCAGAATAATAAGCCCCATACCATTTGTCGGGATTCAGCACGGCATTTTCCGGATTCTTGATCTCTGTGCTGCGGTCTTTGAGTTCCCAGTGGTAATAAATCCCGGTTTTGGGATCCAGATATTGCACAAAGCCAAAGTACTTGTATGTTTCATCCGAAAAACGAAGACACCAGTTCAGAATCCGGCATTCTTTACCGGCCGACTCAATTAAAATCTTGTGTTTTTTTAAAGAATCGAAGGGAAAAGTGTGAGAGTCTTTGTCTTTTAATGTTTCTCTTAACAAATCCAGAAACTTTAAGTTGATGTTTGTTTTTTCTTCATCCGATTTCGAAACCATCATTTTTTTCAGCAAAACGGAAAGGGAATCCTGAACCGGCTTAAAGGAAGACAAACCGGCGGCTTTTGCCGCAGGGAAAATTCCGGCCAAAAATCCTATGATGATAATATTTTTCAAAAGCTCTGTTTCTTACGTTTTCAGGTAGGGTAAAGTTACCCATTTCACCCGTTTTAGCGGGTATTCTCTTACTTTTGTGGCATGCCTTCATCCCTTGATATCAGGATTTCCGCACTCTGCGCCCTGGGCCTCGACATCCGCCAAATGCTTGAGCCCGGTAATCCTGCAGCGCAAAAACTATACCGCGAAGCGCATATCCGGAATGGATGGTTTACCCCTGAAAACTGCCGTAGTGCCCTGGAGGGTATTGCGGCCTGGCTTACGGAAGAAAAACTCCGGGAATGGATTAGTCCTTACCAAAAGAAAATCGAAACGCATGCTTCCAAAAAAATCGGAATTATTGCCGCAGGAAATATTCCAGGGGTTGGTTTTCATGATTTTTTAACGGTTTTCCTGACCGGAAACTACGCCTGCCTGAAACTTTCTTCCGATGATACGGTTCTCATGGAGTTTCTCCTGGGAGAGCTGAAGTCTTACCTCCCTGAAAAGGAAAACTGGGAAATTACCCCAAAACTACCTCCCGATTCTTTGCAGGGCATCATCGCTACAGGTTCCAACAACTCCGCCCGGTATTTTGAATATTATTTCGGTAAGCTGCCCCACCTTTTCCGTAAGAACCGGAAAAGCGTGGCCGTGCTTGAGGGGAATGAAAATGAAGAAGAACTGCAGGGATTGGGGAAGGATATTTTTACCTATTTCGGACTGGGATGCCGTAATGTCTCCAAGCTTTTTGTTCCGGAAGGCTATAATTTCGACGCCTTTTTCAATGGCATTTTTCCATTTTCGGATGTGGTTCTAAATAAAAAATACGGGAATAACTACGATTACAACCGAGCCATTTTCCTGATGAATGGCACACCCCTGCTGGATAATAATTTTGTGCTCCTTACTGAAAGTTCCTCCCTGCACCCCCCGGTGGCCATGGTGTATTATGAATATTACAAATCCCCTGAGGACTTACAGAAAATGCTGGTGTCGGCAAAAGATCAGATTCAGTGCATCGACGGCAATCGGAGTCATGATTTTATTCCCTTCGGAAAAACCCAGCAACCCACACTCAGCGATTATGCCGATGGTATTAATACCCCCGAATTTTGCCTGGGTTTCTGAACTTTGAATTTGAAATAAAATATCTTACTTTTAGGTTTGCAAAATCGAATTCATATGAAGTTCTTTTTATCCCTGTTCGTTTTCACAACTTTTATTTTTACCGGAACCCATGCCCAGGTTTTCTGGACTGAAACTTTTGGTACCGGTTGTAACCAGGGTCAGGTGGCCGGCGGGTGGACCGGTCTTAACGGAACCTGGACGATGACCAACGGAACCAATGGAGCCGGTGCGAATAACTGGTTTGTCAGCGCTACCGAGGCCGGTATGGGAGTGAATAATTGTGGCGATGGCTGCCTTGCCAATGCCGCCCTTACAAACCGAACCCTTCATATTGGTAATGTGGCCACTTCTTTCTGTGCATGCTTTTTTTGTCCCACGGGCGATTGCGGTGCCGCTTACGATGCATGTAATTTCAACCTTTGCGGCGGCGGTTCTCCCCTCACAGACCGGCGCATTGAAAGTCCTGTGATTAATTGTACGGGACAGTCAAATATCACGCTTTCTTTTTTATACATGGAGAACGGACAGGGAACCCAGGACGATGCCACCTTATGGTATTTTAACGGAGTTACCTGGGCACAGATTGATCCCCTGGCAAAAACAACAGTTTGTAGTGGCGGACAGGGAAGGTGGACTGCCTTTTCCATTTTATTGCCTGCCTCTGCCAATAATAATCCTAATGTGAGAATTGGTTTCCGCTGGGTAAATGATGTTGACGGGGTGGGAACCGACCCGAGTTTTGCCGTGGATGATATCACGCTTTCTACGCCTGTTGCCGGACCTCCGGTGGCAGCATTTACGGCTTCAGCAAATAATATTTGTGCCGGCTCCTGCATTAATTTTACCGATAACAGTACCGGAAATCCTACGGGATGGACATGGTCTTTCCCCGGCGGAAGCCCTGCCACAAGCAACGTACAAAATCCGGCTAATATTTGTTTTAATACAGCCGGAACCTATACGGTAACGCTTACCGCTGCCAATGCGAACGGAACCAACTCAACTACACAAACGATAACCGTAAATCCCATCCCCACCGTTACCACAGCTCCTGCAAATCCTGCAATTTGTCAGGGAGGCAGCGTGGGGCTCACGGCTTCCGGTGCAACTTCCTATACATGGTCGCCGGCAACCGGCTTAAGTTCGACAACAGTTGCTAATCCAAATGCAAGCCCTACGGCCACTACAACCTATACGGTTACAGGTACGGGAGCAGGAAATTGCAGCAATACCGCTACGGTAACGGTTACCGTGAACCCTTTACCCACGGTGACAACTTCTCCTGCGAATCCTGCCATTTGTCAGGGCGGTTCCACCGGTCTCACCGCCTCCGGTGCTACTTCTTATTCCTGGTCGCCCGCAACAGGCTTAAGTTCCACCACGGTGGCCAATCCTAATGCGAGCCCCACGGCAACAACAACCTATACGGTTACGGGAACCGGAGCAGGAAACTGTACCAACACCGCTACGGTTACCGTAACGGTAAATCCATTGCCAACGGTAACTTCCAGTCCGGCCAACCCTGCTATTTGTCTGGGCGGAAGTGTTGGACTCACAGCTTCCGGAGCTACAACCTATTCCTGGTCGCCGGGAACGGGATTGAATGCTACTACCATTTCCAATCCTACCGCAAACCCTACCGCAACAACTACCTATACCATCACCGGCACCAATGCCGGGAATTGTTCCAATACTGCTACGGTTACAGTTACCGTAAATCCATTACCCACGATTGCTGTTGTTCCGGCAAACCCTTCTTATTGTCAGGGGGGAAGTGTTGGGCTTACGGCCTCCGGAGGAAGTTCTTATTCCTGGGCACCTGCAACGGGACTTAGTTCTGCTACTGTTGCTAATCCTACGGCAAATCCAACTTCAACTACTACTTATACAGTTACCGGAACTGATGGCAATGGCTGTAGTAATACTTCCACCGTTACCGTAACCGTAAATGCTTTGCCGGTTATCTCGGTGAGTCCTCCGAATCCTACCTATTGTTCGGGAGGTAGTGTAACTATGACGGCTTCGGGAGCTGCCAATTACCAATGGACTCCGGCTACAAATTTAAGTTGTACTACCTGTGCGAACCCAACGGCAAACCCAACTTCCACCACTTCGTACACGGTAAGCGGAACCGATGCCAACGGCTGCACGGGTACTCTGGTGGTAACGGTAACGGTATCTCCTTCTTTAAATCCAACTGTTTCCGCAAGTCCTTCCACGATTTGTGCGGGCGATGGAACGCAGTTAAATGCCGGAGGAGGCTCGGGTTATTCCTGGGCACCTGCAACGGGCCTGAGTTGTACTACCTGCCCGAACCCAAATGCAAATCCAACCACAACCACAACTTATACAGTCACTGTTACCGGTGGAAATTGTCCCTCCGTAACGGCCACTGTAACAGTTAATGTGAACCCGGCTCCCACCGTATCCGTATCTCCTTCCGGTCCTACTATTTGCCAGGGCGGAAATGTAACTATCACCGCCTCGGGCGGCACGGGATATTCCTGGTCTCCGGCAACGGGCTTAAGTTGTACTACATGCCCAAATCCTACGGCGAGTCCTGCGGCCTCAACTTCATATACCGTAACCGTGAGCGACGCGAACGGATGTACCGCCACTTCACAGGTAAATGTGAACGTGATAAATTGTAATGTCCCCATTGCTGCGTTCGGCGCTTCCGACTCTGCTATTTGCCCGAACTCCTGTGTGGTATTCAGCGACAGCTCCCTGGGAAATGTTACAACCTGGGCCTGGACTTTTCAGAATGGAACTCCGGCAACATCTTCTTCCCAGAATCCGGGTTCGGTTTGTTTTTCAAGTCCCGGAAATAATCTCGTTACGCTGATCGTATCCAACGGAGCAGGGTCTGATACAACTACAATGATTGTTAATGTGTACAATCCACCGACGGCTTCCGCAGGACCTGATGTAACGATTAATATCGGGCAAAGTACCCAGCTCAATGCCTCCGGTGGCGGATCTTATTCCTGGTCTCCGGGTGGCTCACTTTCATGCACTACCTGTCCCGATCCTGTGGCAAGTCCAACCGCGACAACAACCTATTGTGTACAGGTTACCGATTCCAATGGATGCAGGTCAACCGATTGCATGACGGTTATTGTGGATATTAATTGTCCGGAATTGTTTCTTCCCACCGCCTTTTCTCCGAATGGGGATGGTATGAATGACTTTTTCTATCCCATAAGTCCATGCATTGAAACCATGAAACTTTTGGTCTTTGACCGATGGGGCGAGAAAGTTTTTGAGTCTACGGATCCCACGAAAAAATGGGACGGCACTTTCCGTGGGTTTGTTTTAGATGCAGCGGTGTTTGTGTTTTATTTCGAGGCAACGCTGATTGATGGCACTTCGTTTAAACAAAAAGGAAATGTAACTTTAGTAAGATAAACATGAGAAAAATTATTTTCATTCTGGTTTTGTTTCCCCTGATGGGTTTGGGACAAGACATTCACTTCAGTCAGTTTTATCTGGCACCCTTGCAATTGAATCCTGCTACCGCCGGTGGTTTGGCCAATACTCAGGCCAGTCTGAATTATAAAACCCAGTGGTCGAGTGTGGCCGATGCGTATCAAACCTATAGCGGGGCCTTCGATCTTGCCATAACTAAGGACAAGACAAAGAAGAAAGGTTTCTGGGGTTTGGGAACATTTATTTACAATGATAAAGCAGGTGATGCAAAAATGGGAACCCTTCAGGCCAATGTTATGGGCACTTACCATTTGAACCTTTCCGAGAAATCAACCCTGGGTCTTGGAGGGATGTATGGTTTTGTGCAGCGCAGCATGAATTTTGCTCCTTTGAAATGGGAGAGTCAATATGTTAACGGTGCTTATAATGCCTCGAATCCCAGCGGAGAGGCTGCCGGTGGCTCTTCCTTTATTGCTCACGATGTTGCTGCTGGATTGTTCTGGAGATATAATAAAGGCGATATGTATATGACCGCCAACAATCATGTGCTGATCGAAGCCGGTGTTTCTGCTTTTCACCTGGTTCCCATGCCGCACGCGTTTGCCGGAGGAGGCACTATGCTTTACCAAAAATATCTGGGCCATGTTAACATGTCTTACGGAATTAAAAATACCCGCCTGGCGATTCAGCCTGCAGGATTGTTGATGATTCAGGGGCCCCAAACGGAGTTAACCCTGGGAACCAATGTAAGGTATATGATTCAGGATGCGGCAAACTTTACCGGTTTTGTTCAATCTTCTTCCGCTTACCTGGGTTTGTTTTACCGGAATCTGGATGCGGTGATTGCAACAGCCATGTTTGAAAAGGGCTCTTATGCCGTTGGTGTTTCCTATGATATAAATGTTTCAAAGTTAACCGTTGCCTCAGCGGCAAGGGGTGGATTTGAAATTCATTTCAGGTACAGGAATCCTATCGGGTATGTGTTCAAACCCTCGTCAAGCTTTTAATC
This sequence comes from uncultured Bacteroidota bacterium, assembly GCA_937924855.1. GTDB lineage: Bacteria > Bacteroidota > Bacteroidia > JADZBD01 > JADZBD01 > JADZBD01. The sequence goes on along the minus strand of CALEYQ010000067.1, from coordinate 13,827 downwards.
AGGGATAGTATTCAAAAGCTCCGTTATCGGGCGGACCATCAGTTATCCGGCTAAGGCCTGCAAAATCAAGATTCAGATTTCCGTTCAGGAAGGTGGTGATTACATTCATGTCGCCCCGGTTTATGGCGTTGGAAAGTGAACCCGGGCGAAAATCAAAATTTCCCGGATTGCGAAAATAAACCGGATCATTTACTACAGGAGAAATAAAATTGGTTGCCGGAGTGCTTACCTGGGTTTTAAGGTTGCAATGATGGAATTTATACCGGAAGGGCGGACCCGTATTGGTACTGCGGTCGAGTTTTAACTCTTCTTCTTTGTCGCCGTAAATAATGCAGTTGTAAAAATTCGCCGAATCCAGGGGCCGGGTCTGGATAACTTCGTTGATGTCTTTATAATAATTATTAATCAGCAAAGTAGGGGTCTGGCGATTATCGAAGGTCCAATAATTGGCAAAAGTGCATTGTTAAAAAAATTAAGCTCCGCCAATGACACGTGCGTTGACATATTGTCCGGCATTGGAAAAAATGGTATTCCAGGCTCTGATCCTTGAACCCACTCCGTAAAGGCAGGCAGCGGCATGGTTGGTAACCTGACTGTTACTGATACTGAGGGTAGGGTTGGCAGAATAATTCATGGTATCGGCACGAATTCCGATAAAGGCATTTTTAATTACGGCTCCGTTGATGGTGTTATCTCTGGATCCGTTCATCAGCCAGATGCCATACCATTGATCCGGTGCGTTCGCATAGAAAGCCTCAAGGCGGTCGCCCTGAAAAACAACTTTGTTGTTCCGGTCTCCGTTTACAATCAGCGTTCCTTTTACAAGCAGGGCAGAGCCTTTATGAAAATGAATTTTACAACCGGGGTTAATGGTAAGGGTGCACAGGGAATCAACCAGGATAGAGTTGTAAATCAAATACGGTTTGTTGTTGTTCCATACCTGGTTGCACAAAATCTGCCCGTTGAAATAATTGGCATCCTGCCCCCAGGCTTCCAGTAAAACATTCTGGAAGTTTCCGTTGGTTTCAAAGATCAGGGAATCGGTAACAATAAGCGGGGTGTTTTGCTGGTTCGGATTAATAGTTACTTCCACAAAAACCCAGAGGGAATCTTTGGCAGGTATTTCAAGGTCTCTCACTACAGGACCGGGAATGCCATCAATGTTGAAACGGTAGCGTGAGGATACTCCGCCTCCCAGGCGAATGCTGGAGATAATTAGTTTTTGGGAGTGGCGGTTATATACTTTAATGTATTTGGTAGTGGAACCAATCGTGGTAAAAACCGTATCGTAAAGAATTTTTTCAGAGGAAAACTCAAGCTTTGCGGAAGTGTCGCTGAGAATATTATCTTTTTTGCATGACACAAGGAGGAAAGCGGGCAAGAGGCTCAGGTATAAACAAATAAGCTTTCCGGGGTAGCGCATGGGTTTCAAATATAAATAAACGGGCCGGACGGGGTTTTATTTTAGGAGAAGGATATCAATTTGGTTCCCACCGACCTGAAAATCAAGAGGTTAATATGTTTTTGGATTTAATGTTTTTTTGTATCTTTGCCCCCTGATAATTTTTAATCATGAAAAAGGACATACATCCGAAAGAATACAGGCCCGTGGTTTTCAAGGACCTGTCGATTGACTATGCTTTTATTACGCGTTCAACCGTTGAAACCAAAGATACTATTGTTTGGGAAGACGGAAATGAATATCCACTTGTGAAGCTGGATATTTCAAACATGTCGCATCCTTTTTATACCGGTAAGATGAAGCTGGTAGATACTGCCGGACGGGTTGATAAATTCAGAAGCCGTTACGAAAAGAAGAAATAATTACTTCTGGCTCAAGTAATCAGAAGAAAAGGCTTCCTGGCAATCCCCACGCAGGAAGCTTTTTTTATTTTTAAAAACTGAACTGAAACCAAACCTATGAATCTGATACTGTTTGATGATGTAAACCGGGAAAATTTGCTTCCCTTTACTTTTACGCGGCCGGTAGCTGAGATTCGAGTGGGTATTCTCACCATCCGCGAAAAATGGGAGTTGGCTATGGGAGGGAAGGTGTCGTTTAAAACAGTGGATTATCTTTCCTACAAATTTCCGGTTGAGTTTAGTATTGATTCGGATAATGTTTGGGTCAATGCTTCTTTTTTGCCCGATCCTGAACTGACTGAGCAAATTAAAAATCTGGGTTCCGGAAAAGTAATTTATTACGGAGACGAAATTGCCGCTTTTAATTCCGGCAACGACAAAACCATTGGTCTGGTTGAGGCTGCCTCTTTTGAAAAGATTGAAGGGAAGGGAAGTCCGCTTCGGATACGCCAACCCTGGGATATATTTACCCTGAACGGTGAGGCCATTAAAAGAGATTTTTCAATCCTCACCGGAAATGTACGGTCGGGAATTTTAAGTAATTCGAACCGTGTATTCGGCGACCATCCCGTATTTGTCGGAGAATCGGTTGTTGCTGAATGCTCTGTGTTTAATACTACGGCAGGTCCCATTTACCTGGGCAATCATTCAGAAGTTATGGAAGGCTGTGTAATCCGCGGTCCTTTTGCCCTGGGTGAACATGCCACCCTTAAAATGGGCGCGAAAATATACGGACCCACAACCATAGGTCCCTATTGCAAGGTGGGTGGGGAAGTAAACAATTCGGTTTTTTTCGCATACTCAAACAAAGCCCACGATGGCTTTATCGGTAATTCCGTTATCGGAGAATGGTGCAACCTGGGTGCCGATACCAATAATTCCAATTTGAAAAATAATTATGCGCCGGTTAAGGTGTGGAATTATAAAAAGGAACGGTTTTTAGATACCGGCTTAACTTTTTGCGGTCTCCTGATGGGTGATCACAGTAAATCCGGAATCAATACCATGTTTAATACCGGAACGGTAGTTGGGGTGAGTGCGAATATTTTCGGGAGTGGATTCCCACGAAACTTTGTGCCCTCTTTTTCATGGGGTGGTGCTTCGGGCTTCACTGATTTCCGCCTTAAGGATGCTTTTGAGGTTGCTGAGCGCATGATGGAACGCCGGGGTCTTACCTTTTCAGAAGAAGACAAAAATATCTTCTCCTGGATTTATCAGGAAAGTGAACGCTTCCGCCGCCGCTGATTTTTTCAGGGGTCTATTAATTCCAGAATTTTGTTTTGATCGTGCTCCCGGGCCAACTCGCGAACCGTAATGAGGATCCTGGAGCTGAAGTCTTTATCGGGCGGACTGTCAAGATATACTCCCGGATTCTTTAAGTTGTAAATCAGCTTTTCTGCCACCCGGTTTCCTTTTTCATAACTTCCGGCGGCGTAATATCCTTCAATAATTTTCAATGCCTGAATGTCGAGGGGACAAACATTGTCGGGCAGGAGGGTCATGATTTTGTCCAGCACTTTTACCGCCGAATCTTTTTTCCCTTCGTCAATGAGCTGCATTGCCGCCGATCCGTGAATATAACGGTAAACCGCCAGCATGTTTTTTTCGGAGGGATAGGCGGCTTCAAGACCTGCATAGGAGAATTTTTCCATCAGATTTCTATAAATTACCGGTGCAATTACCCCGTCGGGATAATCGGAAGGAATGCCGGTTCCCGAAGGTAATAAGCGAAAGGCCAATCCTTCCAGCCAGAGATATTCTTCCATTCCGGTGAAAAAATCATCGCCCATGGTAACCGAAAAATAAATCGGCCGACGGAATTTGTTTTCCCGGATAATATCTAAAATGAGAATTTGGTTTTTGAAGAGATATGGTTTCCTTAGGGTCCAGGTCATGGATGGCAATAGGGAGTCGGCCCGGAACATGATTTTTTGGCCTGGAATGATATGATAGTTCTGATCTCCATATTTTATCATGTTACCCGGTTCCCGCATAAAAGAAAATAGTTTTTCCAGCTCCAGAGGAGTTTTGAAAGAATTCTGAACCAAAACAAGATCCCAGTTTTCGGAACAAAATTCATCAGGGCTTAATCCCAGTTCCAGCCCTTTCGCTTTCATTACAGGTTTGGTATGCCTTAAAATGTAAGGGCAGGTTTGAAGCAGGCTGATGTTTACCACCAATACATCAGTACGGAAGTTTTGGGCGCTCTGGACATAGAGCAGGGGATAGGTATCATTGTCTCCATTGGTAAACAAGACAGCATTGGAGTCGAGTCCGGCCAGAAAATTCCGGGCAAGACTCAGGTAAAATCCATTATATATACCCTCTCTAAGTTCTTTTTGGGCTTCGGCTTCATTTTGCAAGGTTCGCAATTCGAGAAATGAGGTCATAAATTCGTTAGCCCATTTAACGCCTATGCTGCCAACGATTGTTTTAAAGGCCGGATTACGGTCTTTTAGTTTTTCAAAACAGGAAATGGCATTATGCGAAAAAGATCTGTAGGTTTCAAGTTGTTCTTTGGAAAGGGCATCAGGACCGTTTCCAATAACAAATCGCCTGCTGCCATCAGAAAGCCCGGAATTGTTGTGCAAAAGGTTGGATGCTGCTGCAGAATAGGCTCGACCCAGGGCGTAAAGGATTGTGTCGGATAAATCGGTTTTTTTTCCAAAAACGGAAATCACATCGTATTCCCAGCCCGGATAACCATAGAAAGGGGAAATATAAAACTGGCTGCGGTCCCAGGCATTGAAATATTCTTTTTCCCAGTTGAAGGCCGTCTCACCTTTTTTTAATTTGGGAAAAGAGGCTTTCACAAATTTCTTTTTTCGGACAAGCCAAACCGGCGATCGTTTAAGGATTTTATCGTCAGTAGCCATGTCGTGTACGGAAGCAAACCAGCCTTCCGGCTTTTTCTCAAATTTTATTCTGTGATTTTCGCCCAGTTCCCGGGTGGAATATTTGGAAAAGAAAGTTTTTAATACCTCGCCATAGGTGGGGAAGTTTTGGGAAGTTAAAAGGTTCCAACTTATTGAAAAAAATATAATAAGAAAAGCAGGGAGTTTCATGTTACAGTTTTTTTAGTTTTTCAGCTTCGCGAATTCCCGAAAGGTAGGCACCATGCACAGTTCCGTTTTGCCCTCGAATTGTTGCTTCACCGGCAAAGTGAATTTTGCCTTCAGATATACTCAAGTCATCAAATTTTTTCCCGGAAATTCCGGGTGGCAGAACGCTATAGGAACCAAAGGCGAAGGGGTCTTTTTTCCAGGCGGAGTATTTAAGGGCTTCAATGGTATTCTTTCCGGCAAGTAACTCCAGGGGTTTAGAGATTTCGCTTCGAATTTGCGACTCATTCAGGGTGTCGAGCTTTTCAGAAAGTTTGTAGCCGGCAAATGCAATCAGGAATGGTTTTCCGGTGTATTGAGCCCAATTTAAAAACACCGGAAAATTTCCTTTTTTTTCAGACACATACCCAAGAAAATGTTTGTCGGAAGGCCAGGAAACTTTTTCCATTTTTAAACCTATTTTGTTAAGGTTTCCCATTTGAAGACCTGCGATGGCATCTTTCTTTCGCTGGCTGAGAGCAGGGATAAAATTTATTTTCCCTGCTTTTAAAACACCCAGGGGTACGGTTACCAGGCAATGACTTCCCTCATATGTTTTTTCCTGGGTTTTAACCGAAACCCCCTGATTGTTTTGTACGATTTCATAAACAGGGCTTCCTGTTTTGATGTTTAATTTTATGGAAAGTTGGTTGATGACCTGATGATACCCCCCGGGAAACAGGGAATCTCCACCGCCGTAGCCCTTTTCTTTGTCTCCCCACCCTGATAACATTTCAAATTCAACGGCGGCATTCAGCTCCTCCGTGGAAATTCTCCACAGAATTTCTTCCAGTTCCCTTCCCTGGTAGGCCATTTCCTGTAAGGCCCGGGTAAGTCCCTCAGAAAAAGGCGGATCATAATCTTTTCGTCCGTTTATACGGATTGCTCTTCGCAGTAATTTTTGTGATTTTTTATAAATGCGATACAACTGTTCCTCGGCGATTTTTTCTCCTTTGTAGTGCCAGGCCGAAATGCTGTCGTAATTCGTATCCCGGGTCTCAATTTTGTACTTGTTAGCAAGTGCAAGTATTGGATTTCCTTTCTTTTCATGGATCCAGCTCGCCCCAAAATCAAGAGTGGTACCTAAAGAGGAATCTGAGAAGACTCTTCCCCCAATCCTATCCCTGGCTTCAAGGATGATGCATGGAATTCCCATGTCGGTGAGGGCCCTTCCGGCAGAAATTCCGGCCATCCCTGCACCAACAATAATCACCTTTTTTGAAGTATTCCCTGGAGATTGAAAGGAGGACAATGATTTTACCAAAGGGTACATCAAGCCAAGGCCGGCTAACCTTAGAAACTCCGACCTTTTCATTTAATAAGAATATTTGGGATGCCAATTGCCTGCCCCACCCGGCAAAAGTGAAAAATAATACCAAAGTGAGCAAAAATTATCGCCGGGGCCAAACACTGCGTTATCGCGGTGGTATATTTTTCCTTCAGCATCTTTAATGAAGCAGGAAACTCCCGGTGTTGCTTTCCCCTTATCTTCAAAGCCAATATCCTTTTTAAAGGAATTTCCCTTGGCGGAAAGGATTTTGAATTTCCAGTTTCTGGATGCGGAAAATTCCTTCATTATCTCCGGTTCGTCGGGACTGATTAAAACAAAAGGAGTTCTGTTTTCAATATGATGAATTATGCCGTTTATTTCATCTGCCCATAAGGTGCAGTATGGGCATGATTTTCCCATGTTATGAACTACAAGCAACTCGTTTTTATCTCCAAACAATTCAGAAAGTCTGATTTTTTGATTTTGACCATCGGTGAATGTATAATCCGAAACAAGCTGAGGATTTACAGCGACATTTGCTTTAAGCGTGAGTAGTTTCTGTTTCAAATCCTGAATGGCGGATTCTGTTTCCCTTATTTCCTCAAGGAGTGATTTTTGAGTTTTAGTTTCCATTTCCCGGATTCCGGGAATGCACCAAAGCATACACAGGGGTTCTATGGCACGGGCCGATTTTGCGGTTCCCATGTCCATAAGCTCCCAGCCAAAATCGATACAAATTTTCGTGACTTCTTTTTTGGCACCTTCATTATTGCCACAAATGAACATGGTGGCTTGGGGTTTGAAAGGAGGGTTCACCATAAAAGCATTGCCCACCGAGTTAAAGGCTTTTACAAAATTCCCACGGGGATATTTTTCCTGAATACGCTCCAGCAGCGATTCGTTGGGGCCGGTAAAAAAACGCAATACCCCATCTTCGGGAGGATCACCGGAAATTGGATTGGTGGCATCGATGATGGTTTTATTTTCAATTGCTTTTTCTTCCACAAGGCTCAGGGCATCCAAAACTACTTTTCCGCTTACGGCCAGCACAAGAATATCTCCAAACCGGGCAGCTTCATCAAAGGTTCCTGTTTTGGCTCTTTCCGGATTTTCCTTCAGCCAGGCATCAAGTTTTTTGGGATCGCGGCTTCCCATCATTACGGTATCACCGCAAGAAAGAAATCCTTTCGCCAGTGCTTTGGCAACTACCCCTGAGCCGATAATTCCGATTTTTCTCATGGTGTTATGCATAAGCGCAGATGAGTCCCCCCATGAGTATAAGTGAAAGGGTCCAGTATCCGCTGTTAATGAATATGTATTTAAAGCTTTTCATTTCGAAAAGGGCATTAATGGCAATCAATGGAAAGGCCAGCGTAACCCCGGCGATTAAACCGTGAAAAGCTCCGTGCTTAAAGGTTCTGAAATTGTCGCCGAATCGAACCATCAGATCTTTGTAAAGTTCGTAAATGGCTGATCCGGGTTCCTTAATTCCGGGTTCGCTCAACAACATGGAAAACAAATGAAACTGGTGAATAACCATGTATTGGAGTGAAAAGGCAATGAAAAAAGAAAAAGCCAGGGTAAGCGACAAGGTCCTGCCCATGTTGTTTCCTTTTATTTTTTCTTCTGTCAGACCGCTCGACTCCATCCAGGCTTTTCCAAACAACCGCGGATTAAACCAGATGAAACCCACCAGGATGGGTATGGCTGATGCCAGGCCTAAAATGATAAAGTTGTATTTCATGTTTTTATTTTTCTTTTTTCAGGGTTTTTTCCATGGAAATAAATGTTTCCGATGTGTCGAAATATATTTTGCTTCCCTTGAATTTTTTTGTGCCTTTTATTTTAAAAACATCGCAGGGAAACTGAAGCGATTGCCCCTTATGACCCTCAATGTCGAAATACCGGTACATGATATCGTATTCGTCGGGAATGTAAATGGTTTTGAATGCGGTTTCACAGGACTTTCCGTCCCCGGATGAAAGTATGGCATCGCGGAGGCCTTCGTAATGACTTCGGTAAATAATGGCCATTTCGTTGCCGGGGTCGCGGAGATAAATACATAATACTTTCAGGTAATTCGCGTTCAGGCTAACAGGTATCTTTTCCAGCACAGAATCGCAGATGGCCTCTGCCTCGGCATATTTTTTTTTTTTTATCAGTTTTACTATGTCTGATTTCAGGTGGTTGCTGTACCCGTGGTAGGATTCCTGGAACACAAATCTGTAATATATCAGGTAGTATTCCTCGGCACTAAGAACCGGCATAGGACTTTTAAGTTTGTAAAGCAATTTGGGGTAAAAGGTGGCAGCATTGGAGTCGCTCACCATTTTTTTTACGACATCCCGGTTTACTTTTTTTGACTCCTGTTGCGGAAAAGCAATCAGGGGTATGTATAAAAACAATGCCAGTAAATTCCTGTAAGTTTTTCTCATGTGAAAGGGATTGCGGATTGTATTATTTCCTTCCGGTAAATGTAGGGTTTTTGTTTTGGAATTAAAATGAAAACCCTTAAAGAGTAACCAGGAAAATGGCAAGAATGGCAAGGGCAATCCCCAGGGTATTCATCCGGCTGAATTTTTCTCTGAAAAGAAAAAGACCACCCAGGGCAGATGCCAGTACAATGCCAACATTATTGATCGGGTAGAGGAGACCACTGGTGATAAATCCGTCGCCCAAGGCATTCATAAGGGAAAGAATGCTGAAAAAATTGGGAATACCCAAAACGATTCCACCCAAAATTTCTTTCCTTCCGGGTTCCATTTTGTTCAGCACCATCCAGATGGCCCCGGCGGTCCCGGCTGTTAAAAAGCTAATGGATATGTAGGGTCCCGCACCACCTCTCGGGAAATACACATGGAAAACATAATTTACAAGTCCGTCTATTATGCCGCTTCCAATAAAAACCAAAATGGCCAGAAGAAGTCCAACTCCTTTTAAGTCGGGCGGATTGTCGGGCTTTACAGAAACAAGTACTACGGAAAAAAGCGCAATTATCATTCCGGCTATGGCCCAGCCGGAAATTGATTCATTAAAAATCAGTACCGAAACACCGAGGGGTAGTACAAAACTCATTTTATTGGCAACCCCCGCTACGGAAACACCGCTTAAAATAGCGGTTCGGGAAATCAAAATAAATACGAGAATGAATAGCAGGCCTGTTACCAGTGCATGATTCAGCCATTCCTGGTGCTGAATTTCTCCAATGGCTTGAGGAAGTCCTCCCCAGAAAAAAGCAATGCCTCCCGCAACAAAATAATTTATTACGATGGCGCGGAACGGATCTACTCCGAATTTGGGGTAGGATCGAAGGATGATGAACAATAAGGAGTTGCAGACAATCGAGGCCAGGAGCCAGATCATGAATTCCGAAGTATCTGAATGTGGTCAACACCGGATTTGTCAGCAGGCACTCCTTTCAGATCAAGAGATGGTGCTTTGATTCCGGACCCGAGCTTTTGGGGAACTGTTATCACGCGGGCCTCATCCCATAGGTTTACCTTGATGAAGGAATTTATCAGTTCCCTTCCGCCTTCTACTATGATAGACTGAATGTTCAGGGTGAATAAAAAGGAAAAAACCTGGGAAAATACATCACCTGAAAAATCAATATTCACAAATTCAACATTGGGGTGTGATTCGTTTTCCCCGTTGGTAAAAACAAGGGTTTTTTGATCGGATGAAAAAAGTTTGTAATTGCCGGGAATTTTCTTCTCCCGGTCTAGTACAACCCGCAGGGGATTTTTCCCATCCACATATCTGACATTAAGTTCGGGGTTGTCAAGGAGGGCTGTTGTGGTTCCCACCATGATGGCCTGCTCCTGGGAACGCCAGCGGTGAACCCTGATGTTACTTTCTTGTCCGGTCAAGCGCTCCTGATTGCCCGATTCAGCCAGGCTCCGCTTCCGGTCAATGAATCCGTCGGAACTTTGGGCCCACTTCAGAATTATATAAGGCCTTTTCTTCAGATGAAAGGTAAAGAACCTCCGGTTTAACTCCTGGCATCGTGATTCCAAAGCGGAAAGAACAACTTCAACGCCGGCATTTTTGAGTTTATCAATTCCTTTTCCGGTATTGATTATGTTGGGATCCTTACAGCCTACCACAACCCGGGGTATTTTCTTTTCCAGAATCAAATCGGCACAGGGAGGGGTTTTGCCATGATGAATACAAGGCTCCAGGGAGATATATAGAACAGATTCAGAAAGGAGGGAGGGGTCGGAAACGGAGTTTATGGCATTTACTTCGGCATGAGGTCCCCCGAAAAATTCGTGATAACCTTCCCCGATTATTCTTCCCTTATGCACCACCACCGCGCCAACCATGGGGTTTGGAGCTGTTTTGCCAAAACCTTTTTGGGCCAGGTCAAGGCATCGCTCCATGTATATTATGTCTTCGTTTTCCAAGTTCTCCCGAAACCTCAAATTTATGGTACTCTTTCCTTGCGAATTTATATTTTTACCAACAAGCAATGAACAGATTCCGGAATTTTTTTTTGGAGGAGTGGGAACACAGGCCATTGCGCCTGATTTTAGTGCTTTCGCTTGTCGTCCGCCTGGTTGCTGCTGTCTGGTCGCGCGGGTATGGCTGGCACGACGATCATTTCCTGATCATTGAGTCTTCTCAGTCCTGGGTTGACGGCTATGATTATAACAACTGGCTGCCCTCAAGCCAGGGCGAAAATCCCGTTCCCTCCGGTCATAGCTTTACCTACCCCGGCCTTCATTACCTGTATTTTAAGTTATGCCAATGGGTGGGACTGGATGATCCCGGCATAAAAATGTTTGGGGTGCGCTTATTGAACGCCTTGTTTTCTATGCTTGTTGTTTACTTCGGATATCGACTCGTGGCTCTCAAATATTCTAAAAAAGAGGCCCGAATGTCGGGATTGCTGCTGGCCATCACTTTTTTTATGCCTTTCGTGAGTGTGCGCGACCTGGTAGAGGTGTTTTGTATCCCTTTTTTGTTTTGGGCGGTCTGGCTCCTCGCAGCAGAAGGAAAAAGCCCGGTCCGGAATTTTTTTCTGGCAGGCATAATGCTCGGACTGGCATTTTCGGTGCGGTATCAGACCTTGTTTTTTACCCTGGGCTTTGGAATCGTTTTTCTCTGGAGGGGCGGAATGCTGAAATCGCTGGTTATGGGGCTGGGATTCTGTTCTTCGGTGTTGCTCACCCAGGGACTTGTCGACTATCTGATCTGGGGCTATCCTTTTGCGGAGTTTCTGGAATACTTCCGTTATAATCAAACCGCCGGGGCTACCGATTATTTTGTACGGGAATGGTATATGTACCTGCTATTTATTGCCGGAATTCTGATTCCCCCTTTTAGTTTGCTTCTGATCCTTGGTTTTTTCCGCGATTTCAGAAAGTACCTGCCGGTTTTCTGCGGCGTGCTGGTTTTTATAATTTTTCATTCCTGGTTTCCGAATAAACAGGAGCGGTTTGTTCTGCCTGTTATTCCATTCCTGATTACTTTCGGTTATCCCGGACTGATTCGCTTCATTGAATCCAGGAGGGTAGGCTCGGCCTGGTTACGCTTCTACCGTTTTTCACGCACTTTCTTTTGGGTAATTAATCTGCTGGCCCTTCCGGTAATTTCTACTGCCTACTCGAAAAGAAGCCGGGTTGAGGCCATGGTTGCGCTTTCAGAAAAACCGGATCTTACTTTTTATGTTATTGAAAATTCTAATTCCGGTGATTACATCATGTTGCCTCAATACTATTTAGGTAAATGGCCTGCCGTAGATCGAATTACCGCCGATCGCAGTCCCGCCAGACTGCACAATGATTATTGTGTTTATTCCGCATCTGACCGGCCTAATTATCTTATCATGATGACGGAAGAAAATTTCGAGGCCCGGAAAAAGGCCCTGGAGGAGTTTTTCTTTATGAAGGATGAAATTGTAATTGAACCGGGATTGGTCGATCGCCTGGTGCATTGGCTGAATCCTGTAAATAAAAACCAAACCTGCAGGATTTACCGGATCGCATGGAAAGGAGATAAGTGCCCATGACCGAGAAAGATATTTTACGGCAATTGGCCGGGAAGTACGGCCGGGGCGAAGCTGCTTTTATGGTTAGGATACTAAAGGAAGACATTCCCGGGTTTTTACAAAATAGCGGAGAAGTAAGTCCGGAAGGAGAAGCCGCCTTTGAAAGGATTCTTTCCGGTGAGCCGGTGCAGTATGTGACCGGGAAAACAAAGTTTTTCGATCTTACTATTTCTGTCAATCCCTCGGTTCTTATTCCCAGGCCTGAAACGGAAGAAATGGCTGAGAAAATTGCTGCGGATATTCCGGATGGTTTTGCGGGGAAAATCATCGACCTGGGAACCGGGTCGGGAGCTTTGGCCCTGGCCATGAAAAAGTTTTTTCCATTGGCAGAGGTGATGGGTTCCGATATTTCCCCCGGGGCTTTGAGTACCGCCCGGGAAAACAGCCTTCAAAACAAACTTGAGGTTTCCTGGATTTTGCTTGATATGACCAATGAACCCTTGCCCGGAAAAGAAATTGTGTTTGATTTGATAGTTTCAAACCCTCCTTACATCCTGACTTCCGAAGCGGAGGAACTGCCACCTATGGTAAAAGATCACGAGCCTCATTTGGCCCTTTTTGTCCCCGGAAATGATCCCCTGCATTTTTATAAGGCTATTGCACGGTTTGCCGAAAAGAATCTGAGAAGCGGAGGTAAACTTTGGCTCGAGCTTCATGAGAATTATGGGAAAGGCGTACCCGGAGTTTTTGATTCAGGTATTTTTGGGGATAAAAAAATAATTAAGGATATTTCGGGAAAAGACAGGTTTTTTAATTGTAAAAAAAATTGAATTGTATGGACCGGGAAGCTGCCAGAAAAAGAATCGAATACCTTTCTGCCGAAATAGATAAACACAATTATAGTTACTATGTGCTTTCCAAATCTGAAATTTCGGATTTGGAATTCGATAAGATGCTGGAGGAGTTGATGCGCCTTGAGCAGCAATTCCCCGATTTAGTGAGCCCGCATTCACCCTCACAACGGGTAGGAGGATTTGTTGCTAAGGAATTTCCATCGGTAAAGCATAAATACCCCATGCTTTCGCTTTCGAATTCGTATTCGCGGGAAGATCTCGTTGATTTTGATCAGAGGGTAAGAAAGGTAATTACCGAAAAGCTGGAATATGTCTGCGAGCTTAAAATAGACGGAGTTGCCATCGGTCTTACCTATCACAAGGGAGGACTCATTCACGGAGTAACCCGTGGCGATGGAACATTCGGGGATGATGTTACACCCAATGCGAAAACCATACGAAGTGTTCCCCTGCGTCTGGATGCCAAAGATATGCCGGAAGAATTTGAAGTCAGGGGTGAAGTTTTTATGCCCAGGTCGGTGTTTGATGCCATCAATACAGAAAAGCAAAAGGCGGGTGAAGACCTTTTGGCCAATCCAAGAAATTCCGCCAGTGGCACATTGAAAATGCAAGACAGCAGGGAGGTGGCATCCCGTAAACTGGATTGCTTTTTGTATTCACTCCTTGGTGAGGGCTTGCCGGTGCAAAGTCACTGGGAAAGTCTTAATTTGTTGAAGTCCCTGGGATTTAAGGTGAATCCTCATTCCG
>CALEYQ010000066.1 GCA_937924855.1 uncultured Bacteroidota bacterium | reverse complement strand
CCTCCTACGGGCTAGTGAATCAGCGCACCTAATCCCAATCACCAATTTCCTTTTTTCTCGCCCACCGGTGCATCAGCCCATTTCCCATCCGGTTCCAAACACAAAAAAGCAGGTGACCCCTCCCGGGATACAGCTCCCCTTAAAAGTCCATTCTAAAAATTGGTAAATACATGATTTTTAGGACCCTGGATGTAACATTAGGTTTTTACCCTTATATGATTAATTTTACGAAACAATCAATCAAACCCCTATGTTAAAATTTGTTTCCCTGCTGGCTCTCAGCATTGCGGTTTTGGAAATCAAAGCCCAGAATTTTATCGATAAATATCTCACCGATCCTCTTGTATATACCACCGTTGGCAGTTCAACACATGGTGTAAGTCAACCCAAAGACCTCGACTTTAAACCCAACTCCAATGAATTGTGGGTGGTTAATTTCGGAAACGCTTCCGGTGGAACGGTAATAGTTTTTTACAACGCCGGTCTTCCCAATCAATCCCACCAGTTCAGAAAAGATTCACACACCTCACACTTTATGCGCCAGTCCAGCGCCCTGGCAATTGGCGATAATGGGGAATGGGCTTCCACAGGAGAAATTCGCAATTCCAACGGATCTCCCACCTCCACGTTCATGGGCCCAAGCCTATGGTCGGGTGATACCGCCATTTTTGCCCGCGTTTTCCAAAATCCCTGGAGTAACGGATTTCCCCTGGGCAGTCATTTGTCTATGCTGCATCAAAGTCCCTTCGCCATGGGAATTGCCCACGATACGGCACGGGTTTATTATGTTTTTGATGGTCACAACGGAAATCTGGCCCGCTACGATTTTCTGGTGCATCACAGTCCGGGTTACGACGATCATTCCGCCGGAAAAATATGGAGATACACCGATGTGAGTCTTACCCGCAGTGCCAATGTTCCCGGACATATGGTTATCGATAAATCTTCCGGATGGCTTTACATCGTTGACAACGGCGCCAATCGTTTGCTTCGGGTGAATATCAATACCGGTTCCGTGGCCGGAAATCTAACCGTACCCTCCACCGGAAACGAACCCCTCTCGGGTTATTACAACTTTACAGGGGCTACCCAACAAACCGTAGCTACATACACATCCCTTATGTCGGGAGTGGATTATTACAACAACCGATTAATTGTAAGCAATTATTCCAACGGCGATATTTTGGTGTACAGCACTTCTACACCATCACCCACTTTGCTGGGAACCATTGTTACGGGTCAGCCCGGGATCATGGGTGTGAAAATTGGGCCCGATGGAAAAATCTGGTTTGTGAACAATACCCAAAATACAGTGGTACGAATTGATCCTCTTCCCGCAACGGTTGATGCTTCTATTTCCGCTATCGTATCGCCTTTGGTAGCCACTTACGAACCTCATTTTCATGCGCCCCAATTTGATGTTTGCGCAGGAACACTGGCTCCGGTGGTTACGCTGCAAAACAAAGGAACGGTTACCCTCAGTTCCGCCACCATCACTTATAAAGTCGGAAACCTGCCCGCAGTTAATTTTAACTGGACCGGTTCTTTGGCTTCCGGCGCTTCTGTTAATGTTACCCTTCCTTCTTCTTCGGTTCCCAACGGTTCTCATAAACTGGTGGTTTATACAAGCAATCCGAATTCAACGACCGATGCCAACCCAAAGAACGACAGGCGCGAAGGTTCATTCCGCGCTTTATCTCCGGTAGCATCCCTTCCTTTTGTTGAGGATTTCTCTGCGCCCGTTTTCCCTCCTGCCGGTTGGGATTATCGTGGATTTAACCGATACTGTTTTATGTCAAGAATTGCAACGGTAGGCGGGTTTGGAACCGGTTTAGGATGTTTGAAGATGGATAATTTTTCGGGCAGTGTAAATATTTCCGGACAGAAGGACTATTTTATGTCTCCCCGGATTAATTTATCCACTGCCACCCCCTCAACCACGCTTGATTTTGATGTGGCTTACCGGAGGTACGATAATAACTCAACGGATCAGTTAGAGATAAAAGCTTCGATTGACTGTGGAGTTACCTGGACAACCATTTACAATAAGTCGGGATCAACACTGGCCACGGCTCCAAACGGAACAACTGCTTTTGTTCCCACGGCTACCCAATGGAGACTGGAAAATATCAGTTTAGGTTCTCTGGTGGGTCAAACCGATGTATTGTTTCTTTTTGAAACTACCAGCGACTGGGGCAATCACATTTACATAGATAACATCCGGATTAATTCAAGTTTGGTTGGACAACCGGAAGAGCCAAAGCCCGGATTTTCTCTTGCTCCGAATCCATCCGGTGGTGTAATACAAATAGCCTCCGAAAATGAAATGTACGGCTTTGAGGTGATTAACAGTTTGGGAGTCCGGATTTTTTCTGAACTTGAAACGGCCACTCAATACTCACTGGATCTTTCCCTTGCACCCAAAGGCATTTATTTTATCCGGGTATTTTCCGGAGGCAAAATTTTATCAGGGAAAGTTGTATTGCAATAAGGTTATTTTTCAAAACCGGAAATGACCACTTTGAACAGGTATCTTATAGGAATTCTTACCGGAATGCTTGCCATTCTTTTGCATACCACCTGTTCCAAAGACACCATAGCTGTTGATCTGTCCGGAACCGGATATCCTGACGCTGTTGGATCTTTGTTGCTAAAGAATTGCGCCGTTTCCGGTTGCCATAACAGCCAAAGCAAAGATGCCTGCGGTGGTCTTTCTCTTGAGACCTGGGAAAATTTAATGGAAGGAGGGAGTTCAGGTTCTGTAGTAGTTCCTTTCCGTCCCGATTTTAGTACGCTTATGTATTATACAAATTCCTACGATGAATTCGGAAGTATTCAATTGACCCCAAAGATGCCCGTTGGAGGAAATGCCCTTTCAAAGCCGGAAATGAAAATATTGAATGACTGGATATTGGCAGGGGCTCCGAACCGAAAAGGTTTTGTAAAATTTTCGGATTATGAAAACCGGGAAAAAATTTATGTGGTTAACAATGGCTGTGATGTAGTGGCCATTTTAGATCCGGAAACCGAGCGAACCATGCGATATGTTTCCGTAGGAATTTCCCCGGCCATCGAAGGTCCCACCATGGTTAAGGTGGCTCCCGATCAAAAGCACTGGTATGTGATATTTGGAGGAGGAACGGTAATTCAGAAATTCAGAACTTCCGATAATAAAGTAACGGGTCATATAAATATCGGATCCGGGGTATGGACTTCCTTTGCCATCAGTCCCGATTCCAGGAGAGCATACATTACGGATATTCAATTTGACGGGAAAATAGTTTGCGTGGATCTGGAAAATTTGCAGGTCATAGCAACACTTTCAACCGGATTGCGGGATCCTTTCGATATAGCTGTGGATCATACCGGCAATATACTTTATGCGGTTCCAAACCTTGGGAATTTCCTGTATAAGATTAACATTACGAATATCAATAATCCGGTAATCGCGGAACTTTCCATGGAGCAGGGTTATCCGGTAAATTATTCTTCCTCTCTGGATCCTTATTCCATTCAGTTTAATGCCAATCAGTCGAAGTATTTTGTGGTATGCCGGGGTTCATCGGAGTTGCGGATATTTCAAACCGGCAATGATAGTTTATTGGCGGTAATACCGGTGGGAACCAAGGCTTCCCGGATGGCCATTTCACAACAAACCCCGTATTTATTTGTCAGTTGTGAAGGGGCATATCCTTCGAGGGAAAGCGCCATTTATGTGGTCAATCACCAGACAAATTCTTATGTAACCGATGTGTACGCAGGTTTCGATTCCCGGGGCATTGTATTGAGTGATGCTACGGGGATGATTTATGTAGCCAACCGGAATGTTTCGAGCGGAGGGCCTGCAGCCCACCATGAGTCGGTTTGTTCAGGGAAAAACGGATATCTCACGGCATTGGATATTATGAACCACCAGTTAATTCCCGGTTATCGGGTAGAAGTTTCGGTGGATCCCTTATACATTGGGAAAAGTCATTAGGGATTAACTTCCACAACTTAAGAAATAGAATTTAATGGCATTTAAGAATATCGATGGCAGGTATGAGTTTTCGGCAATCAGGAAAAAAAACCGGACAGGATTGTTCCTGTCCGGCTTATTGTAATTACAGAAATATAAATTCTGTTTTTTACTTGTGAATTACTGAGTATAAGTCCACTCTGAGTCTAATTCCTCCGTTGAGCTTGGGCTCGTTGCGGTATAATCAAAATCGAGAATCAACTCTTTGTTTGCAAGGCGCCGGATGTTATAAACCATAGGCTGAATATATCCGGTGGAGGTATAATTGTAAGTGTTATTGGAGGCATTGTTGTAATACAACAATAATTGTTCTTTTTTCTTGAGGTTTTTGCCGGTTCCCATGGAAAAATCCCAGGTGCCGGAAATATTAGTTACCACTCCGTCATCTGTTTCAACCATGGTAAAAGTTCCGTCCTTTTTAATATTCAACTGAACCGTGAAAGAATAGGTGTCAGTTGAAGTCATAGACCCCATGGTAAAGGTTTCGGTAGCTGTGCTTCCATTATACTCGGTGGAAGTTGTATAGGTAACTGAGTTTTGAATATCGGTATATTTTTCAACCGATTTTCCGGAGCTCAGTTTCCATTCACCGGCCATACGAGCCTTCCTTGATCTTAGTGAAATAAAGGGATCTTCATCACCCTTTTTACAACCATTTAATGATACAATTCCTGAAGTTCCAATTAGGGCAATCAGGAGAAAAAAAGATAGAGATGTTTTCATGTTGATTTATTTTGGAATAAATATATGACAAAATGAAAATCCGGCAAAATTTGTCGTTTTTTCAATTGTGCCCGAAGGCTGAAATAAAGCCAAGGCTTGCCATATGTAATTTGATTAAAGTGAGGAAATTACCTTTCCGTAAGCTCTGATTGAATCCGTTTGATGGCTTTCGGATTAAGCCATTTTCTTCCGGTTTTTTCGGGTTGCATGCCGGGTAATTCAGACCTGATGGGATACACGGGATACCATTGGCCATATTGTTTGCACGGATCAGGGCCCGGGCTTCATTTCTTTTATTTTCTTAATTGATACTTTGTTTTGGTTTTAGCTACTTTATTTTGCTATTTTTGTTTAAACACAAAACTAATTATGGGAAAAAAATTACCCCTTTTGATGGCAGCGATATTTGTTGCATCATTTTTATCCGGACAAACCACAGCAACTAATTTTACCTGTAATGATTGCGCCGGAAATCCACATGATCTTTTTTCCGAGTTAAATGCCCAAAAAGTAATTGTGCTGTCCTGGGTAATGCCCTGTGGTTCCTGTACTGCACCCACCGTTAACGCATATAATGTAGTTCAGAGTTTTCAGTCCACCCACCCCGGGCGGGTGTTTATGTATATTGCCGATGATTATGCCAACACCACCTGCGCTTCCCTAAACAATTGGGCTAATTCCAACGGACTTACAAACTCAACCCGATTTTCAAATTCGGCTATTAACATGAGCAACTATGGAACCAGCGGGATGCCAAAAATAGTTGTATTAGGGGGTGGTTATAGTCATACTGTTTATTTTAACCAGAACGACGCGGCCTCCGGAGATACCGCTGCCATCAGGGCGGCTATCAATAACGCCCTGGCAGCAGCCAACGGGATTAATGATTCAAAAAATTTATCCATTAATGTTTCCGTTTTTCCTAATCCTGCCAAGGAGAATAGCATCCTTTCTGTAACCTTGAATCAGAATACCATTATCAATGTTTCCCTGATTAATCTTCTCGGCGAGGAAGTAAAACTTATAGCTTCCGGTTTATATCCAGCCGGTGAGACCCAAATTCAAATGAACACTTCAGGCCTTTCCTCGGGTGTTTATTTTGTACGGGTAAAAAGCGGGAATGAAATTGTGACCAGAAAATTGATTATTGACTAAACACTTCGAAAATGAAAAAAATTTTACTCCTTTTCACTTTTTTCACAGCAGTGAATTTTTTCCATGCCCAAACTTATTCATTAATACCCGGCGACACTCTTGTTTGCAATGCGCCACTCAGCAACATCAGCATTTTTGATATCTGGCAAAAGAATATTACCCAAAATACCGTAATCACCTTTAAATGGACTACCATTTCAGTTAATCTACCCAGTCAATGGGGATATTCACTTTGCGATAAAGGAACCTGTTACCCCGGTATTCCCGGAAGCGGGACCATGGATACCGTAATGCCCGGTGGCCATGGTTTTCTTGGATTAAATATTGACCCCGGAACTACCCCCGGCTCCGGAGTTGTGAGAGTTTATGTTTATGATAGCACTAACCCTTCCGGAGGCGACACGCTTACCTGGCTGGTTCAGGCCGGGTCGGCTTCAGTAAACGAAGTATCCTGGGCATCACAGGTTTCTCTTTTTCCTAACCCTGCCGGCGAGAATATTACCTTAAACATTCCCTCAGGGACTGACGATCTTAGAATAGAAATTTATACTCATTCAGGTAAGCTTGTTTCCGGCTTATCGAATATCAACGTGGGTGATAACAGAATATCTTTAAATGACTTAGCACCCGGAGCCTACTATTTGAGAATTGTTTCAGCCGATGGAGTGGTTACAAAGAAATTCATCCGGGCCCATTAAAACCGGTTTCCTTTTTATCTCCACCTTCTTTATTGCCTTCTTGCAATTTGGAGTGGCGGGAATACAGAAAACGCTCTATATAAACCGGGGCGTTTTTACCTGCGTTAACGGAAACACTTTTCCCTTTCTGGCTTTTAATGATTCGGCGGTTTACTCTTCCCAAAATTCAGTCATTAATATCCGAACTTCGGATACCCTGTTTATCAAGGTAATTAATAATGATACTGTCCTTCACGGATTTTCGGTAGATGGGTACCCTTCCATAAATGCATTAATCAATCCCGGCGACTCCCTAATGGACACCCTCGTACCTCAGGGTGAAAGACTTTACATTTTTTATGATCACCATCTTTACCCCAAAAACCGTTATATGGGATTGGGCGGAATGATATGCGTGAACAATTCAACAACTGCGAAAAAGTATTATTGGAATCTGAAAGAGCATTCAAAAAAAATCAGCGATACTCTATCAGTTGGTGGACAAGTGAACTGGAGATTATATGAACCCGATTATTTTACAATTAATGGCTGGAGCCATCCCGATCTTGAAAATGATACAACGGCTAAAATAAATGTTAATCTGGGCGACACGGTATATATTTTTGTGATTAACACGGGCCAATCTGCACATGCCCTGCATTTTCATGGATTTCATGTAAAAACACTTTTTTCAACCCGCAGCTATCAAATCGGGTGGGTTAAAGATTCTTATCCCCTGCATCGTATGGACGGTGTTGTTTTAGAACTTGTGCCTGACAAAGTGGGGAAATATTCCGTACACGATCATAACCTGGTGGCTGTTCAGGGGGGCGGAACCCACCCCAACGGCATGTTTACCATAATGGAAATTCAATGAAAAGGCAGGCTGTTTTACTTTTATTCGTATTTGGAGCCCTTGCCTTATCCGGACAAAATACAATTCTTCTTAACAAATACCTTCGAAGTAATTTTGGAACCGATACCATGTTTGATGGAGTTAGTTTTAGAGTATGGGGGATAACAAATACTTTGATGGAATTTCCCAAAATACCTGCTTCAATCATTTATTGTAATGAAGGGGATACTGTAATTCTCAACACCCGGAATATTTCCCAGGGAGAACACCATACAATTCATTTGCACGGGCTTGATGTAGACACCCGGAACGACGGTGATCCGGCCACTTCATTCTGGCTGAATCACATGCAGGATACAACCTACACTTTTGTGGCCCACAACGCCGGAACTTACCTTTACCATTGTCATGTAGCAGATGTGGTTCATGTTCAAATGGGCATGTATGGGCTTATTGTGGTTAAGGCTGCCGGAGGGGCAAAAAATGCATGGACAGGTGGTCCACCGTATAGCAAAGATTACAAATGGTTGCTCACAGAGGTTGATCGTTCCTGGCATGATACGATTCCGGTTCACAACCCAAACACCGATACATTAAATGTTCCTCCCTATAGGCCGGATTATTTTCTGGTAAACGGAAAGTCCGGATGGGAATTGAATGCCGACGATTCCATTAAAATTTCAGGATCCCAAAACGAGCCCATTTACCTTCGCCTGGGCAATATCATGTATTTCTATAACAGGGTAATTATTCCGCCCCAGTTAAATGCACAGATTATTTCTTCCGATGGTCGTCCATTGCCTAACGCCATCATAAGCGACACGGTTGAAATAATGCCCGGAGAGAGGTATGGGGTAATGCTTCAGGCCTCGGTCCAATTCAATGACAGCATTGCCATTCAGTACATCGATATGAATACAGATTCGGTGTGGAATACCCAGTATGTGCAAGTGAACATCAGTGGAATTTATTCTGTTCCTGAAATTAAGAAACCTGCCTCCATAAGTGTTTTTCCAAATCCATCAAATGACTTTATCACCATTAAGTTCACTGATAAGAAAACCGTAAATGGATTATTTTCCATAGTAAATATTCTTGGAGAGAATGTAGTGTCGGGAAAATTAACTACCACAGATGGAAAGAAAACCATCAACATTTCGCATTTACCTTCCGGAACTTATTTTTTAAATGTTCAGGAAGAAAATTTCAGCTTTCCCGCTGCAAGATTTATTAAAATTGACTAAAGGGAAATTTTTTCATTTTTGGTTCATGGGTTTCAAGGTTTTCTGATTCCAACTACAAGCATCATCTATGTAAAGTTTTCTCAAGTGCCACCTGCGGGTTT
Source organism: uncultured Bacteroidota bacterium (assembly GCA_937924855.1). GTDB lineage: Bacteria > Bacteroidota > Bacteroidia > JADZBD01 > JADZBD01 > JADZBD01. Next base: position 50,876 of record CALEYQ010000066.1, on the reverse strand, counting down.
ACGGTTTGGAGTATTTGATGTTAAAGGAATTCTGGTTCGGGAAATTGTTTGAAATCGGAGGAATTGATTTAATTCCCGCTGCTCTTGATTTGAGGAATTATGAAGATTGTTTGTATACGGTTTATTTGTACGATAACAACACCGGTAATCTAAAAAAGAACCGTTTGGCTCAATTAAGGAGGTGAAAGTGACAGGTAAGTTTTAATTTTAAGCCTTGATTTTTAACCAAAGTAGAAGTAAATGCAAAATGTTCAAGTGAAAGCTAACCTCCTTACAAAATTTATACTAATAACTACATTCCCATGCCCTAATTTGAGTTTGGAATGAAGGACAAAAAACACTATTTTGTTGTTGTTGATTCCAACCGGCAATTAAATTTCAAATGAAAAAAGAATATTCCAACGGCGAAATAACCATTATCTGGCAACCGGATAAATGCATCCATTGTGGGGTATGTGCCCGTGGATTGCCCCTGGTTTTTAAACCCCGGGAAAGACCCTGGGTGGACCAGTTTGGAGCCACCACCGATGAAATCAAAAACCAGATTGAACAATGCCCCTCGGGGGCATTATCCTATAAATTGAATAAATAATCTTTTTAACAGAAATTTCATGGAAGCCACCACCCTACAAATTCAAACTAAAATTCTCAAACCATTGTCACTGGTGTGGGAGGCATACACCAACGACAAGCATATTGTAAACTGGAATTTTGCTTCGCCTGAGTGGTGTTGTCCCAGGGCTGAAACCGACCTGAAACCCGGTGGGAAATTTTCATGGAGGATGGAGGCCATGGACGGGTCGATGGGATTTGATTTTTCCGGAGCTTTTATTGAGGTTAGACCAACTGAAAAAATTCAAATGAAGCTGGATGATGGAAGGAAGTTGTTGGTATTGATGCGACCCCTTGATAAGGGTACGGAAGTGGAAATAAATTTTGAACCCGAAATGCAAAATTCCCCTGAACTTCAAAAGACAGGTTGGCAAGCCATTTTAAACCAATTTAAAGCTTATTGTGAAGGACTTCAATGATGGCTTTGACGTAAGATCAATGGGGTGAAAGGCGATTCCCGGTTCCCGCTTAAACCCCTGAAAATTATTATATTTACGGCTCCTGATTGGCAGCATAGCATGAGTTTATTTAAAAGAGCCGGAATCAAAATCCGAAAGGTATTAACCGGGGATAAATCCCTGCCTTCCCTTCCCCCTCCTAATGAAAAAGAAGCAGCCCTCATTTCGGACCTGCGAAAGGGTATGGAAGCTCTTCGGTCTGAAAAAACAACCGCTACCGATTTCTGGACCCGGAAAAGGCTGGAACTTTTCGAAAATGTAAAAAATAAGGACCCCAGAGCCTTTACCCGGTGGGAAGTTATGTACCCCATGTTCTTTTCACCCGATCCCCTGGAACTGGATTACCTGAAAAGTTCAAGTAGCTGGAAGCTTTATGAAGATGTTTTAGAAGAGGACCGGATTGGATGTCCAACACCATTTCATGAATTTCCTTCCTCCAGCGGAAACCTTATCCATCATCTTTATACCTTACACCGTTTTATTGAAGAAAGCAGAACTGATTTATCTTCCATGCATTCTATTTTTGAATTCGGTGGGGGATATGGAAGTTTTTGCCGGCTGTGTTATAAAATGGGATTTCGGGGTTCGTATTATATTTTTGATTTGCCTGAGTATTCCCTGATGCAATCCTATTTTCTTAAATCTTTGGATCTCGGGCTTCAGGTTTTTGTAAATGATTTGGGCGGGGATAAGGGAAGGGTTAATCTTGTTTCGGACATTAATTTATTGCCATCTGTCCCTGCACCTGACTTATGGGTGGGCATGTGGTCGCTGAGCGAAACTCCGGTTGCCTTCCGGAATGAAGTTTTTGAAAGAATGCGACCCTCGGCATCCTGGCTTATAGGATTTCAGGAAGACTTTCTTGGCATAAATAACCGGGAGTTTTTTGAATCATGGGTTCAAAAGCGCCCCGGAGTTAAATTTTCTTTTCTTCCCATCAGTCATATGAAGGGGAATCATTATTTGTTTGGAAAATCATGAGCTCATTTTTTTTCAGGGTAAAACGCAGGCTTGCCCATTATTATCTTAACATCTGTTCTTTCGAAACCTGGCAGAAACTGGGTTATCATGTCATGCGAAAGCACTATTATTCTCCGGTGCCTGATACCGCCTTATTAGGGGAAGAGGTATTTTCCCGTGTTTCTGAAATGCCGGGAATTAAATTTGATTCAATGAGCCAGTTATCCTGGATCAAAGAAATGTCAGAGAAATTCCGTGCCGAATACGATCAATGGCCGAAAAAACCAAAAAACGAATTTGATTTTCATATTTCACAAACCTCCTTTCGTTGTGTGGATGCACATGCGCTTTATTGCATGGTAAGAAATTTAAAGCCCCGGAAAGTAATTGAAATCGGATCGGGTTATTCCACTTTTATCACTGCATCGGCCTGCCTGAAAAACAAAACGGAGAGCCCTGCCGCCAATTGTCATTTTATGGCTATAGAGCCTTATCCCAATGATGTAATTAAAAAAGGTTTTCCCGGTTTGGACGAAGTAGTTTCAAAGCCTGTAGAAAAAGTCCCGCTTGAGGTTTTTACCGGATTAAACGCCGGCGATATTCTCTTTATTGACTCCACGCATACGGTGAAAACCGGAGGGGATGTGGTGTATGAGATTCTTGAAATTTTACCCCGTTTAAGAAAGGGTGTGTTTATTCATATTCACGACATATTTTTCCCCTACGAATACCCCAAAGCCTGGATGGCGGATCAGCGTTTTTGGGCTGAACAATATATGATACAGGCTTTTTTGGCTTTTAACCCTGATTACGAAATCAGGTGGATGTCGCATTTTATGCACAGGAATCACGGCGAGGAGTTAAAAGAACTCATGGATTATTATGATTCAGGCACACCTTATGTAAGTAGTCTCTGGATTGAAAAGGTAAAATGAGAGGGGAATGCATATCCTTATAATTCCATCCTGGTATAAAACAATCGAAAATCCGGTTTGGGGTTCTTTCTTTGAGGAACAAGCCCGCGCTTTGATGGATAGAAGCCACAAAGTTGGGATTTTAAACCCATTTTTCATTCCCTTCAGTAACCGGAAGAGATTAATTTTCCGTCAATGGAATGATGCAGGATTAAATTCCTTACAATTTGAGGTACGCGGCAGGATTCCCGGTTTCCGCAAGATTAATTACAATTTTTTTGCCCAAAATTGCTATGAAGAATTTAAGAATTACTGTCGAAAATACGGAAAGCCTGATGTCATTCATGCACATTCTGTTTTTATGGGTGGGATTGCCGGATGCAAAATTTCAAGGAAAGAAAACATTCCCTTTGTACTAACTGAACACCTCACCAATTTTATTACGGGTGGAATAAAAATTCAATCTGATATGGATGTTGCCAGGGATGTTTTGAGGTGCGCCAAAGTCCGTTTGGTTGTCAGTAATGATTTTGCAAATCGCCTATCGAATGCATTGGAAATGAAGCCGGATGAATTCTTGGTATTGGGAAATATGGTAAACCCTATTTTTTTTGATGGGTGTAAACCCAATCGAATTTCCGGAAAACCATTTCGATTTTTTGCAAATTCTTTTTTTTCTCCCCGGAAGGGGATAGAGAATTTAATGAAGGCTTTTGACAAATTTTCCGCAAACTTCCCAGACTCAGAGTTTCACATTGGAGGTTCTGCCGTTAGAGACCTCGAGGTACCCTATGAAAAGGAATTAATGGCTTTAAAATCGGAGCTAACTTCCGGGCCCAGAATATTTTTTAAAGGCCTGTTGTCAAGAGAGGCCGTCGTAAATGAAATGCAAAATTGCCATGTTTTTTTATCCGGAAGCTCATACGAGACCTTTGGGGTTGTATTAGCGGAGGCCCTTGCATGTGGCCGACCTGTAATCACTACTCCTTCCGGAGGACCAAACGATATTGTTAACCCCGAAGATGGTATTATTTGTGCAGATTTTTCCGCAGCTACAATAGCCGAAGCCATGCAGGAAATGTATTCGAACTACGAATCTTTCGATAGCAAAGTCCTATCAGAAAATTGTTACAAGCGGTTTTCTTCTGAGGTAATTATTGGAAGACTTGAGGAAATTTATAAAGAGATTTCCTGAGCAAAAAGATGTTTTTTTTTATTTCTTCTCTGCATTAAAATCCTTGAGAAAGGATAAAATAAAATACTGAACCTCACGAATTCCCTTAACATTTAATTTTTCAAAATCATCTCCGGGGGCATGGTAATCATCATGAAAGCCGGTGGACAGGCCCAGGAGAGGAATTTTTAAAGAAACAAATTCTTTCAAATCTGATCTTTCCGTCAGGTTTTCCTCGTAAATCAATTTCAGATTTGCTTTTTGGGCTAAAGGTCCGAGTTGTTTGTTTTCCAGGTTTCCGTACACTATCAATGAACGGGTTACGGTATCCAACCTCCCAACCATGTCCAGATTTAGGACCAGTGCCGTTTTTATTCCTGGAAAAAGAATTGATTCCCGGAAATTCCGGGAGCCAAACAAGCCTTGTTCGTGACCGGAATAGGCAATAAAGAGATAATTATAGTTAGATTTCTTATGGGAACGCAGAGCGGCTGCCAATTCAAGCAATAGGGCAACACCGCTGGCATTGTCGTCTGCTCCATTATGAATTTCTTTTTTTCCGGGTGCTCTGGAGTGTTTTCCACCAAACCCTATATGGTCGTAATGAGCACCAATAATAATTGTTTTTTCGCAACCCCTGTTAAGAAATGCAATAACATTTCTTGTTTTAACGAATTCCGAATCAGGGGTTACATAGGTGAATTCCTGAAAATATCCGGATTTTGTATAGGGTTTTAGTTTTAGTTTTTTGAATTGGCGGGAAATATAATCGGCCGCAATATCTGCTTCAGGGGTTCCGGGCATTCTTCCCTTCAGGGAATCGGAAGAAAGGAAAATCAGATTCTTTTCAAGGGTGTGAGAGTGATTTGCCTTTTGTTTACCCTGCGGAAAAGCAATACTTGAGAATTGGAGAAATATAAAAAAGAGGAAAAGTCTTGCCATTATTTATGCATAAAAATAAAAAACCCCCCGTGAAAAACGGGGGGTTTAAAACAAAGATTTAAAATTTATTTAGGCATTGGCATTTCAACCTTATTTACCTTTTCTTCAGGTATAGCGTCGAAACGAACCTTGCTGCCATCCCACCAGATGGGGGTACCGTTGCGCGACTTGTTATTGTCGTTAAACATTACACCTTTCAGGTTGTTGTCGAACTCGATATTGGAAATATCGGAAGGAACCTGTGCATTTTCTGAATCAACACGTTTTCCTACAGAGATCCATGAGAACTCAACGTTAGAGCTTCCGTTTCCAAGTTCAGTAACTGTGAAACCGCGAGCGTCAATGTCGGAAATGTAAAGACCGTTACACTGTCCCATTGGAGAAACAGTTACGGTTGGCTTTCCGTTTTTCATCAACAACCCAGCGAAATCATCAGGGAAGTTAACGCGAACAGAACCGCCATTCAATTGGCCGTTTCCATCAGCGTAAACTTTGATCTGAGTAGAAGTTACGGAGTAGGCAGGAACCTTCTGGTTGTTTACAGTAACCAGGTCGGCCTGATAACCGGAAGTGTATTCGTTTCCTAAGTTGTAGGAAGCGTAAAGAGCTCCTGAGGAAGTGTGTCCAAGCACCTCACCACGGGTCCATCCGCCCATTACACCACCGAAAAATCCGGAACCAATACCTTTTTGAACGTTACCAAGGTTGGACATAAATCCGGCACCTGACCCGTAGGCATTGCTTCCATAAACACCGAAGGTAACAGAGGCGCTGTTTTTGTAACCTAAAGATCCCCAATAAGAACCAGCATTATCTGCACCAAGAACTCCTCCGGTCCTGGTGTAATCATTCCAGGAATGACCTGAAACACCAAAGGTGTAAACGTCACCCCAGTAATTGTACCCTTGAACCGCAGAATTGCCGGTAAATGTGCTATATCCGGTGCCATCATTTTGTGAGTCACGGGTTCGGTATCCATAAATAGTTGCCTGTCCGTCTCCAACAGCAGTAAGCTGGGTGCGAAAAGCATTAAACAAATATTGAGGAGCAGGGGCAACATTCAATCCGGTTCCGGTTCCATTATCACGGAAAAGGGAATTTCCTCCGGTAGTTGCACCGGTAAATTTAATAACATAGTCAGTAGTTCCGCTAATGTTTGCAGAACCTGCAGGACCTGTTGGACCTACAGCTCCGTTAGCACCTGTTGGACCCATTGGACCTTGAGCACCGGTAGCACCGTTAGCACCAGTTGGACCGGCAGGACCTTGAGGACCCTGGGCACCAGTAGCACCATTAGCACCTGTAGGGCCTGCAGGACCCTGAGGACCTGGATCACCGGAAGGACCGGTAGCACCAATAGGGCCCTGAGGACCTGGATCACCGGAAGGGCCGGTAGCACCAATTGGGCCTGTAGGACCCGGATCACCGGTTGGACCGGTAGCACCGATAGGGCCTGTTGGACCTGGATCACCGGTTGGACCGGTAGGACCCTGAGGGCCCGGAGTTCCGTTAGAAGAGTAAAGTGCATAAGGAACACTCAAAAGCTGGGAAGTTCCCATGTTTTGATAACCGGTACCAAAATCAACTTCAACCTGAATCCACTTGGTTCCGGTTCCCCATGCAATTGTGTTAAAGGTTCCATTGGTAACAGTACCGTTACCAATAGATAAATTCAGAAGTCCAAACTGATTGGATGTTGAAGCATGGGTCTCTTGGTATACTACAGGACCTGTGGCAGAACCATCAAGGATGGTAACTCTAACAGGAAGGTTTGTGTTTGCCAGGGGATTTCCACTGTTGTCTCTTGCTACAGCCTGGTATTTAAATGCCTGCGGAGCCTGGGCAAAGGCTAAGCCCGCAGCAAAAATACCAAACAACATCATTTTAATTTTTCTCATAATTGTCTGTTTGTTTTTAATTTACTTGGATTTTAAAAGTTTCAGGGATTTTACAGGGTTTGAAAAACGATCCCGCAGCGACACAATGTAGGTGCCGGCACTTAGAGCGGAAACATCCATCTGATGTACCTGATTTCCCAACAACTGGTTGGATAGAACTTTCTTTCCGGCGGCATCATAAATCTCCAGAATTAAATCTCCGGAAACCGACTGAAGGTCGATGGAAAGAAATTGTTGAACCGGATTAGGATAAACGGAAATCTGGTTCGCAACCACATCTTCAATGCCCGACACCGTGGCCCAGGGCTGGTGGAACCCCTGAGTAAGATGATTTCCGGCAGAATAGGTTTCGGTCATAACTTCCCCCAGAGTCCAAGATACAGACCCTGAAGTAGAACTCCCGTGATCCCCGCTACTCCCAATTACCGTGGGTTCCAGACTCTGGGCGCATAACACCCCCGAGGCCAAAAGTCCCGACGCAATGGTTAGTACTACTTTCTTCATATTGGTTTTTGTTTGAATTTGCGCAAACCTACTTACATTTTCACAGAATAAAAATGAAATGGAAAACTTTTCTAAAAGTATTCGTCTAAAAAATTTTGTTTTTCCAAAAATGAATTTTTTGGGGGGTAGAAAAATTAAATATGAAATGAATAATGCCTTTTTGACCTTATTTTTTGATAGATAAATCAGGATTAAATTGAAATGCTATTTGCAATCTCCGGAAAGTTCCGGGGGGAGAACTCCCAAAATCATTTTTGCTTTGATAAGGTCAAAACAAAAATCGGGCTCATTCAGAATTCTTTTTAGTTGGCCCCTAACTATATAGGCATAACCTGAATTTTGATCAAGATTTATGGCTTTATCACACAGCTCAAGAGCCGTTTCAAAACCGGAGTCCTTTTTATTGGGTTTGCTTTCCTTTTGAAACAACCAGGAAGGACTGTTTATTCCGTTTTTTAAATGAAACGATGAAATTTTTACCACACTTTTTTCTCTAAGAAGGGTTACGGCAAGGTTTACATAAGCCAGGGCAAATTTTGAATTTAACTTTAGGGCATGCTCAAAGTCGGATCTGGCTTTTTGATAGTCGCCCGATTCAAGGTAAATGCAGCCTCTCAAATTGAAGAAGGTTTCCCTGCCCATTTCTGGAATTTCAGGAGCCAGGTTTATTCCTGAGTTAATGTGCTGTAAGGCCTTTTTTAGATTTCCCAGGTATAAATTGCATTCTGCTAAACTTAAATAATTAGAAGCCTGAAATCCTTTAAAGTAGGTTTCCCTGCTTTGTCCGCCAAGGCCGGTCGATTTTTCATTGAGAGCTATATCTGCCATTACATTGGAAATGTACTTGCCCGAATTTTCATAATCGGGAATGGCAGTTTCGTACCTCCCCAGGGCAAGTTTAGCATTGCCCCGGAAACTATATAACATGCTGTTTTCAGGAAACCGTTCGAGTCCCTTGTCATAATATCCAATGGCTTTTTTAAAATCCCCCAGATTATAGTTGGCTATTCCCCGCTGATAATAATAAGATGCAATGTTTGAATCACAGTACCTGCCAAGTTGATAAATAATGTCCGCTTCCAACGAATCCTTTTTGCCCGACTTTTTCAAAAAATAGGAAGCCATATGCAAATCCTTACACGATCCATCCATGTCTTCCAGCGAATATTGCTCCAAGGCCCGGTTAAACCAGGTGAAATAGTTGAGGGAATCTAATTTCAACGAGTAGGAATAGTCCTCCATGGCCCGTTTATGATCACCGGATACAGAAAAAACAGCAGCTCTTCCATTATATAAAATGGCCAAACCCGGACTGAGCTGAATGGCTTTGTTGATATCGGAGAGTGATTCCTCCAGTTTGGTATTGGCATAGTTCAGGCTTGCCCTTTGGAACCAACCCAGGTAATTCCCGGGGGCCAGTTGAATGGCTTTGGTATAATCGGCCGATGCCATCGAATAAACATTGCGGCTTGCATGGTAATTGCCACGGTTTATATAATGATCAGGGTTTTCAGGCTCGAGTTCAATAGCCTTATTGTAATCGAACACAGGACCAATTTTCTCCCCCGACAGTTCCCTTACCCGGCCTCTTGTAGCATAGGCCAGTGCATCGAGCGGATTCAGGGCAATAGCTTTGTCCAACAGCGATAATGCTTTTTTGTAATCGCTGGTTTCAAAAAATTCAATTCTTCCAAGATTGAGGTAACAGCGGGAGCAGCCGGGGTTTGCTTTAAGGGCTTCTGAGTAGTATTTTTTCCCATTTGCGAGGTCGTTGTTTTGAATGTGGAAATATCCCAGCCAGCGAAGTATTTGTTCATCCCCGGGCTTTTTCTGATTTTCCTTTTCAAAGAATATTATACCCTCCTTTATTTTTCCGTTTGTAAAAAGGGAATCGCCCAACGCTTTATAGGGGTCGGTATTTTGACCAATAGAAGAAAGGCCGAATAAACCTATCAAGACACCCGCAATAATTTTACTGAAAAAAGAAGTGAAGCCAGAGCAACCGGCTTTAACCCGGTAAGAAGTAATATTTTGCCTCTGTGGTTTCATTTCCTTTTGTGCTTTTGTTCGGAAATAATATATGGTCAAAGGTAGGGTGAAAATGGATTTGAAATCAGGGGATTTAATTTGAATATTCAGTATTTGGCTTTTTTGGCTTAAGCTCTGAAATTGGCTCTTCCTATCCTGCTTAAAAGTTTAACACTGAGAGGAAAACATGAGTAAGGAAGGCAGGTTTGACCCATGACTGGTCATTGACGGGTAACCCCCGGATTATTTGCATTTAATTAATTCCTCGTATATTTGATTATACTAACCCAAAAAAATGTTCTTATGAAAAAACTCTTTACCCTTTCTGCATTTTTGTTTTCCGGATTACTTGCTTTCCCGGTTATTCACCTGGTTCAGGTTTCTAATTTCCAGTTTACCCCGCAAACGGTCCAGGCTCAATGTCAGGATACGGTGCGATGGATTTGGTCTTCAGGTACGCATAACACTAATTCTACTACGATTCCTGGTTGTGCAAGCCCCTGGAATGCCCCTATCGACATGAATAATACCATGTATCAGATTCAGATTCCATGCGCAGGAACCTACAACTACAATTGTACCATTCATCCAAACATGACCGGAATAATTGTAGCTACATGTACTACCGGCGAACAGGAAATTTTAAACCCTTCCACGGTAAATGTGTTTCCAAATCCTTTCCAGGAACAGTTTTCAGTGGAATTGTCGGGGATAAATGAACTGGCTGTTTTTAATGTGCTTGGCGAGGAAGTTAAAAGAATCCGGACATCAGGAATTACCGGCATTCTCAGAATTGATACTTACGGCTTATTGCCCGGGGTTTATTTTCTGGCAACTTTCAGAAACAATGAAATTCTGGAAACCCGCCGGATTGTAAAATCTAAATAAAACAGTAAGCCCCGCTTTTGCGGGGCTTTTTTTTATCTGAGAATTTCTATAAACCCTTTATAGGTTTTTTTCAAGGTTGGAACCGATAAAATATAATAATAAGTGCCCGCACTCAGATTATCTCCGTTCCAGTCGTTAGCATACCCCTTTTTCTTCATGATCTGATTTCCCCACCGATTAAATATTTCCAATTCGTTATCGGGGAAATATTCCAGGAATTGAAAAGCCAGAAAATCATTGAGGCCGTCGCCATTCGGAGTAAACACATTGGGGGCAATTATCTCAGGGGCAATTACCGTAATTTCCATGCAAACCGAATCAGGACAACCCGGGTCGGTGCTTGCCCTCAGACAAACGGTATAGGTTCCGGGATCTGCATAAGTATGTGAGGGTGAAACAAGAGTCGAGCCGGCATTGTCACCAAATGTCCACACATACACAGGATTGCCGGCATACGTTGAAGATGCATTGGAAAAGTTAACCGGAGTTCCTGCAATTATCGTTTGTGGGCTGTAATTAAACCCTGCTGCAGGAAATGGATTTACCACAACTACACTTTGGGTGGTGTCTGAATTGCAACCGTTAATGGATGCAAAAGCGGTATAGGTAATTTGATTAGGCGATGTGCCGGTATTTAGAATGGCATCTGAAATGTTTCCTATGCCCGATGTGTTATTGCCGGTCCAGTTCAGCGTGGCTCCGGAAGCACATGAAATCAGATTTATTCCAAATGGATCACCGGAACAAACAACCGTAGTGTCGGGACTCATGGAAATATTGGGTGAAATTTTCCTCGGCAAGGTTCTGGGTGGGAACCCCGTTACTGCCACACCACAGGCATCTATTACCACAGGAGGGGGAACGGAAATTGAACTTACCGTATCGCAGAAAACGGGACAATTAGGAATAGTGAGGTTAAGGTTGGCTGCTACGGCTCCGGTTCCGCAGGTGTTTACGGTTCCCACCGTTAACGGGCCAACCATCCAGGGATGTGTTATGGTATATGGAGGCACCCCGTACCGGACAAAGGCGGTAGCCGTAAAATTGCAATCCCTGCCACATATGGGTGTGGTGGGAACCGTCCACTGCAATCCATAGGCCTCAGGTGTCCTTCCCATAATAAATGCTTTAAATTTCCACTGAGTTGAGGGTTCATAACGGATGTAAGTAATGTTACATCCGGTGGCCGGACCGGTCCTTCCTAAATGCATTCTCAAATAAAAGGTGCGGGCATTGCAATCGGATTGAAAGCAACACATCAGCGGACTTTGAATGTTAAAGCTGTCGAGGTAGGCAGTGCCGGCCTGATTTCCCTGAGGCGGTTGAACCGTAAAAGTCTGGCTGGTTCCACAAACGGTAGAAAACTGCATGCTGCCCATGGCCATGGTGGCTCCGGAAAGGGGCACGGCATAATAACTTGATGTAATCATCAGATTGGTAACAGAAATTCCTCCGGGAATGGTTACCTGAATACTGTCGCGGTTGTAGGTAGGTACAATGCAGGATGGCATGGAACCTCCCGACCATTGTGTGGTTGGGCCCACAACAAGAGGATCAATAACCACAGGATAGGTTCTGGCCACATCGGTAAGCCAGGATTTATCAATACGAATTTCCAATACGGTCTTTCCGTTTTTTTCAAAAGACCTGTAGCTTCCTGCATAAAGATTTTTTTGCTGGTCGAAACAAATTGGCAGGTGAAACCGGGAAACAATTACACCGCTTTGATTTTTCACCACCAGGTCACCGGCCCAGGATCCGGATTTTTTTTCACCGTTATTCAGATCCGGCTCAAGGATGTATCCCTTCGGTAGGTTTATTTCTTCAGAAATAACAAGGTAATCGCCCGAAATTTGCGGACAGGCGCTCAGTACATAATTATATTTTACCCCATTCTCAAGAAACTCATATTCTTTATATACTCCGTTGGTTCCGGGCGTCCGGAAATAGGTCTCTGAAATTTGAAGTAGCGGTTCCTGAAATCCAATCCCGTTGAAAAAACAATTCTGGTTAAACCTAAGCTGTTTTCCCGGGGCAATACTAAGCCAGGTTGATCCGTTGGAAGTAAGTCCGGTGGGAAAAGGTTGCTGAAGTGCAGCCCATCCGTCTTGTGAGGGTGCCAGACCCGGTTTTATAGGAACCAGCCGCCCGTTTCCGTCATAGAAATTTATAGCTTGGGCGGAATGCTCAATTAACATCTGCCCATCGGGAAGCAGGTAGGTGGAGGAAAAGGGACTGCGGAGTTCTTCCTTCTCAACCCAGGTAGCAGGGGAGGGCAGGGAAACTTTTTCGCCGGCTTCGCCATTGCCGTTTAAGGGAGCCTTGAAAATGTGATAAAAATTCCCGGGTGTCTGGGAAAACCCAATTGAAAAAAATAATATCAGGGGTGGTAAAATAAATCTCATAGTAACGGCGTCTGGGGTTTAAAAATACAAAATGAACCCTTTTGGAAAAATGACCCTTTTTTTACCTCTTGCGTTGCACCAAAAGGCTCTGCTACCCAAATAAATGCCGTATTTTTAAGGCATGAATGGAGAAAAGGAGATAGGGGAGGCCTCCCGGGAGGTTTTGCCGGCTGAAATTCCGGAGGATTTAGTGAAGGAAGGCCTTTCGCTTTTGAATACTACACCTGAAAAGGCTGTTTCGATCCTTATTAAGGCCGTACAGGAATCAAGGGAAAAATTTAATTTTTCCTGCGAAGCAGAAGCCTGCCGCCAATTGGGAAAATTCTTCCTCCGTAATTCAGATTATCTCAAAGCTTTTGAATATGCCATCCGGGGTGTGGAACTGTTTAAAGAGTTGGAATTGCCCGGGGAAGAAGCCGACTGTTTGAATGTTATTGGCGGGGTTTATAACTACCTCGGCGATCATGAAATGCGGCTGGCCACCAACCTTCGATGTGTGCAATTACGAAAATTGACAACTGACAGGGAGGATTTGGTGGCTTCACTAAATAACCTGGGCGATACCTATAACAGGCTCGGGAAGCATAAAGATGCCGAGCGGACATTTCTGGAATGTTACAACATGGACAATCTGGCCCCCAGAACCCGATGTATTCTGACACATAACCTTGGAGAGACCCGATTTTTTTTAAACGACTTTTCAGGTGCCAGAGAATGGTTTGAGAAATCCATACCGCTTGCACGGGAAACCGGATATGAGGCAATTTTCATTGTGGGAAATTTATTTTTGGCCCGGATTCAGGGTGAGGCAGCTGAGCTTGATTCGGCTGAAACCTTTGCGGAAATGGCTCTCCAACAGGCACGGAAAGGAAAGTTTGAAGAGGAAGAGGTTGAAGCCTTGAAAATTTTATCTGAGATTGCCGAGAAAAAGGGTGAACGGGAAAGGGCTTTTCAACTGTTCAAAGAGTTTTTTAATAAAAAAGAGGAAGTTTTCGGAACCGAAAAAATGCAGGAAATCCGGAACGTCCAGTTTCAGCATATGCTGGAATCTCTGAAAAACATCAATAACTCTGAACGGGAAAGAAATTCTGAATTGAGCAGAGCCATCGAGCAAATTAAAGAGCAAAGAAATTTGATCACCCTTAAGAACAAAGCCATTACGGACAGTATTTTTTATGCTTCCCGTCTTCAGAATTCCCTGGTTAGCAATGAAACAGACCTGCAAAGGATTTTCAAGAAAAGTTTTTTACTCAACATTCCCAAGGACATAGTTAGCGGGGATTTCTTTTGGGTCCGGGAGAAAAACGGATTTCTATACCTGGCCGTAGCCGATTGCACAGGTCATGGAGTGCCGGGAGCCTTGATGAGCGTTTTGGGCGTTTCCCAATTAGATCATATCATGGCGCTTTCGGAGAATCCAAATCCCGGAGAAATATTGAACAAGCTCAGCCAAAATATCGCAACTATGATGAACCGGCATGAAGGCGAAGAAAAAGTGAGGGATGGGATGGATATCGGCATCATTCGCCTTGATATGGCTACCGGCACTTGTCTTTTTTCTGCGGCATTTTCAGGGCTAACTTTGGTAAACAAGGGGGGCCTGAGTTATTTTAACGGCAACCGCATTCCCCTCGGAAGCTCTCAGGAAAACGATGTTTCTGTGTTTGAAGATATTGTTATTCCTACTCAACCGGCAGATGTGTTGTATTTGTATTCCGATGGATTTTCAGATCAGTTTGGAGGGGCTAAAGGGAAAAAGCTGAAGTCGAAGGAATTCAGGAAATTACTATTCGAACTGGCAAAACTTTCACCGGCCAAACGGAAGGCATCATTGGAATCAATCTTTAGCGACTGGAAGGGAGGATTTGAACAAACCGATGACATTATGGTGCTGGGACTTGAGTTGTAATGGCGTTGTGGGGCTTTATTTATTGAATATGATTCTTTTAAGTTTTATCCAATCGTGTATCCTCATTTTAATTTAGCAGACAAAATGAAGTGTTTTTTTTTGTGTCTGCTTTTTTGGTCTGGCGTTCAGGGAAATTGTAAGGAAGGAAATTTACCAGCCAGAGATTCCGCTTTACTCCAAAAACCCAAACTGAATGTTTTTCCCGGGATTTTTTATTCTCCAGACACTCGTTGGGGATTTGGAGGCGCAGGTATTTTGACTTTCAGTTTTAATAAGGATAGCATAGGTGCCCGACGCTCCAGCTTTACTTTTGGATTTGCATTTACCCAGTTAAAGCAAACGCTGGTTTTTGTTCCTTTTCAACTATTCCCTCAAAATCAGAAATATTGGATTTACGGAGAGTTAGGGTATTACAAATATGTTTTTAACTTTTTTGGAACCGGAAATAACTATCCCGATGATTTTCACGAGAAATTTGATGCGCATTTTCCCAGGATACGGCTGAACGCACTGAGAAAAGTAACCAGGGGGCTTTACCTTGGAGGTCGTTTTGTCTATGATGATTTTGAAATCATTTACCGGGAGGGAAATCCCGTTTTTAATTCCGGAGTTGTGCCCGGGTCTGCTGGTGGACGGGTTTCAGGATTTGGAACTCTTTTGAATTTCGATAGCCGTGACCATCAGTTTCTCCCCTCAAGGGGAATTGTGTTGGAGGGTATGGTTTATGCAGAAAACGAGTATACAGGCAGCCATTTTAACTATCAGCGATATTCCCTTGATGTAAGCACTTATTTCCCAATTTATAAGGATCAGGTATTGGCTTTAAATATGGCATGGATTTCTACACCGGGAAATACTCCCTTTCACCAAATGCCCGGGCTTGGTGGAACCCGAAGATTGCGCGGTTATTTTGAAGGGAAGTACCGCGATAAAAATCTGGCCCTGGTTCAGGCTGAATACCGCCTTCCCGTTATCTGGAGAATCGGAATGGTTGCATTTACAGGGTCGGGAGTGGTTGCCGAGACCGTTTCGAAACTATCCCTAGGAAATGTTCACTTTAATTATGGTGCCGGTCTTCGGCTTTTAACCGACCCCAAAGAAAAAATCAATCTGAGGTTCGATGCAGGGTTTGGAAAAAATTCAAAGGGGTTTTACCTGACTATTGGAGAAGCTTTTTGAATTGGGTTGTATTATGGACAAATGGGTTGGTGAGGATTCGATTTTTTCTATTTTTTTACCAAAAAGAAGTTCTCCGTTAAGCTAAAGGTTTACCGGAGTTTTGTTTTTGTCAAATACATTTCGATTTCTTATCTCTGATTTTTTTAATAAAAGGCCCCCTTGCCCTTTAAAATTTCCTCTCCGAAAAATTGTTTTTTTGGCATGAGATAAATTGCATGTTGGATTTTGGAGATTGTTTCCGATTTCTTTTATCGCAATAAAAAAGGGATTAATACCCCATAATTTCGTCTTAAAGATTAAACGATTTTTTCCTGATAAATAAATGTTGGTATGGGTATTTCAGCGTTTTTTCATAGAGAGTAGTTGAGTATTGAAAAAAACTGTGACAAATTAAATGGAGCCAATCGCAGAAATTAAAACAATTTTCACCATATTGTAGATAACGGTGAAAAACAAATTCAACATTTGGACCTATTCAATTTGTTTCGGAATAATTTTTCTGTTTGCTTTTTGTTCCGAAAATAACCTGGAAAAAAAAGGAAACGGGGTAGCCGATTCTTATAAGGAGATGGTAAGTGGGGAATGGAAAAATTATTGGTTTGATGGGAAGACGGAAATTTCAACCTATGAAATTGTTCAACCCCGATTTGGAGAAATTCATCCGGGGAGTGCTGTATTAATTTTTAATACGGAAGATTTTTCAAAATCAAAAGGTATTAAGTTGAACAATCCGGATATAGCAAAAAAGGACGTTGTCAGAATTTTAAAGATGAATCAAACCCGTGAATTCCTTACCGGTGGTTACCCACACAACCTCATGGTTAGTGTTTTTACATCTTTGCAAGGAAATAAAAAGCCGAACACAAGAAAGGTTTCCTTTACCTCCCAGAATTGGGACGGACAAGTGTTTGGACAATTAGGGTTAAAAGGAAAGAAATATAAACTTGAAACCCGCTCTTATTTTGAATCGGAGGGTGAAAAAAATCTTGATTTTCCGGTTGTTCTTTTAGAAGATGAAATCTGGAATCTGATTCGTATTAATCCAAAACTTATTCCAACAGGGAATCAGCTTATCTTTCCCGGATTTTTTATGCAACGATTTACACGAATTTCTCCACAGGCAGTGGAGGCTCAAATCGAGGTTTTGTCGCCGAATACCGACCAGCTTCCTCAGCCCTTCCGTGATTTTAGCGAAATAGATAAGGTAAAAATATTTATACCGGCCCGTTCTTATACGCTTGAAATATTTTTTTTACGAGAGTTTCCATGGACTATCGTGGGATGGGAAAATTCCTATCCCGATGGTTTTGGTGTGGAAAAGCGGGTTCTTACCGGTTTTGGAAAATTGAAGGTTTCGAAGCGGATGGATTTTTCAAATTTGCTTCGCAATACAGATGTATCTCTCAGGGATTCTTTAAGGATTTCCAGATAAAAAAATACCTGATGAATAGGATGTGGGTCCTACTCTTTTTAAATCAAATGATAGACTTTTCTGTTTCCTCCCCGGCCAGATAAGCCACAACTTCTTTAACACCCCGCTCCCTTTTTACATATTCAATGGAAGGACCTGCTACCCAAACGGTTTTGTAAGTGGTTTTAAAAGCTGCTTTTTCCAGCTCTTTAAAACCCCTCCAGGCCAAAATCAATTTAGCCCATTTTTTTATGCGCGGATGCTTTTTAATCAGGGTTTCAAGCCAACCGGCTTTTCCTTCGTTTGCTTTTACATATTCAGTGTTTATTACCGTGCAGGGGGTTCCACTCAGGCGCGTGGTATGAACTATATCTTTTGCACCATGTTCTATAATTGCATTTTTGTAGGCCGGGTTAACAGGACTTTCATGCGTACATATAAAAAGGGTTCCCACCGAAACAAGATCAGCACCCAAACCAAGGGCTTGTTTAATGTCTTCCGGACGACCCGTTCCTCCCGCTGAAATAATGGGTATGTTGATGGAAGATTTTAAAAGGGGTATCAGTTTTTCCTCGGGATATGGCCCGCTGTGTCCACCCGCCCTTGAGTTTACGGCAACAACCGCATCTGCCCCCAATCCTTCTACTTTTTGCGCAAAATGCAAATCGGTTACATCACAAAATACCAGGATTCCCTCCCGGTGAGCCTCAGCAATAATATGGGCCGGATTGCCTAAAGAGGTAATAATAAACCCTACCTTTTCTTCAAGGCAAACTGCTAACTGCGAGCTGAGCCTGGGATTCGACTTGTTTACAATAAGGTTTATTCCGAAGGGAATTTTACTGTATGACTTTAGAGTTCTGATGGCAGCTCTAAGTTCCCCGGAACTTCTGAAGTTTAATGCCGGTATGGCCCCTGTGATTCCGGCCTCAAAAGCGGCTTTCAGCATGTCAAGGTTGGAAACAAGAAACATGGGAGCAATAAAAAAGGGATGTCTGATTCCGAGCTTTTCCTGGAGTGCTGTCATGTACCAAAGATAAGAAGCTGGTTTAGACGGTAATTTTTTAATTTTAAGCCCATGCGTATTTCTTCGGAATCTGAATACTTGTTAATGAAGGAACTGGCCGAAAAAAATCCGGATAAATTCTGGACGAAAGTGGCCCGGGAGTTTCATTGGATTAAACCATGGAACTCAGTGTTTTCGGGAAACTTCTCCGAAGGAAATTCCCGTTGGTTCGACGGAGGACAATTGAATATTTCCCAGAACTGTATCGATCGCCACCTGCCTGCCCTGGCCGACAAAGTTGCCTTTTATTGGGAACCCAATAATCCGGAAGAAACAGGATTGAAAATTACCTACAGGCAACTTCATGAGGAAGTTTCCAGAGTAGCTCAAATGTTACTTGATAAGGGCATAAAAAAAGGCGACCGGGTTTGTCTGTATATGCCCATGGTTCCTGAACTTGTATATGGGGTTTTGGCATGTGCCCGCATTGGGGCGGTACATTCAGTTGTTTTTGCCGGATTTTCTTTTGCCTCACTGGCTGAACGCATATCCGATGCCGATTGTTCTCTCGTGCTTACTGCCGACGGTGCTTTCCGGGGCGATAAAACCATTCCCTTAAAATCAGTGGTTGATCAGGCTCTCGATTCCTGCCCCTCGGTTCATACCGTTATTGTGTTAAAAAGAACCGGAATTGAATGCACATTTAAACCCGGAAGGGATTTTTTATGGCATGATGCTTTGCCCCCCCGGGGAGTTACAGTTGATCCGGTTCCTATGGGATCTGAAGATTTTCTGTTTATTCTTTACACCTCCGGCTCTACCGGAAAACCAAAGGGCGTTGTTCATTCCACAGGCGGATACATGGTGTATGCAGGTTACTCCTTTGCCAATGTGTTTCAGTATCAACCCGAAGATGTATTCTGGTGTACGGCCGATGTGGGTTGGATTACCGGTCATTCATATTTGGTATACGGACCCCTTCTAAATGGAGCCACCTCGGTTATTTTTGAAGGAATCCCCACCTGGCCCGATGCAGGCCGCTTCTGGTCTGTGGTTGAGAAATACAAGGTGTCAACTTTTTATACGGCTCCCACCGCCATCCGCTCCCTTCAAATGTTAGGAGAGGAAAATGTCAGAAAATATAACCGTAATAGTCTTAAAATTCTGGGCACAGTCGGCGAGCCCATAAATGAGGAAGCCTGGAAATGGTACCATGATGTGGTTGGTGAAAAACACTGCCCCATTGTCGACACCTGGTGGCAAACGGAAACCGGCGGAATAATGATTTCGAATCTTGCAGGAGTTACGCCCGCGATTCCCTCTTATGCCACCAAACCTTTGCCTGGAATTCAGCCGGTTTTACTCGATGAATCAGGAATCGAAATTACTTCTCCGGAGGCGGAAGGTATGCTGGCTATTCAGAAATCCTGGCCCTCTGTTATCAGAACTACGTTCGGAAATCATAAGCGATGCGTTGAAACTTATTTTGCTCCCTTCCCGGGATACTATTTTACGGGCGATGGAGCCAAAAGAGATAAAAACGGGAATTACCGGATTACAGGCAGGGTAGATGATGTGATAAAGGTTTCGGGGCATTTGCTGGGAACCGCAGAAGTTGAGAATGCCATAAACAGGCATCCGGATGTGGTGGAAAGTGCCGTGGTCGGAGTGCCTCATCCTATAAAAGGCTGGTCAATTTATGCCTTTGCCATTTGTGAACCTGGAAAGGGGAGTGATCCTGAAAAAATGATTAATGAAATAAGGGAAACGGTATCCAAATATATGGGTCCCATCGCAAAACCAGATAATATTCAGCTTGTTAGGGGGCTCCCCAAAACCCGGTCCGGGAAAATAATGCGCCGAATTTTAAAAAAAATTGCCACCGGCGACCATCAAAATCTGGGCGATACGTCCACACTCCTGGATCCGGGGGTTGTAACCGAAATTATCCAGGCAATCACCTGAATCCCACTTTTGCGCGCATTTTCCTCATTTTTTTGGCAACTTGTAGTAAATTTACCGTCCATTAATTAACCACTAACCTAAGCCATGAAAAAGTTCTTTATTCTTTTTTTCTCCCTCGTTTCACTTCTTTCATTTTCCCAACAAAACCGCCTTTCCCTCACCGATGATGGAAGGATGGTAAATATGGATGAACTTTCTGCACAACGAAATTATCCTTCTCCCTCACCCCAGGCCTGTCCCTCCTCAAATAATCTTGTTACTGTATATGCACAGAATAATGCCCAAAGGGGTATTATGTTTGACATCACAGCGATTAATTGCGTTGACATCAAGTGTTTTGATGTTAATATGGATGTGGGAACCTCAAACATTGAGATATACACCAAAACAGGTTCTCATGTGGGGTTTGAAACTACACCGGGAGCCTGGACCCTGGTGGGAACTGCTTTTAATGTTACCGGAGCAGGAATAAATATTCCAACCGCTGTACCCATCGCGGTGAATGTGAATATTGCAGCCGGAGGAACTCAGGCTTTTTATATCACAAGAACAACCCCTGCCGGACCAACGGTTTACTACACCAACGGCGTGGCTTTAAGTTCAGTGTATGCCAGTGACGCCAATATGAATGTGCTTGAAGGAACCGGAAAGGATTACCCTTTCGGCGCAAGCTTTCAGCCCAGACGTTTCAACGGAACCATTTTTTATGATTTGGTAAGCACCCTGGGAGCCTCAAATCCTGTAACCGGAAACTCTCCCGTTTGCCAGGGAAGCGTACAAACATACACCTGTGCCCCTGTTACGGGTGCATCAAACTATACCTGGACCGTTCCTGCCGGATCGGTAATTAATACCGGACAAGGAACGAATACAATTACAGTTACCATGGGTGCGAACTCAGGGAATGTTTGTGTCACCCCTTCCAACAATTGCGGACCCGGTACCCAAATGTGTTTTCCGGTAACCGTAAATCCTTCCCCTACAGCAACTGCTTCCGGATTTCCCCTGACAATTTGTAACGGTGGAACCACAAATATTAGTTCTACGGGTGGTGGCAACTATTCCTGGAGCCCTTCGGGTAGCCTTAACAGTAGCACGGTTTCTAATCCCGTTGCCAGCCCAACTTCTACAACCACTTATACCGTAACGGTTACTAACTCTTTTGGCTGCACTAGCACTGCAACGGTTACAATAAATGTAAACCCTACCCCGGTAGCAACTGCTTCCTCAAGTCCTGCTACAGTTTGTTCGGGTTCGCCAAGTTCGCTTTCTTCTTCCGGCGGTGTTTCATATTCCTGGACTCCAACAACCGGATTAAGTAACCCCACGGTGTCGAATCCAACAGCTACACCAACAGCTACTACCACTTATACGGTTGTAGTTACTGCATCTACAGGTTGTACCAATACAGCAACCACTACAGTGGTTGTCAATCCTAGTCCTACGGCCAATGCCGGACCTAACCAAACTATTTGCTCAACTTCTTCGGTTACTTTGAATGGCACGGGAGGTGGAACCTATAATTGGTCCCCTTCTACCGGATTGAGTTGTACCACTTGTCAGAACCCATCTGCAAATCCCAGCTCAACAACAACATATACCCTTGTGGTTACTGATGTTTCCGGATGCACAGCCAGTGCCACTACTACCGTATCCGTAAATTCTTTTACTCCCTTCGTATCCAGCTCGGCCAATACCGTTTGTTCCGGATCATCGGTAAATTTAAGCGTGGGATCCGGCGCTTCATTTACCTGGACTCCGGCCGCCGGTCTGAATTGTTCAACTTGTCAAAACCCTGTGGCTACACCTTCTGCAACTACAACCTATACGGTTTCAGTTACCGATGCTAATGGATGTACCGGAACAGGAACGGTTTCAATAACGGTTAATCCTTTACCGAACGTAGCGGCTTCCGCAACTCCCCAGGCCATTTGTCCGGGTGGATCTTCCAATTTGTCCGCTTCCGGTGGTAACGTTTATTCCTGGTCTCCCGCAACCGGTTTAAACAGTACCACTATTTCCAACCCAGTTGCAACTCCAACGGCAACCACAACTTATACCGTGGTTGTTTCTGATGCCAACGGATGTACCAATACCGGACAGGTAACCATTTTGGTAAACCCAAATCCTGTGGTTACCGTGAGCTCTAATCCATCCATAGTTTGTCAGGGTGGTACCACAACGCTGAACAGCTCGGGCGGTGTTTCTTATTCCTGGTCACCTGCTGCCGGTTTGAGCAATCCTACTACTTCAAACCCAACCGCTACCGTAACGGCTACTACTACTTATACTGTTGTGGTTACTAATTCAGCGGGTTGCACTGCTTCCGGATCTGTTACCGTTCTTGTTGGTAATAACCCTACCGCTGTTGCCATGGCCAGCCCGGCTATTGTATGTGTTGGATCTACAACTCAATTTAACTCGGGTGGTGGAACATCTTACTCATGGTCACCCGCAACAGGCTTAAGCAACAGCAGTATTTCAAATCCTGTTTGCACTCCTACCGCTTCCACGGTTTACACCGTCACGGTTACAAATTCGGCCGGATGTACTGCCACCGCTACGGTATCGGTTACCGTTACCCAGGGCCCAACCTTGGCTCAGGGTACCGCCACCCCTGAAACATGTGGCATGAATAACGGAACCGCAACCGCCGGAACCGTTACCGGAACTTCTCCATTTACCTATTCCTGGTCGCCCGGTAACCTTACCGGTCAAACTGTTTCCGGACTTGCAGCAGGTGTTTATACCGTTACCGTTACCGATGCAACGGGCTGTTCACAAACTTCAACCGTTACAGTTGGACTGGTAATTGGGGTTAACGCCGCAGCCTCAGCTACCCCAACTACGGGTGTAGCCCCCTTAAATGTTGTATTCACCAATTCCTCTTCCGGAGCCAATAATTACCTCTGGGACTTTGGAGATGCTAATACTTCCTCCCTCCAAAACCCAACCCACACCTATACGGCTACCGGCACTTATACGGTTATGCTCGTAGTGTGGAATAATAATCAGGCTTGCTCCGATACGGTTTACCTTACCATCATCGTTGGCGATGAAGTTTCCGTGGTGCTACCAAACATCTTTACTCCTAATGGTGATAATACCAACGATGTGTTTAATGCTCAGGTATCCGGAGTGAAGGATCTAACGGGTAAAATTTTTAACCGCTGGGGTGTTGTGGTAGGCGAATGGAAAGGAGGTCCTAACGGAGGTTGGGATGGAAATTCGGTTGCCGGAGGCCCTGCCTCTGCCGGAACTTACTTTTATGTTCTCAATGCTACCGGATTCGATGACAAGCTTTATGAATTCAAAGGATTTGTTCAATTGCTTCGGTAAGTATGAATAATTCTCTGGCAGCGTTTTCCGGAATCTTTGCTTCAGCACTGGAAGACCTGGCCACGGAACTGGAAGAATTTCCTGAAGAAAAATTATGGGTGCTGCCCCCGGGAATTAATAACCCCGGGGGTTCGCTTTTTCTGCACCTTTGCGGAAATCTAAGGCATTTTATAGGGTCCTCTCTCGGGAATACCGGATATATCAGAAACAGAGATTATGAGTTTTCAGCAAGAGGACTTTCAAAATCTGAAATTCGCAATTTGATTCAGGTTACCCGAGAAGAAGTAATAAACTCCCTTGCAAATTTGAACCGGTTAAGCCCCTCCGACAAATTCCCCTTCGATAATTTTGGACCGGATGTTAGCTGGCTTCAGGGATTGATGAAAATAAGCACCCACCTGTCTTATCACCTGGGGCAAATAAATTACCTGAGACGTATTCTGAAAGGGTAGATTTGTGACTTCATTTTTTACCTTTGCATGGATGGCTTCCGATTCCCTGGTTATTATTCCTACTTATAACGAAAAGGAAAACGTTGAAAAAATGGTAAGAGCTATTTTTTCCCAGCCTTTTTCTTTTGATGTGTTAATTGTGGATGATGGATCTCCGGATGGAACGGCTCAAATCGTTAAAAACCTTATTGCAGAATTTCCCGATCGACTTTTTATTTCAGAAAGAAAAGGTAAGCTGGGCCTCGGTACGGCATACATCCATGGCTTTAAATGGGCTTTGTCAAAAACCTACGAATTTATCTTTGAAATGGATTGTGATTTCAGCCACAAACCGGCCGACCTCATTCGCCTGCGTGATGCCTGTGAAAAAGGCGCTGATTTGTCTATCGGCTCCAGATATTGCCGGGGTGGGAAAGTTTCTAACTGGCCCCTGAACCGCATTTTGCTTTCCTACTTTGCATCGCTATACGTCCGGATTGTTCTTTGGATAAATATCAAAGATACCACCGCAGGGTTTAAATGCTATCGGCGAAAGGTATTAGAATCCATAAACCTTGATGCCATCCGGTTTGTAGGATACGCATTTCAAATTGAAATGAAATACAAAGCCAGCCGCCTGGGTTTCCGCCTCGTGGAAGTCCCAATTACTTTTACCGACCGCCAATTTGGTGTTTCCAAAATGAGTACCCGGATTTTTAACGAAGCTTTTATCGGTGTTTTGAAAATGCGCTTCCTTAAAATCCAATGAATTTTACCTTCCTGTGACTTTTCTTTAATTGGCATTGAGGAAATTCGCGGCTTGTTTTTCTGCCTATGAAACTTCCCATAATCCTGCTTGCCCTCCTGGGCCTTTCCCTGAATCCGGTTCACAACGAACCCCACCTGAAAAATATCCGCCAACTCACCTTCGGTGGTGATAATGCAGAAGCTTATTTCAGTCCCGATGGGAAAAAACTGGTTTTTCAATCCAATAATCCGGCCTGGGGACTGTCATGCGACCAAATCTTTATTATGGTAATTGAAAAGGCGCGCGACTCGGCCTATATGCCTAAAAAAGTAAGCACGGGGAAGGGAAGAACTACCTGTTCCTACTTTTTAGCGGACGGGAAGAAAGTTATCTACGCTTCTACCCATAAAACCGGGGACCCATGTCCGCCTGTTCCCGAGGTTAAGCCGGGTGGTAAATACCTTTGGCCCGTTTATCCTTCCTATGATATTTTTTTGGCAGATGGGAAAGGAAAAATCCTCAAACAACTTACTAATCGCATAGGTTATGATGCCGAAGCAGTGGTTTCTCCTGATGGAAAGAAAATTGTTTTTACCTCGGATCGTTCCGGCGACTTAGAATTATGGATCATGAACATTGACGGAACCGGACTCGTTCAGGTTACCCATGACCTGGGCTACGATTGTGGAGCTTTTTTTTCGCCCGACGGGAAAAAGCTTGTTTTCAGAGCCTCCAGGCCGGAAACCGAGGAGGAAATAAATGAGTATAAAGCATTGCTTAAACAAGGTCTGGTTGCCCCCACCCAAATGGAAATTTACACCTGCAATACCGATGGAAGTGATTTAAAACAAATTACCAGTCTCGGAAAGGCAAATTGGGCGCCGTTTTTTCATCCTTCCGGAAAGAAAATAATTTTTTCTTCAAACCACCACTCAGACCGGGGATTTGATTTTCAATTATATCTCGTAAATATCGATGGCACCGGGCTTGAACGAGTTACTTCACAAAGCTACTTTAATGCATTTCCAATGTTTTCTCCCAATGGAAAGCAACTGGTGTTCTCCTCGAACCGAAATAATAAGGGCTCTAAGGATACCAATGTGTTTTTAGCCGACTGGGTGGATTAATTCAGGTTTTTGGTACCTTTGTGCTATGGCCAGCCGGAAACTGATTTTCACCATCTTTTTTTCCGGTTTACTGTTTCAGGCCTTCTCCCAAAAGTTACATCCAGCGGTTTCTGAAGCCAACCTTAAGAAACATGTTTATACCCTGGCCTCCGATAAAATGAAGGGTAGGGGAACCGGTACGCGTGAAGAATTAGCCGCTGCGAATTACATCGCCTCTCATTTTAAAAAAATGAAGCTTGAACCCAAGGGAAATCTGAGCTCATACCTCTATTCTTTTAAAACCCGTAAGCGTGCCCACGCCCACGACACCATCGGTACCGGTGATAATATTTCCGGATTGAATGTGGTAGCATATCTGGATAACAAAGCGGAGTTTACTATAGTTATTGGTGCCCATTTTGATCATTTGGGTCTCGGACATGATCATAATTCACGCGATACCGAACCTGAAGGAAAAATACATAATGGGGCAGATGATAATGCCTCCGGTGTTGCCGGAGTGCTTGAATTAGCCCGGTATTTCAAATACAATAATATCCGCGAGAAATATAATTTTCTGTTTATCTGTTTTTCAGGGGCGGAACTTGGACTTCTGGGTTCAAAAAAATACTGCGAAAATCCCACCATCGACCTTTCCCGTGTAAATTACATGATAAATCTGGATATGATTGGAAGATTAAACGATACCACAAAACGGCTTCTGGTTTATGGGGTGGGAACCGGTCCTGATTTTGTTCCCTGGTTTGATAAAAACCCCGGAGGCTTTTCACTTAAACTCGACAGTTCGGGTATTGGACCCTCAGATCAGACATCTTTCTACCTGAAAGGAATTCCGGTACTTCATTTTTTTACGGGGCAGCATGAAGATTATCACAAGCCGGGCGATGATCCTGAAAAGGTAAACTACCGGGGTCAGAAAGATGTGGTGGAGTATGTAATTCGATTTGTAATGGACTTTGATGAAAAGCCCCGTCAAAAATTTCAAACCACCCGGAATACCATGGGGGGAAGGACGGGATTTAAGGTTACTTTAGGAATTATGCCCGATTATACCTTTGAGGGAACCGGATTGCGCCTGGACGGAGTTAGTGCGGGAAAGCCTGCAGACCTGGCCGGGTTAAAAAAAGGAGATGTAATTATCCGGATGGGAGACCTTCCAATTCAGTCGGTGAAAGATTATATGGAATGCCTGGGAAAATATAATAAGGGAGATTCAACTACCCTTGAAATCATTCGTGAAAATAAAAATATGGTTGTACCGGTAACTTTTTAATAATGGGAAAATTGGTAATAAAAAATTGCCGGATTGTAAATGAAGGCGAAACTTTTGATGGTGGATTGTTAATCCGGGATGAAAAAATTGAACGGGTTTTCCGCGACAGAAAAAGCCTGAACGAATTTCTGGATACATATTCCGGAGAAGTGTATGATGGGAAGGATAATTTTTTGATCCCGGGACTTATCGATGATCAGGTTCATTTCCGGGAGCCCGGACTTACCCATAAGGGGGACTTAACTACCGAGTCAAGAGCGGCGGTCGCCGGCGGTATTACCTCATTCATGGAAATGCCCAACACGGTTCCCAACGTACTAACCCTCGATTTGCTGGAGGAGAAATACCAGCGGGCCTCAGAAGTTTCTCCGGCCAACTACTCCTTTTTTATGGGTGCCAGTAATGAAAACATCAGTGAAATAAGAAAAGTGGATCCCACTAAGGTTTGCGGTCTCAAGATTTTTATGGGATCCTCCACCGGAAATATGCTGGTAGACAGTAGAAAAACCCTGGAAGCCATATTTTCAGAAACTCCCTTGCTGATTGCAACCCATTGCGAGGATGAGCCCACCGTAAAAAAGAACCTGGCTCTGGCAAAGGAGAAATATGGAGAGCATGTGCCCATTACCATGCATCCCGTTATCCGAAATGAAGAAGCCTGTTATCGCTCGAGCTCATTGGCCGTGGAGCTTGCCACCAAATACGGATCGAGACTACATATTCTGCACATAAGCACTGCTCGTGAAGTTTCCCTTTTTGAAAAGGCAGTTCCGGGAAAAGAAAAGAAAATTACTTCCGAAGCTTGTATTCACCATCTTTATTTTTGTGATGAAGATTACACCTCCAAAGGAAACAGGATTAAATGGAACCCTGCCATTAAGTCTGCTGCTGACCGTGAAGGAATATGGAAAGGACTGATGGAGAACCGGATTGATGTTATTGCCACCGATCATGCCCCGCATACCCGGGAGGAAAAATCAGCCACCTATTTTTCTGCCCCAAGTGGAGGCCCTCTGGTTCAGCATTCTCTGGTTGCGATGATGGAATTTGTTAAAAAAGGGAAAATCAGTATTGAATTTATGGTTGAAAAAATGTGCCATAATGTGGCCCGGTTGTTTCAAATTGAAGGCCGGGGGTTTATCAGGGAAGGAGCCTATGCCGATGTGGTACTCGTTAATCCCAATTCACCATGGGTAGTTAAACCCGAAAACCTTTTCTACAAATGCCAATGGTCTCCCTTTGAAGGTGATTCTTTTTCCTCACGCGTTGTTGCAACCTTTGTAAACGGTAATCTTGTTTACGAAGACGACCTCAGTGGCGAGAAAGGAAAATTCAAATACCGGAAGACAGGAATGAGATTGATGTTTAACCGCTAAGATATTTTTTGTGATTTATCGGTTTACACAAGCCTTAATGCTGATTTTTCTCCGTCTTTATTATAAGACGGTATACCTGAATACCGATAGAATCCCCGGAAAGGTTCCTTGCATTATTGCCTCCAACCACACCAACGCATTCATGGATCCTATCCTAATCGGATATCGCAGGGTAAAAAAAGTAAAGTTTTTTGCCAGAGGTGATGTTTTCAGGAGCCCGGTGGCTGCATTTTTTCTGAAAAAGCTGGGTATCCTTCCCATGTACAGACTTCAAGAAGGATTTTCAGAAATAAAAAAGAATGCCGGATCTTTCGACTCTTTTAAATTATTTCTGGAGAACCGGGAGACCATTCTGCTGTATCCTGAAGGAATCTGCATTCAGGATTACAGGATTAAACCACTTAAAAAGGGCCTGGCAAAGGTGGCCCTTGATTTCGCAATTAATTCTCCTGAGGGAAGTAAATTGGCAATTGTTCCCCTGGGAATGAACTTTTATGACCCTTCAAAGTTCCGAAGTTCTTTAATTGTATACACGGGTGATGCTTTTTCCATTGAACCCTGGATCGAA
The DNA here is from genome assembly GCA_937924855.1 of uncultured Bacteroidota bacterium. Classification (GTDB taxonomy): domain Bacteria; phylum Bacteroidota; class Bacteroidia; order JADZBD01; family JADZBD01; genus JADZBD01. The sequence continues at coordinate 21,761 of CALEYQ010000066.1, read as the reverse complement.
CCCTATAAAAAGAACCCTGCAATTGCCATTAACGACCTTACCGCATTTACAGAAAAGAAAATGCGGGAAACAGTGGCTGAAATACAAAATCCAGAAAACGATGTTTTGTTCCGCGAACTTTGGAATTTGTTCGAGGGAAAATATCCGGTGCAAAACAAGCTCACTTCAAAATCTGCCCTGCATATTTTTAACCGGCGACAACTACTAGCCCGCTCAATTAACGGGAAGTCTGTAAACGAGCAAGATGAATTCAAAAGGATAAAAGAGTCTGCCCTTACACTTTCCGCATTTCTGAAAGAAAGAAAAATTCTACCCAAACATCTTTTTAGCCCCCCCACCGGAATTTTTACCTCTGGCCTACAATACCTTTTTCTGATTCCTTTTTTTTATTCGGGCTGGCTTTTGAACCTGATACCTGTAATTTTAGGAGTAAGTCTGACTCGTAAAAAGGTAAAGAACATTGAGTTTTATGCCAGCGTTGAATTTGTGTTGTGTATGTTATTCTGGATTTTCTGGGCTTTGCTGGGTTTTTCCCTGGCCTGGCTGCTTTCCGGATCCCTGGTAGTGGGTCTTTTTGTAGTAGTAGGCCTCGCCATTTTGGGTCAGCTTTCCATTACCTTACGTGAGCCTCTCAGAAGCTGTAAGTCTGCCCTTGAAGCCTGGAAATTCAGGGATAAAGCCAAGGGCGATTTCGAAAATAGAAGGGAAGATGGAGAAGGGATGTGTGATTTCTTTTTTAAAGACCTTCGCTGATTAAGCTTTGTCCTGATTCGAGGTCATGGCCTTTAAAATCCAGTTAGGTAATGCCTTTTCAGGAGCCCGGTTCTTCAAATTCAAATACCAGCCTATTTTTTTTAGCAATGGAATTTTGTGAGTTTCTACGAATTCAATCAAAGTACCATCGGGATCCTCCACATAACTGAACCGGCCCGCCGCTTCACCCATGTCGAATCTTGCAGGACTTTCCACCGTAAAGGGATGCCCCTCCTTTTTACAAAGTGCCGATAGTTCATCCAGGCCCCGAATGTCGAAACAAAGATGTATGTAGCCTAAATCACCCCACAGGCGATCTTTGAAGATTTTTTCAGTATTTCCATTAATTAATTGCAGGAGTTCTATTTTGCTGTTACCAAAGAATGGCGCGAAGGGACCTTTTCGCTCACGGGAATGCGTTAAGATTACCCTGCGGAAACTTTCCCCTGTTCTTCCTAACTCACCCAGATCTTCAAATACTCCGGTTTGATCAAATACTATTTTATCATAACCCAGAATATTCCTGTAAAAGGCTATTGATTTCTCCATGGCCGAAACTCCAAGAACGGCCCCGCAGGGACCCCCAAACAGTGATTTTCCCTTTTGAAAGAAAACATCAGATTGTACTATTTTGAAAAAATTATTGAAGGGATCTTTTCCCCAAAAAAACAAACCTTCACCCGATGAATGCAACTTTCCCAAAAAAGGAAGGTTTTGGTTCGATAAATATTTGTGGGTCGCTTCCGGCTGGTCTGTTTTAATGCAATTTGCAAGGATCCCAAGATCGCCGGGCCGAATTGAAAAGGCAGGGGGCTGAGGTTTACGAGATGTATATTGCCAGATTTCATACCCGCCACCACCCCGGGGGTGAAGAGATAATATGGCATGACGCTTCTGTGGCATACCGCCCGTATAAGGTAACATCAAATTAGCCTCAGCCGCTTCTTCAAAAATCCGGATATTCTGCCCGAATGTTTTTCGGTACCAATGATAGGCTTCATGCACGTTTTGAACCCCAATTCCAATCTGTTGTATGCCTGATACAATCGGTAATTCCATCACTCTATTTTCTGATTGAATAGTTTTTTATAAAAAAAGCGGGGAAACATCCTTCGCAACCACAAAGCAAATCGTTCACGGAAATGGCCCGAATAAATTTCAAATTTTCCTTTGTCATATCCTTCCATTATGTCACGGGCACATTCCATCGCCGAAATTCCCTCCACATGAGAAGAATCCATTTTTCCATGCCGGTTCCCACTACCCTGCAGGGCATTTACTGAAATCCGGGTTGCAACTTTTCCCGGACAAACCATTAAAACGCTAATGCCCCTTTTTCCATATTCCAGCCGGAGTGAATCAAAATATCCGTGAAGCGCATGCTTGGAAGCGGAATAGGATGATCGTAAATAATATCCGAATTTACCGGAAACACTACTGATTACAATGAAATCTCCTTTTTGCTGTTGTAAGAAAACGGGTAATAGCTCATGCGTAATGGCAACGGCTCCAAAATAATTTACCTCCATGATCTTTCTTGCGATTTCAGGTTGGGTTTCACCTGCAAAAGAACGCTGACTGATTCCGCCGTTGTGAACCATTACATCTATTCGGCCGGCAAACTCCATTACACGCGAAACCCAGCGCGAGGCTTCGTGATTAAGTTCCAGATCCAGGGGTAAAATAAAAAAACGATCGGAAGAAAATTTAAATTCGGTAGCTACCGATTCAAGCGCCTGAGGGTCTCTTCCCGACAAAACAAGGGTGTACCCTCTTTGGTAAAAAGTATGAGCAAGCGCTTTCCCAATTCCTGAGGAAGCCCCCGTAATCCAAACCACTTGCTTTTTTTCTTTATCCAACCCGGTAAAGGTAATACTTGAAATTCAAATTCGGCGGCCCATCATTCAGGGGATTTGCCTAATTTTGCCCATGCGCCTTTTTATTTTTGTATCCGCCCTGATCTTTTTGGGCTCCTGCTCGGGAAATCAGGGAATTCCTGAAGGTGTGCTCGAAAAAGAAAAAATGATTGATCTTCTGGTTTCCCTTCATTATGCGGAGGCCGAGGTAATGACCGGTAAATCCCTGGGCGATTCTACCTTCTCCGACTCGGTTAATTTCCAGGCAGTGTTCGAAAAATCCGGGGTTTTAAGAGCCGAATATGACTCCAGCATGAAATTTTATTCTTCCCGGCCCGAACTGTTGAATGAAATTTACGATGAGGTTATCTTGAGACTCTCAGCCAAACAGGCCGAAACAGAAGGGAAAACAAAAGGAAATTAGGCCTTCAACTCCATTTCTTCCTTTTTATAAACCGAGGCAATTTCAGGAATAAACCTGTCAATACCTTTCAGTTTTCGCCCCAATAAATCCTCAATTTTATGGGCCTCAAACCGGGTTTTGCTTTTCATGCCCCGGATAAAGGAAGGAGGGAAGGGGTTCGGCTTTCCTAAAAGTGATATTCCCGGTCCAAGCAAATAACGCATGATAAAATATGAAATTCTCCCCAATTGTTTTTTAGGGGGCTTCACCCCCAATTCGGAACATAACAGGGTAAGAAAATCCACATGGGGCTGGTTATCTGAAACCAGAATATACCTTTCTCCGTGAATACCTCTGGTAAACAATTCCCACATTATCGAAGTAACGTCTTCTACGCTGACAAAGGACCCAATCCCGTCAGGGTAAAATGGAATTCCCTTGGCCGTGGCCCTGATTATTTGATTGCTTCCGGTTCTCCAAAAACCGCTTCCTAAAATTACCCCGGGATTCACTATACTTCCTTTAAGCCCTTCTTCAAACCCTCGCCAAACTTCCATTTCTGACTGAAATTTACTATAGAAATAATGGCTGTCTTTACGCCGGCCGTTAAAAGCAGAATGTTCATTAATCAGGCTTCCCTCGGGCCATTCCCCAAAGGCGGCTACAGAACTTAAATGGGAAAAATACGCGACTTGTTTTTCAAGCGATTCATTTACCAGCAACTCGGTGGCTCTGACATTGTTCCGGTATAAGCTGTCAATGCCTTTTTTGTCGAACCGGATGGTTCCCGCACAATGAAAAACAATATCACCTTCCCCTATAAATCCAGCTATATCAACAGGATTGGAAAGATTCCCACAATACCAGGTTATGGTGTTAAAGCGCGCTTCCCAGGCCTCTCCAAAATGCCTTTGGAATACTTTTTTTAATTCCGAAAAATCTGAATGGGGACGATGAAACGCTTTTACCGGCCGGTTCTCTTCCACTATTTTTGCCAACATGTGGGAACCAACAAAACCGGTGCCCCCCGTTACAAGTATCATTTTTCAAAGGTATTTATTTTCCGGGGTGAAGGGTTTCGAAAGATATAATTTATCTTTGGCCAATGAGTTTTGTTGATGAATTGAAATGGCGGGGTATGTTGCACGACATAATGCCCGGAACCGAAGAGCTTCTGAAAAAAGAACAGGTGTCGGGTTATATTGGCTTTGATCCAACTGCCGATAGTCTGGGCCTTGGAAATCTGGTTCAGATTATGACCCTTGTGCATTTTCAAAGAAGCGGACACAGTCCTGTGGCCCTCGTGGGTGGTGCCACCGGAATGGTAGGCGACCCTTCCGGAAAATCCGCAGAAAGAAATTTGCTCGACCGCGACACCCTGGTCCATAATCAGGAATGCCAGCAAAAACAGCTGGAGAAATTTCTTGATTTTTCCTCCGGGAAGAATAAAGCCCGGATAGTAAATAATTACGACTGGTTTAAGGACATGGGCTTCCTTGATTTTATCAGGGATGTAGGTAAACACATCACCATTAATTATATGCTGGCAAAGGATTCCGTAAAAACCAGATTGGAATCGGGAATGTCTTTTACTGAATTCTCATACCAGTTGGTACAGGGATATGATTTTTATTATCTGTGGAAAAACCACGGGGTGAAAATGCAAATGGGAGGTTCCGATCAATGGGGCAATATTCTTACAGGTACTGAATTGATTCGCAGAAAGGATGCGGGCGAGGCATTTGCCCTCACCACCCCTTTGATAAAAAAGGCGGATGGGTCAAAATTTGGGAAAACAGAATCCGGAAATATCTGGCTTGATCCTGAAAAAACCAGCCCCTATAAATTTTACCAGTTTTGGATAAATGCTTCCGATCAGGATGTGGAGAATTATATCCGGATTTTTTCTTTAAATGGGAGAGAAGAAATCGAAAGTCTGATCTCTGACCATGCTAAAGAACCCCATCTGCGACTGTTACAAAAATCACTGGCCGCTGAAATTACCGCCAGGGTTCATTCTGCTGATGCCCTTGCCAAAGCTCAGGACGCAAGCGAGATTTTATTCGGAAAAGGAACCCGGGAAATGCTGGGAACCTTAAGCGAAAAGCAAATTCTGGAAGTTTTTGAAGGGGTTCCCACCTATAATTTACCAAAATCTGAACTGGAAGCCGGTATACCTTTGATCGAACTTCTGGTTGCAAAATCAACAGTATTTCCATCGAAAGGAGAAGCCAGGAAAATGATTCAGCAGGGAGGGGTTCTCATTAATAAGGAAAAAGCCGATGATGTCAACCTTTCCGTAAACACATCCCATCTGCTTTCCGGAAATAGTATCCTGGTGCAAAAAGGAAAGAAAAATTACTTTTTGTTCCGGATTCAATAATATTCAAACGGCCAACAGGTTGCAGCCACGGAGATCGCTGTTGTCGTACCTCCCCATTACCTCAAATCCCCCCGGCTTCTCCAGTCGCCCCAGATCCATGGTTGCAATAAAACTGCAAGAGTTAACATTGGCCAGGTCTATGACATTTATCCCTCCGGTTTTTCCCGGCGCATGTATGTAATCGTTTGGGGTTTCCGGATCGCGAATCAGGACCCGCATCCAGGGAGGAGTTTTAAAAATTCCCCCTTCAGCCGACCATGCCTGGGAAAATAACTCAGTCATTCCATATTCTGATGAAATACCTTTCAATTTGAATCGCTCCGACAATATTCCATGCAATTCTTCCCGGACCATTTCTTTTTCCATTCCTTTCATGCCTCCCGTTTCAACAACCATAGTGTTCTTTAAGGGTATCGGGAATTGCTCCGAAAACCGTAATAATGCATATGAAACTCCGAAAAGAATAATTTTTTTTCCTGATTTTTCCAGCGTGATCAGTTTTTCAGCAAGCTCCCGGAAATTATTCAAATAAAAGCCCGATTCATCATTTCCCCCTTTCTTCATTAAATGATTTATCATATAAACAAGAGAGGAATTTCCTCTTTCCAGGTAACCCGGTAAAAGACTGAGAAAAATAAAATTTTTCGGATCCCCGGCGAAAATTTTAAATCCTTCGCTCAGGGATAATTCATAAACATCCGGATCACTGACAAAATGCCGGGAAATGTTTTGGCCTGTGGTTCCACTGCTTTCAAATATCAGGGGTGACGGGGTCACAGGTTCGCATTCAACCCTATGGCTGCGGAAAAACGAAATGGGGAGAAAAGGGATTTTTTCCGGGTCATTGATTTTTTTGGGATCGATTTTCAGGAGCTCAAGGAATTCCCGGTAAACAGGGCAATTTTCGGCCTGGTGACGGAATACCCTGATAGCCAATTCGCTAAAATCACCTTCTTCCCCTGCCTGGCCAATAAAGTCCTTTACCAGTTTTGCGGGACTAAAATTTTTTCCCATTTTATGCGTTCCGATTATTGGTGGTAAAATTCACCGGAATTTGTAAATTTGAAGTATGCAACGTTTTGCCTTCCTTAGTGTTGTAGCCGTGTTTTTATTAGCAGGTTGTATCAAGGACGAGTCCTTTCCCAACGAACCGGCTATTGAATTCAACCAATACATCCGCTACGGAAACGACTCGGCTGAATTTGTCATCAATTTTACCGATGGCGATGGCGATCTCGGACTCTCCTCCAAAGATACCAATTCTCCTTTCCACCAGGGCGGCAACTATCATTTTAACCTGAGGCTGAAATACTTATACCTCGATACCGCCACCGGACAATGGGTTCCCTTTGTAACCAATTTCCCTAATAATGGTGATTTGCTGGAATGGAACTTCCGATTCCCACGGGTTCTCAAAAAGGATAACAGCAAGGCCGTAAAGGGGGAAATCCACTCCCGCATGTACGCCCCATATTATGTTCCCGGGCATACCAAATACCGGTTCGAATGCTTCATTTACGACCGGGCTCTAAATAAGAGCAACGTCATTACTTCCCCGCCTTTTACTCCCTGACCTAAGGATTTAACATTCCCTTAACATTGATTTTCCTGAAATAGGTCAGCTTTGCCTTTCTATTAATACCTGTTTACATGGCTAGTTTTTTGAAGATTTTTATCCCCCAGGATAAAAAGTTTTTTTCCCTTTTCGAAAGGGGTTCCGGAAATCTGTTGTCGATTTCTGAATTACTCGTGAAAATGGTGAATACCCCCGATGCGGATGAAAGAACAAGATTAATAAAGGAAATAGAAAATCTGGAACATGCAGGCGATGCCATTTCCCATGAGATTTTCAATGAACTTTCTACCAATTTTATTACTCCTTTTGATCGTGAAGACATTCACGCCCTGACCTCCTCCATTGATGATATCGTAGATTATATCCATGGGTCGGCCAAACGAATCCAGCTCTATAAGGTTGATAAAATCAGTCCCTCCATAATTAAACTGTCTGAATTAATCCTGGAAGGCTCACGCGAACTACACCGTGCAATTAACGAGTTGAGGAACCTGAAGAATATAGGAAAAATTAAGGAAGCCTGTGTGCGCATCAACAGCATTGAAAACCATGCCGACGATATTTTCGATATGGCGATAGCCAAACTTTTTGAAGAAGAGCAAAATGCCGTAATGGTAATCAAATACAAGGAAGTGCTTTCTGCCCTTGAAACCGCCACGGATAAGTGCGAGGATGCGGCCAATGTTCTGGAATCTATTTTGGTGAAAAACGCCTGATCCTATGGGTATCGATTCCCTTCTGCTGATTATTGTTCTGGCTTTGATTTTCGATTTTATTAACGGATTTCATGATGCCGCCAATTCCATTGCCACCGTGGTTTCTACCCGGGTGCTCGCTCCGTTTACTGCGGTTTTGTGGGCAGCGGCATTTAATATCATCGCCTTTTGGATTTTTAAATTAAGTGTGGCTGATACCGTTTCTAAGACGGTAAAAGTTGACTTTATTACCCTTGAAGTAATTCTGGCCGGCCTCCTTGCGGCCATTGCCTGGAATCTGATTACATGGTACTATGGCATTCCTTCTTCTTCTTCACATACCCTGATCGGTGGTTTTGCCGGTGCCGCTATAGCCCATGCAGGTTTTGGTTCTATCCAACCGGATAAGGTTCTCAAGCCCATTGCATTCATTGTTTTGGCTCCCCTGATCGGAATGATAGTATCCTATTTTGTAGCCGTAATTACCTTGCATTTGTGCCGAAGGGCGAACCCGTCGAGGGTTGATAAAATATTCCGTCGTCTGCAGCTGGTTTCTTCAGCCGCATATAGCCTTGGGCATGGCGGTAACGATGCTCAGAAAGTTATGGGAATTCTGATGGCTGCCTTTATTGCCTTTTCACACCTGCCTGCCACTGAATTAGAAGGCGCTCCATCCTGGTTGATGAGCTTTATTAATGATTTTGGCCCGAGGGAACAGGAGTTTAAAATTGCAATGGCAGAATACAAAGATGCCCTGGCTCAGGGAGTTCAGGGACTTAAAAAACCTGAACTTAAATTTACAGATCTGATCCCATCCTGGGTTCCCATCTCCTGCTACCTCGCTATTGGTTTCGGAACCATGTTCGGCGGTTGGAGAATCGTAAAAACCATGGGTCAGAAAGTAACTAAACTTACACCCTTTGAAGGTTTCGCAGCCGAAACCGGTGGGGCCTTAACACTTTTTGGAACCGGCTCCCTGGGTATTCCCGTGTCTACCACACATACCATTACCGGATCCATAATAGGAGTGGGAATGCTGAAACGCCTTTCCGCCGTGCGATGGGGAGTTACCATTAACCTGGTCTGGGCCTGGATTATTACTATCCCCGTATCTGCCGCCATGGCAGGATTTTTTTATTGGCTTGTTCATCTCCTTACCTAACCCTCCGATTTCTTCATTAACTTTACCCTTAACCCATGGCTAAAATCCTTATTGTGGATGACGAGCCGGATATTCTCGAACTTATCCGGTATAACCTTGAAAAGGAAGGGTACAAGGTATTTCTGGCTTCAAATGGGCTGGATGGGATTGCCAAGGCAAAGGAAGTTATACCTGACCTGATAATCCTCGATTTAATGATGCCGGGAATGGATGGCATTGAAGCCTGCACCGAACTCCGGAAAATCCCTGATTTGCAAAATCCCCTGATTGCTTTTTTGACAGCCAGAAATGAAGATTTTGCCCAGATTGGCGGCTTTGAAGCCGGGGCTGATGATTTTATTAATAAACCCATTAAACCTAAGGTCCTTCTCAGTCGAATCAAAGGATTGTTGCGGAGGAAATTTTCAGAAACCGAAAACGGTCTGCTTGTCCTTGGTGAACTTTCCATAGACAAAGAAAAATATATCATCATCCATCGTAATGTGGAAATTAATCTCCCCCGTAAAGAGTTTGAACTTCTGGCATTGCTTTCATCCAAACCCGGCAAAGTTTTTTCAAGGGATGAAATCCTTAATAATGTTTGGGGTGGTGATGTGGTTGTAGGCGACCGGACAATCGATGTTCATGTTCGAAAAATAAGAGAAAAAATCGGCGACCATTATATTAAAACCATAAAAGGTGTAGGTTATAAATTCGAATTTTAATGAAGGCTAAATCCTGGCTTAGGATAATTTTCGTTGCTTTTCTTGCGTCTGTTTTTATTGCCGTTTGCTCTTATTTTATTGCCCGATACAAAATTCCGGCCTCTACAGAATCCCTTTTTGTTTTAGTAATCCTCGTTTTTTTTACCTCTCTTTTTGTAATCACCGTATTGTTGGCCGGCTATAATTATTTTGAGTCGAAAAGAATTTTGAAACTGGTGCGAGAACAAGAACTCGAACATGGTAAAACCCTGTTAAATCCATTATTCGCTTCCCGTGATCTGGAAACTGAACTCCGAAGAATTTTCTCCAACAGAAAAATGGAAATCGAACAGTTTAGAAAAATGGAATCTTATCGCAAAGAGTATATTGGAAACGTTTCTCATGAACTCAAAACCCCTATTTTCAATATTCAGGGATACATTCTTACACTCCTGGATGGGGGTTTGCACGACGAAAGAATAAATGTTGATTACCTGAAACGAGCCGAAAAAAGTGTGGATAGAATGATTACCATAGTGGAAGATCTTCAAACCATTTCCCAGCTCGAAACCGGTGAACTTGAATTGGAACCGGAGAAATTCGATATTGTTGAACTTATTCAGGATGTTATTGATGCCCAGGATCTGAGATCCCGCGAAAGCAAAATCAACATCATTTTTCGTGATCCTCCCCAGGAGCCTGTTTTTGTTTTTGCCGATAAATTCAGAATCAGACAGGTGCTGGTAAACCTGGTCGTAAACTCAGTTCGATACGGAAAACCCGAAGGTGAAACAAGATTAAAGGTGGATGTCCTGGGGGAAAAGGTGAGAGTGGAAGTTGCAGATAACGGGATCGGAATTAAAAAAGAACATCTGCCCAGGATTTTTGAACGATTTTACCGCGTTGATAACTCCCGCTCCCGGGAATTGGGTGGAACCGGCCTCGGACTTTCAATTGTTAAGCATATTATTGAGGGACACCGTCAGGCTATTGATGTTATTTCAACCGAAGGTGCCGGTAGCGTTTTTTCTTTTACGCTTCAAAAAGACTAATTCCCTTATTGTTTTCAACAATTATTTTTCGGGGTGTCTCCAAAGCCTTAACCACCACGGAAAGGTTCATTTCATTTTCTTGCATCAGATGAATATTCCCATGCGAATAATGGTAGTTTGCCAGATATTCCTGCTCGGGTTGCCCGGCGGTAGGTATCATAAGGCAGTTAGATTCCAGCATATGATAATCCATTATGGAACTATATCCCGATCGGGAAATTATTAATCTCGCCCCTGCTGCCAGCTGCGATAGTTTTTCCGGACCGGCAAAATCTTCTTCGTTAGGATTTTCCCTTTCCGGCCCAATTCCGGAAAACGATTTCCCAAGAATCAAGTGGGTTCTCAGGCCCTGATCTCTTTGTAATTTGGAAAATAATTTCCTCATTTCGATTTCAAACTTCTTCCGGCCGGGCTCCGGACCGGAAATTACTCCCAATACGTCAATGTCTTTGTCGAACTCCTGAGCAGGCTTTTGTAATGCCGTAAGTGGACCAATATATTTAAGCGGTGGGGTTTGGTAAATGGATCGGCTCAAATTACCCGACAGGTTCCCGGACCCGGGATAATCGGGTACCCAAATCTCATTAAAATTTCCCAGCCATTTCCGATATCTGTTATTGATTGTATTTTTTAACAGGGGAGGGGAAAGATGCAATTGGTGACATAGGAGATAGGAAGGAATGGAGGGATGATAAAAGCCGTATCTGTTATCTGAAATAATCAGATCCGGTTCGAGCTCCTTTACCAGGAGTTCCGCAATTTTTTTTTCTTTTTTCAGGGATTTAATAAACGGGAAAAGCTGAAATCCCACACGGGGAAGTAACCAGACTCCCGGGGAATACCGCATTTCAAAGAAGGGATAGCTCCTTACATCAATCTCGGGAAAGCGTAGCTTGATGTAACGGGCGGCATTTCCTTCGGCTAGCACCACAACCCTGTCCCCGTTTTTCTGCAGTTTTTCAATTAAAACCGAGGATCTTGTGGCATGCCCCATGCCCCAGTTTAAAATTCCGAATAAAATAACTTTATTTTTTTTCGACATTTGGATCAGGAAATAAAGATAGCCAAAGCATTAAACTGTGAAAAAAAACAAACTGCAGCGTTTTCGGGAACTGGACACCTTTCCTAATGCCATTCCTTTCTTTTATGCTGATTTTGTTAATCGAAATTTCCGACTTAAAGGAAGCTGGTCTGCTGAAATTTTTAAAAACAACAATCCTATTACCCTTGAATTGGGCTGCGGAAAAGGCGAGTATTCATTCAATCTGGCCCGTGAATTTCCTGCCCGGAATTTTATTGGTGTGGATGTAAAAGGAAACAGGATGTGGGTGGGAGCCAGGAAGGGCCTTGAAGAAAACCTGGGAAATCTCTTTTTCCTGAGAACCCGAATCGACTTTATCGAGGAGATTTTCGGTCCCGGAGAAGTCAGTGAAATTTGGATTACTTTCCCGGATCCCCAAAAAGAACGCCCCAGGAAAAGATTAACGCATCCTTTGTTTCTGAACCGTTATAAAAAAATCTTAAGGAATGGCGGCGCCATCCACCTGAAAACCGATAGTGCAATCCTTTATGAATATACCCTTGGAATAATCGAGAAGCTGAACCTGGAAATAAAAGATTTTTCCCCCGACATTTATAACGATACCCGAAGGCGACCCTGGGTGGAAGATATTAAAACCTTTTACGAAAGTATTTACCTTTCGGAAGGGGTTCCCATCAAATTCATTTCCTTCTCACTGGATCGTTTACCAGCCCAGAATCCAGCTGAAGATTAAAGGAGCTACTATAGTAGCATCACTTTCTACAATAAACTTAGGCGTGGTTATGTCGAGTTTTCCCCAGGTTATTTTTTCATTGGGAACCGCACCTGAATAGCTTCCGTAAGAAGTAGTGGAATCAGAAATCTGGCAAAAGTAACTCCAGAAGGGAACATCCTTCCAGCCTAAATCCTGATACATCATGGGCACAACGCAAATCGGAAAATCTCCGGCAATGCCACCCCCAATCTGAAAAAATCCAACTCCCTTCCCCCCGGAATTGGCCCTATACCAATCCGAAAGCCAACACATGTAATCAATGCCGCTTTTTACCGTGGTGGAAGTTAGTTCGCCTTTAATGCAATAGGAAGCAAAAATATTTCCCATGGTGGAATCTTCCCAGCCCGGAACTATTATGGGAAGGTTTTTTTCGGCGGCAGCTACCATCCATGAATTTTTCGGATCAATTTCATAATACTGCTCAAGTACTCCACTCAATATCATCTTGTACATGAATTCATGAGGAAAGTACCTTTCTTTTTTGTCTTCCGCTTCCTTCCAAAGTTTAAAAATGTGCTTTTGGAGGCGACGAAACGCCTCTTCTTCCGGTATGCAGGTATCCGTTACCCGGTTAAATCCGTTTTCCAACAAATCCCATTCCTCCTGAGGGGTCAGATCTCTGTAGTTGGGAACTCGCTTATAATGCGAATGAGCTACAAGATTCATGAGGTCCTCTTCAAGATTTGCCCCGGTGCAGGATATTATTTGAACCTTGTCCTGACGAATCATTTCGGCCAGCGATAAACCCAGTTCCCCCGTACTCATTGCCCCGGCAAGGGTTATCATCATTTTTCCACCTTCCAGAAGGTGTTTTTCATAGCCCATGGCAGCATCTTTCAATGCTGCGGCATTAAAATGACGGTAATGGTGATCGATAAATTTTGAAATAGGTCCTTTGCTCATATCCGGGAATTTTGGGCAAAAATATAAAAATATATGGGCTAAATTTCCCCGTAATCCCCCCGAGTTGTATTTTTAACCATGCCCCTCGACAAAGACTTTTACGATTCGGTTTATCAGGTTGTTCGTCTGGTTCCCAGGGGTAGAGTCACTTCCTACGGGGCTATTGCCCGGTACCTGGGTAGTCCACGCTCCGCAAGGGTAGTCGGCTGGGCAATGAATGTTAGCCATAATGCTAAACCGCCCGTTCCCGCACACAGGGTTTTAAACCGAAACGGCCTTCTTTCCGGACAAGCTCATTTTCCCGGACCGGGTGAAATGCAACGACGCCTCGAAGCGGAAGGCCACTCGGTTTCTCAAAATAAAGTGGACCGGTTTGAAGAGGTTTTTTGGGATCCTAATTTGGAGCTTTCCCTGTAAGGATTGTCCCCCCTTTTTTCGTATTTTTGCTATTGAAACACTCCTATGGAAATTACCAAAGAAAAAGTACTTGAAGCCCTGAGTCATGTTGAAGATCCCGATCTTAAAAAGGACCTTGTTACCCTCGGCATGATTCGCGATCTGCAAATTAAAGGAAAGGAGGTGTCTTTTACGGTTATGCTCACTACACCCGCCTGCCCCATGAAAGACATGATTCAAAAGGCTTGCGAAAATGCAATCGTCCATTTCGTGGATAAGGAAGCCTCTGTAAAAGTGAAAATGGATGCGGATGTTACAACCGGCAAAACATCTTCTATTCCCGGAGTAAAAAATATTATCGCTGTTGCTTCGGGAAAGGGCGGGGTAGGAAAATCTACAGTGGCTGCCAACCTGGCCATTGCTCTGAGCGAAACCGGTTCTAAAGTGGGTATTGTGGATGCGGATATTTACGGGCCTTCAATTCCCATCCTCTTTGATGTCGTAACCGATAAACCATCAATGACCCAGGTGGAGGGGAAAAATAAAATGATTCCGGTAGAAGCCTATGGGGTAAAAATTATGTCAATCGGTTTTTTTGCCGATATGGATCAGCCCATACCCTGGAGGGGTCCCATGGCAACCCGAGCCATGACGCAATTGTTTACCGATACCCACTGGGAAAATATTGATTACCTGATTGTTGACCTTCCTCCCGGTACCGGAGATATTCAGCTTTCTCTGGCACAGAATATTCCTCTGAGCGGAGTGGTTATTGTTAGTACACCCCAACAGGTGGCTTTGGCCGATGTCAGAAAAGGAATAGGCATGTTCCGCATGGAGGGATTACAGGTTCCTATCCTGGGAATTATTGAAAACATGGCCTATTTTACCCCTGCTGAATTACCCGAAAATAAATATTACATTTTTGGAAAAAACGGCGCACGCGCATTGGCCGAAAAAGATGAAATTCCATTTTTAGGAGAAATTCCCCTGGTTCAAAGCATCTGCGAATCCGGTGATGCCGGCCACCCAGTTGTGCTCCAGGGCGATACGCCGCAGGCTTTAGCCTTCAAAAAAATCGCCGGAAACGTAGCACAACAACTTGCCATTCGCAACGCTGCTGTTAATGAACCGGAAAAGGAAAAAAATACGGCCTCATGATGCAAATGGATCAAATCAGGGATAAAGTGGAACGGGCGCTCGCCGAAATCAGACCCTACCTGGAAAAAGATGGAGGAAACGTGGTATTGCATGAGGTAACACCGGATATGAAAGTAAAACTCGGACTCCTGGGCGCCTGCAAAAGCTGTTCCATGAGTTCCATGACAATGAAAGCCGGAATTGAAGAAACCATTCGTAAATATGCCCCCGAAATTGTAGAAGTAATTTCGGTTAATACCCCCGACGAACAGTTTTCCTGATGAAATATTCCCGGATCTTTTTGTTTCTTTTTCCCGCACTGATTTTCAGTTCCTGTAAGCCTTCCATTCCTCAGGAAGATTTCCACCCAGGCGAAGCGGACATGTCTAAATTTATTGCCCTCGGCGGCGATTATATGGCCGGAATGCAAAATGGTGCTCTTTGGAGAAAAGGCCAGGAGTTATCGCTTCCCGCCCTTATTCATAAATCGCTGGTTTATGTGGGAGCCGGTGATTTTAACCAGCCCCTGATGCCTGATGACAAAGGTCTGGGTCTGAATCCTAAACCCTGGGAATCGGTTTTTGTTTCCGCTTCTTCCTTAAAATTCCGGACCAATTGCCAGGGTGTATCTTCCCTGAAGCCCGTAAAAGATACCTTCGGATTGGTAAACGCCGCTCCTTATCTGGCCGGAATTTCCGGAAACAGCTTTCAAAATCTGGCCGTCCCTCATGCCCGAATCCAGGATTTTTTTAATCCTAACCTTTCCCAGCCCTACAGCCCCACCAATAAAAATCCTTTTTATTACCGCTTTGCCTCCAACGCAGGATCTTCAACGGTTCATACCGACGCCAAAAACCAAAATCCTACTTTTTTCGCTGCATGGCTTGGCATGGAAGAAATTTATGAATTTGCAAAAACCGGAGCCACCAACTACGCCATCCCATCCTTTTCTACCTTTGAATTTTACCTCCGGAAATTTGTCGGAGAACTTACTCAACAAGGGGCAAAAGGTATTCTGGGCAATATCCCCGAAATATACTCCCTTCCCTTTTTTACTACTATTCCCTGGAACGGATTGGAATTGTCCGCTCACAAAGCCGATAGTCTTAATCAGCTTACCGGATTCATGTTTAATTTCCAGGAAGGGAAAAATGGTTTTGTTATTAAGGACCCACTTCAGCCGGGGAATTTTCGAAAAATGAAACCGGGAGAGTATATTTTGCTCACCATACCCGTTGACTCGGTGAAATGCAACTTTTTGGGTGTTTTTACTCCAGTACCTGATCAATATGTGCTCGATGAGGTGGAAGTGGTTGCCATCAATACTTCCATTTGGTGGTACAACCAGATGATCGAAAGAGTAGCCCGCGATTACAATCTTGCTCTTGCCGATATGAATTCCTACTTCCGAAACCTGAATTCAGGAATTACCTGGGATGGGGTTGGTTTTAATACCGGTTTTGTTTCCGGTGGATTTTTCTCATTGGACGGATACCGCCCCAACCAAAAAGGATATTCCCTGCTGGCCAATGCCTGGATATCGGCAATTAATTCTCATTACAAAGCCCGGATTCCAAAACATTATTGTTCTTCCTGCGACGGAATTAAATTCCCCTGATTTTCAAATAGCAGGGTTAAGGCGGTAAACTCTTCAAAGGATAATTGTTCTGCCCTTTTTGAAAAGAAAGGGTGACTTTTTATTTCCGGGAAAATCTGCGGGTTTATTTTCGACAAGGCGTTTCGCAGGGTTTTTCTCCTTTGGTTAAATCCCGCCTTCACAATTTTCTTAAAAAGGTCAGGATTGCAATCCATCTTTTTTCGCGCATTTCGGTTAAGCCGCAATACCCCTGTTTTTACTTTTGGGGGCGGATTGAATACGCCCTCTGAAACGGTAAACAAATATTCCAGGTCGTACCAGGCTCTGAGTAAAACACTCAATATGCCGTATTCTTTGTTGCCAGGTCCTGAAACTATTCTCCGGGCAACTTCCCGTTGAAACATGCCAACCACCTGCAAACACATATCGGGATTTTCAAAAACACGGAATAAAATCTGGGTGGAAATGTTGTATGGAAAATTACCGGCAATTATCAAAGGCTTGCCAAAATAGGAATCAAGCGGAAGACTTAAAAAGTCTCCCTGAATTATATTTCCTTTCAATTCCGGAAATGCCGAATCCAGAAATTTTACCGAGTCCTCATCGATTTCTATGGCCTTGAGCGGTCGCTTACATTCATTAAGTAATTGTCGGGTTAGCATGCCTGTTCCCGGACCTACTTCAAGGATGGGAACCTCCGGATCCGGAACGGTAATGGATAAAGCTATTTTTTTTGCAATCCCGGGCTCGGTAAGGAAATGCTGCCCGAATTTTTTTTTGGGATAAACCTTGCCTGTCAATTAAACCTCCTCCATTACTGAACGGAACGCCACAAATTTTCCCTCAAATTTTTTGTTGTGCTTTTTCTGCAGTTCCGGGGCGCATTTTTCCTGATATTCCTTTAGCTTTTCAAGCGATTCACAACCATACTGAATGGAATAGGTAACTCCCGATTCCTCCTCAACAAGCAAACGACAAATACGCCCGGATACAAAATATCCGGTAGCCAATACTTCCGGAATATGTTCGTGTTTCATCCAGTCAAGCCACTCGCTGAGTACCGAAGCTTCAATATTTATGGTTACGTTGTAAAAAATCATTTTCCTAATTTACCTGATCGCCTCTTAATTTCCGGAATCGTTTTCTTGCCTCTACCGAAAATAAACTCCCCGGATAATCAGTCAATATTAACTGGTAATACTTTTTGGCATTTTCAATATCTGCAAACCGGAATTCAAACAATTCTGCCAAGCGAAAACAGGCGTCGTCACCAAACAGATCTTTAGGATAATCCTTCATGATTTTTTCGCAAATTTCTTTTGCCCCTGCGAAATTGTTCCGGCGCATGGCAATCTGATATTTTTTAAACAGGATTTCATCGCCCAGTGAATGGTTGGGAAATTGCGCCTGAATGGAATCAAGGGTTTTCAGGGCATCGTCATACCGCGCTCTGAAAAACAATAAATCGGCACGGGCATAAATCTGAAGGGGAAGCGGATTTGTATCAAGGGTTGTGTTGTCGGCTATTATCAGGCTTAAATCCAGGGCATCATTCGAAATTAACTTTGAAGTCGCCCCTTTTAATGCCTCAAGCTGAGATTGTGCCCAGGCGAAATCACCAATGAAAAAGGATAACCTGGCATTTCGGAATTTGGCTTCATGACCAATGGGATCATGTTTAAAAGCTTTTTCTACCTGGCTGTATAAAAGACTTGCTTCCCAGACATCTCCGGAAAACAAAAGAATATCGGCCAGTTCCAGTTTTACTTCCGCCAGTGCAGAAGCACTCAACCCAACAAGGCTCTTTGCCTCGGTTAACAGATTGATGGGTTCTTCGGTTTTTCCTAAATAAAAGGCCTGGATATGCGCCAGGTTACGGATTAGTAAAACGGTTGAAGAGCTTTTTCCCAATTCCTTAAGGGCCAGCTGAAATTGTGACTCAAGTTCTACAAGGTCTTTTTGGGTGTATTCGTTTCGGGCAACCACTTTTACATACCGGGCATTTAATAATTCAAGTCGTGCTAATAAGTGATAAGGGTTTCCGGGACCCTTTCCAAGCACATATTCATAACATTTGATGGCCACATCATAAGCCTCGCTTTCAATGCAGGTTTCTCCAAGCTTCATCAACCGACCTCCGTCTTCCTTTAGCCGCTTGTCAAGAGCCTTGCTCTGGACAAATGAGGCCTCAAAGTCTTTCAGGTGATTCAGCATCCAAACTAAAATCTCTGAATAAACCACCTTGTCCGGA
The DNA here is from genome assembly GCA_937924855.1 of uncultured Bacteroidota bacterium. GTDB lineage: Bacteria > Bacteroidota > Bacteroidia > JADZBD01 > JADZBD01 > JADZBD01. The sequence continues at coordinate 3,094 of CALEYQ010000066.1, read as the reverse complement.
TTCTTTTGAATCTGCTTTAAAATCTCAGTCCTGATAAGTTCTATCCGGGCTTCATTCTGTCCATCTTCGAAAAAAGGCAACAGTGCATCCTCTACACTTTGACGGTATTGCTCATTAATTGTCAATACCTCCAGAATCTCCTGGAACATGGCCTGATAATTTCCCTTATACCCATGAATCTGGGCAATTTCAAAATTGAACGGGTAGGAACCACGCATTAACTTCCGGCCCTTCTGATAGGTTTCTATCGCTAAATCGAATTGCTTAATGGCAATAAAACTTTTGGCAAGAACAAAGATCTGATTGTTGTCCTGCTTTAAAAGTGAAATGGCTTTTTGGTATTGTTCCTGACTGTCTTTTTCTCGGTCTTCCCGCTGGTAAACCCAGCCCAGATCAACCAGGTAGTTCAGCGCTGTTGGATCCTGCTTTATTTTCTTTTTGACAAGCTTTTCTGCTCCTTTGAAATCCCGGGTTTCCAGCAAACACTCTAAATAGTATTTGTAAAATTCTGCTTTGGGATTTTTCGAGTATAATTTCTCATAATAAATGAGGGCCTTGTCGTACTCCTTCGACATAAAATACTGTGCAGCTAATTGCTCCTCGGTGTTTTGGGAAACGCCCCGAAGGCCTGAAAGGAATAAAAGAAGAAGTATCAGATACCTCATTTTTTCTTCTGCGGCAAGGCCGCCTGTTTTGCTATAAATGCCTCAATTACCGGGCCAAGGCTATCGGCCGCTTGTATTGAATTTTGAACGCTTTCTGTTATGGAGCTCAGGTTGATTAACAACAAATTAGCCAGCTCGGCCTCCATTTCTACAAACTTTTTTACGTCAGCTGCCGGTACAAGGTTCTTTTTTAAATCACGACTCAGATTTTCCAGCTGCTTCAAGGTTACCCCCGATTCTTTTCTTAAGCCCGATCGCTTTAACTGGAATTCTTTCAGCGGTTTTTTGCAGGCCCTGAAATCTGAAATAAGAATGGCATCTTCTTTTTCAATGGTGTCCTTTATTACCGAGCCTAATTGCCCCAGGCGCTGGTTCACCAGATTCAGGGTTTCTTTTACTTTCAGGGAGTCAATTTTGTTGAATTTTTCCATGGAGTTTACTACTTCAACGGAAAGACTGTCAAGAAGTTTTATATGTGCGGTATTATCTGTTTTTTCCTTGCAACCCAGGAGAATACCTAATGCAAAAAACAGAGTGAAAATAAGGTGTGATTTCATTTGCTTCTTAGATTTTATCGAAACCGGTATAGGGAATAAGAACCTTTGGAATGTTGATGCCATCAGGTGTTTGATTGTTTTCTAACAAAGCTGCCACAATCCGGGGCAATGCAAGGGCGCTTCCGTTTAAGGTATGAGCCAAACGCGGCTTCCCCTCTTTTGATTTGCACCGCAGTTTGAGCCGGTTACTCTGAAAGGATTCAAAATTACTTACACTGCTTACCTCAAGCCAGCGTTTTTGCGCCCCGGAATAAACTTCCATATCGTAGGTCATGGCTGAAGCAAAACTCATATCTCCACCACAAAGACGCAAGGTACGGAAAGTAAGACCCAGGTCCTGAATCAAGGATGCCACATATTCCCGCATTTCTTCAAGGGCTGTATAGGAATGCTCCGGAAGGGTAATCTGAACAATTTCAACTTTGTCGAATTGGTGCAGACGGTTTAATCCCCTCACATCTTTCCCATAACTGCCCGCTTCCCTCCGGAAGCAGGGGGTATAACCACAGTTCCTGATAGGAAGCTTTTCCTCAGGTACAATTTCGTCGCGGTAAATATTTGTAATGGGAACCTCAGCCGTAGGAATGAGGTAAAGATTGTCCTGACCCACGAAATACATTTGACCCTCCTTGTCAGGCAACTGACCGGTTCCAAACCCTGAGTCCTCATTAACGAGAATAGGGGGTTGAACTTCATGATAGCCTGCTGCCGTGGCACGATCCAGAAAATAATTTATAAGTGCCCGCTGCAAACGTGCGCCCTTGCCTTTGTATACCGGAAAGCCGGCACCGGTTAACTTTACTCCGGTTTCAAAATCAATAAGGTCGAATTTTTTGGCAAGGTCCCAATGTGGCAATGCGCTATTTCCCAAATCCGGAATTTTGCCCCATTCGAAAACCACCTCATTGTCTTCGGCACTCTTTCCTGGCTTTACCAGTTCGTAAGGCAAGTTGGGAAGCATTACCAGTAAGTTGTTTTGCTCTTTTTCCCGGTTTTCCAGTTCCTCCCCCAGTAATTTTTCTTTCTGCTTCAGGGTTCCTGTTTCCACTTTAAGGTTTTCAGCTTCCTCCTTTTTCCCTTCCTTGAATAAAGCCCCTATTTCTTTTGCTATCTGGTTTGAACGCGCCTTTACCTCCTCCAGCTGCTTTTGAATCTTCCGGCGCTCGGAATCAATTTCCTGAAGCCGGGCTATTAAACCGGTTTCCTTAAATCCTTTCTTCTCTAACCCGCGGATTACCTCTTCGGGCTTCTCTCTGATTATTTGTAATGTCAGCATAAGATTGTTTCACAAATTTATTCCTTTTAAAAAAAAATCCCGGATTCAGGGAACCCGGGAAAACCAATGAATTGGCATTTTTTTAAGCCCCGGTTACAGGGATAACCGAAACGTAGGATTTGTTGTTTTTCTTTTTGCGAAATTCAACAATTCCATCCGTAAGGGCAAACAGGGTGTGATCCTTTCCCATGCCAACATTTTCGCCCGGACTGTGGGATGTTCCACGCTGGCGAACAATAATATTTCCGGCTATGGCAGGCTGGCCACCAAATATTTTAATGCCAAGTCTTTTACTGTGCGACTCGCGACCATTCTTTACCTTACCTTCACCTTTTTTGTGTGCCATGACAATTTATTTTTTTTTGAATATTAGCTTATTCTGATTTCTTACGGGTGGTTTTTTTAGGAGCGGCCGTCTTCTTCGCAGGGGCCTTTTTGGCCGCAGGCTTTTTGGCTTTTGCCTTTACTGCTTTTTCCTCTCCGGCTGCCTCTTCCTTTTTCTTAACCACCTTTTTTTCCGGCTTGGCTTCCTCCTTCACGGTTTCTCCCGGAGCCAAAATTCCCTGTATCAGGATTTGAGAAAACTGCTGGCGTTG
>CALEYQ010000065.1 GCA_937924855.1 uncultured Bacteroidota bacterium | reverse complement strand
CACTCAAAAGATTGGTTGACAAGCCATTGTATTCTTTTATTTTTTCCCATTCAAAGACACAATCTATTCTTTCCGCTATGCATAGTAATCCTTTTTAATTTTTCTTTAGTTGATCTATTTGTTTCCTTACTTCAAGGCGAACGATTGAGTCGCTCACCCTGGAATAATAATTTTCAAAATTTTCAATTGCTTTTTCCCGGTTACCCATCATATAATAAGTCTGACCCAGATACACATAACCATCGGCAAAGGAGGTATCGGCTTTAATGGCTTGTCCGAATCTTTCAATGGCTTTTTCGTACTGTCCGGACTGGAGGGAAAAAAAACCGAGTTGGACCAGGGCTCTTACATAGGTGCTGTCTTCCGCCAGCACTTCGCGGATCAGTCCAATGCCTTTCATGGGATCCTGGCTACCTTCCACATACATGCCCGCAAGGTCGAGTTTATTTTCACGGTCGGCAGGATTAATTTTCAAAGCCATTTCAAAACAGTAAATGGCCCAGGGGTAACCTATGCGTTTGCCACTTTCCTTGTTCAGTTGTGAAAACCGGTAAAAATCTTTACCGGCAAGGTTCCAGATAAAAGAAGTTCCTGAATTTTCGGCCAATGATTTAAGGTAAACGGCCATTCCAAGCGGATCGCGCCGTTCAGACCAGAATTCGCGAATTTTTTCTGCATTGGCGGCCAGGGTTGAGGAGTCTTTGGTTCGAACCGAAATCAAATCATCCAACACCTTTTTATCGCCCGGATTAAGCTGGCTGTTCAGGGCCGAAACCACCGAATCCAGGGCAATGGGCATTCCGGAAAGGTTTTCTTCCTTGCCGGTTTTTGGGGAACGGGGAGCAATAAATACAAGAACGCAAATAACGAATGCCGCCCCAACAAAGAGGGCCTGAGTTTTGTTCATCGGAAATCTCCGGAATTAGCCTTATTGTTCCTTAACGGGAACATTCTTCTTCACTTTTTCAACAAAGGTTTTGGCAGGCTTAAAGGATGGAATATAATGCGCAGGAATAACAACAGTGGTATTCTTTGAAATGTTCCTTCCCAACTTTTCAGCCCGCTTTTTCGTAATGAAACTTCCAAATCCTCTCAGGTAAATATTCCGGCCATCGGCCAGCGAATTTTTAACCTCGGTCATAAAAGCTTCAACGGCAGTTAATACTACCACTTTTTCTATACCGGTTTTTTCAGAGATCCGGGTAACAATTTCGGCCTTCGTCATGGTATAATATATTTAAAATCAAATATTTAATCAGAAGCAAAGATAACAAATTACTTAAATAACCAAAAATTTTTAAATCGCTGTTTATCAGTAATTTACAGGTGTTTTTGGCGATTTACGGAAAGCCATAACCCTGAAAACCAGCCAAATTCGAACTGCCAATACTCTTACATTTGCGGATGATTTCCTTCCTGCCTGCAAAAGCTCTGATTGACTGGTTCAGCAAAAACGCCCGAACCTTACCCTGGCGGGAAGATCCCGAACCTTATAAGGTGTGGCTTAGTGAGATCCTGCTCCAACAAACCCGAACTGCCCAGGGTTTACCTTATTATTACAGGTTTCTTGAAGCTTTTCCAAACCTGGAGTCTTTGGCTAAGGGTTCTGAAAAGGAAGTATTAAAGCTTTGGCAGGGATTGGGATATTATTCAAGGGCCCGGAACCTGCACCGCTGTGCCCGGGAAGTTCAAACAAAGTTCGGCGGGGAGTTTCCCCGTGATATTAAAGTACTACAATCGCTCCCGGGTATTGGTCCTTATACGGCCGCTGCCATCGGATCTATTTGTTTTGGGATCCCGGAGCCGGTTGTGGATGGAAATGTTTACCGGGTAATTTCCAGGTTTGGCGGTTTGAAACAAGCCTCTGGAAGCTCCGGCTTACGAAATAATGTTTTAAAAATACTGGAGAAATGGATTCCCGAAAAAGAGCCTGGGAATTTCAATCAGGCTTTAATGGAATTGGGGGCTCTGGTTTGCACGCCCCAAAAACCGGATTGCAGGAATTGTCCCCTCCAATCCGGGTGTTTCGCCTTTGCCAAAGGAAAGCCCCATAATTTCCCGGTTAAAAAAACTCCGGTCAAAATCAAAAAAAGGCATTTTTCCTATTGGGTTATTTCCAACGGAAAAACGCTTTATATGAAGCGCCGGGGAAAAGGTGATATTTGGGAAGGTTTGTACGACTTCCCGCTTACGGAAATCCGGCTTAAAAACGGTTCAAACCCGAAAAAAGAAGTTGGAAAAATTTTCCGGGGAATTTCAGCAAACATGCCTGTCTTCCTGGGCAAAAGAAAATTATCGCCGCATAAACTGTCCCATCAAGAAATACACGCCGAATTATTCTTTTTTGCAATCACCGGAAATCCAAAACTGAATGGATTGGTTCCCATAAAAATTTCAGGACTGGATAAAATTCCGGTTCCCAGGTTAATAGAAAAAGCTCAGGCTACTTTTACCAGTTCATTCCTGCCCCTGATAAACCGAAAAAGCAAGTGAAAATAAATCTTCTTTCTTTTTTTCTGTTCGTTGTCTCAGGTTTGTTTGCCCAGGATATTACTTCTACCATCAGGGGTATTGTTTCTGACGCCGATTCGAAATATCCCATTCCCGGGGTGAATGTTTTTCTGATTTCAGGCGATAGTATCAGGGGTGTAAATACCGATGGCGATGGAAAATTCAGGTTTGAAGGAGTAAAAGTAGGTCGTCATGCCTTAAAGGTCAGCATGATTGGATACGAAGAAAAGTTAATCCGGAACATTGTGCTGAACTCAGGCAAGGAATTGATTATGAATATTGAGATCACTGAAAAAGCCATCGTGGGTGAGGAGGTTGATATTTATGCGGGAAAGGATAAAACCAAAGCCAACAACGATTTGGTAACCAACAGTTCCAGGAATTTTCAGAGTGAGGAAACCGAAAGGTATGCAGGCACCCGTAACGACCCCAGTAAAATGGTGGCCAATTATGCCGGAGTAAGTTCAGGCAACGACGCCCGTAACGATATCATTGTGAGAGGGAATTCTCCGCTGGGTGTTTTGTGGAGACTCGAAGGGGTAAACATTCCCAACCCCAATCACTTTTCAACCCAGGGTGCTACCGGAGGCCCTATAAGTATTTTAAATAATAATTTATTGGGAGCCAGTGATTTTTTAACGGGAGCTTTTCCGGCTGAATATGGGAACCGGACTGCCGCGGTTTTCGATCTTAAATTACGGGTAGGAAACAATGAAAAAAGAGAATACACGGCTCAGGCGGGAATAAATGGATTTGAACTTGGAGCAGAGGGTCCTATTTCACGAAAAAAAGGAAGCAGTTATCTGGCTTCCTACAGATACTCAACTTTTGCCGTTTTCGATGCGTTGGGAATCCGGTTCGGGGTATCGGGAATTCCGGAATACAACGACGGAGCTTTCAAAATAACATTACCGGTTCGCAAGGAAGGCATTGTTACGCTGTGGGGCATTGGTGGCAACTCCCGAATCAAACTTCTCGACAGCCAGCGCGATTCTGCGAACTGGGCTTTTACCGGAGCGGGTGAAGATTTGATTTTCGGCTCGGGGATGGGTGCGGGCGGAGTTTCCCATTTTATTTTCTTTAATCCTTCCACTTCCGGAAAATTCTCGCTTTCGTTTACCCTGAACCGGAATTCCATAGTACTTGATTCCCTGATTCCGGGAGGAGGAAAATTTAATATTTACGATAACCAGTCGCGCGATTACACTGCCTTCACTTCCTATACCTTAAGTAAAAAGCTCAATGCCTTTCACCTGATAAAAGGAGGAGTTATCTACGAGCACTTCTTTGTAAATTACAATTCACGGTACTTTTCGCGCAACTATCAGGTTTATTTAGATGAATTTCGGGAAGAGAATGCCAGCGGCATGGCTCAGGGCTTTATGCACTGGCAATGGAAAACCGGCAAAAGGCAAACCCTCAATACCGGAGTGCACGCGCAGCACTTCCTCCTTAATAATTCCTATTCCATTGAACCGCGGTTGGGATGGACCTACCGTCTTACCGAAAAACAAAATCTGAGTTTTGCTTACGGGCTTCACACCCAGACCCAGCCTTTTGTTTATTATTTTCTGAGATCCTATGCCGACAGCGGTCGAAAAGAAGTGCAAACCAATCTGAATCTCGGCTTCAGCAAAGCCCATCATTTCGTTTTGGGCTTCGATTATAATATTTCATCTTCCTGGCGGTTCAAATCCGAAACTTTTTATCAATACCTCTTCGACATACCGCTTGAAAAAAATTCCAACTCCTCCTTTTCACTTATTAATGTAGGAAATGATCTGGAAGGATTTCCCATGGTCGACAGCCTTGAGAATGCCGGAAAGGGAAAAAACTACGGCATTGAGTTTACCCTGGAAAAGTTTTTCGGTAAAGGGTATTACTTTCTTACCACCCTTTCCCTTTACGAATCAAAATATCAGGGAAGCGATGGAATCTGGAGACATACTGCCTATAGCGGGGGCTATGTATATAATATTCTGGGGGGCTACGAGCGGGCTGTCGGAAAACAAAAAAATAAAATTATCTCGCTCGACATAAAATTCAACATCGCGGCCGGGAACAGGTATACCCCCATTCACCTCGACAGTTCCCGGGCAAAAGGCTATACGGTATATATAGATTCTTTAGCCTGGTCGGAAAAATTCAGAAACTATTCCAAGCTCGATATCAAACCCAGCTTTAAGATAAACCGTCCGGGAGCAACGCACATAATTTTTGTAAATGTGGAGAACATCCTCAACCGGAAAAATATATTACGACAGGTGTTTGACCCGCGCACGGGTCAGGTACGTGTTGAGCACCAGTTGGGAGTATTTCCTTACGGAGGTTACAGAATAGAATTCTGAAAAACCACAATACCGGCCAACCCCTTTAACAGCAAGAGTCCGTCCACCGCGTAAAGGAAATAATTTTCCCCGCTTCGGGGATGGGCAAGAAGTACGAGAGCCGATGCAAGCAGGAAAACAGGAATAGAAAAAAGAATCATTCCCGATACCGGAATCAATACTTCAACAAGAGCAGACAGTGCCAGAAAAAATACCGCAATCCAGCGCGTTCCTCTAATGCCGAATACGATGGGAAAGGTTTTAATGTTCTTTTGAATATCCCAGCGGATATCTCTGATGTCAAAAATAACGGCCAGGGCAAAAACAAAGAAAAATCCCGAGAAAAACAGCATCAGGCTTCGACCCGGATCCTGAAGAGGGTAATGATCGAAGGCAGGAAGTAAAACACAGGATCCGGCCCAGGTAAGTGCAATGAGAAAAGGTTTTAACAGGGGTAATTTCCGGAGGCCTCCATAGGGAAAAAAATAGAGCAGGGAAACGGTTCCCACTAAAGGAATAACCAGCCAGGCATAGATGCTCAACATAAAAGCACTGATGAGGGCTCCTACCCCCGATAAAATTGTAATGCCCGACAATATTCTCCGGTTTTCAAAAATCCATCGGTGTCGGTCCTGATAGGCTTTCAAACCTTCCGGTTTTTTAACAAGATATATGCGTTGGAGGTTATATACAAAGAGGGTAGCCATAAAGACAAACACCTGAACCCAGGGATTGGGAATTTCTCCCATGGCAAGGCTCATACCCCGGGTATAAAAAACAGCACATAACGCAATAAAGAAATTGCCAAAAATCAGGTATCTGAATAAGGGCTTCACTGCGGTGGATCGATTTTATTCAAAACCAGATAATAGGTGGCAAATCCGGCTACCAGACCAAGGCCTCCGCCTTTGATGGCACTTATTACCTTCTTTTTCCGTGCAATCCTTTCAAAGCCCATAAGATACATATCATAATGAGGAGCACCTCTGACATCGTATCTGGCTCGCGGCACTTTTACCTTGGGGATAAGGGTAATGCCCACATTGGCCAGGGGGGGCAAAAAGGCAAACACGGAACTATAGCCTTTATAGGGAATCATAGCTCCGGAAACAAGGCCTACGGCCAGGCCGGAAAAGAAATCGAGGCGGGCTTTATAGAGGGTAGATGCATCCTGTTCACCATAAATAAAGTTCTTCATTTCGGGAACCGTAAAGAAATACCCTATCATAGTATCCTGGGTATAAAACACTCTTTGGTTTCCTGTAGAAAACTGAATGCTGAAAACCCTTTCCCGGTCGAGCAATAGCTTTCGCTGGGGTTGTTTTTTGGTTGGAAAGGGGTGAAAACAGTAAATATACTCGGGAAGCGTGTCAATTACCGGGGTAATCAGGATTTCCCCGTTCATTAAAAAAACGGTATCGCTGCGCAGGGAATCTTTGGTTTGGGAATTTCCTGTTCCAAAACAAAAGAGCAGGAACAAGAGGGCTGAAATAGCGGTGCGAATCATGAAATGTAAAGGTAGGTATTTAAGCCCAACCCCTTAGAAAATGTAGATTAGTTTCTATCTTTGAGACCCATAAAAAACCGGCATGCGCACCGACATTTTCGAAAACCGTCACATTGGACCTTCCGGGGAAGAAACCCGGAATATGCTCGCCAAACTCGGAGTTGATTCTACCGACGAGCTGATCAATCAAACCATTCCCGGAGATATCCGGCTGAAAAATCCTTTGCCGGTAGGTGAGGGTTTGAGCGAGTTTGAATACCACGCTCACCTGAGAAAACTGGAGGCAGAAAACAAACTTTATAAATCTTATATTGGACTTGGGTATCACGGTACGATAACACCGGCCGTAATTCAGAGAAACATTCTGGAAAATCCGGGTTGGTATACTGCCTACACTCCTTATCAGGCGGAAATTTCCCAGGGCCGGCTGGAAGCTTTGTTAAACTACCAGACTCTCGTTTCAGACCTGACCGGACTTCCGGTTGTAAATGCCTCATTGCTTGATGAAGCCACTGCAGGTGCCGAAGCGGTTTCCATGTTGTTTCACAGCCGGAGTCCGGAGAAAGAAAAATCAGGAGCCAATGTATTGTGGGTGTCCGATAAAATTTATCCTCAGACCCTTGCCGTAATAAAAACCAGATGTGCTCCCGCAGGAATTACCGTAAAGGAAGTGGATGTATTTTCTTCTACGCCCGACGCATCGGTCTTTGCCATTGTAGTGCAATACCCCGACAGCGAGGGAAATGCAGCCGACTTCAGGAATCTGTGTAAAAAAGCTTCGGAAAACGGGATTTTTGTTGCCGCAGGTTGCGATTTACTCAGCCTGGCTTTGTTGCTGCCTCCGGGAGAATGGGGAGCGGATGTGGCTTTCGGAAATTCCCAGCGCTTTGGTGTGCCTATGGGTTATGGTGGTCCGCACGCTGCCTTTTTTGCCGCCAAAGAAGACTTCAAACGATTATTCCCCGGCCGTATCATCGGGGTAAGCAAAGACAGTGCCGGAGGAAATGCCCTTCGTATGGCCCTGCAAACAAGGGAACAACATATTCGCCGGGAAAAGGCCACCTCCAACATTTGCACAGCGCAGGCCTTGCTCGCCATAATGGCCGGAATGTACGGCGTGTATCACGGACAACAAGGGATAAAGTCCATTGCCCTCCGGGTTCATAAACTCGCCGCCGACCTGGAAAGCAAATTAAAAAGCCTGGGTATTGAGGTAAAGCATCAGCATTATTTTGATACTCTTTGTCTGAAAATATCGGATCCCAAAAAACTGGAATCTCTTGCTCTTAAACACGAGATAAATTTCCGTTACGAAACTTCCGGATATGTTTGTTTGTCGCTGGATCAAAGTGTTACTGCCGGTGACATGAACAACCTGCTCAATGTTTTCCGGGAGTATACAGGCAAGTCCTGTCCCGATTTTGAAGAAAAAACACTGAGCGATGTGAAAGGGAAAATTGACGCTTCGGGGTTGGACAGGAAATCAGATTATCTGACCCATCCGGTTTTCAAGAGCCATCATTCAGAAACCGAATTGATGCGCTACATTAAAAAGCTTGAGAACCGTGATCTTTCGCTCACGCATTCCATGATTCCACTGGGTTCATGCACCATGAAACTGAATGCGGCCGCGGAACTCATTCCCATTACCTGGCCCGGCTTTGCAAACATTCATCCTTTTGTGCCTGCCAACCAGGCCAAAGGTTATCTGAAAATAATTGAGGAATTGGGAAAAGATCTTTGCTCCATTACCGGTTTTGCTGGCATCAGTTTCCAGCCCAATTCAGGAGCTCAGGGCGAATATGCTGGATTGCTTGTAATTAAATCTTACCATCAATCACGCGGAGAGGGGCACCGGAATGTAGCTCTTATTCCATCATCGGCTCACGGTACCAATCCGGCCAGTGCCGCGCTGTGTGAAATGAAAATTGTGGTTGTAAAATGCGATGCCCAGGGAAATATTGATATTGAAGATTTGCGAACCAAAGCGGCGCAATACAAAAATGATCTGGCCTGCTTAATGGTTACCTACCCTTCCACCCATGGGGTTTTCGAAACCGGCATCCGGGATATAACCAAAATAGTTCACGATAACGGAGGACTGGTTTATATGGACGGAGCCAATATGAATGCCCAGGTAGGCCTCACAAGTCCGGGTAATATCGGTGCTGATGTTTGCCATTTAAACCTGCATAAAACATTTGCCATTCCTCACGGCGGGGGCGGACCGGGTATGGGTCCGATAGGAGTTACCGAAAAGCTGGTTCCTTTTCTTCCCTCCCACCCTTTTGCACCCGAAAAGAAAAATGAAAATACGGGGGCGGTTTCAGCGGCTCCTTTTGGCAGTTCCCTCATATTATTAATCTCTTACGGCTATGTAAAAATGCTTGGAGGAAGCGGACTAACCAATTCCACCAAAATGGCCATTCTGAATGCCAATTACATGAAGGAAATTCTGAAAGATCATTTTCCCATTTTATATGTGGGAAAAAACGGGCGGGTAGCCCATGAGATGATTTTGGATTGCAAACCTTTCAAGAGAACGGCGGGAGTTGAAGTAACCGACATAGCCAAACGCCTGATGGATTACGGGTTTCATGCACCCACTGTCGCGTTTCCGGTGGCCGACACCCTGATGGTTGAGCCTACAGAGAGCGAAAGCAAGGAAGAACTCGATCGTTTTTGCGAAGCCATGATCAGCATACGGAACGAGATCAGGGAAATAGAAGAAGGAAAGGCGGATCCTAAAAATAATGTTTTGAAAAATGCGCCCCATACAGCAAAAGCTTTATTGGGTGATGATTGGAACCGGCCTTATTCCCGCGAAAAAGCAGCGTTTCCCCTGTCCTGGATTAAGGACGCCAAATTCTGGCCTTCTGTGGGTCGGGTTGATAATGCACTGGGCGACAGAAACTTAATTTGCACTTGTCCGCCGATTGAGGCTTATGAAAGCGAGTTGGTGGAATAATGCTTAGGATTTATTATCTTTGCGGTTCTTACCTCTTAAATTAATAACCAAAATAAAACAACATGAAAAAACACTACTTATTTTTAGGAATGATGGCCATTGCAGCTTTGTCTTTCGGACAGCAAAAAGCTGGCAATGTGTCGGTTATGCCTGTTTCCACCCAGGGAATCGGCCAGGGTAATTCAACAACTGCAGCCGGACTTGACACACTTGCCAACCACTTTGTTGGCGGAACTCCTGCGCTTTACAGCTCTTCCAATGGCGGATTTGTTTGTGGACATAACGGGTATTCAGACCTTTCCAAAGCCCAGCTTTTCGACAATCAGATGGGAGTTACAGGCCCCGGAACCATTCCCAGTGTTCTGCTTTGGGTGGGTGCTAAAGAAGGAAACCCTGCTTCAACCATTGCCGTAAAAATTTATGCCGACAACAATGGTGTTCCCGGAGCTACACTCGGTTCTGTTAACGTTCCTTTTTCTGCCATGGATACCAATGCTATTGCCCTGATGCAGATTGGATCTCCCATTGAAGCAGCTTACAATACGATAGCCGTATTTTCCAGCCCTATTGCCATTCCTGCTAACGGAAAATTCTGGGCCGGCTTTACCGTAACCTATGCTTCCGGAGATACTATTGGTGTAGTTACAACTACCCATCCTGAATTCTCACTTGCAGTTACCCATTCTTTTGAGCAGTGGAGTGACAACAGCTGGCACACTTATAACGATGGAACAACCAACACCTGGCAGTTGGATATTGCCCAGGGTATTTTCCCCGTTTGTAACTTCAGTGCTGCAAGCGTTAACGAGAATGGAAATATTTCTTTCGGAATGTTCCCAAACCCTGCCGTAAATCAGGTTACTGTTAACCTTCCCAAAGGAATCACAAACGGAACCGTTAACATCGTAAATGTTATCGGAGAAACTGTTTTCACCTCAGCCATCAATGGCAACACCATGAACATCGACCTTTCCGGTTTTGCCAAAGGATCTTACTTCCTCAATGTTAACACCCTTGAAGGAAAAGGAACCCAAAAACTGATGATTCACTAATCATTTCATATTTCTGAAAAGCCACCGGTTTCCGGTGGCTTTTTTTTTGAATATCTTTGCCCTCAATTCGTTTAAGCCCTATGACCCTAACTACACGTCTTTTAACCTTTATTTTTTGTTTATCATTTATCGCTTCAACCGCCCAGAATTTTGTTCAGGAGTTTGAAGATTCCGCCTCAGTGTATTCCCAGGGTTGGCAAAAAGTAAACAAAAGCAATCCCCTGGGTTCTACCGATTGGTTCCAGGGAAATACTGCTGTTTTCGGACCCAAATCGCAGAGCGGATATTTTGCTGCCAATTATAACAGCGCATCCGGATCAGGAACCATCAGCACCTGGTTGTTCTCGCCCAACCGTTTTTTACAAAACGGTGATTCCATAATATTTTATACCCGCACCACCGACTCCAGTGCCGTAAATGTTTATCCCGACCGGCTTCAGGTTCGTATCAGCCAAAACGGAAATTCAGTGAACGTGGGTACCACAGCTACCGATGTAGGTGATTTTACCATGATGGTATTGGAAATAAATCCCACTTACGACACAACAGGATTCCCTAACGGATACCCCAGTCACTGGAGAAAATATAAAATCATGCTCAGCGGACTGCCCGGCATGGGTGTTTCAGGACGCTTTGCCTTCCGGTACTTTGTTGAAAATGGAGGTCCCCTTGGCGCAAATTCCGATTACATTGGCATCGACAGCGTGGCGTATACCTCCATTACAAATGGCATGGGGGAATTGCATGATTTCTCATCCGCCGCTAAACTTTTTCCAAATCCCTCAACTATTGGTGCCCAAATCACGCTAGAGGATTTTTCAGGCCTGGGTTTCAATCAGGTTAGCATTACCGATCTCAGCGGAAAACTGGTCTGGAAGTTTGAATCGGCCAGGAATTTTTCCAAAATAATTCTGCCTTCCGAATCTCTTTTACCGGGCATTTATCTGGTTTTCTTCCAAAACCCTGAAGGGCTCGGAAGCAAAAAGCTTATAATCCATTAGGTATGAGTCCTTTAAATAAAGCAACGCATTTTATTTGTTCACGTCTTTATATTAAATTTGCAGAAACATTCCCAAACTAATCAATACATAATATGAAAAAAATCTACGCTCTTTTAATTTCAGGAATGGTTAGCGTACTGAGTTTCGGACAAATTCAGGTACAGCAGCCGGTTCCCTCTAACTACCAGCTAAAAACTCCCGTAAACGCGGTTCCAAAACCAACCCGTAATCTGGTTACTTCATCAGCTCCGGTGAGCAGCTTTATCATGGACTATGATTCGGCTGATTCTTATTCCTTCACCACTCAGGGCGATATGTTCCGCCGCTTTATCTGGGATATGAACTGGAATTATGTTACCGCAGACAGCAGTTTAAGGTATGTTGTTGTTGCGTTCGATACCATCAACGATACTTACAACGGAGCAGGCCCTATGGGCTATTCTCCGAGTGTTGTTACCAGTGTTCGGGTAGACTCAATCTTTGTGATTTTCGGACAGGAAAACAACTCCAGCACTAAGGATACCCTGATTGTTAAATTGATGAATGTAAACATCAATGGCTATCCATCTTCAACCGTTCATTGGGCCGATACCATTATCTTCCCTGATGACGTTCCTCACGGAACCAACTGGTTGCAGGCTCGTCTGCTTTCACTTCCTGTTAACGGTGGAAACGGATTTACCCTTCCCGGTAACGCCAAACAATTCTCTGTTCGTTTGGAATATAAGGGAGACAAACAGGATACTTTGGGAGTTATTGCAGGTTTCGGAGCATTCCAGGGCCCTTGCGGTTCAAGCTCCAATGCCCTGATAGCATACCAGACTCAAACCGGAAGATTTAAAGTTGGAACCAACTGGTACAAGGCTAACAGCTTTGCACTTTGGTCGCAGTACGGTAGCTTCGGAACTCTTCCTACTACCGGAGGAGCCAATATTTATTACGATTGCGACAACTCAGGTAACCAATCAGCCGGTGATGGTGCCAACTACATTCAGGATCTGAACATCATGACCTATGTTACCATTAACACCAATATCGGTCTTGAGGAAAACTTCACCAACGGAATTAAACTCGGACAGAACATGCCGAATCCTTTTGCCGGAAACTCAACCATTGCCTATGAACTTGAAAAAACAGGCGTGGTTACTTTCGAAATCATGGATATCACCGGGAAAAAAGTTCTGGGAATTAACGAAGGCAGCAAGTCGGCCGGTAAGCACAACCTTACCATCGACGGTTCACTGCTGAGCCCCGGAGTTTATTTCTACACCTTGAATGTTGACGGAAACAGACTAACCAAGAAAATGACCAAAACCAACTAATCAGGTTTTGATCAAAGCATAAAAAAACCCCGCCTGTTGGCGGGGTTTTTTATTTTGTGGCACTGCGTTTTATGCGCCTTACTTCCTTCATGAATTCGGAAGCATATACAAAGTCAACCACCAATTGATTGTCGGTTTCAAGGATCTGGTTCTTATCCCCTTCCCAGGCCTTCTGCCCGTCGTGAAAAAAGGCAACCCTGTCCCCTATTTCCATTACCGAACCCATGTCGTGGGTAATTACAAGCGTGGTAATCTGATACTCATAGGTGATTTCCCGGATAAGCTCGTCAATAACAATAGAAGTTTTTGGATCGAGACCCGAATTGGGCTCGTCGCAAAAAAGATATTTGGGCTGCAGGGATATCGCCCGTGCTATGGCTACCCGCTTTTTCATACCTCCGCTGATTTCGCTGGGATATAAATGATTTACGTTTTCCAGGTTCACACGGGTAAGACAAAAATTTGCCCTTTCCCGCTTTTCCTCATCCGACATTTCCGTAAACATGGAAAGGGGAAAAATTACATTCTGTTCCACCGTCATCGAATCAAACAAAGCACCCCCCTGAAACAGCATGCCCATTTCGCGACGAATCTTTTTTCTGTCCTTCAGACTCATACCGGTAAAATTCTCTCCGTCGTACAAAACCTGGCCTGAATTCGGTTCAAACAAACCCACCATGCATTTCATGGTTACCGTTTTTCCCGATCCGCTGGCTCCGATAATCAGATTGGTTTTCCCCTTTTCGCAAACAAAAGAAAAGTTTTTTATTACTTCTTTGTCGCCAAACGATTTGGAAATGTTTCTCAGCTCTATCATGCCAGCAGAAGTTGGGTGAGGATAAAGTTGAAAATCAGAATTACAATAGAGCTGTAAACCACAGCCTTGGTACTGCTTTGTCCAACCTCCAGGGCACCACCTTTGGTGCGATAGCCATGGTAAGAAGCAACGGAAGTAATGATGAAGGCAAAAACAACGGTTTTAGCCAGGGCGTAAACCACTTTAAAGGGGCGGAAATCGAACTGGATTCCATAAACATATTCATGCGGCGTTACCACTCCGGTAAGAACCCCGAACAAATACCCCCCCAACAGACCCAGGAACATGGAAATAACGATGAGGAAAGGATTGATAAATACCGCAGCAATAATTTTGGGCAGGATGAGGTAGCTGGCACTGTTGATACCCATTATTTCGAGGGCATCAATCTGTTCAGAAACCTTCATGGTTCCTATTTCAGAGGCAATATTGGAACCCACCTTGCCTGCCAGAATAAGACTAACAATGGTAGGAGAAAACTCAAGCAGAACACTGTCGCGGGTGGTTACCCCAACAGCATAAAGGGGAATCCAGGGACTTTCGAAACCAAAAGCAGCCTGGATGGTAATTACAGCCCCCATAAATATTGAAATGATGGCCACAATACCCAACGAGCCCAGGCCCAGCTTTTCAATTTCCGCAAAGGTCTGCCTCCGGTACAGGGCAGGCTTCTCAGGCCGGCTGAAAACCCTGGCCATGAGCAGGTAATAGGCGCCTAAATGTCGGATGGTATTCATTTTCCTAAATGCAAAAATACTTCTTTAGGGACAAGGACGACCTTTTTCGGGTATAAATCCGTAATTTTACAGTAATGTCAGGATTATCAAGGGCCCCTGGGGCGATATTGCTTTTAATTTTCACGCTTTTGTTTTCCGGTTGCTTTATATTCCGGAAAAAAAACAAATGCGGTGGTTGTCCAACCTGGTCGAAATCAGAAATTTTGCAATCCCAAAGCCCTGAAAAATACCCCACAAAAGGTATTCCCAAGCCCACTGAAAATCCTATTTTAGAGCATTAACCTAATGATTTTCAGATTGAAGCGATTAGATCAATTGATAAAGGGGCAAAGCGCCATTATAGATTCCTTCACCGACCTTTCCACCTCTCTTAAACTGATGGAATTGGGATGCATTCCGGGAACCGAAGTAATTATGGATTCGGTTGCTCCCCTGGGCGATCCCATAGCCATTGAATTTTCGGGTTCTAAAATAAGTCTCAGAAAATCGGAAGCCGCCACCGTTATTGTGAAGTAGGAAGCCTTGAAAACTCCGGAAACAACCCTTAAAATTTCTTTTGCCGGAAATCCCAACAGCGGAAAGTCAACTCTCTTTAACGCCTTAACGGGTCTGCGTCAGAAAACCGGAAATTTTCCGGGTGTTACCGTCGATAAAAAAACCGCCCGCTTAAAAGGAAATCAGGGGCATGTACTAGAGCTGACTGATTTACCCGGCACTTATTCCCTGTTTCCCAAATCGCTCGACGAAAGAATAACCGCCGACATAATTCTAAATCCGGCTCATCCCGACCATCCCGACCTTATTCTGGTTATAGCGGATGCTTCCAACATTCACCGGAGTTTATATCTGGCCTCTCAGATTCAGGAAACCGGAATACCCTTTGTATTTGTGCTGAACATGATAGACATGGCGAGGAAGGCGGGAAAAAATTTAAAGACCGATAAAATTCATGCTTACCTTGGAGCTCCTGTTTTTGCCTGCAACAGCCGCGAAGGAGAAGGCATTACCGCCCTGGAGAGTTTCATTAAAAATTATGTGCCTGCGAACGAAAAAAAACCGGTAAACACGGCAGTTTTCCTGGGCAAGGATGAAAATTACCAGAAAGAAGATTCTATCCGCCGCTTTGAAAAAATTTCCGCCCTGGCCGATGAAATTACAGGAGGCAATGCTTTTCGCTTTGATCCGAGATCCCAAAAAATTGACAAGGTTCTTACCCACCCCATTTACGGTTATCTGTTTTTCTTTCTAATTCTGTTTACCATTTTCCAGGCCATTTTTTATCTGGCTCCTTACCCTATGGAGTGGATTGAATCGGGGTTTTTATATCTGGGAGCCTGGCTGGGTCATTTATTACCAGAAAATTTACTGAGCGATTTATTGCTCAATGGAATACTTCCCGGGCTCAGCGGGGTAATGATGTTTATTCCACAGATTGCCCTCCTTTTTCTTTTTCTTACCATTCTGGAAGATACCGGATATATGGCCCGCGCCAGCTTTATTATGGACAGGGCTCTGAAAAAATTCGGTTTGAACGGAAGAACGGTGATTCCCTTGATGAGCGGTATTGCCTGTGCCATTCCTGCCGTAATGAGTGCAAGAACCATTTCAAGTGCCAGGGAGCGGCTCTTAACCATTTTAATTACCCCGCTCATGAGTTGCTCGGCCCGCCTGCCGGTGTACACCCTGCTTATTGCCCTTGTTATTCCCGATCGTACCGTAGCCGGAATATTCAACCTGCAGGGATTAACGCTGATGGGATTATACCTGCTTGGATTTTTTGCCGCATTGGGCATGGCTCTGATTTATAAAATTTTTATCAAGGGCAGGGAGCGCTCTTTCTTTATTATGGAGTTGCCGGTTTACCGGAAACCCAAATGGAATAATATTGGCTTGCTGATTCGTGAAAAAGTGGGATTGTTTGTGGTAGATGCCGGAAAAGTTATTCTTGCCATTTCCATTATTCTCTGGGCTCTGGCCAATTTCGGACCCGGCGACCGTATGGAAACCGCCATGGCAACCTGGTCTGATTCGGTAAGTGCGTATCCCGATAAAACAGATTTTTACCGGTCTAAAATGGAATCGGTGAAGCTGGAAAATTCATTTGCTGGCATTTTGGGAAAATCCATCGAGCCGGTAATAAAACCTCTGGGCTTCGACTGGAAAATTGGCATTGCCCTGATTACCTCTTTTGCTGCACGGGAAGTATTTGTGGGAACCATGGCCACCCTTTATGCAGCCGGTGATGACAACAATCCGGAACCCCTGAGGGAAAAACTCATGAATCTTCAGGACGAAAAGGGCAACAAAGTTTATTCACTGGCCACCGGCCTTTCCCTGATGATATTTTATGCTTTTGCCCTGCAGTGCATGAGTACCGTGGCCGTGGTTAAGCGGGAAACCGGGGGTTGGAAATGGCCGCTTATCCAGCTGTTTTCCTTTTTGCTTTTGGCCTATTTTTCTTCCCTGGCCGTTTATGGATTTTTGTCATAATTTTTCATTGCTTAACTTTGTTCCATGAATCGTTGGTTTCTTTATTTGATGCTTGTGGCCGGTTTGGTTTTTCTTTCCGGCTGCCGGAAATCAGACCGTGATGAGGACAAAGAGCTTCAGAGTGCTGAAGATTTCGGAATTGCCCAGGCGACCTTTGCCGATCTTTTCCATCAGCTTGATTTGTATTGCGCTGGCCTTGCCGATGTGAACCGGAATTCCCAGCCCGGCCTTCAGAATTGTGCCAGCGTAACGGTTAACCCTGCGCTTCCCAACCCCTCCTTTCCCAAGACTGTAAGTATTGATTTTGGCCCGGTAAACTGTGCCGGCCCCGATGGAGTTTTGCGTCGTGGGGTAATTACTGCGGTATTTTCAGGCAGGTATCGCGATAGCTTAAGCACCATTACCATTACTCCGAATAATTTTTACCGGAATGATATCCGGGTTTTGGGAACCCAGGTTGTAACCAATCAGGGCCGGATAAACGGTGTGCTCACCTATTCGGTATCGGATCAGAATTGCAGTTTAGTTTTTCCCGATACCAAAACTATTTCCTGGGATTCCAACCGCAGCCGGCGCTGGATTAACGGTGAATCAACTCCGGGAGATTTTTCTGATGACAGCTATGAAATATCCGGCACCGCTTCAGGTCGTGGGACGAAGGGAAATACGTTTACTGCCAATACCGTTTCCGGTGCACCTTTGCTTGTTTCCATGAATTGCCGGTATATTAAATCGGGAAAACTGATTTTGAAACCGGCCAATCTGCTCGACCGGGAAATTGATTTTGGCTCCGGGGCCTGCGACGACAAAGCCACCGTTACCATTGCCGGCAAGACCTACGAAATTACACTAAGGTAAATTTGAATCTCGGTTAAGCTGCTTTCAGCTTACTCAGTTTGCTGCGACCGATTCTTTCCCGGGCATAGTCGAGGGAAATATGCAAACTTTTGGTTTTAGTTGAGGGCATTTCATACATCGAGTCCATCATGATCAACTCACAGATAGATCGGAGTCCGCGGGCTCCCAGTTTAAATTCAATGGCTTTCTCAACCACAAAATCCAAAACCTCATCATCAACCGATAATTTCACCCCGTCAAGCTCGAACAATCGGACGTACTGTTTTAATAGTGCGTTTTTGGGTTCGGTTAAAATGCGGCGAAGGGCAATGGCGTCGAGAGAATTAAGGAAAGTTACCATTGGAAGTCGTCCGATTAATTCAGGAATCAGGCCAAAACTTTTTAAATCCTGGGGACTAACATACTGAAGCAGGTTGTCTTTATCTATTATTTCCTCCTCATCGGTTTTAGCATATCCGATAGTCTGGGTACGCATTCTTTTGGCAATATGTCGTTCAATGCCGTCGAATGCACCGCCACAAATAAACAGGATGTTGCGGGTATCAACCTGAATTAATTTTTGTTCCGGATGTTTTCTGCCGCCCTGGGGAGGAACGCTTACCACAGAGCCCTCGAGCAATTTAAGAAGGCCCTGCTGTACCCCTTCTCCGCTTACATCACGGGTAATGGAGGGGTTATCGCTTTTACGGGCAATTTTATCAATTTCATCAATGAAAACGATGCCTCTTTCCGCTGCGGTAACATTGTAGTCGGCGGCCTGAAGCAGGCGGGTAAGAATGCTTTCCACATCTTCACCAACATAGCCGGCTTCGGTAAGAACCGTGGCATCCGCAATACAAAAAGGAACATTCAGGCTGCGGGCAATAGTTCTGGCAAGCAGGGTTTTTCCCGTGCCCGTTTCACCTACCATTATGATGTTTGACTTTTCAATTTCAACATCATCAGTACGGGTTTCTGATTTTTTCCGGGAAGAAATCCGCTTGTAGTGATTATAAACGGCAACGGAAAGCACCTTTTTGGCATCTTCCTGTCCGATCACATATTCATCCAACAGCGTTTTTATCTCCACGGGTTTGGGAAGCACGGTCAGGTTAAAATCGGCATGAGATTTAATGCCTGATTCCTGTTTATAAATCAGGTGGGCCTGTTCGATGCAATGGTTGCATATATGTCCGTCAACCCCGGCGATAAGAATGGAAGTATCCTTCTTGTCGCGTCCGCAAAAAGAACAGAAATTCCCGTTTTTATTTTTTCCTGACATTTCTTTCAATTACTTTTTATCCTTGCCGCGCACCAGAATCTCGTCGATCATGCCATATTCTTTGGCTTCGCTTGCCTTCATCCAGTAATCGCGGTCGCTGTCTTTCTCAACCCGCTCGTATTCTTGTCCGGAATGCTTGGCAATAATTTCGTAAAGTTCTTTTTTAAGTTTCAGAATTTCCCGGGCTGTAATTTCAATATCCGATGCCTGTCCTTCAGCACCGCCCAGGGGTTGGTGAATCATGATACGGGAATGCGGCAGGGCGGTACGCTTTCCTTTTTCACCGGCACACATCAAAACGGCTCCCATGGAAGCAGCCATACCGGTACAGATGGTGGCCACATCAGGGGCAATGTATTGCATGGTATCGTAAATTCCCAGTCCGGCATACACACTTCCGCCCGGAGAATTCAGATAAATCTGAATATCGCGTTTGGCATCCACCGACTCAAGAAACAAAAGCTGAGCCTGAATGATATTGGCCACCTGATCGTTGATTCCGGTTCCCAGAAAAATAATCCGGTCCATCATAAGGCGGGAAAAAACGTCCATCTGGGCAACATTCAATTGCCTTTCCTCGATGATGTAGGGGGTGAGCGATGATACATAATCGTGCAGGGTATGCGATGAGATACCCCGGTGCTGCACCGCATATTTTCTGAATTCGTCTTTTGGGAACATAAATTATTTATTAAATGAGATTAGATAGTTACAAATTCTTCGTAAGATACTTCTTTGGGTTCCAAGGTACATTTTTCCTTATAAAGTTGCAAAAGCCGGCGGTCGTATAGCTGATCGAAAATTTTCTTGGCTTCCTCTTCTTTTTCCAGCACCCGTTTCGAAACTTCGGCCAGTTCATTATCTGAAACATCGGTCCTGCCCATCTTCATGTATTCGGCTCTCACCAGTTCCTTTACGTATTCGATGGCTTCATCGGAGCTGATTTTTATTTCATTTTCCTTTAAAATTTTGTTTTCAATCAACTGCCACTTCAGCTGGTCTGAATAGGTTGGGTATTCCTCCTCCACCTGCTGTGGGGTGATGGGTTTTTCATTAATGGAGATAATCCAACGCTTTAAAAACTTATCGGGCAGGGAAAGTGAAAGGCGGTTCAAAAGCGTTTTTCTAACCTCATTGCGGAATTTAGTATCGCTGTCGCCGGCGAACATGCGTTCCAGATCCTGGCGTACCCTGGCTCTGAATTCTTCCACCGAGTTCACCCGGTTCTCACCGTAAATTTTATCGAAAAGTTCCTGATTGATTTCGGCTCCTTCCATCCGGTTGATGGATTTCAGGGAAAGCGCATACGATTTTGTTTTTCCGGCATCGCTTTCCTGGCCTGATATTTTCATGAAATAATCGAGGTCTTCGTTTTCTTCCCAGATTTCCGGACTCAGCATTAGTTTTTCTTCCGCTTTCTTACCCTGCAGCAGGTTTTTAAGTTTTTCACCTTTCAGTCGTTCGGTAAAAACAGAAACTTGTTTAAAAACACCGCCGGCCAGAATTTCACCCGCAGCATCCAGCTCGGTAAGGTCGCCCGTGAGCCAGTCGCCGGCGGCGGAAACTTCAGGGTTCACCAGTTTTCCGTATCGTCGGCTGAGGTCCTGAACGTATTTGTCGACCAGGGTTTCATCAATCCTTACGGTGTAATAGGTGAATTTATCTTTTTCGGAAAGCGATACATCAAATCTTGGGGCCAGTCCGATTTCATAAATAAATTCAAATTCTTTCTGGTTTTCAAAATCCAGTGGACTTTCCGTATCCGATGGTAGTGGATTGCCCAGTATTTCGAGATTTTCGTCTTTGAGGTATTTGTAAAGAGAGTCGTTCAGAATTTTATTGAGTTCATCGGCAAGTACAGATTTCCCGTACATTTTTTTCACCATTCCCATGGGTACTTTTCCGGGGCGGAAACCGGGCATGGATACTTTTTTCGAATAATCTTTCAGGGTACCTTCCACGCGTGCTTCATAATCTTCGGGGCCCAGCTTAACTTTCACCAGGGCATTCAGTTCGTCGATTTGTTCTTTTGAAATGTTCATCATCTTTTTAGTTTCAGATCCATATTTTTCAGAGCCTGCAAATTTAGTAAAATATCCCTTTCCGAGGGAGTAAAAATGGAATCAAAAAACGAGACAATAGCCTGATTTTTAGGTTCTTTCAGTAAAGAATATTAAAATGGAGCGGTAAAATATTTCCGGCCTTACAATCCATTGCCGGGGCTTGTTTTTGCTTTCATTACCTTTGCGGCCATGATACACAGAGAAGGATATCCTACCATAGCACTCACCCTGTTGTTTTGTGCCCTTGTTTTAGTTCCTGCCCAGCTTTTTGCCGGTTCAAACCCTTGGATTTTAATTCCGGCCTATACCCTTTGCGGGGCACTGCTGATAATTATTCTTCAGTTTTTCAGGAATCCATCACGCAAGCACAACCTGAATCCCGAGAATATTTTATCGCCGGCGGATGGGAAGGTTGTGGTAGTTGAGGAAACCGAGGAGTCGGAATATTTTAAAGACCGCCGCATTCAGATTTCGGTTTTCATGTCGCCATTTAATGTGCATGTGAACCGGAATCCGGTTTCAGGAATTGTAAAATATGCGAAATATCATCCGGGCTTGTATCTGGTTGCCTGGCATCCGAAGTCGAGCACTGAGAATGAGCGGACCTCCATTGTAATTGAGAAGGGGGCCGGGAAGGAAGTATTGTTCCGGCAAATAGCCGGGGCTTTAGCGCGGCGGATAGTATATTATATAAAGGAGGGCGACAAGGTAGATCAGGCCGGGGAGATGGGCTTTATAAAATTCGGCAGCCGGGTTGATGTTTTTTTACCGGTGGGAACCCGTGTTCATGTGAAGCCCGGCGACAAGGTTACGGGAGGGGTAAGTGTTCTTGCAAGCTGGTAAACAGGCCTTTACCTTTTAAGGATTTTTAAGAACCGGGCAGTAGAAAAGGGCAGGAAATTTGATACCTTTGTTATCAGTAAGATTGATTGTGCCACTTTAAACAACAACTATGAAAAATTTATTTTTTGCACTTGCCGTTTTCGGTCTTGTAGGATCGGTATCGGTGGCTGTTGCCGGAACAGAAAAAGCCGGTATTGTTAACACCGGAGGCGAGGAGAAAAAAGGTGAGGAAAAGAAAAAGTCCTGCGACAAGTCTAAGTCCTGCTGTTCCAAGAAGGAAACAACTTCCACTACCGGAACCACAGGAACTACTGCCGACAAGTCGAAAGGATGTTGCAGTTCCAAAACTTCAACTGAGACTACTACCAAATCCTGCTGCAGCAAGAAAACAGAAGCAACTGGAGAAGAAAAGAAAACTGACGAAAAGAAAGTTGACTGATAGTTTTTCGGATACAAAAAAAGGCTCCTTCGGGGGCCTTTTTTTATGCGGGATCAGGCAAATTTCCGGTCGTTTCGACGGAGTTTATCCGACGCAGGCGGGCTCAGCGACCGCGCTTCGAGTTCCGGTCGCTTCGAAACCCGGTAGCCGAGCGGAGTCGAGTTGGGTAGCCGAGCGGAGTCGAGGCTACCTGAAGAAGGAAGGCTCAGTACCCTTAGTGCGTTCCATTATAAACAATTTCAAAAGGGTACAAGTCAGAGGATCTGGTGGCCGGAGGCCAAATAAATCATTAAAAAGGTTGGGAAAAAATTTGTTCTTTGTTACCTGATTAGGTAACTTTGTAATTGGATTCTCGTATGAAAACCAAGGCGCCCAGGGAAGTAATAATTTACGGTAATGACTTTTATGATTTTTATGAAAGACAAGCTCAAAAAGTAAGGGAAAAAATTGATTGGACTATTGGACTTGTCCGGGATCTTGAACGGGTACCTGAAAAATACCTCAAGCATATTGAAGGAACAAGAGATTTGTATGAAATAAGAGTGGGATTTGGCAATAACATTTATAGAGTTTTTTGTTTTTTTGATGAAGGGAGGTTGATTGTGCTTTTAAATGGATTCCAAAAAAAATCACAAAAAACACCCAAAAATGAAATTGAAAAAGCATTGAAACTTCAAAAACAATACCGACATGAGTAAAAAAAGTAAAATAACAACCTTTGATCAGCATCTTGAGAAACAGTATGGCAAGCGAGGTTCAGGAAAAAGGGAAAAGTTCGAACAGGAATTTGAAGCCTTTAAACTTGGCGTAATGCTCCAGGAATTAAGGAAGGAAAAAGGACTCACACAGGAGGAACTCGCCGAAAGGTGTGGAACAACAAAAAATTATATCTCAAGAATAGAAAATGATGCTTCTGACATCCGCCTTTCCACCCTTTTGAGAGTTATCAGGAAAGGATTGGGTGCACACTTGAAATTTTCGGTAAAAACGGCTTTGCCCTAAATTCCCCTATAATAGAGGTAATCAAAAACCTGAAATTTCACAGAAAGGGAATGTGACGCTGGTGAGGTGAAGACAGAGCGAGAATGAGAATGAGAGGGGTGAGTGTGTCGTGGCTGAGAGGAATGGTCGCTTCGACTCCGCTCAGCGACCGCGCTTCGACGGAGTTTATCCGACGCAGGATGGCTCAACGACCGACCCAAGCAGTTCGAAATTTGGTAGCCGAGCGGAGTCGAGGCTACCC
>CALEYQ010000064.1 GCA_937924855.1 uncultured Bacteroidota bacterium | reverse complement strand
TTTATCCGGGCTGGCAGGCGGTTTACTTTTTGCTCTTCGTAAAGGTCTCCGGGCCGGATGCCGGTATGAGCATAAATAAAGGCAGGATTAATCCGGCCGTCGCCTTTAATAATGATGCTGTCGATTTTTACCAGGGGGCCCTTTTCGAGTTTCCAGGTTCCCTCAACTTTCCGTTCTGAAATTTTCAGACTATCGAGGCGAAGGGAAACGAAGGGATATCCATGATTTTCATAGTAGCCTATAATCTGTGAAGCGAATCTGGAAAGCCGGCGGGGAGATATTTCCCGGCCTGAAATTTTTTCTATCCCGGCCCCTGCATTTTTAAAATGCCTTTCCTCGGTTGCAGGAATGCGAATTTGTCCCCAGGTATAGGTTTTTCCCGGATTTATATAAACCCTGAACTCCCGGTCAGCGGATTGTGTTGAGTCGATGCCGGCAGCGAGATAACCTTTTTCAAACAGGTAGCGGAAAATACCGTTCAGGATTTTTTCTTTTTCGGGAGCGTTTCTGAAATTCTCCTGGTATTTAAGTTTTTTGAGGGCCTTTGCGTTTCCGTTTTCCACAATGATCAACCGTCCTGATTCCTGTGCAGGAAGCAAAAAGGCCCATAGGCCGAAGGCAAGGAAAAGCCCGGTTTTCATCACGTATTAAAACGAAAAAAATATGAAAAAATTATCCTTTCAGTTTTCGGTTGCGAACCAGTTTCCGGGTTTCCTGAAAAAGCAGGTTTTTATTGATGGGAACCACGCCCACTTCTTCGCAAACCAATCCTCCGGCCAGATTGGAAATGGCGGCAAGCGTAACCGGGTCGAGGCCGGCCGCAAGGCAAACCGCAGCCGTGGAAATTACCGTATCGCCTGCTCCTGATACATCGGAAATGTTCCGGATATGAGCCGGAAGCCTTTGGGCAACATCGGCAGATTTCACAAAAATTCCCATTTCGCTCAGGGTGATCAGGGCCATGTCAATTTTTAAACGGTTGCGTAATATATCCACCGCTCTTCCCAAATCATTCATGTCGGTATGGTCGAAATCTACTTTTAAGCCCTCTTTCAGTTCCTTGATATTGGGCTTGAATAGCGTAACGCCCCGGTAATGATTAAAATTTTTCTTTTTGGGATCTACCACCACGGGAATTTTCTTTTTCCGGGCTTCTGCTACTACTTTATTTATCAGGTCGGGAGTAATCAGACCTTTGTCGTAATCCTCAAACACCACTACATTTACTTTTTCTTTTTTCAGCAGGTAGGTTATGAGTTGCAAAAACTGACGGGTCTCGTGATCGGAAACTGTTTCCTCCATCTCTTCATCTACGCGTAGCATCTGGTGGTTGTTGCCTATTACCCGTGTTTTGACAGTGGTAATGCGACCGCGGCTTTTCAAAATTCCTTTGTTGGTGAGTTTTTGTTCCCGCATCATTTCCAGGAAAAGACTTCCTTTTTCATCCACTCCGATTACGGAACAAAGAATGGGCGTAGCACCCAGTGCCTGTACGTTTAGCGCCACATTGGCTGCACCGCCCAGGCGGTTTTCCCTTTTATCTACGGCTACAATGGGAACCGGGGCTTCGGGAGAAATGCGGCTTACTTTTCCCCATAGGTAGCTGTCTACCATTACATCGCCAATGATAAGAACCTTTACATCTTCAAAGGCCTCAAATATCTTTTTCAGTTTTCTGTCGTTCACGCGATTCAGCTTAATGTTTCGATGGCTTTTTTCATGCGTTCGATGGCCTTTTTCAGCCTTTCTTCCGAAGTGGCATAAGAAAAACGAATGTAGTTGTCATCGCCAAAGGCCGCTCCCGGCACAAGGGCCACATGGGCTTGTTCTAGCAGATACATACTCAGGTCGGTACCGTTGTTGATGGTTTTTCCCTGGAAAGACTTCCCGAATAAGGCACTCACTTCGGGGAAAAAATAAAACGCTCCACCGGGATCGTTTACCCGAAATCCGGGAATTTCAGCCAGCAGTTTCCGGCAAAGTTCTTTTCGTTTGAAAAAAGCCGTTTTCATGGGCTCTATTTCTTTGGGATCCATTAGCACTGCAGTAAGGGTGGCCTTTTGGGCAATGCTGCAAGTGGCGGAAGTGAATTGTCCCTGCATTTTATCACAGGCTTTCGCAATCCATGCGGGAGCTCCCATGTATCCAACCCTCCAGCCGGTCATGGCAAAGGCTTTGCTCACCCCGTTTACCGTAATGGTTTGATCATATACTTCCGGAAAGGATGCTATGGAGGTGTGTTTGCCGACAAAATTAATATGCTCGTAAATTTCATCCGAAACAATGAAAATGTTTTTGTGCTTAGCGAAAAATCCGGCCAGCTCCTGAAGTTCTTCTCTGGAATAAACACTTCCGGTAGGGTTGCAGGGGGAAGAAAATATACACATCCGGGTTTTCGGACTCAGGTGTTTTTCAAGGTCGGCAGGGCGGACTTTAAAGTCCTGACTGATGCCGGTGGGAATAACCACGGGAATGCCTTCCGCCATTTTAATAATTTCCAGATAGCTCACCCAATAAGGAGCCGGAACCAAAACTTCATCGCCCGGGTTGATTAGACTTAGCACGGCGTTGGCAATACTCTGTTTGGCACCGGTACTCACTACGATCTGGTCGGCGGAATAATCAAGGCCGTTGTCGCGTTTGAATTTTTGGGAAATAGCTTCCCTCAGTTCCAGGTATCCGGAAACATGGGTGTAATAACTGAAATTATCGTCGATGGCTTTTTTTGCCGCTTCTTTTATTTTTTCAGGCGTATGAAAGTCGGGCTCGCCCAGGCTGAGGCTGATAATATCTACGCCCGATGCAATCAACTCACGGCTTTTACGCGCCATGGCAATCGTTTGCGATTCGTTCAGTCGGCTGATTCGGTCGGCTGGTTTCATGGTCGGGCAAAGCTAATAAAATTTGAGAATTAAAATCCTGTTAATCAGATATAAAGCGGGTAATATTTGGGCCCTTATATTCGATTTTTTCAGATATTTACATTTCAGGAAAAGCCATGGAAAACACCCTGCTTATTATACTTGTGGTTATTGTATCGGGACTGGCCGTTTTCGGTTCCATGTTTTTTATTGCCCGCGAGTTTTTTAAGAACCAGCGGATGAAAGCCGAGTATGAATCGAAGGCAAACACCACCGGATTGATGGTGCCGGCAAGGATGCAGGCTTACGAAAGAATTATTTTGTTTCTGGAGCGTATTTCTCCCCAGAGCCTAATTTTGCGGGTTCATAAAAACGGCATGAGCGCCCGGATGTTGCAGGCCGAACTGGTAAAAAATATCCGTAACGAATACGAACACAACTTAAGTCAGCAAATTTATGTTTCCAAAAACGCATGGGAATATGTGAGATCCGCACGGGAAGAAACCGTTAAAATCATAAACATCGCTGCCTCCCGGATTCCCGAGTCAGCCACCGGTATCGACCTTACGGCCGCCATTTTTGAAGTGGGTTCCCAACTTAAAAAACTGCCTACCGAAATGGCCATAGATCAGATAAAAAAGGAATTTTCCCAGAATTTTTAGCTTGATGTTTTATGGAGGATAAGAAAAAGCGGGTAACGGATTCAGGAATCGAAATAGATCCTCTTTACCCTCCACGAAAAATTGAACTGGAAGACCCGGGAGCCTTTCCTTTTACACGGGGCATCCAGAAAGATATGTATTTAGGTAAGTTGTGGACCATGCGTCAGTATGCAGGGTTCTCAACCGCCGAAGAATCCAACAAGAGATATAGGTATTTATTAGCCCAGGGAACAACCGGACTATCCGTTGCTTTCGACCTTCCAACCCAGATTGGTTACGATTCCGATCATCCCTTTTCCGAAGGAGAGGTAGGAAAATCAGGCGTTGCCATCGACAGTATGGCCGATATGGAAATATTGTTTGATGGCATTAAGCTGGAAGAGGTAACCACTTCCATGACCATCAATGCTACCGCCTCCATTTTGTTGGGCATGTATATCGGACTTGCCCGAAAGCAGGGAGCTGACTTAAAGAAAATATCTGGCACCATTCAGAACGATTTATTGAAAGAGTATGCTGCACGGGGCACTTACATTTATCCGCCGAAAGCTTCCATGCGCATTATTACCGATATTTTTGAGTATTGCAGTAAGGAGGTTCCCAAATGGAATACCATCAGCATCAGCGGATATCACATCCGGGAGGCCGGAGCAACTGCCGTTCAGGAGCTGGCTTTTACCTTGAGTAACGGGAAGGCTTACCTGAAGGCTGCTCAGGAAAAAGGACTGGATATTAATGTTTTTGGGAAGCGGCTTAGTTTTTTCTTCAATGCCCATAATAATTTGTTTGAGGAGGTGGCCAAGTTCAGGGCAGCGCGAAGAATGTGGGCTAAAATAACCTCCGGCCTGGGTGCTACGGATGAGCGGGCCATGATGCTTCGTTTTCATACCCAAACGGGAGGCAGTACGCTAACGGCTCAGCAGCCCATGAATAATATTTCCAGGGTAACCCTGCAGGCCCTTTCGGCGGTGTTGGGTGGAACCCAGAGTTTGCATACCAATGGTTTCGACGAGGCGCTTTCCATTCCAACCGAAGATGCTGCGAGAATTGCCTTGAGAACCCAACAGATAATTGCCTTTGAAAGCGGAGTGGCCGACACACCCGATCCTCTGGGTGGCAGTTGGTTTGTGGAAGCCCTTACCGACAAGGTGGAGGCCGAGGCCTGGAAACTGATTGAAAAGATTGATGCTATGGGAGGCTCTGTTGCCGCCATAGAAAAGGGATGGATGCAGAAAGAAATTGCCGGCAGTGCCTATGCTTTTCAAAAAGGAGTAGAGGAGGGCAGCAAAATAATAGTTGGGGTTAATAAGTTCCAGATTGATGAAACCACCCGGCCCGAAATATTCCGGGTAGACGATTCGGTGGGGGAACTGCAAAAAAAGAAACTGGAAATCCTGAAAAAGAAGCGCAATGCCGCGGAGGTACAAAGCCGGCTTGAGGCTCTTGAGAAAGCTGCTGCAGGAAAGGAAAATGTTATGCCCTTTATAGTGGCCTGTTGTGAGGCTTATTGTACCCTGGGCGAAATAGCCGATGTATTGCGCAAGGTGTTTGGCGAACACAGGGGTTGAATCATTCGCTTGTTGTTTTCAAAATTTCAGGGTAGATTTACTGAATCAAGTTTTTCAAAACATGAAGATTTCAATTACTTATGGTGGGAACCCGGGATTGGGTTTTTTAATCATACTGTTTTTTGTTTTTTCACTTTATTCTCCGGCTCAGGATACCCAGGGAGGAAAGCTCAATCAGGTTTATCAGGTTGAGGTAAAAGAAGTGAATACCGGTGGGAAAACCGAAAATATGCCGGGGCAGCAAATTTTTATTACCGACAAAACCATTGGTTCAACCTTCAGCCGGAAAAATAAATTTCCGGATGCAAAACTTCATTTTTTTCTGGATGAGTCCGGAAAATATAATGTGGTAAACTTTTACTCCGATACCGTAAAGAATAACCAGGGCCACAGTTTGTACTGGACGGGTAAAATAAAAAACGAAGTAGTGCAGGGTTCTGCCATCAGAGACCGGAAAGGAAAGTCGGGTTGTACGTATGAATTTAAAGGAAATTTGAAAAAATGATCAGGTTCATTATTATTGGTGTTTTTCTTTTGCCGCTTTCCCTATTGGGAAGTCTCAGCACTTCATCCGATTCGGTAAAATCATTATTTAAGACCCCTAAAATTACCCATGTTCAATGGGATTTGGGTTATACCGGTGGATTAATTAAAGGGCAGCAAATAAATGCATGGGATATTTCCCTTATTGGGCTTGTGTTTAATGGAAACTGGTATTTGTCCGCAGGCATTAATGGATGGGTTAGTAGTCAGCAAAATTTTCTTACCACCCTGCCTCCCCAAATAGACAGTTATGTTTTGGTTTTCCTTAACAATGAATACCTGCTTAAGCCAAACAATGTGCTAAATTTTTCATTTCCCATAAAAATCAGTTATGGTGGTGCCACAGGATGGGATACGATTTTTCGGGCCGGACACACGCAAATGGTATCCAACTGGAATTTCACGGGAAGGAATTACTACCAGCATTACGGAACCTTTTGGAATGTTTCAACGGGGGCCAATGCACTTGTAAATTTATTCAGGGGTTTAAGTTTAGGAGTAGGGGGTCATTACAGGTTAGCGTTTAATGTTTCTGAAAAGATTGGCACTTCCGGTCAATTCAGTAATTTTCATGTTAACGCATTTATGAGAATTAAGTTCGACACAAAGCTATATATGGAAAGGGCGCGGGAGCGACAGCGAAATTTTTATAAAAATTTAGGAGGCAACTAAATTATCCACGGCAGAAAATAGTTTTATTGCCGAACTTGAAAATCGATTTAATAAAAACAAGGCAAGGCTTCCTGATATTTCCTGGGAAGTAATCCGGAAGACTTCGTATTCCTCCCCGCTCAAAATTGAAGATTCTCAAAGCCATTGAGGATTCCGGCCGCACAACCGGCGGCTGATTCGCCTTTGACGGAGAAGGCCCAGGGATGAGACCTCTAACTCGCCCCATGCCCCTTCGACAAGCTCAGGGATCGCACTTCGACTCCGCTCAGGAACCAATCTTCGGAGAAAAAACAATCCTTAAGAAAAAAATCTCTTTACTTTCTTTAGCAATGCTCCCGCAATGGCAGGATTACCGGCGATGATTTGGCGGTTGTTTAGAAAATTATTGCCCCCTGAAAAATCAAACACCTTACCCCCGGCGTCCTGAATTATACAGGCACCCGCCGCTACATCCCAGGGCTTTAAACTGTATTCCCAAAAGCCATCAAAACGCCCCGTTGCAACCCAGGCTAAATCTATCGCCGCACTCCCCGGCCTCCGTATGCCCCTGCACATTTCCATCAAATGAAAAAACATCTTCATATACTCCTCCTTCCGCGAAAAATCATATTGAGGAAACCCGGTCGCTAATAAGGAATCTTTTAATTGTTTTGTTTTTGAAACGCTTATCTTCCTTTTATTTAAAAAGGCCTTTCCCTTTCCGTAAGAATAAAAACATACATCTAGCTTGGGATCATATATCACCTCCAGTACCCCACGGTTCCCACCATACAAGGCAACAGAAATACTGAATAAGGGAACTCCATGCATGAAATTGGTGGTGCCATCTATGGGATCTACTATCCAGTTATACTCCCTGCCTTCGGCATTGGCCTGATTCTCCTCCCCCAAAAATCCCGCCTCAGGAAATATATTTTTTAATCCCACCGCCAATAATTTCTCGGTTTCCCGGTCGAAACGGGTTACAAAATCGTTTTTACCTTTTACAGAATAGGAAAGTGCTTTATGCCCCCGCTTTTTGATTAATTCCTTTCCCGCTTTTCTTACCAGCGAACAAACCGACAAACAAAGACGCTCAGGATTTGGCACGACCCGAATATTTTAACCAATATATTCCCAGCACGCCTAACACTATTAACAAGCAGGAAATGATTTCGGCCTGGGTAATTTGATTTCCGAAAATTTCATAATGGGCATTTACCCTTATTTTCTCAATGAAAAACCGTTCCACGCCATTCATAATCAGATACACCGAAAACAACAGCCCCGGAATCTTAAATGAAAAGCGACTCAGCCACAATCCGAAAAACATCGCAATGCTGATCACCGATTCATACAAGGGCGTAGGATAAACGGGTTGAGCCAATTGAAAACAATACGGACCCTGACAGCCGGGAATTTCCACACCCTTCTCTAACACATTTCCGGGATATTGGTAAGCCCAGGCCCAATCGGGAAGAAAGAAAAGGGCTTCGGGTTTCGGTGAAAGATTTACCAGTCCCCAGTCGCCATCACCCGCCACCTGACAACCGATGCGTCCTACGCCATAGGCAAGCATTAGACCCGGAGCGGCGGCATCTACCATCACCCGCCAGGGAATTCCTTTTTTGGTGGTGTACCAAAGCACCCCTGCAGCTCCGCAAATTAACCCACCATACATGGTGAGTCCGGAAAATGAAAGTAAACTCCCTATGGGATCATCAATAAACCGCGAAGGTTGCTCCAAGGCATCAAATAGTTTTGCTCCCGCCAGTCCAAAGCCGGCTGCATACATAAGAATGTTGCCGGTTAGTTCATGGGGCTGAATGATTTCCTTTACGGTTTGCGGTTCCGGAAATTTTTGAATTTCTTTTTTAAAATCCCTGTGCCGGAGATAAATGAACAGTCCCGCCCCAAGCAACCCGGTGATGAAGTTTCCTTTCGCACTTAAAATATAACCCTGGGTGTCGGAAAGAAAACCATCAAAATCGCTGAGTATTAATCCCAGCTTAAATCCCAGTAAAAAACCCAATACGGTAGTGCCGAGAAAATCTTTCCATTCGGGTTTTTTGCCCCGCATGCGGCTCAGGGGAATTCCTTTTAACAAACCTTCCCCGGTTTTTCTTTGTAGTTCTTTGGATAAGGTCCATGCCGCCAGCAGAAAGGCAATGGCCACAAAAAAGCCAAAGCTTTGAAACATTTTCAAAAAACCAATTTCAATTCCGAAAAGGTCTTTGAATGCATAATATAGGTTTGGATACATATCAGGCCAGGGCGGGGGTAAGATGTTGTGAACTTAATTCAGGTATCTGGGGACTGAATTTTCCATTTTTTTGAAGCGTGCCGGCAACGAGATTATTTTCCAGTCCGGAAGTGTAAGGTATTTTTACGCGGACATAATTGGCTGAAAATCCGGAAATGCTTCCGTCATCGGCCGGTGATTCGAACAATACTTCCGCCGGCTGCCCTTCGCAGTTTTCATAAAAGGCAGCCAGCTTTTTGGCGGACAACATCCTGAGAATTTTATTCCTTTCTTTCCTTTCCCGAAAAGGCACTACGGGTTTTATTTCCAGGGCTTCGGTATTATCGCGCTCCGAGTAAGTAAAAACATGGAGGTAGGAAACATCAAGATGGGTTAGAAAATCAAGGGTTTCCTTAAAGTCTTCTTCGGTTTCGGATGGGAACCCGACTATTACATCCACCCCGATGCAGGCATGCGGCATTTTTTTCTTAATGGCCGCTACCCTTGAAGCAAAGAGAGCCCGGCGATACCTGCGTTTCATCAGGCCTAAAATACGGTCGGAACCCGACTGCAGAGGAATATGAAAGTGGGATGCAAACCTTTTTGAGCCGGCCACAAAATCTATGATTTCGTCGGAAAGTAAATTGGGTTCTATGGATGAAATTCTGAATCGGGTTATTCCTTCAATGGTATCCAGTTCGCGAATCAGATCAATCAGGGTTTGGCCGGTTTCGGGATCACGGTAATCGCCAATGTTAACGCCCGTAAGCACAATTTCTTTAACTCCAAGCAAAGCACTTTTTTCCGCCTCGGCAATAACATCTCCCAGACGGGGCGAACGGCTTTTCCCCCGGGCCATGGGAATGGTGCAATAGGTGCAGGGGTAATCGCATCCGTCCTGCACTTTTAAAAAGCTCCGGGTTCTGTCGCCCGATGAGCGCGCAAATTCAAAAGTGTCGAGGGTCTCTGTTTCGCAGCAATGGATTTTCGGGGATTTTTCTTTTTCCAGGCGGGTCAAGTAATGCGAGATGTGAAATTTTTCACCGGCCCCAAGTACCAGATCAACGCCCGGAATGCCGGCCACAGCTTCGGGTTTTAATTGTGCAAAACAACCGGTCACCACCACATAGGCCTCAGGGTTGGCTTTCAGGGCATCTTTCACAATTTTTTTGCATTCCCGATCTGCATTTTCGGTTACCGAACAGGTGTTGATTACATATACATCGGCAGCTTCCTCAAAGGAAACCTTGGAATACCCATGGCTTTCCAGGTTCCGGGCCAGGGTGGAGGTCTCGGAAAAATTCAGTTTGCAACCCAAGGTATAAAATGCAGCCCGCTTCATTTTCGAGGGGCAAAGATAAGGATTATCGGGCTTTGTTTGGCCTGGCCCTACAGGACTTCAATGTTAATAATCCTGTTAAAACAAGAAGGGAAAGAAAATTATTCAGGCCCCTGTGTTTTGTAATATTACCTCATGAAATACAGATCCCCGCTTTTTTATCTGAGCCTCCTTGCTGCAGGATTATTCTCCTGCGGAAGTCCCGATTCCGGAAATGCCGGCAAAGCCAAAGTTTTTAAATACAATGAAATTGCCGGGATTACTTCCCTCGATCCTGCAGCCGCCAACAATCTTGAAAACATTTGGGCCATTAATCAGATTTTTAACGGACTGGTAGAGCTTGATGACAGTATGCGGGTGAGACCCTCCATTGCCAAACGCTGGGAGGTATATGACGATGGACTTGAATATACTTTTTACCTGCGCAAGGATGTATTTTTCCACGATCATCCCCTTTTTCCGGAAGGGAAGGGGAGAAGGGTAGTAGCTTCCGATTTTGTAAGATCTTTTCAGCGACTCAGAGAGCATAAAAGCGAACATTCCAGCCGGTTTTTCTTCAAATTGCTCGATTTGAATGATGAGAACAACAACCTGGGCTGTTCGGCTCCCAACGATACTACCTTCCGAATTTTCCTGAAAACTCCTTTTCCTCCCCTGCTGGAGGTTTTAACCATGCAGTATTTTGTAGTAGTTCCTGTGGAAATTGCCGATCAGTTGGGCGAAGAGTTTCGTTTTAAGCCGGTGGGAACCGGACCTTTCCGTTTTAAAATATGGGACGAGGGTTCCAAACTTGTGCTCGTTAAAAACGAACAATACTTTGAATATGAAAATGGAAATCGTCTTCCTTATCTCGACGGAGTAGCCATTACTTTTGTGCGGGATAAAGAATCGTTGATGACTGAGTTTTTTGCCGGCCGTCTGGATATGATTTCCGGTGCCGATGCCATGAATCTGAATCTGGTGCTCGACCGCAACGGTGAAATGAAGCCGGAATTGAAAGATTCTTTCCTGATGCAAAAATCGCCCTTCCTGAAAACCGATTACCTCGGATTTCTGGTAGATCCCGCCCTCGACATAGTGAAGGAGAGTCCCATAAAAAACAAATGGGTTCGTCAGGCCATGAATTATGCCATCGACCGGGAGTCGCTGGTGAAACAATTGAGACATAACATCGGTTATCCGGCAAGGGCGGGCTTTGTTCCCAGAGGAATGCCATCCTACAATGAAAACAAAGTGAAAGGTTATACTTACGATCCCGATAAGGCCCGCAAACTATTGGCCAAGGCCGGTTATCCCGGTGGTAAAGGACTTGAAGAAATTATTTTACACATTACTCCCAATCACCTTAAGCTGAGCGAATTTATTGAAAAGCAATTGGAAGATGTAGGATTTAAAGTGAAGATTAATGTGAACCAACCCATTGTGCAACGGGAGGACATCGAAAGTTCACGCATTTTGTTTTTCAGAAAAACCTGGGTGGCGGACTATGCCAGTCCGGAAAATTTTCTTTCCGTTTTTTATGGGAAGAATTTTTCTCCTAACGGTCCCAATTACTTCCATTTCCGCAACGAAGCATTTGATAAAATATATCAGTGGGCTCTTAAAGAACAGGATGAAATGCAGCGACTTTCCTTTTATCAGCAAATGGACAATATTATTTTAGAGGAAGCCGTTGTAATTCCCCTTTATTACGATGAGGTACTACGCTTCGTGCAAAAAGGAGTGGAGGGATTATCTACCAACCCGATGAACCTGTTGAATTTGAAAAGGGTGAAAAAATCCTGAGATTAAACGGAAGCTTCCTGTCCTTTGTATTGCAATTCGAACAATTTGCGGTATATGCCTTTTCCGGCAATAAGTTCCTGGTGGTTGCCAGATTCCACAATTTCGCCACGGTTCATAACAAGAATATTATGTGCCCTTTGAATGGTGGAAAGGCGATGGGCAATAACAATGGAAGTTCTGCCTTCCGTTAATTTTTCTCCCGCTTTTTGAATCAGGAGTTCGCTTTCCGTATCTACGCTGCTGGTAGCCTCATCCATAACCAGAATGGAGGGTCTTGCTACCCGGGCCCGCAAAAAGGCAATCAGCTGGCGCTGGCCCACGCTCAGCATAGCACCTCTTTCCCTTACGTGGAAGTCAAGACCACCGGGTAAATTTTTTATGAAGGACATGGCGCCGATTTCAAGGGCAGCTTCTTCTACCTGTTCCGGTGTAATATCCGGATTGAAAAGGGTAATGTTGTTGAAGATGGTGTCGGAAAAAAGAAAAACATCCTGAAGCACTACCCCGATTTCTTTTCTCAGGGATTCCAGTTTGAAGGTGCGAATATCCGTTCCGTCAATAAGGATGCTGCCCGATTCAATATCGTAGAAACGGTTCAGCAGGTTAATCACCGTAGTTTTTCCCGAGCCCGTGGCACCTACGATAGCCAACATTTTTCCGGGTTCGGCCCTGAAGCTGATGTTCTTCAGTACCGGTTGCCCCGGTTTGTAGGAGAAGTTTACATTTTTGAACTCAACTTCACCCCTGAGATTTTCGGCCACCAGAGAACCCGAATCCTGAATGTGTTCCTTTGTGTCCAGAACCCTGAACACTCTCTCTCCGGCTACCATACCCATTTGCAAGGTATTTACACGGTCGGCCAGCATGCGTATAGGACGGTAAAACATATTTACCAGCATGATGAAAAACAGCACATGCCCCTGCTCCACGCGGCCTGTAAAAATATCCTTTCCCGCCTGCCAGACCAGAAATCCGATGGAAATACTGCTGAGAATTTCGGCCACGGGAAAAAAAACCGAATAATAAAGAATAGAGCGGATGTTGGCATCGCGGTGGGCGGCATTTATCTCCCGGAAATTTTCAGATTCTTTTTTCTCGCGGGTAAAAATCTGGACAATTTTAATTCCGGTAATATGTTCCTGAACAAAAGTGTTGAGACGGGCCACCTGATTTCGAACATCCTGAAATGCTTTTTTCACCGCATTTTTAAACAGCCAGGTTGAAACCAGGAGCAGGGGCAGGGTGGAAAGAGCCACAAGGGTCAGTTTCCAATCGACCCAGAACATGGCCACCACAAAAACCAAAAGGGTAAGGATGTCACCGGCGATGACAATAAAACCCTGGGAAAAAATTTCTTCAATGGCTTCAATATCCGATACCGCACGGGTAACCAGCATGCCAATGGGAGTTTTGTCGAAAAAGGAGGGCTTGAGTGAAACGATGTGGCGAAAAAGCTGGGCCCGCATATCGCGGATGATGTTTTGACCCAGAACAGAAGTAAGGTAGGAGTTGAGGAACTGAAAACAGGCTTCCACCAGAAGCAATCCCATGAGGAGCAGGGTCATGCTTTTCAGCATTTCGGGATTGGGGTTAACTACGAAATTGTTAATGGTATATAGAATAAGGAGAGGTCGGGTGATGTTAAGCGCAGAAAGCGAAATGGTGAGGAAAACACAGAATCCGAAAATGGTACGGTAGGGCAGGGTGTACCTGAAAATTCTTTTAAAGAGCTTAAAGTCTACCGCTTTGCCTTCAGAAATACCTGCTTCCTTATCTTCCATTATTTACAAAGATACGAACCGGGTACTTTACTGAAACAAGGTAAAGTCCTTCGGCGGGTGCCGAGACACCTGCATTTTTCCTGGCTCTGCTTTTTAAAATGCTTTTCATTTCATCCGCTTCTCTTTTTCCCGAGCCTATTTCCACCAGGGTTCCGGTAATGGCTCTCACCATATTTCGCAAAAAGCGGTCTGCAGTAACCGTAATTTCTATGGTTTCGTCTCGTTTTTTAAGGGTTAGGGATTTCAAATCACAGACAGGACTCACCTCGCCACCACCGGTTTTTGAAAAAGCCGAGAAATCGTGTTTTCCCACCAGCAGGGCAGCAGCCTCCTTCATTTTTTTCAGGTTCAGATTTCCGTACCGGTACCAGGATCTGCCGGCCAGGAAGGGATCGGGCCGGGTATGTATAAAATATTTATAGGTCCGCTCAAAGGCCGATTTGCGGGCGCTTGCTTCGGGAATTACCCGGTAAATAGCCTTTATAGAAATTGCGTCCGGAAGCATGGTGTTTAATTTAAAAACCCATTTCCGGGGGTCTGTATGCAGATCGGAATGTTGGGACTCGAAATCGGCGAAAAATTGCCGGGCATGTACACCCGCATCGGTTCTTCCGCAACCCTGGGTTTTTACCGGGTGCCCAAGGGCCGTTGAAAGCACTTTTTCAAGTACGGTCTGAACCGTTTTACCCGTGTTTTTCTGACTTTGCCAGCCGTGAAAGGGGCTTCCGTTGTAGGATAATTCAATAAAATACCGGAAACCTGCCATAATTTGCAAAGGTGTGCAACTTTTGTTTCAAAAGGAACATCTTTAACCATAGAAACTCAATTACTTACAAGAATTATTTTCCCACTAACCTTTTAAAATAGGCCGTTTGTCGTACAAATCTGACCATTTGTCGCCAATTCCTCATAGTTTTGTAAAAATCCCACTTATGCGGTTTTTTTCTCTTTTGATGGTTTTGAGCCTTAGTTGCGGAGATCTGTTTTCCCAGACCACTCAAAACAATCCATTTACTCCAGGCACCTGCGGAATTAACTCAGGGGCTAAGGTAGATGGAAATCTGAGTCCACAGAATGGTAACGGAAGTCTTGGGGCTACCTATAACCTGGTTAAATGCGGACTGAACTTCACTCAGGTTTCGGTTAAGCTTGGACAACGCTATGGTATTTCCTGCTGTCCTTCAACTCCCGGCGTTCCTCAGCCTGCCACTTTTGCTATTACCGGAATTCCCTCCTGTGCCGTGATTGAAAGAGCTTATTTGTGGGCCGGTACCAGCGGAAACGGTATTGCAATTAATGCCAGTGTTACAAACCCTTTGTCAAACAATCAGGTTTTCCCAATGGCTATTGTGGGAACCGATCAGGATAAATGCTGGAGTTTTACCGGAACCTATACTTACCGCGCTGATGTTACTTCCATCATTTCCGGAAACGGGAATTACATTATTTCCGGATTTCCCACCTCCCCAAATCAAAGCGGAAATGATACCGATGGAGCTACTTTAATGATAATTTATTCGGTTCCCACCGCAACCTACCAGGGCCAGATTCATATCTGGGATGGTTGCTGGGTGGGAATAGGACAAACTTTTACAACCAACCTTACAGGCTTCAATGCCTGCGCCGCCTCAACCACAGGTACAGGGTTTATTGTTTCCGCCGACCATCAGCAATTGAATTCTTCCTTTGTAATTAACGGAAGTGCTCCCTTTCAGATAGGAGCACAGGAAAACTGGTATAACTATATTTCTGCTCCGGTTAATATTACAGCTAATCAAAACAGTTCAAACTTTCAAGTCCAGGCCTCCGGCGATTGCTTTAACTGGATGATAATGGGACTTTACTTTCAAACGAATACCTGTGTTACCTGTACCCCACCAGCAAATATGACAATATTGTCCACTTTTCAAAATGGTCAGTGTAACCAGTGCAACGGAACCGCCACCGTTACTCCTTCGGGAGGCGTTGCCCCCTATACTTACCAATGGAATACCACACCGGTGCAAACCACACAAACCGCCACGGGTTTATGCGCGGGAACTTATATCGTGAGCGTAAACGACGCCACGGGATGTGCACAGTTGGTTGACACCATTATTATTCAAACCATTGGGGGAGTCAATGTTACCGCTGCAAATGCCGATGTGTTATGCTTTGGAGGCTCAACGGGATCCGCTACGGCCACGCCACAGGGCGGACAAAGTCCTTATACCTATTCCTGGAGTACTACCCCTGCACAAACCACAGCTGTTGCTACGGGCCTTGCCGCAGGTACCTATACCGTTACGATTACTGATGGTATGGGATGTACCTCCACCACCACCGTTACAATAAATCAGCCCACCTTACTAACCGCAACCGCCAACCTGGTGAATGATGCGCTGTGTAATGGAAGTTCCGATGGCGCCGCCTCCGTAACCGGAGCCGGTGGTACCGGCAGCCTAAGTTATGCCTGGTCCACTTCTCCCGTTCAAACAACGGCTAATGCTACCGGACTTTCCATGGGAACCTATATTGTTATGGTTACCGATGCCAACGGGTGTACGGCAACTTCATCCGTTACCATTAATCAGCCTACCCCGCTTCAAACATCCATGTTTTTTGATGCGGCAAATTGCGGTATGAATGACGGACAAAGCACCGTTATTGCAACCGGAGCAACCGGACCCTATTCTTTTTCATGGTCAACCACGCCACCTCAAACTACCGCCACGGCAACCGGACTTTCGGTAGGTGTTTATACCTGTACCGTTACCGATGCCAATGGTTGTACCTCTGCCATTGCAGTGAATGTGATTGATACAGCTTCACCGGTGGCCAATTTCGTGGCAAACCCGTCTACGGTTTATATTACCAATCCTGTTGTGTTCTTTACCGACCTTTCTCAAAATGCAAGCACCTGGTATTGGAATTTTGGTGATCCCGGCGATACTACCTCATCCAGTTTACAGAATCCTGTCCACACATTC
The DNA here is from genome assembly GCA_937924855.1 of uncultured Bacteroidota bacterium. Classification (GTDB taxonomy): domain Bacteria; phylum Bacteroidota; class Bacteroidia; order JADZBD01; family JADZBD01; genus JADZBD01. The sequence goes on along the minus strand of CALEYQ010000064.1, from coordinate 1,816 downwards.
TCCGATACGGGTACCTTCTGCATCTGGTTGTTTATTTCGAACAGCGTTTGTACCGACAGTTTCCAGGTTTGCATCAGGGTATTACCCGAAACCCAGTTGTTTGTACCGAATGCCTTTACACCTAACGGAGATGGTAAAAACGATTTGTTTATGCCTTTGGGCGTTTATGTAGAAGAATTTCAAATGTGGATTTTCGACCGCTGGGGCGATATGATCTTTACCACCACCGACATGCGTCAGGGCTGGGATGGCAAAGCCAACGGCGGGGCAAAAATTGCCCAGGAGGATGTTTATGTCTGGGTAATAAATTATACCGATAACCAAAACCGCAAAATCCGCAAGGTGGGACATGTGTCCCTGATCAGGTAGGCCTGGTTGTTATTTCTTTGGAAATTGGAAGGACCTGTCTTGTCCTGCACTAAAAGTCTATAGAAAGGCCAAAGCGTTCGCCTAATTTTTCAAAAAAGGTTCTGGATTTAAAATTTTCCGCAAAAGTTACCTTCCCGGTTTTTTGATTTATGACCAAAAGAAAGGAAAAGAAATTCTTTCGGGGAAGTAAATTCTGCAGTTCGGAATTTAAGGCTGTATTCTTAATTACCAGAATATTTTCACGGGGGTAATCATCTGGAAGCCGGTTAGTAAAAAGATCTATACTGTCCGCTTTACGAATTTCCGGAATAACAAACACTATTTTATTTGCAGGCTTAATGGAATCTCTCAAAATTTTGTAATAGAATTTTCCCACGGCAATGCAGGTCATGCAGTCGCCCGGATTAATATTATGGACAAATAACAATGAGTCCTCCTGCTGATTCGCTTCGGAAATGATTTTATCAATCGGATTTTCCTTCTCTTTACAGGAATTCAGTGACAATGATGCAAGGAGAAATATCAGATTTCTAAATTTCACAGGAATAAATTTTAAAATACCAGTTTTCTTTTTCTTTAACCAATACAATTGCCTTGCCCTTAAAAAACGCAACCTTTCCAAATGAATTTACATCCATTATTTTTACGGGATTCCCGGCTTGGTCTTTTTTCAGGTCGTAATACATAAGGTATTCGGCGGTGTTTTGAAAATTTTGACTTGTGTCGAGGTACAACACATGGTAAAATAATCGACTGGTATCGTCATCAGGAAACCAGAATTTTTGCAACTGGGAATATTTTCTTCCGTTTAAATGCTTCCCGTTTGTCAATTGATTTCCTTTGATATTGTATATTTCCTTTTGGTTAGAAACAAATAATTCTTTGCCGGCCGTGGAGAAATTAAGGTTAAAAAACATGTTCTGAATAATTTCCGATGAATCGGGATAGTAAATTTTGGATTTCTCAAAGTCCATTTTGCCTTTATAGCCGAAATCGGAAAATACCAGAACAGGGACGTTGCTGTGTTTTTTGTCCCTGTCATAACCAACATATAGATTGTTCTGGTTGACAAAAAAACCGTTGTCGGTTAATATAGATTCCTTTTGGTCCGGAGAAAAATCTATGGCAACCGGAATGATTTTTTTAATTCCGGACAAAAAATCATATTCAATAATAAATGAAGCATAGGAAATAATGATATTTGATGTGTCCTTGCTCCGGTAAAATGCTACCACGGGCTGATAGTCCAGAAAAATATTTTGGGTATTCCTGTCCCTGTACAAGTAAAAATGCTTTAATCCTGGAACCTCAACTTTTGGGAAATCAGAACTGGAGGAGGGAATAAATGTGCAGTTTGGATTGTTGGGAATTATATACTTTTCAATGATGGAATCTGCATTCAGATTGCCAAGGTCAAGGATACGGATGAACTTCCCAGTTAAGTAAT
>CALEYQ010000063.1 GCA_937924855.1 uncultured Bacteroidota bacterium | reverse complement strand
TCAACCGTGAAAATCCTGTTTGGGGCTGTGCCTGTTAAATGATATCGTATGCTGTTACCAAGGGGATCTGTTCCGCCCTGTGCCGTCAAATCGTCGTACATCACCGCAAGTGCATTCCAGGTTCCCGACCCATCCCCTGTATAGGCGCTGTTTTGATATCCGTAAGCACCGGCGCCGGTTCCATTGGAAGTTGAAGAAGAAAAATCCACAAAGCCATTAGTACTTACCGATAACTCCGTATACCTTACCCCATCGTACCAGAAATCAAAACCTATGGGAATGGGAAAGGATCTGTTATCATCCTGCGAAAAAGGTCCTGTGTTTCTCCAGGCCGGAACCGGACTCGCAGTGGAGAATACAGAATTGTAAACCACACCCGTGGATCGTGCCGGGGTATAGGAATTAATATTCTGGGATGTTCCTGTTAAAAATGAAAAGGCCGTTACCAGGCAGAACAGGAGCTTAAATTGGGGAACGTATGCTTTCAACTTGAACGGTTTAATCGGTCATGGCAAATTTATAAAAACCACTCTAATTTTAAAGTTTTTTAAAAATTAACTATCTGAGCTAAAACCTTGAAAGTAAAGCAATTAACAAAAAACAAACTGGAAATTTGGAAAATCAAAAAACCCGGATGCAAAAAAGCTTCCGGGTTTTATTCCATTAATAATGGAAAAAAGGGTCAGGCAGGAATCTTTTTCAAAACACCGGCCATGGTTTTTCCAAGAGTGGCAGGCGATTCGCAAACATGGATGCCGCATTCGCGCATGATTTTCATTTTGGCAGCGGCTGTATCTTCTGCTCCACCCACAATGGCTCCTGCATGTCCCATGCGACGGCCGGGAGGCGCAGTTTGGCCTGCAATAAATCCGACAACGGGTTTGCGGTTGTTTTCTTTAATCCAGCGGGCAGCTTCGGCTTCCATGCCTCCACCGATTTCTCCAATCATAACAATGCCCTGAGTCTCGGGGTCGTTCATGAATAATTCTACGGCTTCGCGTGTGGTCGTTCCAATAATGGGGTCGCCTCCGATTCCGATGGCAGTGGTAATTCCCAAACCGGCTTTTACAATCTGGTCGGCAGCCTCATAGGTAAGGGTTCCCGATTTAGATACAATACCGATGTTTCCTTTTTTGAAAACAAAGCCGGGCATAATACCCACTTTGGCTTCACCGGCAGTAATTACACCCGGACAGTTCGGACCAATAAGGCGGGAAGGCCGGGTTTTTAAATATTCTTTAACCGCAATCATATCACGGGTAGGAATTCCTTCAGTAATACAAACAATAACTCCGATACCGGCCTCAGCGGCTTCCATAATGGCATCTGCGGCAAAGGGAGGAGGTACAAAAATGATGGACACATCGGCACCGGTTTCTTTAACAGCCTGCTCAACGGTATTAAATACTGGACGGTCGAGGTGCTTACTGCCACCTTTGCCGGGGGTAACTCCACCTACCACTTTGGTTCCGTATTCAATCATCTGGGTAGAGTGGAAGGTGCCTTCGCCTCCGGTGAACCCTTGTACAATTACTTTCGAATTTTTATTTACCAGTACGCTCATACATTTTATTTTGAGGGGTAAAAATAGGCAAAAAATCGGGTTTTCAAACCCGGTAATTAATGCCGGGGATTTGCCTATTTTTAGGCTTTTATGTACCAGCTTTCCCAAGACACCATTTGCGGAATTTCCACCCCACCGGGTACGGGGGGTATTGCGGTTATACGCATCAGCGGCCCCGGCACTTTTGGCGCCATGGAAGAAATTCTGCAGGCCGGTAAGGGTAAAAAAGTTTCCGTTTCGGCCTTAAAGCCCCGTACCCTGATGCGGGTTCAGATCATGGACGGGGATTATATTCTCGACGAAGCCTTGCTGACGATTTTTCCCGGGCCAAAGAGTTTTACGGGCGAAGATGTGGCAGAGCTTTCGGTGCATGGCTCCCGCTACATACAACAACAAACCCTGATGCTGCTGCAGCGGAAAGGTTGCCGCATTGCCGAGCCCGGTGAATTTACCTTCCGGGGTTTTATGAACCGTAAATTCGATTTGTCGCAGGCCGAGGCCATAGCCGATCTGGTAGATAGTTCCTCGGCCACGGCCCATCAGATTGCCATGCAACAGATGCGGGGTGGATTCAGCTCCAAAATAAAAGTATTGCGGGAACACCTGCTCGATTTCGCCTCGCTGCTGGAACTCGAACTTGATTTTTCGGAAGAGGATGTGGAGTTTGCTGACCGGAAAGACCTGGGCAATCTGTTGCAAAAGGTAAGAACCATAGTAGTGCGTCTGGTAGAAAGTTTTGAGGTGGGTAATGTAATCAAGAATGGAATTCCGGTGGTAATTGCGGGCAAACCGAATGTAGGCAAAAGCACTTTGCTGAACGCCCTGCTGGATGAGGAGCGGGCCATTGTGAGTGAAATTCCCGGTACAACCCGCGATACCATCGAAGATGAAATTGTGATTGACGGAATTTTATTCCGGTTTATAGATACCGCCGGCATTCGTCAGACCGTAGATGTAATAGAGAACATCGGGGTGGAGCGGACCTTTGAAAAGATTAAGCAGAGCAGTATTGTAATATACCTGTTCGACATACACGAAATTACGGCCACGGAGTTGCGGGGCATTTTGAACGAGATTAACAAGCACAATAAAAATGCCCATTTGCTTGTGGTGGGAAATAAAATAGACAAGGAAGACGAGGAATATACCCGCAATGAGTTTAAGGATTTCCCCGGTATATTATTTATTTCAGCCAAGGAGCGTAAAGGTTTGGACGAATTGAAGGGGGAATTGGTAAAAGTATTCGACACCCGTGCCCTTCAGGTGAGGGAAACGGTAGTAACCAATGCCCGGCATGTGCAGGCTTTGCGGAATGCCCTGAGTGCATTGGAAAAAGTAAACGACGGATTAAAAAATAATTTCAGCGGCGAGATGATTGCTTCCGATCTCCGCCTCGCCCTCTATCACCTGGGCACCATCACCGGCGAAGTCACCACCGACGACCTTTTGCAGAATATCTTTTCGAGGTTTTGTATCGGGAAATGAGAAACTCCTAACGTTTCCGGCCCATTCGCGACAAATCTTAATCCAGTAGTTGATTTTCAATGAATTGCAATGATTTCGTTTGCGATTCATTGCTAAAGAGGGTGAATTGTTGCGAATAAAATTGTACCTCTTTTGTACCTCCGACCATCGATTTGTACCTGTTTGTACCTCCAAACGACTTTGTTGAAAACATGAGACAACGTGAGACATACTGACACACGCTGAGACAACCTGATACAACAATTGTGTCGAGCAATATTAAAATAGAACGTGTATGCGACCACTGTGGAAACATCTTCACGGCAAAAACCACTGTCACCAGATTCTGCAGCGATAGATGCGCCAAACGCAACTACAAAAAGCGGCAACGGGAAATCAAGGAGAAAAAAAGTCATGCGGAGACAGTTGCTAAATTATCGTTGCCGATAGAACTGATTAAATCCAATGAACTTATTACGGTAGATGAAATTGTTAAACTACTTCGGGTAAGTCGTAGTACAATTTACCGACTGGTTGATACTGGACGGTTAAGACCCATTAAATTGTTGAACAGGACGCTGTTCTGCAAAAAAGAAATATTAAAGATGCTCAATTTCAGTGAACAAATGGGGAATGTTGAAATGGCGAAAACCGAAAATACCGAAATGATTAGTTTCCCACAGATTTTAAATTCGCACCCGATCTCCGAAAAGACTTTATACGCGGTTGTAAAAAAGCATGGTATTGCCAAAGAGAAAATTCATGGAACAAACTATGTTAACCGGTATGAGTTGGAGCGAATAATCGGAAAAATAACTGTTCAGGAATAGCTATGCAAAAGGTACATCTTAGAATGAAAAAATTGTTGGGCGGTAAGATGAGTTTGTATCTGGACTACTACCCTCCTTTAATTCGCCCGGATACTTTGAAAAAGACAAGGCGCGAATTTCTGAAGCTATACACTTACGCCAACCCGAAGACTCAACTACAGAAGCTTCACAACAAAGAAACCATTGCAATGGCAGAAACCATGAAGGCTCAACGACAAATCGAGTTACAGAGAGGGTTCTATGGATTCATTTCGAAAAAAGGAAAATCAATATCACTGATACAATATTTTTCGGAGCAGGTGGATGCAAAGAAGGACAAGGATAAAACATGGATAAGCGCATTCAATTATGTTAAAAGGTATTTTGGGTCAAAGAATATTCGGTTGTCTGAGCTTAGCGAGACTATGTGTATCCATTACAGGGAGTTCTTGCTTAAAGCTGATTCCATCAAAACGCCTGGCGTTAAATTGAATCAAAACTCAGCCGTTGCCTATTTTAATAGATTCAAAGCGGCACTTAAGATGGCGTACAGGGAGGGATTAATTCAGAAAAATTTCAATGAATATGTCGAGCGAATAAAGGAAGTTGATACCCACAGGGAATTTCTCACGATTGACGAGCTTAAAAAACTGAGAGGAACAGAGTGTAAAAATTCTGTATTGAAGAAAGCAGCTCTATTCTCTGCTCTGACTGGTTTGCGTTTTGGTGATATTACAAATTTAAGGTGGGAAAATATTCGTCATTCCTCTGAGATGGGATATACGATTCATTTTAAGCAAAACAAAACTGCAGGAATTGAAGTGTTGCCAATTTCGGCTGAAGCCATTGCAATGCTTGGTGAAAGAAAAGATCAAGCCGATAAAATATTTACCGGCTTGAAGTATTCTGCCACAAACAACAAATGGTTAGCAGAATGGGTAAAGAGGGCGGGTATTGAGAAGAAAATAAATTTCCACTGTTTTCGTCATTCATACGCAACCAACCAACTCGCATTGGGTACCGATATTTATACTGTTTCGAAGCTACTTGGGCATAAGAATATTCAAACTACGCAGATATACTCTAAAGTTGTTGATCTGAAAAAGTTGGAAGCTGCTAATAAAATATCTTTAGAGTAACCCTTCGGTATTTTCGGAAAATTACGTTTGACCTGTCTCCAGTGAAACGATGACTGGTAGCGGGTCGTTTTGTTTTATTCCTATTGGTTTAGTAATAGATGCCGAATACACAAAATTCGGATAATCATTATTTATACGTGAGAACAAAAATGCTCCCTAAAAATCCGAAAATAACGAAATAGTGGTGTGGATTGGTATTTGTTATTTCGGGGGTATGAATAGTGAAGAAATAAAAGGAGTCATCAAGGAAGCACTACGGGAAGTTTTAGCTGAATTGCGGTTAAGCGAGATTTCCATTACCGGAAAGGAAGAAGCGCAGTATGTAAACGCTGTACAGGCAGCAGCAATTCTTAAAAGAAAAGTAAGCACAGTATACTGGATGGTTCGGCACAGATTGATACCCTACTATAAACAGGGAGCAAGATTGTCATTCCGAAGGGAGGACTTATTACAGTACATGGCCAGTAGTAGATGCTCGTCCCAAGCTGAACTCACGGAACTCACAGAAAAAAATGCTGCGAAAGAAATCTCTACCTACAAATAAAAAACAAAACATGGAAAACAGAAACACAAATGAGGAACAGCCGCAAGATGTGGCGGAATCCAAACAGGAATGTACAATTGAGGATGGAGAATCTCCGTTCGGTGACTTCGTGCAGGGCTCGGGCAGGTCGAGCTGGTCGCCAAATGTTGATCCGAATCGATTTGTGCGGGTTTACACTCCTAATGAAGAAGTAACAACAGTATTAACGTCACGCTACAGCCAGAATGCGAGTGAGGGGTTGACAGTGCGTGCCGTTGATGTTGAGAGCCATTTTCCGATCCGCTTCTCGGAGATGAATGAAAGGGAACAAGTAGTCTTGATATTATCAAACGGTATGCGATTTATTGGTTATGCCCGCACCCTTAAAAATAAGCGACTCTACTTCCCGGCAAAGTATCTACCAAAGGGTATACCTCTTCCTTCTCCCGGACTGAAGCTCCCGGTAAAAATTAGTAAGATGATCGTAGGCTGATCGGTGCCGATGTATTCATGCAGCCTGTTTTCAGTCATACTGGAGACAGGCTGCTTTCATTTCGCATCTTAAATTCTTCACACCATGAAAATGAAAATAAATGAGTTTCCTGATGTCCCCTCAAGGGAAATAATTCTCCCAAGACCAGTACCAGTTCGAGGTCGTGTGGGTAAGATACGGAACAGACACGTGGTAAAAGTGACTAAAGGTCACTTGTACCCCCTGCTTGATATTTCTGTACTACCAAATGGATTGCCCGTGAAAGTAATTACACCAAATGGATCAAGGCAAGTTAAGATAGTTAATACAAGGAATAACGTTTGTCTCCCCATTCCGGTTGAACTAATTGCGGACAAAGTGGAGTCAATAATGCCAGGCATTGATTACAAGGTACTGATTCTGGGTGTAATTGTTAATCCAAATAATCAGGTCACGAATGCACACGCACTTTTTTAGCAACCAATGAAAAACGACAAAAATTCTGAATCGAATAAGCCCATCTACCGACACTTTTATTGGATTTCGCATGATGGGGATATAAAAATTCACCATGCCGGGTTAATCGCATTTCTTCTTAAAAAAGGTTTTTTCTGGATAGATCAGAACGGTAAAAGAAAGTTGGTTCAAACAACTGGTAGGTTAATGGTTGAAGTAGATAAAGATGATATTCTTCGTTTTATCGTGAAATATATTCAGCATCTACCAGAGGATATCGGGAATGGTGCGTCAAGGGGCGATTTGCTCAACGTATTCTATCGCGGAATACAGACTTACGTAAATGATGTCAAGCTTGCCACCCTCGATTTGTTTGAAAACGTAACCTTTCATCTTTACGTTTCCCGCCATGTTTACTTCTATTTCAGGAATGGTTTTGTGAAAGTTACTGGTGAAAGTATAACCTTATGCGACTACGCAGAAATTGGACAGCACTCGTTTATTTGGAAAAGTTCAGTGAATCCGAGGGAAGTTAACCTTGTTGGTTCAGATACATTGGCTGTATTCGAACAATTCTTACATAACATCTGCCGGAATGATGACGAAAGGTTTCAATCGCTGTGCTCAATAATCGGTTATCTTATACACAGGTACAAAGATCCAACGAAATCTAAAGCTGTCATATTCATTGATGAAAAGTTGGCAGATGTCGATGATGCCAATGGAGGATCAGGTAAGAGTCTGATTGGCATTGCTCTTTCGCATATAAGGTCAACGGTAACAATTCCCGGAAAAATATTTAAAAGTCAGGGAGACTTTGCATATCAGCGCGTGGATCACAGTACTGATATTGTTGTTATCAACGATATTCGGCACAATGAAAATCTTGAAACATTTTATAATCATATCACTGATGATTGGGTTGTAAACAAAAAACACAAAAAGGAGGAACTAATAAAATTCTCAGACGCACCAAAGTTGGTGATGATTACAAACGTACCGATTAAATCTCCCGCTGGTGAAAGTTCTGAAAGAAGAATTTCTGAATTTGAAGTGTCAGATTTTTATGGCTTGCACCGACAGCCAATTGATGATTTCAAACATCGCTTTTTTGAGGATTGGGACGATAACGAGTATAATAGGTTCTACAATTTTATGTTCAGGTGCTGTCAGTTGTATTTGCAAAAGGGAATTATACAGCCACCAAAAATAAATATTCAGGAGAAAAAGTTACAGCGTGAACTGGGCCCTGAGTTGGTTGAATTTTTAGAAGAGAAATTAAATTCAGGTATCAGAAAATTTCACAAAAAGTCTACTTACAAGGAGTTTATTGGTGATCATCCTGATCAGAAAAAATATTACAGGTCAACCAACCGATTTACTTCCAAAGTAAAGCTGTTTTTACTGCATCGGAACTTGACTTTCATTGAAATGCCAGCTAATTCGAAAGAATTCATAGAAATAACCGATACAAAAATTCAGCCATCTACAGTGCCGATTCCCGTTGTGTCAAAAACCAATCCAGCGGAAACTGAAATGAAAAAACTCGAACAGGTGAGCCATTCGTACAGGTTAATAAATAATTTGGAAGAATTGGGTAAGCTGGTGGATGAGTTAAAGGATTGTAGTATCGTTTCTGTTGACATTGAAACGGATTCACTTGATCCTCATGGTGTGGATTTGGTTGGAATTGCGTTTTCGCAAAAGGAAGGTATGGCATGCTTTGTTTCTCTACCGGAAGTACGTGAAGTCGCTTTAAAGTGGTTACAGGTTATGAGGCCAATTTTCGATGATGAAAAGAAAATCATAGTCGGACATAATTTCAAATTTGATTTTCAGGTTCTTCTTGATTATGGGATAAATGTGGCCGGAAAGATAATGGACACAATGGTGATGTATCACTTATTACATCCCGATGAAAAGAAGAAAGGATTAAAGGAATTGTCAAGGAAACTTCTCGCGTATCAGCAGGTGGAATATTCTGACCTGATCGCAGCTGATAAAAAGATTGGTATCCGCAGTGTAAATATTGATCGGTTGTGTAACTACGCGTGTGAGGATGCAGACCAGACGTTACGAATATTCAACATTCTGGACGATGAACTAAAAACTACTGGTTTGTACGAAGTGTATAATTCTATTGAAAGCGGGCTGATCAAGGTATTGGCTAATATGGAATATTACGGAGTAAAGATTGATCTGAATGCACTTTCTGAATTAGGTAATAGAATTCAGTCAGTGATTTCAGAGACAGAAGTCAAGGTTAAATTATTTACTGGTGAAGAAATTAATCTTAATAGCACCGCGCAGGTTGCCGGACTGCTGTTTAAAAAACTCGGATTACAACCTGTGGGTGAGTTGGGTAAAAACGGTGAATATTCAACCGGGAAGAATGTATTGCGTAAGTTGTCTGGTGCACATCCCGTGGTTCCGCTGATAATTGAATATAAAAAGGCCTCTAAGTTATTGGGGACATATATTAATGGTTTGCCAGAAAACATAAACCCCAAAACAGAGCGGATACACACATCTTTAAATCAGACAGGAACAGAAACCGGGAGACTCAGCTCCAGCAACCCCAATCTTCAGAATATTCCTTCACCGGGTGACAATACCGGTGGCTCTCTAAGAAAAGTATTTTGTGCGCCCGATGGTTGTAAGATTATTTCTGCAGATTATTCTCAAATAGAGTTGCGTGTAATTGCTGACTTAAGTCAAGACGAGAATTTGATTGCAGCATTTAACTCTGGAATAGACGTTCACAAGGTAACTGCATCCCGAATATTCGGAATTAATCTAAATGATATAAAGGATGATGATCCACGCAGAAAGATTGCGAAAGGCATTAATTTTGGAATCGTATATGGGATGTCGGCAAAGGGTTTGGCCGAATCACTAACATTATCTACTGGTAAGCTTGTTTCGGAAGATGACGCGAGAAACTACATTAGCAAATATTTTTCGGAGTTTTCGGGGATTTTAGCATTCGTGCAAAAGTGCGAGGTTCAACTACTGAATACCGGTTTCGTGAGCACAAAGTTTGGGCGTAGAAGAAACATACCGGAGATTTATTCGATGAAGAAATCTGACAGAAACTACGCGAGACGTGCGGCTGTAAATACAGTGGTGCAGGGTACAGCGGCAGATATTATCAAGCTTTCAATGAAACGGGTAAATGAGATTCTGACAACATATAGAACTAAAATGCTTTTACAAATCCATGATGAACTGGTTTTTGAGTCACCCGATAGCGAAGTACAAATTGTTTTGCCGCTAATCAAGGATGCAATGGAGCATATCACAGAATTATCTGTGCCACTGGTTGTGAATATTAATGCCGGTGCTAACTGGCATGAAGCTCATTAGTGTCCCCAGGCAACAACCCATAAAGTGATAAAGTGATATCCAAAATGGTAAAATGGGTGGGCACCCTTTCTCTTTTTTATTTTTTGGAAACATAGGTACACACCTGTCATCTCTTTTTTTTTTTTTTTACTACTACCAATACTTTTAAACTTTAAGACCACAGACCCCAAGACTCCAAAACACATGACCCTTAGAAGTGAACATCAGGTGGATTGTTGAGAGTGAGCCCATATCTCCACTCTTAAATTTGGGATAATCCCAATAGTGTTTTTATACACATTCCTGAACAATTCCATACACCAGCCCGCTTCTTTAAACGGAACGACTATACTGTCGTGCACCGTAAATAGGGGCATGCCGGGTGCATGCTTAGCGGCAGCCTTTGCTACGCGATCTAAAACCAACTGGGCTTCCAGATTTTGCATAAGCAGCGGTAATGCCTTTGGTTCTTTCTTAAATGCCTCCAAAATTGAATATGTTCCGGGATACGTTTCCTTAAACAGTCGTTTAAGCCAGGCATTCTTCTGGTTTATGAAATTGTTATGACTGTACAAAACCTGAAATACCGATTTCTTTATATCACCGCGGCTTACTTCATATCCGTTGATCTTTTCGCCTACTCTTTTCTGAAATGAAGTATAAAAATCATTCAGAGCATCCGTTCTGAACAGTTCCGTGTCCGGATAGTTTTCTTTTATATGTTTCCAAACCGAGGGCAAATCAATCATTTTTCTTATCGGTGCAATTGTGTCCAAAAATGAAACTGTTTCGTCACCATGCTTTTCATAAAATGTTGGCGACAGTAATGCAGATATCAGTGTGGGTTGGGATGACACAACATCAATGCTTGCCAGAGTCATTCCGTCATAACTAATAAACGGACGTAACTCTTTTTTCAATGTGGTCAGGTTTGTGTGTAAGCGGCCGGCTACCGTGTCCACTCTGAAGTGAAATTCTTTGTCGCGTATTTTGGCTGCGGTTGTCCAGTGGGCGTTATATTTCTCGAACGGGTTAGGTTTACACCGTAGTATGTTTTCAATTTTAATCAATTCGAGTGCTTCTTCTGCCTTGTTGAAGTCGATTGTCAGTTCAGGAGTAAACCACTTATACAGGTAATCATACTTTGCCTTCATCCCCTTGTCATAGGCGTTTTGCGCTTTGATTTTTTTCAGCAGTGTGTACTTTGATATTTGAACAGGTTTCAAAGGTTGATTTCTGTAGGGCAGTGCAAAGCGATAACCTTTGCTTCGTTCTCCTGCCTGGTATGTGTCGGTTCTTTCGATGATACCTGCATCAACCAGATAATCCATGTACTCATTGTAATTATGAACTCTTAGCTTAAGGAATGGGGCATATAACGGCACATAGCCATCATCATCGATCGTGTCCCGGATATTAGAGGCTACCTCGTTGATCTGTCCCAACAGATATGCAAAGTAATCAGGGTGCCATTTAAAAGACACGGGATGTTGTTTTAGGATTGTGTCTATGTCTAATCCTTCGGGTATGTAGTATGTTTTCATAACGGAAAGTATATTTCGAGGTGGTAGAAATGTTTCACTCTTTCCTTCTATATATTTCCAGATTCTTACAGTTAAGGTGGGTTTAGTCCGAAACGGTTTCATTAATTGCGTCCTTGTGATGAAAGTGAAACAAAAAATATGACAGGATAAGACGGATAAACCATAAGCTGTTGAAAGCCAAACAGTGGCAATTCAGCATTCAGTTTCACTTTGTGCAGAAAGTGAAACTTGTCAACTCGTTTGGTAGATTAGCTCAAATCAATATTTATTACTATGAGCATAAAAGAAAGAACTACAGTTACTTCGGGCATTGAGTGGAATACAATGCTGGGACTTTTAACACGATTACGGAATGATGGTCAATACCGTGAATACTTGTTTATAGCTGCCGGATGCTATCTCGGCTTAAGGGCTGGAGATATTCTTCGGTTGAAATGGTCAGAAGTAATGAATAAAGAAGTTCTGACAGTAATAGAAAAAAAGACTGGTAAAAAGAGGAGATTAACTCTTAATCAATATCTGCGGGATGCGTTCAAGTTTGTTGCAGATGAATTAACCAGACAAGGTCAGTTTATGGAGGATTCGTATATCTTTTCAAATAGGATAGGCGAACCCATCTCCATTCAGTTTGCCAACAGACAACTTCACAAAATATTTACGCGGTATAATGTGAGGGTTCAGAACGGGTCAACCCATACCCTTCGCAAGACATTTGGGAAGCGGGTGTGGGAGATGGATAATAAAAGTGAAAGAGCCTTAATATATCTGTCCGAAATATTTTCACATTCGAGTATACGTGTTACCAGAAAATACATTGGCATTACTGAAAAGCAGATTGCTGATGTGTATATGAAACTATGACGAAAATTAATTTAGAACTCGCATTCGAGCAAGTGCCCATTATCTTTCAACCAGTCTTTTGCTTTGTTATAATGGGGTAACTGAACCGAAACAATGTTCCAAAATTTGGGTGTGTGGTTTGGCTCAATTAGATGAGCCAGTTCGTGAACGATAATATAATTAATTACGTAAACCGGGGCTTTAACCAGTCTCCAGTTGAAGTTGATATTATCTTTTGGCGTGCAGGAACCCCAGCGATATTTCAAATCCAGAATTTTGATGGCTTTGTAATGGACACCTATGTTCCTGGCGTGGAGTTTTGCTTTTGGAATGATCTTCTCCTCGGCCTGCTTCATGTACCATTTTCTGAATAGCTGATCTGCCTTATTTTGGTTTGCTTTACTGATGTAAAATTTATTGTCAAACAGGATTCCCTCATTTTCATCCGAAACCACTTCAAGTTTATGATGTTTGCCTAAAAACAATAATGATTCTCCTGATACAAACTCTTTTTTCGGTTTGGGAATTTCATATTTCTGCGGATGATTTATTTTCTGAAACAGCAAGAACTTTCTTTTGCTGATTTCTTTTTCGATTAGTTCTTTGCTTGTATTCATGGGCGCACGAACAACAACACGTCTATCACGCTCGATAATTATACTGAGTGTTTTGCGGTTGGAATATTTTATGGAATACTCAATTTGCATAGTTACTCAGCGTATAAAATTATATCGTGATTGGATTTAGCCAGTTCCATTATTCTGGAAGCGATTTCGTTTCTTTTTCCAAAAATACCCGGAATGTTCTTCATTAACCCTTGCTCTTCTGATATGAGAATATCAACAATCTCGCCTTTTAATCGGTTTTGTGAAGGGATATTACGCCAAAAGCCTATGGCGCCTATCTCCAGCCTTACCTTTTCAAAGACTTCTTTTGTAAGACCGACTAAAACGGTGATTTCATCATCGCTTAAATCAGATTTATCTCCGTAAAATTCTTTCTTGAAGATACGGAAAAAGGGCATTTGCTTTTTGCGGTGCAAACCATAGGTGGGTTCTTTTTCCTTGTCAATAATTTTTTTCCGCAGCTCTTCCAAACGCCTATAAATCTCATCCCAGTTGTTTTTAAACTCCCGAAGTATTTCGGCCAAAGCTTCTGCAAAAGAAGCATACAATTCAGGATCTTCGTTTATGTTTATGTCAATGAAGTGGCGAATGGCGTGTTCTACTTCTGCTGCTTTGGTCTTTGTGCGTTGCTTCGTTTTTACGTGATCAAAAAAGTTTTCATCCATGATGGAAATGGGCTCAACTCTTTGCTCAATGCCTCGTGATTTCAGAAATTCATCAGTAATGCTTCGCAATTTGGCTGGAATACCTTTCATACTCATACGCGAATCCCTGAAATGTTGTCCTGCCAATACATTCAGTTCCGTGAAACGGAACATGTCTTTTACATAGTCCAGAGCCTCTTTACGTGGGAAAACATTATCAATGGCTCGCATGAACTTCCGATGAGCATCAATGAATTTAAAACGAATATCCTCATCATAAAATAAGTCATAGAAAGCGTCTGAATCAGAAAGGTCATCGATGCCATTTTGCTTGAATATCTTCCAAACTTCATTATGGGTAGTTTCAAGCTCCTTGAATAACTCTGTCGGATCAGTAATACAGCTTAACACTTCTTGCTGTTCTTTTTCAAAATAAACGTCCAGAGCTTTTTTCAAATGGTGTCCAATGCCCACGTAGTCCACAATAAAGCCAACATCTTTATCATCATTGTCAACGCGATTAACCCGCGCTATGGCTTGTAATAGGTTATGCGCAACAATAACTTTATCCAAATACATCACTTGCTCAATCGGAGCATCGAAACCGGTCAGCAACATATCGCAAACAATTAAAACGCCTACGTCACCTTTTACTCCATCCTTTTCTTTGCCGAACGGGATTTTAAAACTGGCGATTTTTTCTTTGTTCTTACTGCTATCACTTAGTTCTTTAATATGTGGTGGGTCGTTGTGAGCCGATGAAAGCACCACTTCGGCTTTCATGTTTTCCAACACATCAATATTGATATTGTTTGGATTGTTGATTTTAAGTTCAGTAACAAGGTTATTAATTTCTTCTTTAATTGCCTCATAGTATCTGTGTGCTGCTTCTTTTGAACAGGTTACGATTTGAGCTTTGAAACCATTAGGAAACACTTGCGACATATAGTGCCGCATCATGTCTTTGGCTTTGTCTTTTATGGTTTCTTTTGCCTCCAAATAAGCTTCTCTTGATCCAAAACCCAAAAGCTGTAGCCGTTCATTCAGGTTGTAATCGCTGAACACATCTTCAAATTTTGCGTCAGCTCCAGCTTTGTCTTCGACTTCAGCATTATGGGTTCTACCTTCATATACAATCTCAAGCGTTACGCCATCCTTGATGGCTTGCCTCATAGTGTATTTGTCAATATAATCACCAAAGGTTTCTTCAGTTTTTTCTATTGGTGTCCCAGTAAAGGCGATTCTGGTGGCGTTAGGTAAAGCGCGATCAAGATTTGCACCTAAAAGCGAGTACTGTGAACGGTGAGCTTCGTCAGTCAATATCAAGATATTTTCACTTTTGTTCAATTCGGGAAAAGCTTCTGCCAATTCGCGCTCCTGAAACTTATGAATCATACACGAAACAATTTCAGATGAATTTGAACGCAAAGCAGTTTTAACTTTTGAAATTGTATTTGGGTCGTTAATGGTAAATCCAACACCCTGTGCGGTTTCTTTTATTTGATCATCGAGCTGTGTTCTGTCTGTTAGCAAAACGATTTTATACGACTGTAATTTGGGGTGTAACCACATTTCCCTAATGAGAAAAATCATTGTCAGTGATTTTCCTGAACCTTGTGTATGCCAAATGATGCCACCTCTTTCGTGTTTGTTTGTGCCGTTTAGCAGTTGGTGAACCGTTTTCTTTACTGCGCGAAACTGTTGGTATCTTCCTACAATGCGAACAACATTGCCTTTGCTGTCGGTGCTAAAAACGGAAAAGCTGCGAATAATGCTCAATAAGTTCTCGGGCTTCAACATGCCGTGAACCAGGCGTTGCTGGTCGTTGGGTGATGTGCGTTGTGCCGGTTCTATGCCATCATCATTGTTTTGCTCGTCAACAAACAAATGCTTTTGTGGATTGCAATAGTTAATGAGTTCGTCAATGGTGGCGGGGAAGGGGTCTGTCCAGCGGTAAAAGTGTTTTTCAATAGTGGTGGTAATGGTGCCAAACTTTGCCTTTTGACGACTGGTGGCTACAATAAACTGGTTGAAATAAAATAGCGATTTATTTCCCTCGCGCTGGTAATTGCGTTGCTCGCAATACCGCATCAACTGGTCAATGGCTTCCGGTATGGGCTCTTTCGCTTTGGGTGATTTAGCTTCAATCACCACCACGGGCAAACCGTTCAAAAAGCAAATAATATCGGGATAAATATGCTTGTCTGTGCCGGGTATGCGGACCTTGAATTGCGATACAGCCACATAGCTGTTGTTTTCCGGTCTGTCAAAATCTACAATCGCTACATCAGGAGATTTTTCTCCTGTTTTTCTGTTTTCGCTTACTGATGTGCCTTTCAGCAGCAGTTGGAGGGCAAGTTCATTGTTTTGCAGCAGGTTCTCACCTTCAAAACGGGTTATTTTATCTATTACTTCCTGCACCTGGTCATCTTCCAACCAAGGGTTTATTTTCTTTATGGCAGTAGCCAACTCATCTTTGATGATGACTTGCGAAAACTCAGTGCGTTGGGTTTCTTCGGGTGCCTGATAATTGTCCAAACGCAGCACTTTCCAATGCAAGCCGGGCATGGTTTCCAACTGGTGAAGAAACGGCTCTTCCACATGGTTTTTTTCGTCCATCCTTACATGTGGTGGTGTTTTATCTGCTGTCATTAGTATAACTGATAATGATGATTTGAAAATCTATTCTCCAAAGTCTGTTTTAATTTCTTGTTTCTGATATCGTCAATCACCTTGTCCAGTTCTTCTTCTTTTATTCCATTCATATCATCGGTGGTTACTACAAAATCAAAAAGGTTGTGCTCGTTATAATCTTTCTTGCGCTTCATCCAATCGTTGAAATATTTCCGGGTGTCAAGCATGCCCAAATGCTCCCAATAAATCTTGGTTCCGTCTTCGAGTTTGATAACAAAATCAGGATGGATAGGGAATGTTAATTTCTCTAATCTCAACTCTTCTTCGTATTCAAATTTCAATCCGCTTCGTTGAAGAGCTTTGTGTATGATGTATTCGCCTTTAGACCTTACCGGTTTTTCGCCTTTTCTCGGGTAATATTTCAATCGCTTGTCTTCCGGCTTTTCAAAAATGGATGATTGCCTTGTTAGCAATGCAGAAACACCTTTTGATTTCACCAGCAGGTTTTCCTTCTCATCGTAAATGAATAAGAAAAGTCTTTGCTTGGAACGGGTGAGTGCTGTATAAATAAGTTCCTTGTTCAGCATGTTCAGCTTATTGGGTATTACCAAAAACACATTGCTGAAATCGCTTCCCTGCGACTTGTGAACAGTAATAGAATAAGCTAAATCGAATTGTTCTTCATCGTCCACCCACTTCAAAACAAAGTCTGCATCCCTGAAATAGTATTTGGTTTCTCCTCCTTTGTGGTTGTTCAATACACCAATGGAACCATTTGACAACACAAGGGATTTATTTCTGCCATAGCCTGTGTAGTAATTGGAAACCCTGATTAGTTTATCCGCATGATAAAAAGCGGTGTCAGGGTCTTTGAATGAAGTGTCCCTGAATTCTTTTTGAATCAGTTTGTTTAAGCCCAAAACACCAAAGAATCCCGGACGATAGGGACTTAATAACTGGAGATTTTCCAGCATCAATGTCTTTCTGAAATCATAGTCCACAAAAGGCACATAACCATTTTCATATAAACCATGCAACAGATTAAACCGCTGAATATCCGTTCCCGCCTTCAAAGCATTTTCCAAAAGCCCTTTTCGCTTTTTCAAAAATTCTTTATTTGCCTCCACAGTTTCTTCCTTTATTCTCTTATCGGTATTCGTCACTTCATGAGTGAGTTCTTCAATCATCAGACTTTGAACTCGGTCTTTAATCGCCTTTTGTAGTTCCTCTTTTGATTTCCAATAGTAAATTTCAAGGCCTTCAGAAACTTTACCTTTTTTATACAGCAAATTCAGAGATTCCTCAAAGTATCTGGTCTTATCTGAGAAAGCTTCTGCCAGTTTAATGATGTTCAAGTCATTTTCCTGACGGCAGTTGGTTGAAAGGTGGATGTAGTGCTTTTCAAACAAGGTCTCTTTTGAAACTACATGGCTGATGATATCATGGAAAGGTTTGCCAAAGCCGATTGGTGGCAACTGGTTTTCATCGCCTACAAAAATGATTCGCTTCGGATATTCATCAGTGAACTTGATTATGGAAAACAGGATGTAAAGTTTCTGCAAATCGATCATTGAGCTTTCGTCAATAATTAAGTTGGTGACCGTCAACTTTTCGTTCTCCGGCAAATGGTGCAGCCTGTCCCAATCTTCATAAGCCCACCAAAAGCCGTTTTCAAAAATGTAGCGGTCAATGGTATTGGCTTTTATCTCAAGCCCTGTATTGTTTTTAATGTTTTCTGAAATGCGTAAAGCGGCTTTTCCGGTTGGTGCTAATATTTCAAGTCCTTGATTCAATGACTTCAAATGTTTGATGACATGGCTCGTTTCATAAGTCTTTCCCGAACCGGGTTTACCCGTGAGCAAAAACAGGGATTGAGAAAAAATATTCTCATACAACTTTCGCCTTTCTGCCCTGAACAGCGTTTCGTCAAAGTCTTTAATTTTCTTTTTTAAATCCGTTACGCTGTCATCAATATGTTTTTTAAAATCGGGGCTGGTGTCAGGATGTGGCTTCCTGTTGATGAGTTTTACAATCTTCTCCTTTATGCGTTCTTCTGCACGATACAATTCTTTCAGGTAAATGTATTTTTCCTGTTCAATCGGTTCAATGTGCAATCGTTCTTGGAAATGACTTTTGTAGGCATCCTCCAAATCAAGAATGCCGTTTTCATCTATGCTGGCTTCGGTATGGAAAATAAGCGGATGCTCTTTGATATTTTTAATGATGCTGCGAAGATTGTCATAGGTATGTCCTGCACTTTCCAAACTCCACAGGTATTCAATCATTAAACTGCGGATGCGTTCAGGACTGGATTCCCGGATGTTTTGAATTTTGCGATGCCGCTTTACAAAACGGCTGTCGGGTATCATGCCCACATCTATCTTGTAAACATCTATCGGTTCATCTACCAAATCCGGAATGTCCAACTCGTTTTTGGGCGGATTGGGTTCGTAATATTCATAAATAAGATAGGGATTGTTTTCCAGTCCTTTGATGATCTCATCATGGTATTGAGTAATGATTTCCTTGATTTGATGTTCGGTCAGATTGAATAGCGAAAGTTTCAAAAATGCCTTGTAATGCCTTTTGAATTCTGCTTTTCCAAAAAGGTCATCCAAATCATCTGCATGATCATCCAGTGCTTCCGGAATTTCATCTTTGGCTATGGCTTCAAAGCATTGCATCAAATCAAAATCTTTGCTTAATATGAATTTGATGGCATTTGATAAAGCGGTGCAATCTTTCTTCAGGAAATACTTCAATACTCTTTGCAGCGATGGATAAATGCCCCTTCGTTTCCATACCATTTCAATCATGGCATCCAGCCGCTTTTCTTCTTCCTCCAGGTTGTGTGTTACCACTTGCCGGTTGTGCTCCCTGATTTTGAATATGGCTTTGCGGAGTTTATACAACAGATACAAACACTTATCATCGTCAATATCCATAGCCACATACTTGAAACTGCGAACCAGTGACGGTTCATCTATAACCACTTTGATGTCGTTCAGTTTCTCAAACTCTTCGGGATATTGCTCTACGTGGTTGATGTACTCTTTGTAAGGCAGCAATACGGCTTTGTCGTTTTGATGCGTAACCTGCACTGACCAGTTCAATGTCGGGAAGTTTTTCATGGGTGTGCCGGCTTTGCCTTTTCCCATTCTGTCCAGTTCCTGCTTGGTGAATGGAAAATGTTCAGGCATTACCGCTTCATTGACCACCGAAGCCCCCAGCAGCAAATACTTCATATCATCAGCCGAAACAGGATTGTCGTAATTGGCATAAAAGAAAATGATGCTTTCGTCTTTCTTAAACTTGCCCGTAAAGTCTTTGATGCGTTGCTCCAAATCGGGCCAGTAATTGCCGTGAACCTCCTTGGCTTCATCAGTATGCACAAACGACAATTTGAAAGGCCAGGTAAAAACAGAATAGGGTTTTATTGTATCGGGAATGGTATGCTTTACCCAACGAAAAGCATGATGATGCTCTACTTTAAAATCACGGTCGCTAAAGGCGTTGATGCTCCAATAGCAGGGTGGAACACCATCGGCACTAAATTTATCAGCTACATATTGGTCTTTGGCAGCATTTTCAACAGCCAGATTTTTTCGCTTTTCAATTCTGCCGGAAAGTAAAGAATGGGCACCCGTGCAATAGGTATTGCCCTCTGGATCGCAGCAAACTTTGCCGTTCCAGTTGCTATCGTGCCATGCCATTCTTATGGTTAAATGCATTCCTGTTATGTGTTTATGGGTTTACTAATGTTTTCTCCTTAACTGTTATCCTCACTTTTCCCGAAAGCAAATCTTGCATCAGTCCCGTTTTTAGTGATTGAAATTTGTTGAGACTTCTTTGGTTCTGCTTTAGCATTTTGTCAATTCCATTTAACTTATCAATGATTCTCTGTTGCTCAATAGGACTTGGAACCAAAATGCTAAGAGATTCAACAATTTTCTGAGAAATATTTGTTTGACTCTCTGCCATTCCTGTTTTCAAATTAGAAAGATGTCTTTGTGTAGTTGAACTTGATAAAGCAATCGCTAAGTACTCAGGCAGCAGTTTGACTTTGGGAATCAGTCTGTAAATCTTATCACAAAGGATAAGGTTACTTCTTGTTTCTTTGACAAATGCAACAACACCTACTCTTGAGTTTGGGCCGCCTCTAGTCATCAAAACATCACCATTTTTAATCTCATATTGTTTTTTTGGAAATAGATTCTCGGGCAACTTCTTATTTTCATCTTCATTGAAACCTTCCCAAGTTACAGAAGTAGTTTTTAGTACGCCCCATTCACCTGTTGGTGCTGGTTCACCTTCACAATCTGGGCTCCATCCTTGTTCAATTCCTTCAAGACATGTACCTATTATTGTAACCTCCCACTCCTCCGGCACTCTCAACCCGTTTTCGGTTTTAAAGCGATGGGTTAGTTCGCTGCGGATGTTTCCATGTTCGTCAATGCCTTTGGTCAGAAGGTCTTGCATCAGCCCGGTTTTGATGCGTTGATATTTGGTTATCAGGTCTTCGGTTTGGGCTATGGCTGCATCGGCTGTGCTTAGGATTTGGGCAATGCGGGTTTGTTCGGGTTTGTTTTCGGGTAACAACAATTCAATATCGGCCATTACGCCATTCATCAACTTTGGATTTCCCACGTATGAAACATACTTCTTTGCTTGTGTTGATAGTAAATAAGAAAGAAAAAGGAGGTCAAGTTTTTCTTCTTCCTTTGCTTTAAGAGTGCCGCAAACATTCGTACAATTAAATTTTCCATCTCTATGAAAAACAGTACCTGCATAAGCACCATCAGTTGTCCATGTTACATATTCACCTTCAAAATCGTAGCTATCAATTCTACCCATTTCGCCTTTATTCATTGATTGGGAAGAGTATACAGGGTAAACACCAGGACTATTTTGAATTTCTTCCTTACTTATTACCCTTCCTCTTCCAATTTGGCAGAGATCCTTTATCTTTTTAGTTAACCACTTACCCATCAATTCAAATAATTCAATTCGGTCAAAAATTCATTCAATTCGTTCAGGGTTTCGGTTCGTTCGTTTTCCAGTTCCTGTGATGAAACGGAATACTTATCCCACAACATTTCAATACCGGCAATCAGTTTTCGTTTTTCGGCATTCAGGTATTTTAGCAATTCCTGCTGCACTAAGTTGTTGTGCTTTTGCAGTATCAGGGCTTTGGCTTCTTCGTCCGTAATGATACCTCCAATGCTTGTCAAAAATGCCTCCAGCCCTCCCATGCGTTCTTGTATTTTGGTAATGGTTTCAGTACATTTTTTAATGGCGGTTTTACGTTTGGTCAATTCCTTCTTTTCTGAAGACAGGTTGTTTTCCAGCTTCATCATTTCTTCCTGTTTGCCTTTAAGCATGTTCCGTAATTCTTCCTTTTCATCATCAATTCCGTAGCATTTGATGTTGATTTTACGGTCAAGGTCAAGCAGTTTATCTGTCAGTTCTTTTTTCAGTTCTTTTATTTCTTTCTCAATTTCCTTTATGGTTTTCAATGAAGTGGCTTCTTCTGCATCGGGGTTTTCGTCTGCTATCTTTTTCAGGTGTTCCTTAATGGTGCTTGTCGTTACTTCTTCGCCTTCCTCAGGTTCATATTCTACCGCTTCCACCGACTCCTGCAAGGTAGCTTCTTTGTCAGCAATGGCTTTTTCGGTGTCATTAATGGCGTTTTGTTCAGCCCGAAAATAGGTTTCAATAAAATACTCTCGAGGTATCAGAGCTGGACTCCATCCGGTAGATGAAATGGTTTTCAGGTCGTAGCGGATATTCGTCCACCAGTTTACAAACACACCGGCACATTGAAACTCGTCCAGCACATCCTGGGCAATTAGTTTTTCTTTGAGAGTGGTTATCAAATGGCTTCGCACGGTCGCCATGTTTTTTCCACCTGCAACCATGAATTCTATTATACCGTCTTTTGCATCGCCACCTAATGTGTCTTCTGTTTTTTTCTTTTGAGGAGCCAATGAGGCAAAATCTTCTTTTGCTATTTCCCACCAGTCATTTACTTGCTGCTGCATGTTGACATAAGTAGCTTGCAGGTTGGTGTTGGATTCAACGGTGGCTTTGATGTGCGTTTTTTCTTCAATCGCTTCTTTGAAATCCGAATACTGCCCGTCTCGGGTTTGGAATATTTCAAGGGCAGCAAAACCGAATTTGTCAAACTGCTTTTGTTGGGCTGTTATTTCTGCAACCGGAATACCGCCTACAAGATGTGCCTTTACATCTTCCGGTTCGGGGTCAGGTGTATTGTCCACATACCTGCGTATGTTCAGGTTGTAGTCGTTGGTTTTTATTTCTGCCAAATCAACCAAGCGTGCATATTTCTTGTCAATGCTTTCGGGCTTGTGGCTGAAAACATAATCAATCTTTTCAATGTCCTCAGGGCGCAGGATGTTTTGCACTTTTCCTTCTGCAAATTCTGCATCAGCATTGATGAATAAAATTTTATCCCGCAGACTATCGGGCTTGTTTTTGTTTATCACAATAACGCAGGCAGGAATTCCAGTGCCGTAAAACAGTGCTGGTGGCAAACTGATGATGGCTTCAATAATATTACCGTCTACCATTTTCTGCCTGATTTCTTTTTCGCTTCCACCGCGAAACAACACACCATGTGGCATAATAGTCGCCATACGTCCTGTGGTTTTTAAACTCGCCACCATGTGTTGAACAAACATCAAGTCCGCTTTCTTGCCGGTTTCGGGAGCAAAGCCAAACGAAAATCGGGTTTGGAATTTCATCGTGGCCTTGTTGTAGTTCTGTGAAAAAGGGGGGTTGGCAATAACAATGTCAAACTTTTTCCACGTAGCCCCATCAAGTATTAGAGGATCTTGAAGTGTGTCACCATTCTCTATGGTAGCCGAAGGTATATTATGCAGAATCATGTTCATTTTGCAAATAGCCCATGTAGTGCCTGATGCTTCTTGTCCATATAGTGCAAGATTGCGGAAGTCTTCACCTTGTTCTTCTACCCATTGCACCGATTGAATCAGCATTCCACCCGAACCACATGTAGGGTCGTAGATTTCCATTCCTGCCTTCGGTTTCAGTAGTGTGACTAATAAACGCACTACGTGGCCTGGGGTATAGAATTCTCCCCCTTTCTTTCCCGCACTGTCTGCAAAATACTTCACGAGGTATTCATAAGCAGCCCCAAGCAAATCCGGGAACTCAAAATTATCATTCACCAGCGAAGGCATTTCGCGTTCAAAATGGGTGAGCAGGTCAATCCATCGTTGGTCCGGTATTTTGGTTTTACCGACAGTCTTATTAAAGTCAATGCTCTTTAAAACTCCGGTCAGGACATCGGAGTTTTGTTCCTCAACTTCAGCCAACGCTTTGTTTAATGCTGCGCCAACATTAGTTTTGATATCTTTTAAAGCGGGATGAAACACTTCTTCTGTTTCACCCTTATCATTGGTTACCGTTTCTGTCCAGCTATCATTCCATCTTGCGCGAACTGGGACAAAGAAAGTGTCTTTGTAAGTGGTTTTATCTTCCAGTAGTTCGTTTAATTCCTCACGTGATAAGTGCTGGTAGGTGAATTTAATTTCTTTTCTTTTGCTTTCGAATTCGTCTGACAGGCGTTTAAGAAAAAGAATTCCAAAAATATATTCTTTGTACTCAGATGCGTCCATCTTTCCGCGTAAAATATCGCATGCTTTTAGCAAAAAGGTCTCTAACTGTCCGAGTGTTATTTTTGTTTGCTTCATTGAAACATCTTTTTAATTCAATAGATGATTTGACTTAAATAAGTTTTGTTTACCGCTCGTGATGCGGCATTTCGGATTTCTGTTAGTTGGTACTGGTATAACGAACCCGAAATTCTGTTCGAAGAATTTGCGGGATCAACTAATCCCTTCGAATGCAAATGATCTGCAATTTCCTGAAGAGTGTGAATAAAGTTGCCCGCTAAATACGATTTACCTGACCACTTACCGTTTAAAGCACTAATTGTAAAAAGTTCTAAATACATGGAAGGGAAATCGAGCTTATTCAATTGTCTCCATATTTTTAGCGCAATAATTTCGTTAATCCGCCCGGAATTGACTACGGTGTTCACGTGAGCGTTTATGTTGGTCTGAATTCTTTCCTGCTCCGGTCTCCGGTTTGGGTATAGATAGTGAAAGTGTGGCTGGCCGAATATTTTCTTTCCTGGAACGATATCAATTTGCAAGCCATAGTAAACAATTCTCATCGACACATTCTGCTTTCTTACAACAAACTTCTTTGATAACGCTTTATACAGGGAGTTATAGATCTCCTTTACAGATGCATTTGTTTGAGATGACATTGAAATGAAAATATCGAGATCAGAGTTCCCCTTAAGTGCGGTTCCCTTTGCAGAAGATCCTGAAGGAAAAATGTCAACAAGTGCGGCTCCTCCCCATTCCCTTATCAAAGCCGTAATAGGCTTTACCCTATAATCGTATATGCCGATTGATGGCGCTTTTCTTTGCGCAATAATATCCACGATGTACTGATTAGGCGATCTTAAAGGTTCGCTTGCACTTACTTTCTTACTCATTTTCCATGAACAGGTTTTGATATTTTAAACAATTGATCAGATTTCCGTAAATCTGTGCTTTGGCATTTGCGAATGCTATCCTATCACGTTCAGTTAACTGAATTGGCTTATCAGAGTATATGAAGAATACGGCTTGCTTGGGACTTTTTTCGATTATATTATTGGCAAACTTTGCATCGCCCTTTATTGTTGTAAAGTCAAAGAAGACGAGGTCAATATTGTTATTAATAGATTCCAACTCATCTTCACCTGAAAACATGACTTTGGAAAATCCCATACGACTAAAGAAATTAAGAAGAAATCTATTGGCCGCTTTATTTGCGCAGATTACCAAGATGTTTTTCGATTGTAATATTTTCTGTTCCTCATCTTGTGAATGAATTAGTTCAATCAGTTTTCCGCGCTTGTCAATGAGAGTTTCTGAGATTTTTTTCTCAAATATTTCGTTCACCTTCTTTTTAAAGTTAATGATTAGAATGATAATTGCTATTAATGTTGTAGAGCCAAATATTATGGATATCCACTTCAAATAGGAATAATCATCCTCCAGGTCATCCTTCATTTGTTTTACCTTCAAATCCAACTCATCAGATTTGAGTTTGAACTTTCCTTCAACAAGACTTTGATTTGATTCAAGAAGAGAAATTCTGTTGGCGTGATCAATCAAAGTATCCTGAGGATTTCCATTCAATCCTAAAGCGACTGATGCTCCAACCAAAACCAATAACAATTTTCTTAATAGCATTATTTTGATGTTAGTTTTTTCTCAACCAATTTAACAGCCCTTAAAGCCATTTTTTCATATTGCACCTCCGTATAAATTTTATCCGCAAGCCAAGCCGTCATTAGGTCATTTTCATTAAGATGGAAGTAGTTTGCGAGAAGTACAACCTGTTCTTTTGTTGGCATCCGGTCTCCGTGTTCAAATTTGCTAACCAAAGCCTGATCTATATCAAGGGCTGCGGCAACATGGCGTAATAGCAGATTTCTTTTTTCACGTTCACGCTTGATAATGTATCCCAATGCTTCTGTTCTTGACATAAGTTTATTTGACTGATCCGGTCAAAAATGGGGATTTGTCCTGAAATAGCCAAATATAATTTCTCAGGAATTTTCCACTAAATATGAGAAATATATAAAAGAAAGATTTATACCTATGGAACACATAACAGGCAGGACAGATTTCTTCGAAAATGAACAGGGAGAATGGCGTCAGAAAATCAAGCTACCCCTTGATGAGCACCAACAGGAGGTAATCTTGGCCATGAAAATGATAAATGCTTTGGATAAGGAACAACGGATGCTGGTTTTGGTAATGATGATGAACGCTTTGGGAATTACCCTGGATGAATATATCCAATACCATGAGAAGAGATGGTAATGAAAAAGGGCGCCTGATGAGACGCCCTTAATGTTGTTTCCCTCTGAGTTTAGTTTCCTTTTTTCGGAGGGTAGTTTCCTCTTCCTTTGCCGGAAGGTTTTCCTGTTGTGCTCGGGAGGTTCGGTACGACCACCTTGGGAGTCGATTTAACCGTTTGGCCGGATTTTTTGTTGGACATAGTGTTTAGTTTTATGTCTACCTCTGGCACATAAGCTATGCCGAATGATGAAACGAGCCAAATTGACAAAACCACCTATGCAGTTAAGTCTTTCCTCGTCATTCCTGGCATACATAAGGAGTGATATCTTGTCATAAGAGTAGTAGATTATGGCCGGGTGGCATCCGGCTCTCCTTAATGAATCCTATGAGACCGGCCGAAAAAACAAAGGAGGCACCGAAGCACCTCCCTTGCAAACCTTAACCCATGGCATCGGGTCATTTGATATGGTAGCCGAGACTTTTCGCCACCTTGAGAAATGGAGGAAGATTGTTGGAGCCCCATTGGTTGGACACGGCCACCTTTTTGTCACCCACCTTGAGGATTTGTTCGGGCTTCAGGAAAAACCGGTCGCGGTCACTGGATAATTTTTTCGCTTTGGAAACTTCCTGAATAGTTCCATAGCGTGGTTGCAATTCATCGGGGAAAATTTCCCTAAGCTTTGAAAGTGTCATCCGCGGGTTTTTCTCAACGTGCGCCTTCACCACGGCAAGCACCAGTTGTCCTTTCCCGTATTCCTGTCCCTGAAATTTCAGCTTGGATGTATCGCGGTTACCGGTTTTGAGATACACTTCATCGCTCGCTTTCGTTTTCTTTTCCGACTTCCCTTCACCCTTCACAGCTTTGTAGGTGGGTGTGCCATTTTCCGTAGTGATCGTTACCATTCCATTTTCTGAAAGGTACTTGACCGTTTTGTACACCTGCAATTTTTGCACCCCGGTTCCCTGCGCAATTGCATCAGCGGTAGAGTCGGAAAACTTACCAATGAAGGCAAGTACTTTTTCCTGAGTTTCTGTTAGTTTCATGGTAAAATGGTTTTAGTTTAACATCTGTAAACAGCTTAAGTACAGTGGTTTAGCTAATCTACCAACTCCTCCTGACGCGGAAAAACTCCTGAGGAATCTTTTTCAGTCAGAAGGTTAAGCTATTGGAAGTCTTGAGCTTAGTAAATGGGTAAGAAATAAATTATCCTACACTTAAGTCCTTGGTGGCATCCGCAGGATGTTTCCCGCATCAGCGGGGTACAGCGTAAACCATTCATCGTCCAGATAAAAGTTGATTGACTCCTCGTTCCGGTAGCCGCCTTTTAGCTGAATAAGCATGATTTTATTTTTGACAGACTCGCCATCAGGATCGGTTGCGTATCCATAATATTCCGGGCGGTAGAGCGCATAAATCTGATCACCGGCAATCTCCAATGATGTCGACTGGAAATCAATCAGCATCGGCCTTTGTTGCACGTGATCTTCCGTAATGTTGAACAGATGTGTTGTAATAATGATTGGCGTATCAAACTCACGTGATAATTTTTTCAGTTCATAGAATGCCTTGTTGGGTTGCATCGAAACACCACCGAACTGGCTCGAATAAAACGGGAACAGTTTTTCAAAGTGATCGATTAATATAAATGGTGGCCTGTCTTCTAAAAATGTTCTTAACCCATTGACGAAATCATTTTTGAAACTTCCCAGTTCGAGAAAAGCATGATTCACCTTCTTCAGTTGCTCGGGTTTAATCATTGAACCGATTGAAATAGGATTACTGTCCACAAAAAAGCACCACGGTTTTGCGCTGCCTTCTTCCGGCTGATAATTCTTAATGATCTGGAGGGAGTAGAGTTGTCGTCCGTTCTGTGGTCGCGCACCGATCACAATAAAACTACTGCCATAATGGGCGTGCCTTGTAAATGGCAATTTAACATAAGCCGAAGTATTCATTGGGTTGTGGGTTTATTTTTTTCCGGGACGATAACCAGTTTGCCGCGTTCGCAATAAATTTCCACCCGCTCATTGACCATAAAACCGTATTGAGACAACCATTTACCGGTTAATTTAATTTCCGGAACAATCTGGTAGCGAACACTGCGCGGCACATATTTCGGTTGGATCTTCAAACTTCTCCTGTCTGAACTTTTTATCTCCTGACTATTCCCACTCATATATATCAGGAAGTTTTTTCAGCACGGATGGAGACGGCCAGCGACTTTACCTGCCTGGTGAGTTCAAGCAGGTGTTTGGAAAATTCTTTTTCTAACAGCGGGTATGTTTTCAGCAAGCCTTCTTTTTCCTGCTTTTCCATTTGGTTGAGAAGCTGCAACAGGATTGCGTACTCGCGCAGTATGCCTTTTCTCAGAGAGTTATCAAGGAATTCATTTTTTTGGCGCGCAGATAAATTCTTCCAGTTCATTGTTAGATGATTTGGACGAATCTATTTTGAGATTCCTAATGGAAAAAATGTTCTTCCCGAGGGAAGAGAGGGAAAAGCTATATGCCGAGAATCTTTTTTATTTCGGCTGGATCAGAAACCTTCTTTAATTGCTTATCCTTATCGCTTAAGTCACCAGCCGACATTTGAATCAATTTTGAAAGTGATGTTAGGATTTCAACTCCCGCTAAAAGCTTTTGATTCGAATCTGTTATCCCTTTTCTTTTTTCTATCTCTTCTTTTATTACTGTATCTGCCTTTTCAAAAACATTCTTCCCTTTTGGATATGTGGTTTTCACAATAGGTTTTCCGTATTCATCAACAAGTATTGGTGATTCTTTTTTTTCGGTATAGGCATTTACAAATTGATTGTATAAAAGAATGATTGAGTCCTCCTGTGATTTAAGTTTTGATTGCAGTTCCGCTTCCCTTTCCTTTTCCTTTTGTAATCTCAACTCCTCCTCTTTCTTTTTCTTTTCTTCTTCCTGCTTTAACAACATTGCTTTTGTTTTCTCGTCAGGTTCGCCATTTTCCAAATAACCGTAATATGTACCCTCAATAAGGTATCCATTTTTATCCTTATCGCACTCTGATTTTTTATTTCCATTGGGATAATAAATAATTTGGTGTCCAGAATATATTCGGCCCCATGTTTTGGTACCGTCGTTTAACCAGGCTTTATTTGTAAATAAAACATCGCAACTTACTTCGATGTTTCCGTTGGGAAAAAACTCATAATGCTTGCCTTTGGTTTTTGTACTATCCCACACATTTTTTGCATAAAGAACACCCAAGCTATCATAAAACATTTCCTCTCCTGTGAGTCCTTGCCTTTCTAATGTGGGGCCCATACCCGTATATAAAAACAGATCGGTCACTTTTCTCTGTTCATTTATTTTCCCATTTCTCCAATAAATAATCTCTGTGCCTTCGCTATATCCATTTCCCGCATCTGTGTATGTAATTGATTTAAAAATCGAACCATCACTGCGATAGGTTTTCCATTCACCTACTTTTTGTATTCCTTTAATGGTTCCCTCTGTTTTCCAATCATCTTCATCCACGTACGTGCAAAATCCATTCAATTCACCATTGACATAAGTTTCTTTACTTTTTATTTTCTGAATTTTAGTTTCTGATCCGCAATAATATTCCGTCCATACGCCATCCTTTTTGTTGATCTTATAAGTTCCTTCAAAAGACTTGATTTTACGGTTAAAAGTGCAATAATGTAACCAGTACCCATTTTTGTTGCCCTCATTATCGAATGTTTCGATGTCGGTTGTCCCATCGATGTTATAAGTCCATTTGCCAATTTTCGCATCGCTTTTATAACTACCCTTCGCATAAACTGCTCCGTGTTCATAGTAGGACGTGTAGGAACCATTTTTATATCCGTATCCATCCACCTGATAAACCTCCTTTTTCTTGGTTTTATAATATGGATCGTAGTAGGTAGTAATTGTCTGCTGGGCGTAGCAATCAGCACCTGTGATTGCAATCAGGAGTAGAATAATTGACCACTTATTCATAGTATTATGATTTGAGATTAAGCCAGTTTATTGCTGAAAGTAACAAATTGCAATTTGAGCAAATAATGGGAAAAAGTCCCATCCCATTCATTCCTTTCATTTCATTCATTCCTGTCATTTCTTCCATTTCAAACATTGGGGAATTTTGCATTATAGATTTGCTTTTGTGCTTTCTGAAATCATCAAAAAGAAGATAGAAGAAAAGTCGGGAATCAGCATCCGCTATTCCCGCGACTGCGATACATTGTCGGAAAAGATTTCTGCCGAATGTAAATGTCGCATTAGTGCGTCCACTCTCAGACGGTTATTCGGATTCAATAAATCAGTAAAAGAACCACGCCTTCTTACATTGGATATTCTCAGTAATTATTTGGGATTTGCAACATGGGAAGATTTACTGAAATCCATTTCAGGTGAGAAGGATATACAACTAAGAACAATCAGCGAACTAAAGCCCGGTAAATTAAAAATAGGTGAACAATTTCAATATTCATACAGCCCGGACACAGTGGTGCATATTGAATATGTTGGCAAATCGAAGTTCAAAGTCATTTCACAAAAAAACAGCCAGCTAAAAGAGGGTGATATTTTTAAAGCCTCTGTTCTCGCATTGCATCATCCCATTTTCATTCTTGAAGTGGAGCGCGTCGGCGAAAAGCCGGGTAAGATCATCGAAGCTCGCGTGAGTGGAATCACATCAATAGAACGGATATAATTTTTCCGGTAAATGCCGGTTTTGATTCCGGTATTTTGGTCCGCGCATATTTGCGTCCGAAAATATGCTTCTTCTTTCTTTTTGATTATCAGATTTTTCGGAGGCCTTTCAGAAAAATTTCATCACAAAATGAAAAACAGGAAAACAATTCCTAAAATAATCGCCTGCTAATCAACGCATTATAAAGTTTCCGTACCTTTGTGGTAATCTTAAAACCATAACATTATGGCAACGACATTTTCAAAAAAAAGCGTCAAAAATCTGACAGACGCGGTTACCGATGTACTTCTTTCCCACTCGCGTCAAATACGGAAGGATGTGTTCAACGCTGCGATGGTAAAATCCAATCCTGAATCATTTTCGGAAGCAGACAAATGTTATTCAAAACTAATTTTGAATTGTGCGTTTAACGCAATCGAAGAAAAAGTAGATGCATTGGAAAGTGTGTACGTTTCGTTTGCAAAAAAGAAAAGTTGGCATGAAGCAGAAGCTTTTCTTTTTCGATTGCGATATGAGCTCACTGTATACGAGAGTAGGTTAACTGATAAGTTGCTGACCGATCTTTATTTCATCTGGAGAAATGGTAAAGACAAAAGTGTAGAATATGTTTCTGGTATTGGCGATTTTGTATTTACGGACATCGATACGGAATGTAGTTTGTTGGACAACACAAACTCTTTTTCAATCCGTGCCTTTTGGCAAGAACTTTCGATGATGCTTGCCTTCGTAAAGAACTTCGTTGAAAATTTATTGAAACAGCTTTACGAAAAGAAATATAACAAAGCATGGAGCAGGTACGACAATCATGCAATTACCATTGAGGATATTTTCATTGAAACAAAACTTGTTCCCGCCTTAAAGAAATTGGAGGAGGTTAGATTAATAAAATTTCAAAATGGTAATGCGGTAATCATAGAAAAAAGTCGCGGAACTAAAAGCGCGATTATTGCATGGTATAATTGGTGTTTCCTTCGCGGATACATAAATGCAGCCAAACACAATACTGCACTGTGCGCTAAGGTAATCTTACAATACTTTGGTTACCCTGCAAACAAGGAGAACGACATCAGAATGTTTCAGGGTAATTTCTCTGAAATCCCGATGAAGTATCAGAAGATGTTTGGATTTGCTGCTGATGAAATTAATTTGCGATAATAATTCATCATTGTGATTTTCTTATACTCTTGGCAGGTGATTGCTCACCTGCCATTTTTCTTGTATTGAATTTCTAATTGCTAATATCTTTTGCGAATGATTAAGAATCCATTTGTGTTCTTTTTGTACCTTCGATAAAGTGTTTTGGGCAAACAGGTTACAAATCAAGCTGCTGAAAGATTAAGAAAATTCTGTATTGGGAAGTAAAACATTAAGCTCCTAAAATGCATTTGGCGGGTTCTGCTAATTTTTTCCGGCTTTTTTCTTTGATTTCAAAATCCTCCGGGGAGTTGTAATAGTTAATTCTTATTTTTTTAATGGGTTCTTTGGAAAGTTGTTCCAGTTGATTTTTGGTTAAGATACATTGAAACTTAATAATGGTTAAGGATGAAGATCCCACCTGGGTAAAATCTCCTGAGGCTTCTTTTATTGGGTTTAATTCTAAAATTGAAGAGTTTTCGAGAAGGATTTGAACTTTGGATTCTTTGTTAATTATTTTTGATTTGTGCTCCGAATATGTTACCTCGAATTTAATTAAAAAAAAAGAATCTACTTTCATGAACCCAGATTCGATTTTTACGAACCAATTGTAAATAGTTGAAAGGCTTGTTTGAACCAAGGTGGTTTTATTAAAATCATCAGTTTTTGATTGCAGCTTGCAATTTTGACTCTGGATGGAGTTAAAAACAAGGAATAAAGATAGAATCGAGATAAGAGGCTTCATGTTTTTGTATTTTGTTCAGTAAAAAAACCATTAAAAGACTAAAATCATGGTTTGTCAATATTAATAAAAAAGCACCTTCGCCGAAAATAAATAGCCAAAAATTTGGATATAGGTCATTGTGGTAATCCCAAATAGGTTTTCACTCAAGAATTGCATCCCGTAGGGCATCTATCAGGCCTGCGGTTAATAATAGGCAAAAGGAAAGGATAAAAAGCTTTAATGTCCAGGAGTCCTGGGGGTCTGAAAAGGACATTACGCAGAATACCCAGAAAATTGGGGTTGTCATAAGAAGCCATTTATAATTCTTCCAAAATCGGATTGTTTTATACCTGAAAAGTTGTCGGGTCATATTCCATTCCTTAAGGGTCTTTATTAGGCGCTTATGAAGGATGAATTCAATAATTCCAAGATTTTCCGGATATAGGTAAATACATGGAATTCCGTTTTTTTGAAAAATGTCTTTTTTTTCCCGGTATTTCTGTTTGTTTTCATCGCTTACATGCCACATCCCGAAAAATTCGATATAAACTTTATAGTCTTTTAGGTACAAATCGGCTACCCGATAGGCTTTAGAGTCTCCCTTTAAGCCTTCAATTTTTATCTGCTTTTTAAACCGAAAGCCCTTGTCTTCTAGGTATTCGGCAAGGAATAGTTCGCCTTCGGAGATTGCGTATGTCTTGTTATTCATATTTGAGTTTCACTTATCATACAAAGGGATAAATTTCAAGTTGCTCCCCAACAATAGTATGAATTTAACTAAATTTGAATTTCCCAAAATTCAAGACTTCCCAAAATGGATGCTTCAAAAATTTGATTTTACAATTTCATGGATAAAAAACAGCAACTAGAACTGGAAAAGCTTGAGCTCGAGGTAGCTGGAATGAGGAGAAACAGGTGGTATCACAAAATGTTCACCCCTATAGGTATTTCACTTCTTTTGGGTATGCTTGGATTTGGGGTTAATATTTATTTGACCGACCAAAATAATTCTCGTGTTTTACAAGCTGAACGGGAAAAATTCCAATATCAAATTTTGCTAAAGGCAACAGAGTCTGGAAACATTAATGAAGCCAAGGACCAATTATATTTT
This sequence comes from uncultured Bacteroidota bacterium, assembly GCA_937924855.1. Taxonomy (GTDB): domain Bacteria; phylum Bacteroidota; class Bacteroidia; order JADZBD01; family JADZBD01; genus JADZBD01. Next base: position 69,540 of record CALEYQ010000063.1, on the reverse strand, counting down.
TATAGAGCTCTTGGGTTGCTAGACACAAATAATTCTGAGTTAAATAAGCGACTTAAATCAATGGAGATCCCCGTAAAGTCCCTTAATTCTCAAATATTTAGCGTTAGCAATCAAATTGGGAATAATAAGTTCTTATTAGGGGATTTAGATAATGATGGTGAGCCTGACACCGCATTTGTTAGGGGTCCTCAAATTGAGTTAACAAATGAAGACTCTCCTGAATGTGCGGATTCGATTTGTTGGCTAAATATTCGTTTTTCAAATTCGCTTCCAACTCTTGCGCATAAAAATGCAATAGATGCAATTATAGATAATGTCGGTGACCTAGATGAAGATGGCGTATGTGAAGTTGGAGTAGTTACCTTCCATTTTACCAGTTATTGGCGGACTTTGTATATTTACTCTTACAAAAAAGGAAGTTGGAAACAAATTGCAAAGGTCTCGTTCTACGCAGGTAATACGCCTTACAATATCAAAAGGAAAGTCAAAAAGGTATCTAGATCTGAGTTTGTAATATTGGAGGATAACTTGGATGTCGAATCAAGGAATTATTATATTATTGAGAATGAAAAAAGATTCAAGATTTTTACAAATTAGATAATTCAATTGTAAGGTAATTTTTAGAATCAAGATTAAAAATTGCCTTGATAAATTTGGTTGTTAAAATCCTTTAATATGAGAATTGCAGGGCTATTACTTTCATTTTGTTTAGTTGGTTTCATTGGATGTAAAAAGGGTGAAAGTCCCAATTCTAATCCTCCACCTGCTCAGCCTCCGACTGCCGGAGTGAACGAGATTACCTATTATAATGGGGCTTGCGGGTACAATAACAATACCTTCCTTGTAAATCCGAACTCAGCAAGATTTGGGGTTAATCAAAACTACACCGCAGTCCAGCAATTAAAAAATAACGTAGGTGCTTTATCCTTAAATTTTCCAGGGGCGGCTGTTGGGAATTTTTTACTTTCAAATTCAACCGGAAGTGTATTGTTTGTTCAATTAAATGATTCAGTTTCAACTTGTGCACAGGCCGCTATGGTTATGAGTGACTCAGTGGTAGTAAGCATCACAAAGTATCAAAGTGTAGGTGGTTTAATTGAGGGAACTTGGTCAGGTAGATTGAAGCTTATGACAGACCCACTTCAGAAGATAAATGCTACAGGAAAGTTCTCATTGATAAGGGGGGCGGATCAATAAAAAAAGTGACATTTTTCGCTGTTTTTTAGCTTATTTGTAAACTAAATTCTTTTTTGTTTATGGTGAAATTTAAGTCAATTTTTTTTTGTTTTGCCCTTACTAATTGGAAGTTTTTTCCATGGAAATTCTAATGGGAGCCCAAACTATTTGGATAAGTTTGAGGCAGAAATTGAAATTGTCACTTCTGATTTTCGAAGGAATATTATGGTAGATGGAAGTTGTGAGCAAGCCAAGATTTCCCTTGAAGAGCAAATAGAATTAATGGAATCTTATATAGAAAATGAGGAAAATTTGACTTCGGATAAGCAAAAGGTAAAGGGTTTGTTAAAAGAAGCCAAAGCAACTTTGAGCCTAATAGGAATAATTGGGGAATGTTGGGTTAGAAGGATTAGCGCCTCAGATTTTATTTTGGCTAACAAATGGATAAAAGGAGATTTTGGAATTTTTAAAAATAAGGGAACCTGTGCGGACATATATTATTTTAAGGTTGGAAGCTTTGTTTCTTACTTTGTGCAAAATAATACCCCGAAAGGCTTCCGATTTTCCTACAAATGGAAAGCTGGGAATTCTGGAAGTTTGGGGAGGAACCACTTTTTTATTGATTCTTTCCATTACGGTTTAATAATTTCAAGTAAAAAACTACCTAAAAATGCTGAGTTAATATTTTCTGAGATTGAATGTATTGTTGATTAGGAGAAACCATTTAATAGAGGATCGGTTGAATCCTTTCTAATAATCCCTTTGATTTTTTTCAAGTGATTGATTTCCAGTCAAATTATTTATTGTTTTTAACATTTTTTTGCAAACTTGTATGTTTAAAAATCGTATAATTGTGTGCGTCTGGAATGAGTCGCTCGCGTCTCAATGAGAGGGTTTATCCTTCATCACCAGTCGCTTTTTTTATGCCTTTTTTTCCTAATGTATTTCCTTTATATAGATGAGTCCGGCACTTCTGAAAGCCCCGGCACAACATCTCACTATGTTTTAGCTGGCCTTTCGGTTCCAATTTGGAAATGGAAAACTTGTGAGAAGGCCATAAATAAAATTAAGGCTAAGTATTCTTTAGTGGAGTCAGAAATTCACACCGGATGGCTTATTAGAAGATACCCGGAGCAAGATAGCATTTCCGGTTTTTGCACATTGGATTATCCTCAGAGAAGATCCCAAGTTGAAGCTTTTCGCAGAGGGGAACTGCTCCGTCAACAAAGGTCACCCACATTAGCAAAACGACTGAAGCAATTAAAGAAAAATTATCGACAAACTGAGGCTTATATTCATCTCACATATGATGAACGGAAGTCATTTGTTTTTGAGGTTGCTCAATGTATTGGCAAATGGGGGTTTGCAAGACTTTTTGCGGAGTGCATTGACAAAGTATTCTTTGACCCCGCTAAATCAAAAAGCTCAATTGATGAACAGGCATTTGAGCAAATTGTCTCAAGATTTGAAAAGTATTTGAAGGGCAAGAATGGTTTATTGGATTCTGAGATTATTGGAAATGGAAAAGTTAAAACCTATGGGTTACTAATTCATGATAATAATGAAACGGTGGAGAAAAAGCATACTGGCCTTATGAAACAATTTCATAAAACTGGAACACTTTGGACGTCAATAGATAAAATTATTGAAACACCACTTTTTGTTGATTCCTCTCTAACCAGCATGATTCAAATGGCCGACATCTGTGCCTATTCCATTCGGAGATATTTAGAAAATAATGAAGAGAAATTGTTTGATGAGGTTTTTGCTCGTGCGGATCGTAGAGGGAAAACTACAGTTGGCATCAGGCATTTTACAAAGCCAGGTTGCCCCTGTAAGATTTGTGCTTCTCATCGTGGTGGCACAAACAATATTTGATTGTCAAAGTTATTTGGCTCTATAATTGGATGTAGTTTCCTTATAAAATGAATAATGTGCCTTAACAAAGAGTGTGTCTTTTAGGCGCTTCTCAAATTCTAATACCTTTTTCACATAAAATGCATTATCATAAGAAAACTTTTGAATAAAGCTTTCCTCAAAGGAAAAATTAAGATAATTTCTAAACATCATTGGAGAGTTATTTTCGGTGAAGGTATCCTGAATGTAATAAACATTTCTAACTGTACTTCTTGGTTGGGTATCATCTTTTTTAACATAGATCTTTTTTTGGTTTGGGCTTAAGGGAAAATAGTTTCCTGGATGAAGAACATAGGTATATTTGTATATATAACTTTGGGGAGGAATAAAGGAGATCTTTTCATCCTTAACAATGGTGCTTGAACTTAGGCCCACTCCAAAGTTGTCAAAATAACCTGCTTTTTTCTTCGATAAATAAACCGCTCCAGACGAAATCGTAGTCTTATCTTCCCAATACTTAAATTTTTGTGAGTTAACTATGAAGGAAGATTTTTCCCAGTTTATATAAAGATCTTTATTGGATTTGTTAAAAATTTGAAATGCCATAATTCCATTTTTATCCCAAAAACTGTATGTAATACGAACTGTATCATTTTCGAAAATGGGATATCCATCATTATTGGTTTGAGTATTTTTGGGCTCAAGTTCTACAACTTGATATAAAACAGAGGAGCACCTAGTAAGGGATAGACCCAATACTAAGATTGAGAGTTTTATTAACTTTTCCATTCTTTCAAAGATAGGGTATAATCAACAGACCAAATTTTCAAACATAAATTTAAAGGAGGAAAAGCCTGGAAAATTGTTGCTTAACTGTTTCTAGGTCATATAAGACAATGATTTAAAGTGAAATATACATTTTGTATCGGGAAGTAACCGCGTAAAACCTGCGCAAAAAATCGAAAAACAAATTTTTGAATCCTTTAGCTTTTGGGAAGCTTTCATAACCCACTGAAAATCAGGCAATAGCCTCAGCCCTGTTTTTTATTTCCAAAATCTTGTAACCTATTCCTCATTTCCGCATTTAACTTGTATCAATTCCTTTTATATGAAATCCTTACCTATAAACAAAGCAGATCCGCAAAGGGAGAAGGAGCAAATTTTAAAAGCTCAGGCGAATCCTGCTGAATTCGAACCTCTCTACCATATCCATTATCCCCGGGTTTTGGGTTTTATTTACAACCGCGTTTCCGACCTGGAAACAGCTTACGACCTGGCATCCCAAACCTTTGTTCAGGTTCTTCAGGCCCTGCCGAAATATGTTGTAACCGGAGCACCCTTTAGTTTTTGGATTATTCGTATTGCCAAATCGGTTTTGGCGAAATATTACCAAACAAGCGGTAAGCAAATTTCTGTGGCCATAACCGATGAAGCCCTTCAGAAAATGGAAGATGATCCCGAATTCAGCACAGAGATAAGGTTTGAAGCCATTAGCCTGGTTCTTCAAACGCTTGGAATAAATGATTTGGAACTTATTCAATTGCGCTTTTTTGAGTCGTATTCTTTTAAGGAAATTGCCCTGATCCTGAAAATAAGTGAGAATAATGCGAAGGTGAAAACTTTTCGGGTTATTGAAAAAATTAAAAAACTTTTAAAAAAATCAGATCATGAAACCCTATAATTTTCGGAGAAATCCCAAGCCACTTACCCCGAACGACATTGAAAACGGGAAGAACTTTAATGAGGTTCTTAAAGCAGCCGGCAAGCCACCCCTTATTACACCCTCCGCCCTTAAATGGATGGGCATCGGGCTAAGTTCATTGGCGGTATTGCTTGGCCTGTATTTTGGACTTTCAAATAATACCGAACCGGAAACATCTTTTGTTCAACCCCTGGGGCCGGTCCCATTTACATCTGCCCTGATTAATCCGGAAAAGGATACGCTCCTGCATCTTTCCACCGGCAGCACCATTTTTATTCCTGCCTTCTCAGTGGTTAATAAGGATGGAACCCCATCAAAAGGTCCGGTGGAAATTAAATACCGTGAATTCCGGAATGTAGGCGATATTTTATTGGCGGGTATTCCAATGACGTTTGATTCGAATGAAGCCAGGTATCATTTTGAGTCAAGTGGAATGTTTGAATTGCTTGCTTTTTCAGGCGATAATCCCCTGATGGTTGCGCCGGGAAAAAATATTACGGTCCGTATGGCTTCCCTGAATTCCAAAGATTCTTATAACCAGTACTATCTGGATACAATCGCCAAAAACTGGGTCCCCCTTGGGAAAGACAATAAACTCTTTTACACGGGCGATTCTGTTGAGGTTGGAAATCTCAAGGGGCAAAACCTGTCCAAAGAAAACTGGGAGCCCATTAAGCCGGTTGTGCTCAACCCCAAAGCACAACAATTCCGGATTGAAGTAGATCCTAAAGAATTCCCCGAGATTGCGGTGTTTGGAGAAACCATATTTGAGGTTGTACCCTCCGAGATTGCATACGATCCGGCAACTGCTGAATTACCCTGGAGCGATGTTTCTATTGAAAGGACAGCGGAAAAGGACTATTTTCTCATATCTTTTTCGGGTAATGGCCAAACCTTGAAAATTCTTGCCCGCCCCGTGGTTTCCAAAAGCAATTATGTAAAGGAAATGGCCCGATATGAAGAACTCTATAAGAATTACCTGAGGCTTGAAAAGTTGCAAGCACAGTCCGGTCCAACGGCTATCCTGGAAAAGGAACTTTCAAGGTATAAAGCACTGGAAAACCAGAGAGTTGCTGACATGGAAAGGGCTGCCTTTGTGGAAGGAAGAAATAATACGAATAAGAGTGTCGTGTATTCTGTGTTTTCGGTACAGCAATTTGGTATCTTTAATTCCGACTACCCGCTTAAGCTTCCCAATGCAAGAATTTTGCAACCTGTTTTTGCTTTTGAAAATGGTAAGCAAATTCCCGCTACGCAATATTTTTTGGCAGAAATGGGCAGAAATAATTTATACACCTTTAAAGGTGGAGATAAAATACAGTTTGATTCCGAAGTAAGTAACCTTTTGGTTGTGTTGCTCAATGATGGGTCAGTAGGTTTATTCCCTGCCTCGGAGTTTGGAAAAATACCCTCGCATGCCAGGGAATACAAATTTGTGCTGGAGAAAGTTGAAACTTCGGAATTGTCCAGCAAAAAAATATTATCAATGTTTAACATTTGAACCCATGAAATTTCATATTGTGGCCCTTGCAGGATTTCTGCTTTCAGGATTTGTTTCCTTCACCCAGGAAAAGAAAGGTTCAGACATCCCGGTTTATAAGGTAAAAAAAGAAAATAGTTCTTTTGAAATTTTCCCGGACGATGGATTACTGTTTGTCGGAGTGAAAAACCGGCTGATTATCAGAAATATCGGTAAAGCGAAAAAGGAATTTACCGTTTCTGTTTCTTCCGGGACCGTGGTACAAAAGGATAGCGTATTAACTATTGTTCCCCCGAAAGGATGCAAAGATTTGTTATTGTCGGTATATGAAAAAAAAGGAGAAAAATCTGTTTTGGTTCAGAACTTTTCATTCAAGGTTGTTCCCTATCCGCAGGTGAGTTTTAATCAGGTAAAAACAGATTCATTTATTCATCAGATGGTTCTTTTGGGGGGTAGTTTTAAACCTTATTATGGAAATATTCCGGGCCCCAAAATGAAAATCGTTTCTTTTTCGATGATGGTGGTTAAAAACGGGGAAGTGTTGTTCGAGCCAGCCAAGGGAATAAGGCTAAACCAAACCATGAGAGATTATGTTTCTAAGCTTCCGCACGGACGATTGATCACATTTTCAGACATAAAGGCTGTTACTGAAGGAGGAGACACATTAAGTTATCCAATTTTCCGGTTGTTTTTGGTTAAAGATCCGGATGCTCCCACCCGGTGGGGTATGTAAATGAATGGATTATTCATTTGCGGGGATGCAAATCAAAACTATTTTTATCCGCTTTCGTTTTCTGATTGTTGTTCCAATCGGGTTATCAGGGTAAGCCTCTTGCAAAAATTTAGTTTTGCCAAAAGACCCATTCATTTTTTCGTTGACAAAATAAATTGTTTTGTGTTTATAGGCTTTTCAAGTAACTGCCAGTCCGGATTTGTAGGAAAATGGGTTTTTATCAATAAGTCCGGTGGAGGAAAATAGTAAAAGGAGTTATAGGATTTTGTAAAAACCCCGGTCTTCTTATCTACATACCCACTGGCCCAGGTAAGATCCAGTAGCATCCATTGCCCATTCAGAAGCACTCCATTCCAGGCATGATTGGAATAAAGTTTTCGGGTTAAACCGGATAATTGCTTTCCGGGATCCACAGCGTGGCCAATTACTACAGTGGAGGTAATTCCTGCTTCCTGGCATAAAATATGGAATAGCCAGGCATAATCTTCGCAAACTCCTTTGCCCCTCATAATGGTTTTCCGGGCTTCACCCAACTTTATCCGGTAAATCGCATCTTCCTCCGATTCTCCCTTTTTTTGGTAGATTCTGTATTCGTTGTTTGATTTTGATTGTTTATAATCATAAGAAATATTATCCATGATCCAGAATGATATTGCCCTTATCTTCTCCTCCTCAGTTGTAAAAGGTTGACAAAGTTTTTCAGATAGCTTTTTAGTGGTGATAGTGGCATGGGTCCGGATAGTTTTAACGATACTGTCGACTTCTGATTGGGTATAGGAGTTGGCTTTTTGTCCAAAAACAGATGCTTGAATTATTCCCGAGATAAATATTGCTTTAACAGTTTTCATAACTCATTGTTTATATGTTCCGGGTTTTGACCTTATGCCGGTAGTGAAACAGTTTTTTCCTGTCCCCGAGATTTTCCGATTTTGGAATTTAGGAACTGGCTTTTCTTTCTAATCGCCTTTCTCTACGAGGGTATTCGCAAAAAGTTTCGAAATTGAATGCTTGAACCCCCCGCAACTCAGCCCCTCCCTCGTCTTCTCAAATTCCTTATCATGGTCTCGGCCGTATCGTCGTAGGTTTCATCCCCGCTCTCCGGTTTTACTTCATGATCCACCTTTTGATGCGTAACCATGATACTGAATTGACCCAAACGCTCTTTCGTTATGTCAATAGCACCTATTGATTTAAGAAACTCCCGGGTATTAATTTTTTTCTCCGGCAATTCTCCGGTTGTGTTTTTGACTTCCTCGTTTTTTTTCGGTTCTTCATGAATGGCCTGGATTTTTGAACCGGCACCGAAGAATAATTCCTTTAGTTTTTTCACGATTTTTTTCATGACAACATATTTTAAAAGTTCTTGTTGCCACCGGGAAGGATTCAGGATGTTTCGCTGCTTTTTTTTCGCCTCAGCGCTCATCCGGCTTTTCGTCCTCCTGCAAATTGCAGGTTTGAATTGCCCTGGCACCGCGGCCGCCTTTGTAAAACCGGCTCGGTTGCCGTCCCGCACAACCAGCACGGGAACTCCTGATGATAACATGTGCTTATACGGGCCACTTTCTTTAAAGTTTCAATCAGCCCTCAGGCCTCTGATTTATTTCAGGGGATTTGCTAATTTGCAGGGAAATGGATAAGGAGGCTTCATTTTTCCGCCTGATTACCGAACTGAATACCAACCTGCTGGTTTTGGTGGATGACCGGGGTACGATAAATTATGCCTCACCTTCCTTTTTTAAGCTGCTTTCCCTTACTGAAGAAAACTTACCTGCCTGGACCGAAATTTTTGAAGATCCGCTCCACAAGGGAAAGGATTTTTTGCCTGAACTGAAAAGGAAAATCCAAGACCCCCTGAATATCCTTCCCATTCCTTACCGAACTAAAATTAAAGACAGTTCCGGAAATGTTTTCCTGGTTCAATGGCTGGAGAGTCCGGGCCCGGGAAACACCCTCCTCTACACCGGACAGGATGTTAGTCATGAAATGGAACTGGATGTGCTGCGCGAAATGAAGGAAAGCGAACTCAAACGCCTGTCCCTGGTGGCCGAGGAAACGAAAAATATTATCCTCATCCTCGATGCTCAGGGAAATGTGGAATGGGTGAGCAAAACTTTTGAAACTTTAAATAAAATTACCCTTCCTGAACTGATTGCCAAAAAAGGAAGAAACATCCGCGATATTTCCAATAACCCTGAAATCCACAAGATTCTGGATGAGGTTATGGCTACCCTCAAGCCCAAAACCTACGAATCGCGGAATATGAAGATTGATGAGGAAATCTGGGAATTTTCTACCATCTCTCCCGTGTTGGATGAATCGGGAAAATTAAGTCACATCATTATCATCGATTCCGATATTACCGATAAGAAGAAAATGGAGGCGGAACTGGAAAAACTCTCCATTGTGGCCGCCCGTACGGATAATGCGGTTTTGATTGCGGGAAAAGATGGCACAATCGAATGGATTAACGATGGTTTGCTCCGTATGTATTCCCGAAACATCCAAAACCCCAAAGAAATTTTAGGTAAAAACTTTATTGAATTAAGTTCTTATCCCGGAATTGCCGGTCTGATTGATAAGGTTAAATCCAACCCCCAGAGTGTTTCCTACGATTCGGAAAGCCATAACGAAGCGGGTAATAAGTTTTGGGTTCAGTCAACCATTACACCCATTCTTGATGCCGCCGGTTCGGTAAGCCGTTTTGTTATTATTGATACAGATATTACCCAACGCAAACTCGACGAGGAAATCATCCGTGAAAAAAACAAAGACATTACCGACAGTATCAATTACGCCCGTCGTATTCAGAATGCCCTGTTACCCGATCCGGAAAAATTTTCCCGCCTGTTGGGGGAATCTTTTGTGTTGTTTCTGCCCCGGGATATAGTAAGCGGTGATTTTTATTTTTCGGAGTTTATCCGAACCAACCAGGGTACAGAGCTTGTAGGCTTCGCCGTAGGCGATTGCACCGGCCATGGTGTACCGGGGGCTTTTCTGAGTTTGATCGGTGCCACCTATCTGCAACAATCTTTGAAGCAAAAAGAGGTTAATTCCCCGGCTGAAGCGCTTGAGTTTGTGAGCCAGGGTATGGAGAATCTGCTTTTCCGAAACGATGTGGCCACCAACCTCCGCGATGGCATTGAAATGGGCTTTTGTGTTTTGAACCGGAAAACCCGTGAATTGAATTTTTCCGGGGCTTCAAGGCCTCTAATAATCGTGGGATCCGGGGGTGTAAAAGAAGTTGCAGGTACCAAGCGACATCTGGGCTATGCCGAAAAAAGAATTCCTTTTGAAAATCATTCCCTGACCCTGATGCCCGGAGATGTTGTGTATTTGGTTACGGATGGATTTGGCGATCAGTTTGGAGGGGATAAAGGGAAAAAGTTTAAGTTCAAAAATCTGAAAAAAATTCTGGCTGAAAATTACCTGCTGCCAATGGAGGAACAAAAACAAAAACTGGATCAGCTGTTCGCTGAATGGAAGGGAAATCTGGAGCAGGTGGATGATGTATGTGTGCTTGCGGTAAGGATTCCCTGATTAATTCCAATAAAGTTCCCAATTTTTTGTTGGCTGCTTGGATTGAAATTGGTTTTTTGGTAATTGAATAATGGCACCCGGGGTGAAAAAATGACTAATTAATAAAAATTTTTTCTGTTTTTGAAATTCCACCAGGCGATTGAATTTGGACAAGGTAAATTCCTGACCGTAGTTGGTGGGTGTTAATGCAAGTTCTTTTATTTTCGATTTTGCACAGGAAAACTAAAGCCCCTCCTGTGGTGTAAAAGCTGATATAGGTGTTTGGATCCGGAAGACTAGGAAGCTCCAGATAGAATTCCTTTTCATTCCCGAACCAAAAAATGAAATTACCTGTACTTTCCGGATTATGGGTTCCTACCAGCGTGCCCAATGCAGCAACAAAAATATCATCCCCGCATCCTTTAAAAACGGAATGAGACCCAAAAGAAACAATTCCACTGTTAAACATTCCGCAAATTCTTACCTGGTTTCCGGTGGCATCGCAGGCAATGCCATAAGCGGTTTCTTCTCCGGTATTGCCCGCACTCAGAACCCACTGTATGTTTCCGGAGGTGTTATATTTACAGACAAATATTTCCCGGAGGCCCGGCCCGCTATTGGTGATGGATTGATTCCCAAATGAAACACTGTTGCTGATGAAATACCCCGTAACATAAACACTTCCCGCCTGATCTGCTGCAATTCCAAGTCCCGACTCATCGTCAAAACTCCCGGCACTTATGGCCCAACTAACTACTCCGTTTAGATCGGATTTCATAATATAGATATCCCCGAAGCCAGGGCTGCTGTTGTTTAAAGTAAAGGTTCCAAACTGAATGCTGTTTCCCGAGAAGGACCCTGTAACATAGAGGGAATTCCCCGCGAGTGTAATTGCATTTCCGAAATCATCAAAGGGACCACCGGCAGCATTGGCCCAAATTCCATTTCCGGAGCTATTCAGTTTTGCATAAAATATATCGGGTGATCCGGGCGAACTGTTGTTTAAAGATCCGGTGCCGAAATTTATGGAAGAACTTGAAAAATGACCGGTGAAATAAATATTTCCTGATGCATCACAGGTCACGGAAACCCCCATGTCATTGGAGGTTCCCCCAAAATTTTTGGTCCAGATCGGATTGCCCGAGCTCGAGTATTTTACCACAAAAATATCGTTGCTGCCTCCCGAGGCATTGCTCACATTTCCGTTTCCGAAATTCACGGTTGTACTGGCAAACCAACCGGTAACAATAATGTTCCCGCCCTGGTCTGAAGTAATTCCCATGCCACGGTCGTGCCCACTTCCGCCTCCGCTCTTCGCCCAGTTTACAGTACCTGCGTTGCTTAGTTGGAAAACAAAAACCTCGGCCGACCCGGAACCTGAATTAATTAAAGTTGTGCTTCCAACAGTAATGCTGGGGCTGTTGAAAGAGCCGGTAACATTGATGTTGCCATTAACATCTACATTTATTCCATATGCAAGTTCGCCATCATTTCCACCAAAATTTACGGCCCAGATTGCCGATCCTGAGCTGTTGTATTTGGTCACAAATACATCCGCCGTTCCATTCGAGGCATTCAGAAGTGTAGTTGATCCGAAAGAAATACTGGCACTGGTAAACCATCCGCATACATATAAATTACCCGAAGGATCCATTGCCGAAGCGGTGGCGGCTTCATTTCCTGTAGTGCCGGCTCCCCAGGCCCATTGCCAGCCCGGTGCCTGTGAACTTGCGGTAAAAGAATTTATGAAAAGTAAAATCAAGGCAATGCTTTTGCCATAGAGGTTTGTATCGACAGGTGTATTTCCCATTCTATTCCAGAACAAAGTTAAGGTTGAGTTCATTTTTTTTTCTTTTTATGATTACCGTCGCACCGGGGGTTGAATATTCAAAACCATTTGCGTCCCGGTATTGAGCCGTAAAATAATATTCCCCGGGGTTCAACCCTTTAAGAAAATAATTTCCTTCCGTATCGGCTGAAATTACATAATCGAAATCCGATGTAGGGCCTCGGCTTCCAAAAGCCACTTTTAGGATAGCTCCCGGGGCAGGAAGAGTAGTTCCGCTTACTCCATCCTTATAAGTTACTTTTCCCGAAACCTCTTTTTTCCCGCCAAATCCGGCTTCTTTTTTACAGGAGAAAAAAATCGGGATCCAAAGAAACAATAAAATCCGAAACCTGTGTAACTCCATAGCTAGTGGTTCTTATAAAATTGCATGTGCATAGTAAAGTACATTTGGTCGGCCACATTGGTGGTCCAAACACCATAGGTTTTATTATTGGCAGCCACTGTGTTTCCCGGAAGATCCTGCATGGATGGAACAGGAACCCATTGAATGGTGGAATTTACATCCATGTGGTCGGAGCGCAGAAAACTCAGCCTTCCTGTAAACGAGGCCCTGTAACGATCGGTAATATTGTCGCCATTTGTGTCAAAATCTCTTGTGCCGTTATAGAAAAGGTACAACAGGGCCGGCTTAACAATTTTTGACCCATCGGGATACCCGCTGGGAGACCGGTAACGGTTAAAATAAAAGCTCCCACGAACCACAAATCCGTTTCCTGAGCGTGAAATTGATGTACTCCGGAACCAGGCAGTATCACTTAAGGGGTCCGTAATGGTTTTGTTGGTATCGAGATAGGTTACGCCCATATAGCTCCGTATGCATTTTCCTGGACCGTCTCTTCCCGGTTCCCCTGAGTCAACGGAAGAAAGTTGCACCCAGGCATTAAGACTAAAAAGATTTAAGTTAGACTCGTTAAATGTAAATTTTGGGAAAAACCCGAAGTTGTTAAACCGACCCGTAAGCATTCCGCTGGAATAATCCATGTATTTAGTTTCCCAGTTTACATTGCTGTGGGCTTTGTCAAAGGTCCATGAAACATCAACATTGCCTGTACCAACAACCGGGGTGCCTTCCAAGGGAATAATTACATCCTTCTTTTTGCAGGACGGGAGGAAAAATGGCAAAATAAAAAGAACGCTCAGGGCCCGGCAGATTTTTTTTATTGATATAATTTTCATTCTGGCTGGTTTTTTATACAGGATTGAAAACTTTAATTTTTTTATTAAACAGTTAAAACGAAAAGTAAAACATCGTCAGTTTGCTCGTTTGTTCCCCTCCAGTTTTCAAAGGCAATTGAAATCTTCTCCACCGAATTGGCGCTTTCGGAAAACATGATATCTGACAATAAGTTTTTTAAAACCCTTGTGGTAAATTTTTTGTTTTCCGGTCCTCCAAACTGGTCAGCATATCCATCGGTTGTCAGTACAATTTTATCGCCTTTGGTTAGTGAAACCTGGTGAATGGGGTATTGCTGATTCATGGGAACAAATCCTCCAATGGAAGCTTTGCCTGCTTTAATTTCTATGAATTCCTGATTGTTGTTGAATAAATAAAGAGGCCGGTTCGCACCGGAAAAATAAAGTTTATTTTCTGCCTTTTCCCAAAGGCAAATGGCAATGTCCATTCCATCTCTGCTTTCCGAACTTTCTTTTTGCTTCAGGGTTTTTTTAACCAGGTTGTTCAGCTCTTCCAAAACCAGATTGGGCTGGTAGATTTTTTTTACGTAAAAAATTTCGTTCAGCAACATACTGCCGATCATACTCGTGATAGCCCCGGGAACTCCATGCCCTGTGCAGTCGGCCACTGCAAACAAAACCCGGTCTTTATTGCCGGCAGCCCAGTAAAAGTCACCGCTTACCACATCCTTGGGCCTGAAAAAAAGATAATGGTTGGGAAGGAGCTCCTTGAGTTTTTCCGTTTCCGGTAAACTTGAAGTCTGGATCTTAAGGGCATAATTAATGCTGTCGCGTATTTCATGGTTCCTTTCCTCAACCAGTTCCTTCTGGCGTTCGATTTCCAGCTTCTGCTTTTCGAGAATTTCGTTGGCTTTTTGTTTTTGCTTGTAGCTGTATAAAATGTAAACCAGAAATACGGTAAAAAGGCCAAGTCCGATCAGTAAATAACTTTGTTTTTGCTTTTCATTTTCAAGGGCAGCCTGATTAATTTTCTCCCGGGCTTCTGACTCAAGTCTTTGCTTTTCAAGGAGGGTATTGTATTCAAAGCCGGCCTTAATCTCGGTTTGCTTCTTTACATCATTCATGGCATTCACGCTGTCGGAAATTTGTTTGTGAATCCTCAGATTTTCATAAGCTTCCCTGTAATTTCCTTCGCTCAGGTATATGTCGCTCAGGTTTTTGAAAAGCGTCAGAGCCAGAAATCCTTCCTTGTAATATTTGGTTTTAATAAATGAGAGGGCTTTCTGGTATTGGGTTTTGGCCAGTCCGGCATTTCCCTTTTTCTGCGATACCTTGGCCCGGATATTATAAATGGCGGCCAGACGCACCGAATCATGGTATTTTAAACTCAGGCTTTCGGCTTCACCCAGCCATTTGTCGGTTTGTTCAAAATCGTTTTTAGAGAAATGGAGGGCGGCAATGTTGTAGTAGTCATGGGCTAAACCGCGTTCATCGTTCATCCGGGAATGAAATTCGGTAGATTGCTGATAATAATAGAAAGCGGAATCGAGTTGGTTGTTACGGGCAAAGATTTTGGCAAATTTGAAAAAAACTACAGCCAGATCAGCAATATCTGAGGGATGGGTCTTGGAATGCGCAAGTTTATAAAATTCGTGCGCTTTGTTGAAATCCTGGGTACGCTCATATAATGAACCAAGATTTATGCAGAGGTCGAAAAAGGTTTCATGATCTGACGATTCTTTAGCCAGTTCAAAGGCCTTTATAAAATATTCAAGGGAAATGGTGTTGTTGTTGATTTTCTTGAAATACAATCCCAGCTCGTTGTATGATTCCAGCTTAGCTATATGGTGGTTCAGTTCGGTTGCCCGGGCAAGAGAGGAAAGGAGTATCCCAAGCGCTTCTTTTTCATTCCCGGAATCCTGGTACAGACGACTGAGTTTTAATTTGGCCAGAATAATCTGCAAATTGTCCTTCTGCCGGTCTCCGATATCCAGGGCTTGCTGGATGGAATTAAAGGCTTCGTTATAGTTTTGGTCGAGCCTGAGTATTTCTGATCGGTAGAGGTAGCCATAAAAATTTTTGGTTTCCTGGTTTTTGCCGGCGGCAAGTTTAAAGGAAAGCTCGTTGTATTTTTTTGCGCTATCGAGATTTTTGTAGAGATAGTAATCGGTCAGTTGATTGGCGGCCTGAAGTTTTACCGAATCAATGCTGGAAGCCAAATTCAGGTGAAGGTTGGCAAGTGTTTGGGCAGGGAGGGATAGTTGAAAAAGGAAAAGCCCTGAAAAAAACGAAATCAAGAAACGGACCCTCATTTTTCTTTTTTTGAGTAAATAAAGATACTTATTTTACAAAAAGAAGCTCAGTTCTTTCCCGGTTTCCTTTTTTTCGGGCCACGCATAGGCTCTGCCGTGAAGGGATCCTCAGGCCAATGGTGTTTTTGATAGCGTATTCTGAGTTCTTTTCGTACTTCCGGATAGGTGTTTTTCCAAAAGCTGTATAAATCGGAGGTTACCTGAACCGGGCGGTAGGCGGGTGATAGCAGGTGAATGAGCAATTTAATTTTACCGCCGGCTATCGTTGGGGTTTCCGTAAGTCCGAACAGTTCCTGAAGTCGAACAGCCAGTACCGGCGGAGTTTCATCTCCTGTATATTGGATCTTTATTTTTGATCCGGTAGGAACCTCCATAGTTTCGGGAATATGCCTGTTAATTTCATCCATTGTTTTGTAATCGACTAAGGATGCGACGATTTCCTTCAAGGATACTTTCTTGAAGTCGGAAACCTTACGGGCAGCGGAAAACCAGGGGAGGATATGGGTTCTGAAATTCTTTTTAATGAAAGATTCATCCGGAATTTCAAGCGACGCATCCAGGTGTTTTTTGAATAGCTGCATCCTGAGAATCCATTCCCTGTATTGTTCATCGGCCTGTAACATATCAAGACCTTTTTGAGCGAATGTTTTTTCCCATTGCTCTGCTTTTTCCTCTTCGGATAAATCCCGGGAAACTTTTTCTTCAAGTACCAGTGCCCCTGATTTTTTACCGCTTTTCCGGACCAATTCTCCCGATTGTGGGTCGAGCACCACCTCACTGAATTCCCGGGCACCCGAAAGCAAATCATCCGGGGCAAGGGGAGAGGCGAGCAAAATTTTTCCGGGCGAGGGTTTTGGGTCGAGAACCGGAATAACCAGAAACTCTTCTTCGTTAAGTTCGTCGAAGGGTTCAAGGGCAAAGATTTTTCCTGAACTTAATCGGTATTGCCCTTTGCTTACCCTTCTGGCAGCCCTGTCGGGATAAGCAAAATAAAGAACTTTCCCGATTTCGTATGCGGAACTAAAAATGGGCTCTTTACGGTTGAAGTTGCCGGGTGAGTTTTTTACGGAGGTTTCAAGCCGTTCAAGAATTTTCCTGTACGGGCCACGGTAGTTACCCGCCCGGAATTTCGACCACTCTTCCAGACGGAGCATAATTCCGGCACCCGCTTCCCGGGGTAAAAAATCTCTTTCTTCCAACAGCGCTGCCAGGTGGATGGCCGGATTTTCTTTTCCTGTTTTCCGGGCTTCGAGAATCATATGGGCAATGCGGGGATGCGCCGGAAATTTCAGCATTTCTTTTCCCCGCTCCGTAATTTTTCCGTTTTCAATGGCCCCAAGATTTTTCAATAATCCTTCGGCATAAGTCCATAGACTCTCCGGGGGAGGTGTAATCCAATCCAGGTCGCCGGCCTTTTTTGCACCCCAGGAAAAAACTTCAAGTACCAAATTCGATAAATCGGCGTCTTCTATTTCGGGCTTCAGGGTTTTGGGAATGAAATGGTTGTAAGCTTCGTCCCAAACCCGGTAACAATGACCCGGGCCCAGCCTTCCGGCCCTTCCGGCCCGCTGGGTTACAACATCCATAGGCGATGGAATAGTAGCTAAGCTGCTCAATCCGGTAGCCGGATTAAATTTGGGAACCCTGGAAAATCCTGAATCTATAACCGTGCTTATTCCCTCTATGGTTAAACTGGTTTCGGCAATACTGGTGGCAAGCACAACTTTACGCAAACCATGCCGGTCAGGAAACAAGGCTTTTTGTTGCTCCGAAAAGGGCAATCCTCCATGCAGGGGAGTTACTAAAATGCCGGACTCTTCCTCCAGCATTTTTAAAGCCCTGTTTATATCTCCAATACCAGGCAGAAATACGAGGAGGTCGCCTTTTTGTTCCCGCAAAGCCTGCCTGATAACAGGAACGGTATTTTCGGCCGGCCCCGCCTGATTGTTTCTTCCCGAATAGGTAAAAGTCAAGGGGTGCATTTTGCCTTCAGAACGAATAAAAGCAGCTTCCGGTATTTTTTCCATGAAAGATGCTCCGCCCAACGTGGCCGACATGATCAGGATTTTTAAGTCGGGCCGGATTTGCTTTTGGATTTCACGCGTAAGCGCGTACGCCAGATCGGCATGCAGACTGCGTTCATGGAATTCATCAAAGATTATGAGTCCATATTCTTCCAGCCCGGGATCATTTTGAATGATGCGCGTGAGTAATCCTTCGGTTACTACTTCAATTTTTTTTGCGGGAACCTTTTCATGCCTGATTCTGTAACCTACGGATTGACCCGCTTCTTCCGAAAGTAAATCAGCCATTCTCAAGGCCACACTCTTGGCTGCCAGACGCCGGGGCTCGAGCATAATTATTTTTTTCCCGGGAAACATCTTTTCCTGTAACAGAGCCAGAGGAACAATGGTGGATTTTCCGGCTCCGGGTGCAGCCTCAAGAACTGTGATGGGATTATGGGAAATCCCGGAAAATAATTCCGGAAGGATATGGGAAACCGGGTAGTCCTGGATGAAATTCATTCCTCAGGACCTGATTTCTGCGCCCAGTGTTTCCCTGAAAATTTTTATCAGACTTTGCATGGAATTTTCAACACGCTCATCCGTGAGGGTAGATTGAGGATCGCTGAGCGTAAATCGTACCGCATAACTTTTTTTTCCTTTTCCTATTTTTTCTCCTTCATACACATCAAAAAGCTCTACTTTCCTGAGAAGTTCTTTCTCGGTTTCAAACGATGTTTTCTCAATGGCTTCATAGGTTAGGCCGGAAGGTATTACAAGAGCAAGATCTCTGATAACCTCGGGAAATTTGCTTATTTCTTTATAGGCCAGGGCACGGGTGGGAACCAGGGAAAGCATTTTGTCCCAGGAAAGCGAGGCAAAGAAAACATTACCACGAATGTCTTCTCCTTTTAACAGACCGGGATTTACGGAAATCAACATTCCCAATAGGGTTGAACCGGAATAAACCTCAAGGCCACTTCCTGCTTCGCGGGCTTCCATAGGTTTATAATCAAGAGGCAATCCCAGCGATGAGAAAATTTGATGCAGGGTATTTTTTAAAAAATAAATACTGTGCGGGGTATGTGTACCTGTCCAGCTTTCTTCGGTTTTGTTACCGGTTATGGCCAATCCCAGCATTTCTTCCTCATGAAAATTCTTGAGAGCCGTCTGTTCTCCTTTCACCGAGTACACTTTTCCGAACTCGAAAAACCGCAAATTCATTTGCTTCCGGTTTCGGTTAAAGGCAATGGATTGCAAAAAGCCGGGTAGGAGAGAGGTTCTCAGAAATTCCAGATCCTGACTCAAGGGGTTTAAAATTTTTACAGGCCCGGAATTCTTTTCGGTTCCCACCCCGGATTTACCCAATGAATTATTAAAAATCTCGAAAAATCCTGCTCCTGCCAGTCGCTCCGATATTTTCAAACGCAATAATTCCCGGTCGGGTTTTGGGCCCTGACTGAGTGCGGTGCGAAATCTATCGGGCAGTGGGACTTCGTTATACCCATAAATTCTCAAAATTTCCTCAGTTACATCAACCACCCGTTTTACATCGGTGCGATACTGGGGGATTTCAAGACTGAGTACGCCACCGTTTTCCGAAATAATTTTTATGTCGAGCCTGCGTAGAATTTCTTTCAACTCAGAAGTTTCGGGTTTCAGTCCGGTAAGGTTTTCAAAGTCGGCCGGTTTGTAATCAATAATTTTTTTGGCCGGTGGCTTGGGATAAATATCGCAGAGGGCGGAAGCCGGTTCGGCACCGCAAATTTCATTCAGGAGTTTTGTGGCTCTGAGCAGAGCTGTAAGCGTAATTTCCGGATCGGTACCGCGTTCAAATCGAAAGGAAGAGTCGGTTTTAAGTCCCAGCCTTTTTCCGGTTTTCCGGATATGAACCGGTTCAAAACAGGCCGATTCTAAAAAAATATTTTTTGTTGCTGTGCTCACTCCGGATTCAAGTCCGCCAAAAACGCCGGCAATACATAAGGGTTTTTCGGCATCACAAATCATGAGATCATCAGCACTTATTTTTCGTTGCTGACCGTCGAGGGTAGTAAAAACAGTTGCAGAAGCCGGTTTTTTTACCACAATCGCATTTCCGCCCAACTTGTCGGCATCAAAGGCATGCAGGGGTTGGCCCAATTCCAGCATCACATAATTGGTTATGTCAACCACATTATTAATAGGGCGCAATCCTGCTGCTACCAATCTTTTTTTCATCCAATCCGGCGATTCTCCGACGGTAACATTTTGGAGCAGGAGCCCTGAGTATCTTAAACAGGCTTCGGGGCTTTCAACCTTTACGTTGAATTTTTTGTCGGTTTTAATTTCTTTGGGATCCGAAATACCTTTTAGTACAGGGCCGGCGGTTTTCTCACGGAACATTGCGGCATAAATATCACGCGCAACTCCGAAATGGGAGATAGCATCGGAGCGGTTGGGGGTGAGACCGATTTCAAAAATAAAATCGCCTTCGGCAGGAAAAACAGCTGCAATGGGTGTGCCCGGTTTATGTGTGGGATCCAAAACCATAATTCCATCATGCGAGGTTCCTAATCCTATTTCATCTTCGGCACAGATCATGCCTTCCGATACTTCCCCTCTGATTTTTGATTTTTTTATAGTAAATGGTTCTCCTGTCGATGGAAATAATTTGGCTCCGGTTTTGGCCACCACAACTTTTTGGCCGGCAGCAACATTTTTAGCACCGCAAACAATAGGTAATATTATTCCGCCTCCGATATCCACGCGGGTATTCGACAGTTTGTCGGCATTGGGGTGTTTGCTTACTTCAAGCACTTCACCCACCACAAGACCAGGCAGCGATTCAGGATGAATTCCGGTTCGTGTAACCGACTCCACCTCCAATCCGGTTTGAGTTAAAATGCCTGCTGTTTTTTCAGGCCCGGGAATATCGGGGTAAATGTCTTTGAGCCAGGAATAGGATATTTTCATAGGTCTGAACCGAAAGGCACAAAGGTAGAAAAATGCCGGTTTTTATTCGTGTCCGGATAGCTTTAACTGATTTTTTCCCAGGCACCTGTGTTTCGGGTAAGGTGTTGCAACTGCAGGCGAATGCCTTCGTGCTCCTGTTTTGCCAGGTCGGGGTCTTCCTGTAGCAGGTTTATGGCCACATTCCGGGCAATATGTAATATTTGCTGATCCCTTACCAGGTCGGCCAGCCGCAAGGGCATCTCGCCGGATTGCTGTGTGCCTAACAAATCCCCGGGCCCGCGAAGTTTTAAATCTACCTCGGCAATCCGGAATCCGTCGGTGGTTTCACACATGGTTCCTATGCGGGCCTTTGCTTCCGCGGTTAACTTATGTGAGGTCATCAAAACGCAATAGCTTTTATCCGCACCTCTGCCAACCCGCCCCCTTAGCTGGTGCAATTGGGCAAGTCCGAACCGTTCCGCATTTTCAATAACCATTACGGTTGCGTTGGGAATATTTACACCCACTTCGATAACGGTGGTAGCCACAAGAATCTGGGTTTCTTTTTTTTCGAACCGCCGCATCTCAAAATCTTTGTCCGCCGAATTCATCTTTCCATGTACTATACTAACCCGGTATTCAGGAGGAGGAAAATCCCTGCAAACCGATTCATAGCCCTCGTACAAATTATTCAGGTCCAGTTTTTCCGATTCTTCAATCAGGGGATAAACAATATATACCTGTCTTCCTTCCCGGATTTGTTCTTTTAAAAAGCCCCAGAGTCTTGCTCTGTGGGTTTCGTAACGATGCAGGGTGCTTACAGGAGTTCGTCCCGGTGGCAATTCATCAATAATACTGATGTCGAGGTCGCCATATAAGGTCATGGCCAGGGTTCGGGGAATGGGAGTGGCCGTCATTACCAAAACATGAGGTGGAAAATCCCGGCCTTTTTTCCATAGCCTGGCCCTTTGTGCCACTCCGAATTTATGTTGCTCGTCGATGACTACAAAGCCAAGGTTTTTAAAAGTAACATCTTCTTCAATTAGCGCATGGGTTCCAATCAGGATATGGAGTTCTCCGGATTCCAGCAATAGTTGAATTTGTTTTCTTTCTGAAGTTTTGGTACTTCCCGTGAGGAGGCCAATGTTGATACCCATTCCCTTCACAAGATTCATCAGCGTGTCGTAATGTTGGTTGGCCAGAATTTCGGTGGGAACCATTAATGCGGCCTGATATCCGTTATCGAGGGCCAGCAGCATGCTCATGAGGGCCACTAATGTTTTTCCGCTACCCACATCACCCTGAAGGAGGCGGTTCATCTGTTGTCCGGTAGCGGTATCGGAACGAATTTCTTTTATCACTCTCTTTTGGGCTCCGGTTAATTCAAAGGGTAGGTGGCTTTTGAAAAAAGTGTTAAAAATTTCACCTACTTCTTTAAACAAAGGACCCCTGACTTTTTTTTCCCGGAGCAGTTTCATACGGATGAGGCGCAACTGGGTAAAGAGCAATTCCTCAAATTTTATCCGGAATCCGGCTTTCTCCTGGTCTTCTGAAGTTTCGGGAAAATGGATTTTCTGAAAAGCTTCATCCCGGCCCATCAACCGGTAACCCGAAAGAAGTTTTTCGGGTAGAATTTCCGGAATTTGGCCTTTAAGCTCCTGTAATAATTGCCGGGTTAAACGCTGGAAACCCCTTGAGTCCAGCCCCTTTGCTTTTAAGTTTTCGGTGGTGTGGTAAACGGGTGAAAAGGCGCCTGATAATTCATCCGGGGAGGCACCGCCGGTTTCTTCGAGTTCCGGATGCGCAATGGATAATTTTCTTCCGTAAAAATTCGGTTTTCCGAAAACCACAAAGGATTTTCCGGGTTTTACCTTTTCCTTAATCCATTTTATTCCCTGAAACCATATCAATTCAACCGTTCCTGAATCATCTTCCAGGTAGGCTGCAAAGCGTTTTCCCCTTTTTTGTCCTACGATTTCGCACCGGAGGATTTTTCCACTCAGTTGAACTGAAGGCATATCAGGACTTATCTCACTGATTTTATGAAATTGGGTCCGGTCAACATAACGAAAGGGATAATGGTGCAAAAGGTCGGCATATCTGAATATCCCAAGCTCCTTTTTAAGGGCATCGCCCTTTACGGGTCCCACCCCTTTGAGGTACTCGATGGATGTTTGCAGGATTTGCGGGTCCATCTAACGAAGATAAGGCTTTGTTTTAATGGTAAATGCACTGGTTTTAAGGAAGTTCTATGAATTGGTCCTGAGAATATTTGTTTTGAAATTATACGCTTTTTGCAAATTTGCTACTAAACCGGGCTTTTATTAAATTAGCCGGAATTATATATTTGTTTGAAACAAATCCTACCATTAATTAAATCTAATCAATCATGAAAAAAATTACCCTGACACTTGCCGCCGCTATGGGTTTTGCATTTGCCGCCCAGGCTCAGTGTGCCAAGTATGTTTTGATGGAGCAGTTTACCCAGGCTTCCTGCGGTCCCTGCGCCAGTCAGAACCCCGGCTTTAAAACGAACATTCTGGATCCCAACCCCCAAAAGGTTAGGCACATTTCCTACCACACCAGCTGGCCCGGAGTAGATCCTATGTATTCTGCGAACACAACAGATAATGCGGGTCGTACTACTTATTACAGTGTTACGGGTGTTCCTCATGTGAAATTGCTTGGAAACCGTAAAGCGGGAGCACCAAGTGCTTTCTCTCAATCCGATGTGAATATGTATTGGAGCGAAGGAAGTCCCTTGAAAATTTTGGTTAATGAAGTAGATAACGGAACCACGCGTACGGTAAACGTAACGGTAACTTCAGTAGGCGCTCCTCCTGCCGGATCTTACAATATCCTGGGCGCCATCATCGAGCGTAACAGAACCTATGCAACCCCTCCCGGAAACAACGGAGAAACTTATTTCCCCAATGTATTCCTGGACATGTTGCAGCCTCAAACAAACGGACAGGCATTTACCCTTCCAACGCAGGGGAATTCAGCTACCTGGGGTCCTTTTACCTATAATGAAAGCTTAGCCCAAAATTCGAATGAATTGGGTGTTATTGTTTTCCTTCAAAACAATACTACCAAGGAAGTAATTCAGGCGGGTGCTTCTTTCGATCAGGTTATTAATGCAGTTATGTTTGCACCGACACAATTGGTTCAGCAGGGAACTACTTCAGCCCAGTCTTCCTTTAATTTCCAGACCGGAAACAGCGGAAATGTGAGCGAGCAGTTCAATTATACCCTGACTTCAACGGCTCCTGCCGGATGGACGAGCGGATTTTCAGTTAATGCTGTTAACTATACCACCACTGCTCAGGTAACCATTCCTGCCAACACAAATTATCCAACAGTTATTAATGTAACCCCAAATGCAACTCCCGGCGTTGGAACATTTAAACTGTCTATGACTTCGGTTTCAAACCCTCAGGCTCCTCCCATGGAAATGACCGTTTATGTTATTTCCAACGTAACTGATCTGGTGGTTAACAATACCAGCGGATTAGGAACCGGAACCGGATTCCCATCTCAGTTTCAGGCTCAGTTTACTGCCGGTCTCCAATTTGCCGGAAACACCAATTATGCCATCACAGATGTGAATGTTCTCACCAGAGCCATAATGGATGGAGCTGTTGGAAACGTAAAAAACCTGTACATGAATATGGCCTGGTCGTTTCCAACTCTCACTGACGCGCTGGTTGCCCAGCTAAGTACCTTCCTGAATACTTCAGGAAAGTGTATGTTTATTTGCGGACAGGATATTGCATGGGAAACATGGGATGCGCAATCTCCTTACTGGACAACCAATACCCGTAATTTCTTCACCAATTATATGAATGCGGGTTATGGTGCCGACGGTGGCGCAACCAACACCCAACTTACCGCAAACGCTGCCGATCCAATTTTCGGAGCCAGCGGAAACCATGCTATTACCAATACCGTTTATGGGTCAGCTAATTACTACCCTGATGAACTCACGGTAGCCGGCCTGGGCCAGGTAATTTATTACTACAACAGTAATGTAAACAAGCGCTCCGGAATGCGAGCCACCAACGGAACCTATAAAACCGTTTACCTGGGAATTGGTATTGAGCAGCTTTCCCAAACTGCCAGCAAAAACACCATCCTGAAATTATCGCACGATTGGTTCTGGGGATTAACCAGCACTGAAGAATTCGATAACGCCATGCAGGCTGTATCATTGGGACAAAACTTCCCCAACCCTGCTAACGAATCAACGGTTATTCCTTTTGATAATTTAACCGTTGATGTAAAGCTTGAGGTTGTTGATTTAACCGGAAAAGTAGTTTACATGCAGAATGTTCCCGCCGGAACCATCTATGTAAATCTGAATACTTCTTCGCTTGAG
The DNA here is from genome assembly GCA_937924855.1 of uncultured Bacteroidota bacterium. Lineage (GTDB taxonomy): Bacteria > Bacteroidota > Bacteroidia > JADZBD01 > JADZBD01 > JADZBD01. Next base: position 44,469 of record CALEYQ010000063.1, on the reverse strand, counting down.
TCAGGAACATATTTCTACCGGATTACCGGTAATGGAAATGTATTCCACAGCAAGCCCATGAACGTGGTTCACTAAGAATTTAATTAATGGAGAGAAAGGCCCCGCATTTGCGGGGCTTTTTTTATTTCCACCGGAAGGTTTCCACCATGTGGAAAATGTCTTCTTTCAGAAATCCCAGCACAGGCTTCAAACTGTCGGCATTGGGTCTGGCCCAGAAATATAAAGCCCCTCTGACAAAATTCAGGGTGCTGTCGGTAAGGTATACCTGCAGTGAGGAGGCGGTATTCCCTGAAAACTCATATATCAGCCCGTAAACCTTGTCTTCAGGATTTATTACCGGGTTTTCCCGCATGCCGCTTGCCTTTACCTGGTGCTGAATGGCCAGTGTTCTTGATTGCTCAAGCAGTTCAGGCAGGTTTTTGTCTACTTTTTTGTAGCTGAGGTGAAGCGTGGCTTTGAAGCGTGGAAAATCCAGATTTATCCAGCATGGCTCTTTGTTTCCCTCCGGGTCGGGAAGAATTTTTCCATAGGAAGGAATTTCAAACGAGTAGGGGCAGGTGGAATCCCATCGGGCATACGATTTCTCGGGCATATCGATTCTGTAATACCCCCTGGGCCTCGGTGTAAATTCATCCTCGTTTTCACAGGCCGAAAAGAACAATACTGTGAAAACAGCCAGCGGGAAAATGTTTTTTACCATATAAGAAATTTAGGGGAGTTTTACTTTTACCCGTTTAATTCTACGCCCGTCGGTAGATTCTATAATGAATTCAAGCTTATTAAAAACTACCTTTTCATTTTTGCCGGGTATCCTTCCCGTTATTTCAAGAATAAACCCGGCCAGGGTATCCGATTCTTTTTTCTTCTGAAGGAAGATTTCCGGATCAATGTTTAAAATCCGGGCAAGGTCGGTGAGGGTAATTTTCCCTTCAAATACAAAATTCTTCGGGTCGAGGCGTGAATATACAATTTCCTCTACATCAAATTCATCGTTGATTTCTCCCACTATTTCCTCAATGATATCCTCCAGGGTAATAATGCCTGAGGTGCCACCGTATTCATCTACAACGATGGCCAGGTGAATTTTCTTACCCTGAAATTCCCTCAAAAGATCATCAATCATTTTTGTTTCAGGTACAAAAAAGGCCGGCCTGATTAATTCATTCCAGCGAAAGCCGGGAGGGGAAGAGGAATAGGGGATAAGATCTTTAATGTGAATGATGCCGGCAATTTTGTCAAGTGTGCCTTCGTAAACAGGCATACGTGAGAACCCGCTGTTACGGATGGTGTCGATTACCTTATTGAAGGGGGTGGATTTTTCCAGAGCAACCACATCCGGTCTGGGCTTCATTACCTGAGCCACATCCAGCTTTCCGAATTTTACGATGCCCCGCAATAATTTTTTTTCGGTTTCCGGGGTGTTGTCGTCGCTTGTGATTTCCAGGGCCTGTGAAAGTTCATCAACCGATAGTGAAATTTCCCTGGAGCCTATTTTTTTTTCGAACCAGGTGGAGGAAGCCATGAGAACGCGACTGGCTGGAAATAATATCCGCTGACTGACCAATATAGGATAGGCCATGAAAAGACTAACCTCAAGCGGTTTTTTGCCACTGAAAGTTTTTGGTATAACCTCTCCGAACAAAAGCAGGAGAAAAGTAACTCCGATAACCTGAATCAAAAACCCGGCGGTGGGGTGCTCCCCAAAGGAGAATAAATCATTGAATAGGACGGTGGACAAAATTACGATGGTAATATTTACCAGATTGTTACCTACAAGAATTGTGGCCAGCAGCAATTTCGGTTTGCGTAAAATTTCACGAATTATTTCGGCAACCCTTGGCGACTGCTTATCGAGTTTTTCCAGATCCGAATTGCGTAGCGAAAAAAAGGCAATCTCAGATCCGCTGAAACATCCGGAAAAAACAAGAAGAAGTGCAATAAGGGACAGCAGAAAGGCATGGAAAGCCGTGAATCCGCCGGTATAAAACAGGAGTCCGGAAAGTAAAACTGATATGGCAGGGTCGGGATCCAAAATGAAATTTGCTTAAAAGGGCTCCTGGCTAGCCCCGTCGGATTTCATTTCCTGATTTTGTGAGGAGGACTGATCCTCCTGAGGCTTACGCCCCAGAATGGTGAAGTTCTCGCCAATTACCTCCGTTGTGTATTTTTTGTTCCCCTCTTCGCCCCAGGAACGGGTTTGTAATTTACCTTCCAGATAAATCTGAGAGCCCTTTTTTAAATATTTTTCAGCAACCTCAGCCAAGCCTCTCCACAACACTATCCGATGCCATTCCGTTTTTTCTTCGCGATTCCCGGTGTTTTTGTCGCGGTAGGTCTCGGTAGTTGCCAGGGAAAAACTGGCCACTTTAACATTATCACCAATAATTCTTACCTCCGGATCTTTCCCAAGGTTCCCAACTAAAATAACTTTATTTACTCCGGCCATATGCTTTAATTGTCTCAAACAAACTTAAGGATTTTTATTTGTTCCTGCCCAACAGGATGGGTTCTGATGTGAACTTTCAGGAATCTTTAAAACCAAGGCAAACTTCTAATGTCTTGTAAATCAGGAAGCTTGGGGCCTGGGCGCATGCAACTTTAAAACCATACCCGTTTTTAAGGAAGATAGTTCTTCATTTTTAGGGCATGGAGGAACTTTTTTTGCACTCGCTGTGGAGAAATGCCTGTATTCCCGCCACAGGCCTGAAAACGACGGATGGTGATGATCTTGAAATTGTTGTCGCTGGGGAATATAATACCAACGGGGGCCCCGATTTTTTAAATGCCCAAATCAGGATTGGAGGAACACTTTGGGCCGGAAATGTTGAAATGCATGTCCATTCTTTGCAATGGGATGAACACGGGCACCAAAACGATCCCGCCTACAACAATGTGATTCTGCATGTTGTTTTACACGCCGTGGGTGGAGTAAAAAATAAAGAGGGAAGAGTTATTAAAGAATTGAATTTGTCAGGTGTGATTAAGCCGGACGTATTGAAGGCTTACGGGTATATAAAGGGCTCTATTCAAACCCCTCCCTGTTCTCCCTTTTCAGGATATGTCGATAATGTGTTGTGGCAAAATCTATTTACGCGAATGACAATTGAGCGTATTGAGCAAAGGATGAATTACCTCAAGCGTTTGTCCCGGGCTCTGGGCGGAAATCCGGAAGAGGTATTCCTTCTCTGGATCGCCCGGGCCTTTGGATTTAAGGTAAATGGCGAACCCATGGAACTCCTGTTCCGGAGTTTAAGCTATCGCCTGATAAGGAAGGTTAAGGCTTCGGGAGGAAATCTGGAGGCATTGCTATTCGGGCAGGCCGGTTTTCTGGATCAGTATTTTTCCGACGACTACCCACTGGCTCTTCAGGCTGAGTTTGCCTTTCTCAGGGATAAATACTCATTAGTGCCTCTTGATTCCCACCTCTGGAAATTTCTCCGGATGCGACCTAATAATTTTCCAACCGTAAGGCTTGCTCAATTTGCGGATCTGTTAAATAAAGAAGGTTCCTTGTTGGATCCGGTAGAAAAGAATTACGGGCCTTCGGAATGGAAAGACTGGTTGAAGGTCAGAGCAGGCGATTATTGGAAAACCCATTTTCATTTTGGAAGATTCTCCCCGCTTCGGGAGGCGGAGTTAGGAATTTTGTCCCGGGACCTCATTTTCATAAACGGGATAGTTCCTTTTTTGTTTTTTTATGCCCGTCAGACGGGTAGGGAAGAGATTAAATTCAGGGGCATGGAAATTCTGGAATCCATTAAATGGGAAAGCAATGCCACCATCCGGAAGTGGAAAGGTATGGGTATTCACCTGAAATCGGCAATGGATTCCCAGGGGATTATGCAGCTTGAAAAAAATTATTGCTCGGAAAAACGTTGCTATGATTGTCCGGCAGGTACCAAAATTTTCAAAACTCTTTCCGGAACTTAGTGCAATACGAGTTTTCCGCTTCCTAACATGCTACCATTTCCGGCCGATTCGATGCGGAGGAAGTAGATTCCTTTTTCAGCCGGCAGATTTTCCGATCCAAACTGAATTGTTCCGGAACCTGTATGGGCCTCAAAGGAAGTCAGCACTTGTCCGGAAATACCGGTTATTACAACTTTTACCTTATCCCAGGTTCCCACAGGAAATCCGGTAATGCTGACAGGTCCGGTTCCCGTATGGGGATTTGGGAAAAAAGTGAGAGGCAGGGAAGTCTGATTCCATTCCAGGATTCCAATGCTTTGGGGACGGTATTTGATGGTCAGGTAATCGTCATTTACAAGCGTAGTCGGATTATAATCTCCATAGCCGGTAACAAAAAGACTTCCGTCGTTTCCTAAAGCAATGGCATTGGAAATATCGATGGAGCCTCCCGGGCCATCGTGGGTTACACTCCATTTCAGGGTTCCGGAGGAATTATACTTAAGTGTAATAAAATCACGGTTATTCATTGTTAACGAAACGTACCCGGTTACATAAACATTCAAAGTGTCGTCAATCACCAACGCATGTCCTCGGTCATCATTATTTCCTGATGAGGTGTGCCGGGCAACCCACAACTGAGTTCCGGAAGGTGAGTATTTTATGGTGGCAATATCGTTTTGGGCACTCTGATTTCCATTTCCCTGGCTTTGGCCGGTAATGTAAACATTGTTCAGAGAGTCAGTTGTGATGGCATTAACCTCTTCGTATTTTATAGTGGTATTTGCATCAGAGTAGCCATATGTTTGTGCCCAAAGCTGAGTTCCGTTAAGTCCATTGTATTTGATGGTAGCATAATCGAACCAGTTTCCGGCAACAAAAGACCGACCGGCAACTATTACATTACCTGCCTTATCAACCGCTAAAACTTTTCCGTAGTCGTTGTCGTTGGCAACTCCATTATAGGTTCCTGTCCAAACTGTTGCCCCATTGGATGGACTCAGCCTTTTGGTAACTATGTCGCTCAGGGTTCCGTTAGTCTCATTGGCCGATCCGGTAACAAAAATATTTCCGGTAGCGTCAAGACCAATATCCGTGGCGTTGTCGTTTCCGTTATTGGTTCCATTATGGGTAACTACCCAAACCTGATTGCCGGCATTATCATATTTAATAACCAGCCAATCGGTGGTTGTGTTGGCAAGGGTTGTATATCCGCATACATATACATTTCCGGAGGCATCAACAGCTAGTTTTTTGCCTGCATCCTGAAGGTTAGCCGGAGAGTTATTGTAGGTTCTTACCCAGACCTGATTTCCGGCGTTGTCATATTTTATTACGACAAGGTCTTCCAGATTTGCGGCGGTTTTTGTGCTTCCGCATACATATACATTTCCCGAAGCATCCAAAAATAAATCGTAAGCAAAATCATTATCGTTTGAAGCACCGTTATATGAAGAAATCCAGGCAGGATTTCCATTGGGGTCATACTTAACGGTTACAATATCAAAAGTTCCGGTGTTTCCTATGCTGCTTCCGGTAACATAACTGTTTCCGGAAGGATCCACGGCAACGTCAATCGACTCATCGGTATTGTCGCCGCTGCCGTTGTAGTTTTGTATCCAATGGATGGGAACGGTTTGGGCAAACAAATTGCTTTGCAATGAAAAAATGAAAAGGGGAAGAACGATGGTAATTAGTTTTTTCATATTTAATTATTGTCTATTATTTTATTGATTTCTTTTTTGCCCGGAAGGTCTTCTTTTATCTGGTCTGTTTCTTTTTGGATTTCGTTTTGAATTCCCTTGGCGGCATCTTTAAATTCCCTTACACTTTTTCCAAGGGTTCGGGCCATTCCCGGGATTTTTTTGGAACCAAAAAACAAAAGGAATACAAATACGATAAGGAGCAGCTCTCCGGTTCCAATTCCCTCAAGAAGAAGTAAGGTTCTCCCCATGTTGCAAATATAAAAAAAGGGAGCCGGGCTCCCTTTTAATTAGTTTTCTGATTTTCCTTTTTTATCAAGGTCAACTACTACCGGCGATGCTATGCAAAGCGAAGAATAGGTTCCAATGATAATACCCACAAGAAGGGCGAAGGTAAATCCGCGGATCACTTCACTTCCGAAAATAAATATGGTCAACAATACAAAGAAGGTGGTTAATGAGGTAATCATGGTACGGCTCAGGGTGGCATTAAGCGCATAATTGATCAGGTTTCTTCTTTCTTCACCCACGACATCTTTTTTGTTTTGCCCTGTCAAAAACTCCCTTACGCGGTCGAATACCACAACCGTATCCGTCATACTATACCCTATTACGGTTAGAATTGCCGCGATAAAATGCTGATCAATCTCCAGGGTGAAGGGGAGGAGGCCGTCGAATATCAGGTAAACAGAAAGTACGAGGGCAACGTCGTGTACAACAGCTACCGTGGCACCCAAACCATATTGCCATTTCTTAAACCGCAACAGGATGTATAGGAACATCACAATACAGCTGAAGGCAACGGTCCATACGGAAGCGTTTCGGATATCGCGACTGATGGTTTCACCTACCTTGGTTTGCGATTCAATGGAGTAGGGGTTGTCGGTGGCGGCGGAGCTTAAACCTTCATTTAACTTGGTTTCCACTAATGCTTCGGCCTCTTCACTGGATTCAGCAATTAAATAAGTCGTGGTTATTTTTAACTGGTTGGAACTTCCATAAGTTTTTACCTCGGGCTTTTCACCGCCAAATGATCCGGTCAGGGTTTTAATAACAGTTTCCGGACTAATGGGTTTGTCGAACCTTACTACATAGCTCCGTCCGCCTTTGAAGTCAACACCCAGATTAAATCCACCTTTTTTGAAGTACATGAAAGTTCCGGCTCCAATAATCAAAGCACTCAGGATGTAGTAATATTTTCGGTTTCCGACAAAATTTATCTGAATATTTTTGAAAGCATTTTGCGTCATGGTATTGGCAAATGAAATGTTACCACTCTTTTTCAGCATGGTTTCAAAAATCATCCGGGTTAAAAACAAGGCGCAGAATAATGAGGAACAGATACCAATGATCAGGGTTACGGCAAATCCTTGTACCGGACCGGTTCCGTACACTGCCAGGATTATACCAAGAATCATGGTGGTTATGTTGGAGTCAAGAATTGAGGAGAGGGCTCCAGCATACCCGTCTTTAATGGCAAGACTGATACCTTTGCCGTTCCGTAGTTCTTCTCTGATTCGCTCAAACACAAGAATGTTCGCGTCAACAGACATACCAATAACAAGCACGATACCTGCAATTCCGGGAAGGGTAAGAACGGCCCCGAAGGAAGCCAAAACCCCCATGATGAAAAACATGTTTGCAAAAAGAGCAACATCAGCAACGAGTCCGGCACGACCATAATAAAAAGCCATAAATGCCAGTACTATTAACAGGGCAATAATAAAGGAAATAAGTCCGGATTTAATGGATTCCTTTCCAAGGGTTGGACCCACGATGCTTTCTTCAACAATCTTGGCGCTTGCAGGCAGTTTTCCAGCACTCAAAATGTTGGCAAGGTCTTCCGCCTCGTTAAGGGAGAAGTCTCCGGTAATGGAAGATTGCCCTCCGGTAATCTCATTCATTACATTGGGCGCACTATAAACCAGGTTGTCGAGTACAATGGCAATGGCTTTACCCTTGTTGGCCTTTGTAAGAGTAGCCCAGGTACTGGCTGCTTCGTCGGTCATCGACATGCTAACCGAGGCATTACCTTTATTGCTCTGGTCGAACTCAACGCGGGCACGGGTAATAATGTCGCCAAATAAGGCAGCTTTTCCGTTTCTGTCGCTCACTTTGATGGCATACAAAGGAAGGTAATTTGGTAAAAACCCTTTCAGGGCTTTGTTGCCCCACATAAAGCGAATGTTAGGAGGAAGCACCCGTGCTACTTTTTCACGGGTTAAATAAAACATTACCTCCGCAGTATCTTTAACATTGGCAAAACCGCAAATAGGTCCTTCGTAAGGGGCACCCTGCTGATCCAGGTTTAATTTTAAAACATAGAAAAGCGGATTTTCTTTTTTGAAATTCTCAAGAGAATCATTGGCTGTTAACAGGGAATCGGATTTACTTTCCCCGGTGCCCAAAAGATTAGACAAGGATACGGAGTCCTTTTTGGTTGTATCGGTTTGAGTGGTTTTTACATCTTCAGCAACTTTTTTGTCAACAATTTTGTTGTCCTTTTTTGTGGTGTCGCCGGCGGTTGTATCAGCCAAAACAGGATTCAGAATTTTCTTTACCTCCGTATTCGCATCAATCAGCATGAGGGCCACGCCCTTGTCTTTTCCTTCTCCTTTATTATCGAAAGTTTCCCAGAATTCCAGATTGGCCGATCCCTGAAGAAGTTTTCTTACCCTTTCTTTCTCCGTGATACCGGGAAGTTCGATGAGAATCCTTCCGGAAGCTTCAAGCTGTTGAATGTTAGGCTGGGTAACACCAAACCGGTCAATCCTTGCACGCAGGGTTTTTTCAGCCACTTTAATGCTCGACTCAACGGTTTCACGAATGAGCCCAAGTACTTCCTCGTCTTTGGTATTTGCATCAACCTTACCTTTTAATTCAATGGTACGGAAGTAAAAACTGATATTATTTGACGGGTCTGATTTTTTAAGTTCTTCGCCAAATATGGTGACAAAATCACGGGTGTCTTTTTTTTCTTTTTCCAGAGCGTTGGCAATGGCTTCGTTCAGCTTTTTATCATCAGGTCTGGAACTCATACCACGAATAATATCGGGGATGCTTACTTCCAGCGTAACGTTCATTCCCCCTTTAAGGTCAAGACCAAGATTTATCTCCTTTTCTTTACACTCGAGATAAGTAAATCCAAGGAAAACTTTCTCCGTTTTCATGGAATCCAGATAACGCTGGGTTCTCTGAGCTTTTACACTGTCAAGGAAAAACAATTCTTTCCCGGCCTGACCCTGAGAATAATTGGAGGCAAGTTCTTTGATGGCAGGTTTAGAAATATATTCCTCTGCACTCAATCGTGCATCGTCTTCAATATTTACGGTTATCCAGGTGAAGGAAAGATAAAACGCGCAGGCAAGTGAAAGCAGAATGGCGAAAATTCGGATAAGGCCTTTGTTTTGCATTTTCTTAAATTATCTCAGGTTGTTAATATTCAATACCTTAATGGCCCCATAGGGTTCAAAAAAGGAGTGCAAATATAGGATTTTATTAAATTGACAGAAACAGCGAATTAACTATTTGTTTTACAGTTAGTTGTGTTTCGTTTTGCCGTCCCACCCATATTTTTTCGTGATTTTGGGAGAGCCTGGATGCCCCATGTCCCCAAACGGGTTAAAGGCTGAAATTCCTTAACTTTACCTAAACGCAAAGTATGATCCGGTTTACTGTATTTCTTTTCTTTCTTTTCCCGCTTTTTTCAGGCTTTGCTCAGGCTCCCATTCGAAGGGCCGATACGATTAAGGTTTTTAAAAATTCGGTCCAGTTGAAAAACCCCTGGGTGGGTGGACATAATTTTGTTCAGGTTAGTGAAATCGACCTTAATCAGGATGGTATAAAGGATCTTTTTATTTTCGATCGCACGGGAAATAAAATCAGCACATACATTAATACAGGAACACCCAATTCGGTTAGCTATGTGCACAAACCGGAATACGAAAAGAAGTTTCCTCCCAATCTTCGTAGTTGGGTTTTGCTGAAAGATTACAATTGTGATGGTAAGGATGATATTTTCACCTATTCCAATGCCGGTTTTGCCGTATATAAAAATACCTCTTCCGTTCAGAACGGACTTCAGTTTACTTTGATTTCTCAGTTGATGTATTCTGAATATTCGCCCAACAACTGGGTAAATCTTTATGTTTCCAGTGTAGATCTGCCGGGTTTATACGACATTGACAACGATGGAGATTTGGATGTGGTTACCTTTTCCTTAAATGGTACTACTGTGGAATACCATAAAAACCGTTCCATGGAGTTGTATGGTCATTGCGACAGCCTCAAGTTCCGCTACATTACCGGCAACTGGGGTGATTTTTCTGAAAATGCTTCCAATTGCGGAATCAACATTAACCGCCTTGAAAATCCTCCCACCCCTCAACATGCCGGCAGTTGCCTCCTTTGTCTCGACCTTGATAACGATCGTGCCGTTGAACTTTTGCTCGGCGATATTTCCTGCTGCTCCATGGCTATGTTGTTCAATGCCGGCGATAGTTCTTTAGCCGATTTTAATTCATTTGATGCGCTTTATCCCTCAAACTCTGTTTCGGTGGATCTCAGTATTTTTCCCTGCGGGTTTTACCTCGATGTGGATAACGATGGGAAGAAGGATTTAATTGTGGGAGCCAATGCGGAAAATGTTTCAGAGGATAATCGTGGCATCTGGTTTTATAAAAATACCGGCACTGCCCAGTTTCCCGTGTTCACCTATCAGATGAATAATTTCTTACAGGCTGATATGATCGATGTGGGCGAAGGAGCCTATCCCGTATTTGTCGATTTCGACGCTGACGGACTCAAAGACCTGCTGGTTGGAAATACTTTTACGCGAAGCAACTCAGGCAATTGCCAAACCGTAATTGCTACCCGCATTTCTGCCTGGAAAAATACCGGAACGGCCCAAAACCCTGCTTTTACTCACGTCACGGATAACTGGATGAACCTGGAATCGCAACTGCCCGGTATTCTGAGTATGGCACCCACCTTCGGCGATATCGACGGAGATGGAGATCTGGATATGTATGTTGGCGATGAAAACGGACGGATTCATTTTTTCCCAAACACGGCAGGACCCGGAAATCCTATTGCTTTTGGTTCCCCCGTCCTTAATGTCCTTGACGCCAACTTCGCTGTTATTGATGTTGGTTCAAACGGAACGCCGCAATTATTTGATCTTAACCGCGATGGATTATTGGATCTGATTATTGGAGAAAAAGCCGGCAACCTGAATTACTATGAGAATACCGGAACTGCCGCCGCCCCGGTTTTTACACTTCGTTCCGATACTTTAGGAGGAATTGATTTGTCGCCGAATAATCTTTTTCAGGGCTATTCCTCTCCGTTTTTATTTTCCGATAGCGGTAATTATGAATTGTATCTCGGATCAGAAAAGGGTCTGATTTACCATTATAAGAATATTGATAATAATGTATTGGGCAACTGGACCTTGTTCGATTCGATTTTGTGGCGGCCTAATGAAGTTAATGAAGGAATACGAACCAATATTTTCGGTTCCGACCTTACGGGAGATGGTATGCTTGATTTTGTAATCGGAAACTTCCGGGGCGGGTTGGGTTTCTATATCGGCGACCTTACCGTGGGAAAAAAGGATTATGCCTTTGAAAATTCCTTCACCATTTACCCAAATCCCGGCGATGGAATCTTCAATATTTCTTTGCTCCGTCCGTTAAAGAATCCTGAAATAACCGTGAAAGATATCAGTGGTAAAATAGTCAGAACCGAAAGACTTTCGGGAGTAACGGGAAACCGGATTGATTTGTCGGCCTTTGCACCCGGAATTTATTTTGTAAGCCTGTTTAGCGAAGGCGAGGTAAGTACCCGTAAAATTGTTATTCAACGATGAGGTATATTTTTGGATTTATGGTTTTGTTGTTTTTGTCGGCTGCTTCCTGCAAAAAAAGGGATAAGCCGCCGGTAATCATTACTTCTCAATTGAAAATTCATGTTGAAGTTTTACATCATGCGGTCCCGATTCCCAATGCTTTGGTTATGGTGAAGTCAGGAACAAGTGTTTTCCCTGGCTATTCCCCCTCTATGTATGATAAAGTTTTTCAATGTAACGCTCAGGGACGGGTTACCATTGATGTTTTGGGTGCCGGTGAACATGTGTTCGGTTCCATTGGCTACGACCCAATGGAAATGGATTCTGTAAGAGGCTACCGGATGATGCGTGTTGAACTCCTCCCCGGCGAATCAAAAGAACTTAACCTTCAAATCCCGGTCAGTGAATAAACCCCTTGTTTTTTTTACAGGTTGTGCTCTGATTTTTTCTTTACTCCTTTCAGGTTGCCGCGACGACCTCCGGAATATTGATTGCGCCAATGTTTCCGCTTCCTATACCAACGATATTCGTCCCCTCGTAAATGCCAATTGCAACAGCAGCGGCTGCCATAATGCAGGATCCTCAAACGGCGATTTCACAACCTATGCAGGTTTAAAAGCAAAAGCCGATGATGGTAGCCTCGATCAAAGGGTAAACATCAGAAAAGATATGCCCAAAAAAGGAAGCCTCTCCAAAGCCGACCGCTCAAAAATAAGATGCTGGATAAATAATGGTGCTCCGCAGAATTAGTATTCTGATGGCCTTGTCCATCTTTGCGCTGCCGGTAATTAACTCCTGCAGGAAAGACCTCCCTGCCGTTGATTTGGAGAAAAGCGGATATCCCGATGCCATAGGGAAAATTATTTTGGGTAAATGTGCTGTATCCGGTTGTCATAATTCCATCAGCAGCGAGGGTGCGGGCGGACTGAATCTGGAATCATGGGAATCGTTGTTTCGCGGAGGCCGCGGAGGGGCTGTGGTTATTCCCTACAGAACCGATTTCAGCACGCTGGCCTTTTATATTAATACCCACGAAGATCTCGGATTAACCTTAAGTCCTACCATGCCCGTTGGTGCCCCGCCCCTGAGCAGAGAAGAGGTGATAACAGTTTTTAACTGGATCAGCAACGGAGCGCCCGATCGAAAAGGATTTGTAAAATTTTCCGATAACCCTGCCCGCCCGAGATTTTTTATTTCAAACCAGGGTTGCGACGAAGTTGCGGTATTCGATCAGGAAACAAATTTGTGCATGCGGTATTTTAAAGTTGGAAACTTCAACAACATTGAATCTCCGCACATGATTAAACTGTCGCCCGACGGTTATTTTTTTTACGTGATTTTTAATGTGGGTTTTGGGAACCAGAATTTTCTCCAGAAGTTCTCGGTTCAAACCGGTCAATTGATTTCTCAGGTAAACCTCGGAGCCGGAAGCTGGAACACATTTGATATTTCCGCCGACGGAAAAAGGGCCTATGTGGTCGACTGGAACGCCAATGGCGGATTGGTTGATGTAAATTTGGTTACCATGTCCGTTGTTGCCAATTACCAGGGTATGCTGATTGAACCCCACGGAAATGTAGTTCGCGGAAGCACCTTGTATATTGGTATGCAGAATGGGAATGGGATTTTCAAAATGGATACTTCGGACATTTCAAATTATTCCCAAATTTCACTTGCCCCTCCGGCATTCCCGGATCCGGGTAGCAGCACTCTTAAAATTCATGAAATTGCTTTTGCTCCGGATGGGTCAAAATATTTTGTTACCTGTCAATCTACCGCTAACAGCGGGGTTCGCATCGTAAAAACAACAAACGATAGTGTAATGGGAATTATTCCTTTGTCCGGACTCCCCAGCGAAATGGCAATTTCACCTTCAAGGAATTTTCTTTTGGTTACCTGTCCGGAAGACATTACTTCTTTTCCGGGAAAACGGGGAAGTGTGGCTGTGATAAACTACAACACGATGCAGTTGATAAAGAAAATATATACAGGACATCAGCCTCATGGCATTGCCCTCAATGATGTTACCGGTGTTTGTTATGTGGCAAACCGGAATCAAACCACCGGAGGTCCCGCTCCCCATCATGCTTCCGAATGCGGAGGCAGGAATGGCTACCTTACTATAATAAATTTAAATACGCTGGATCCGGTTCCCGGATTCAAAACCGAACTATCGGTCGACCCCTATTCAATTGCGGCGGGAAACTGATTTTTTCTTTGGGGGATATAATACCAGAACTTTTTTTCCGAAATCTATTTTTGCTTTGAACTTTTTCATTATGTCACTTCCCAGAATTCCGTCAACCTCTTTTATTTTCATTTGAGCATAGGAATTATTTACATGGGAAAGATCCATCAATACGGTTTGGTATTTTTTTAACTCAATTTTCCCCAACCGGAATCCGGAAAAGCGGATCACATGACTTTCCAGACCACTTCCTCCGATGCCGGCACTTAATTTTTCGTGAAGGAGGGAGTCGGATGACCCTGTAATAGACTCAAATTTTTGCTTGTCGAAAACGGTTCTGCTGGCACCCGTATCAATTACCATGCGAACCGGTTTTTTACCGATATGAAAAATGGCGTGAAGGTGGAATCCGTCTCCGCCCACATCAATAAATTTTAAGGGAATGGTTATGGCCATAAGGGAGCTTCTCCTCAGGCGACCACTTTCATGTTGTCGAGGACCGTCATTACTTCCTTCACTGCACCTGCCGATGCATTTAGAAGTTTCATTTCATCGGTATTTAATTTGAGCTCAATAATTTCCTCAATGCCTTTTCTTCCAAGTTTGACAGGAACACCCAGGTAAATATCCTTCAGGCCATATTGACCGGAAAGCCAGGCACAACAAGGGAAAATCCGCTTTTGGTCGCGGATGATGGCTTCCACCATTTGGGCAGCAGCAGCACCGGGAGCATACCAGGCTGAAGTTCCCAGAAGATTTACAATCTCACCGCCACCTTTTTTTGTTCTTTCAACAATGGCATCCAGTTTTTCAGTAGAAATAAGTTCGGTAACCGGTATTCCGGAAACGGTGGTGTAGCGGGGCAGAGGAACCATGGTGTCGCCATGGCCACCCATTAACACTGCCTGGATGTCCTTGGGAGAACAATTTAATTCAGTGGCAAGAAAAGCCCTGTATCGGGCAGTATCCAGAATTCCAGCCATGCCGAAAACCCGGCTGCTGTCGACCTTGGCTGTCAGAAAAGCACAATAGGTCATTACATCCAGCGGGTTCGAAACCACGATGATAATGGCATTGGGAGAATTTTTAATAATATTTTCAGTAACCGTTTTTACGATCATTGCATTGGTAGAAATCAGGTCGTCGCGCGACATACCCGGCTTTCTTGGCAAACCACTGGTAATAACAACCACATCTGAATTTTTGGTTTTGGAATAGTCGTTGGTAGATCCGGTTACCCGTGTATCATACATATTTACCGGAGCCGTCTGCCAGATATCCAATGCTTTTCCTTCAGCAAAATTTTCTTTGATATCAACCAATACAACTTCATTGCAAATTTCCCGGTGTGCAATTACATCTGCGCAGGTTGCTCCAACATTGCCTGCACCAACAACTGTTACTTTCATAAGCGTTTTTTTATTGAGGGCCTAAATTAATTAACCCTTTTATTTTGACCGCTTTTTGTGGATTATTTTTTTAAACACTGTTGATAATCAATGAATTAGACTGTTTCGCTTTGTTGAAAACCCTCCCTTTGCTATATTTACAGGTTAATCCCCTTTATTCGTGAGGCTTAAGTGGCTTTTTATTTGTCTTTTTTCCTCCGGAGTTTGCGGGCTTTTTGCCCAGAACACCCAGACTCCGGTATTTTATATCGACCGTGATACTGTTTTATGCAGTCCGCAGGCTTTAACCCTGAACGGGATTCTCAACGTCCCGGGCGCCAATTATCAAACCACTTCTTATTCGGTTAGTACCATTCCCTATACCCCCGATAATTTTAATTCGGGAACGCCGTTGGTGTGGCAAACCAATGGTGATGATGAAGTTCATTTCGGGATTCCCATTGGATTTCCTTTTTGTTTTTTTGGGAACACAAGAACAACCTTCGATATTGGAACCAACGGATGGGTAGGTTTTTCAAACGGACCTACCAATTTTTCAGCCCAACCCATTCCCAGTACCAATGCAGGAGTTCCCAAAGATTGCATTATGGGAATCTGGCAGGACTGGTGGCCCTCTCTTTCCGGGGGATCAATCCGATATTATGTTACAGGAACCGCTCCCTTCAGACGGATGGTGGTAAACTGGCTGAATACCCCCCTCTACAGTTGTACCAACCTGATAGGAACTTTCCAGATTATCCTGTACGAAACCACCAATGTAATCGATGTTTTTATTCTGAATAAGCCAACCTGTGTTACCTGGCAAAACGGATTTGCCGTTCAGGGCATTCAGAATCTTGCCGGAACCACGGCCTTTGCTGTTCCCGGCAGAAATTCAACCCAATGGACGGCCAATAACGACGGTAAAAGATTTACCCCAAACGGGCCTCAGACACCCCTGGTAATAAACTGGTTCGACGTCACAAATTCGGTGGCTTTGGGAACCGGGAATTCAATGACCGTAAATCCCACCGCCACCACTCAGTATGCCGCCTATGTGGTATTTGAATGTGTAAATGATACGGCCTTCGATACGGTAAGAGTTACGGTTTCTCAACCGATGGCATCCCAGATACTGAGCTCTGATGATACCTGTCTATACGGAATGGGAACCGCTTCTTTAAATCTTTCCGGCGGTCAGTCACCTTACTCTTATCAATGGAGTAACGGGGCAACCCAGGCCACACTTTCCGGTTTATCGCAGGGAACTTATTCCGTTCTCGTTACCGACGCCAATAATTGTACGCATACCGCAACGGCTAATGTTGTGGGACTTCCACCCCCTTCCGCTCAGTTTACTCATTTCCCCAATGTGGTTACCCTGGTCGACCCCCAATGCAGCTTTACCGACATGTCACAGGGTGCAGTTTCCTGGTTCTGGAATTTCGGTGATGGAAATACCGATACCCTCCAGAATCCGGTTCATACCTATACCTCCGATGGCACATTCCTGGTTACCCTGATTGTGACTAACCAATTCGGCTGTACCGATACTTTTTCAATGACTGTTTTGGTGGAAGGGTACTATACTTTTTATGTGCCTAATTGTTTTACGCCCAACAATTCAGGTGTGAATGAGATTTTTGTCCCACTGTTTACCGGAATTATTGAATCTTCCTATACCCTTAGAATCTATAACCGATGGGGGGAGCTTATTTTTAAAACCCAGGATCCCTACGAGGGTTGGAATGGGAAAAAGCATAACACCGGAGCCAGGGCTCCCGAAGGGGTTTATGTGTATCTGATTAATTTCATGGACTTTAATTACTATATCCGTGAAAAGAAAGGTCATGTTACCCTTATTCGTTAGTGGCTGAAATGCAACGGAATGCAAAATTCAGGGGTCTTGTTTTTAGCTTTGGGTACGTTCTTTGCATATATTTGTTTAATAAACCATCTTATTCCATGAAAACCATAAAATCAATTTTCCTTACCCTTACCCTTTTAGCCTGCTCATCCCTGTTTGCCCAGCAGAGTAATCCTGCCTATACGGCCGTATTGAGCGGAACTCAGGCACAGATCGACCAGGGAATTTCAAAGGGTAGTTTCGAATTTGTTATTGTGGGTGTGGAGCAGGAAACTCAGGCCGAACTGATCCGGCAAAAAGCCATACTTTATAAAAATGAGATTGGTTTTACCCTGAAAAAAGACAATGCCACGGGTTTATATACCGGAAAGGTTACCCTCGACGACGGTCGCAAGGATATGCGCTGGGTATTTCGCCTTTTTCTGAGTGGAAACATCAACACGGTTAAAATCGAAAACCAGGAAGTCCCCACCACCGACTTTTTCCAGCAATACCTGAAAAATTAAGAGAATTATTCTTACCTTTGGCCTCCCAAACAAAAGGAGGTATTTTAATTTATGATTATTGTACAGGTAAAAGAGGGTGAATCAATTGAGAAAGCCCTTAAGAAGTTTAAGAAGAAATTCGAAAAAACCGGTGTTGTTCGTGAACTGCGCCGCCGTCAGCAATTTACCAAACCCTCCGTTCGCAAACGCGATACTTGGAAATCGGCCGTTTATCGCCAGAAACTCCAACAGGAAGAATTGTAAATCGTTTTGATTAAAAAATAAGTAAGGGCCTTCGGGCCCTTTTTTTATAACAGGCCGGCAGCAAACCCGGCCAGAATAACCAGGAACTTAATCAGGTTGAACCGATGGTTTTCGGTCGACTCAAATAAAATGGTGGTACTCACATGAAGGAATATCCCCACCACTATAGCCAAAGCTTTTTCCCTCCATCCCAGCGGGTCGCCAAAAACATGATCCGCCAAGGGGTCGGCAAGTAAACCGCCCAGAGGGGTCATGAGAGAAAATAAACCCAACCAGATAAATACTCTCCCCCGTCCAAGTCCGGAGGCTGAAAGCAGGGTAACCAATGCCATGGAAATGGGAATGTTGTGCAAAATGATTCCCCAAAACATCGAATCATGAGAATGGCCGGCATCAGCATGCCCGGCACCCAGGGCCACACCTTCCAGTAAGGCATGAAGGGAAAGGGCCAGCATCATGGTTATCGGGAATCCGGTTTCATGGTGCCCGTGTTTGTGAATGTGCCCGTGTTCAATTCCTTCCGAAAAATACTCCAGCACCAATTGAATCAGGAATCCCAGAATAATGAAAAGACCAAGCCCCTTTATTCCGCTTCCGAATATTTCGGGGATAAGGTGATTGGAACTTATGGAAAGTAAAAAGGCTCCGGAAAAAGCCAGAATCAGCTTTAATACATGACCCGGCAATTTATATGCAACAATCAGGGCCCCGGAAAGGATTACCCCTAAAATCAAAACGATGTATTCCCCCGGATTCATGGCTTATGACAGATAAAAATGGCACGGGGCGAATCTTCAACTTCGAAGGTCCCCAGCCTGTAATCTCCAAAAGTCTTAAAAATTTTGAATCCACTGCCGGTTAAAAGACTTTCCAGCTCAGAAAAGTGGTAAGCCCTGACCCTTTCGTGAAACTCCATTTCCGTTTTTCCGTCCTTAATGTGAATTTTTTTGATCAGATGTTTGTTTTCAAAAGTGCGGCGGATTGCAAACTCTGTTTGTCCCTTTTTTACGACTTCCTCTTCCCGCTTCAATGCTGCAACAACAAAATCGGCATTCAAAAAATCCAGGACAAAGGTGCCACCGGGCTTTAATGCATGGTAAAAATTGATAAGTATTTTCTCGTCCTCCCTGCGCGTAGCGAAATATCCAAGCGAGGTGAATAGGTTCAATGCTAGATCGTAATAATTAGTACGAAAAGGATATCGCAGATCGTGCCTGAAAAACTCAGCCTTTCCGGATTGCTCCAGATCCTTGGCTTTTTTTATAAAGGGTTCCGAAAGGTCGAGTCCCGTTACCCGGTAATCCCGCGACGAAAACCAGTGGGCATGCCTTCCGGTGCCACAGGGTGCATCCAGTACCTTCCCCGTTCGGGGAATCCATCCGGCCTCAAAAAGGTTATCCAAAAACAAATTTGCCTCATCGGAATTCCGGTGTTCATAAAGGGTTTCGTAATATCCGCTGCTGAACCATGCTTCATACCAATTCGTCTGAGCCATAGGCAAAATTACCTATATCGCCGATATGGAAGCCTCCCAACCTGTTTTTCTTTATTATCTTTAGTGCCGAATGTTGCTACGGAAGCTCACACTTCTATTTCTACTTTGTTCCTTTTTCGCTCAGGCCCAAAACAGGAAATTTGTCAATCTTGGAACCCGGGAAGGGCTTTCCCAGGCCGAAGTGAGCTGTATACTTAAGGACCGAAAAGGGTTTTTCTGGTTCGGAACCCAGGATGGTCTCAACCGTTACGATGGGTATAATTTTACCGTTTTCAGAGCCGACCCCGACGACCCCAATTCACTTTCCGATAATTACATCAATGCTCTTTTTGAGGACGCCGACGGTAGAATTTTCGTGGGAACCAACCTGGGCGGATTAAATGTTTTCGACCCCGTTACAAATTCTTTTTCTCATTTTAAATTTAATGAGGACGACCCGAAATCGCTGGCCGATAACCGGGTGCATTGCATTCTTCGCGACCGCGAAGGCGATTTGCTGGTGGGAACGGATAAAGGTCTTTGCATCCAGAAAAAGGGAACAAAAAATTTTATCAGAATAACTGCCGCCAACGATAAACCAAAAGGATTAATGGATGGAAGCATCAGGTATTTGCTGGAAGATAAATCAGGAAATATCTGGGTGGGTACCTTTCGCGGAGGATTACATCTGTTTCACAAAAAAGACCTCAACTTTTCTTATTTCCCCGCAACCGAAGCAGGGTTTTCATCCGTAGGGGAGAAGGCCAATAAAATTAAAACCCTTTACCAGGACAGGAATGGAATTATCTGGATTGGAACCTTTAACGGCGGACTTTTAAAGTTTGATCCCGAAGCCAAGAAATATCTGGCCCATTTTGTTTCTTCCCTTCACCCCAACTCACTGAGTCATGACTGGATTAATGCCATTGCAGAAGATGCCGAAGGGAACCTTTGGCTGGCAACCAGTGATGGCGGCCTTTGTATTTTAGACCCGGTCTCTGAAACATTTTCCGTTCAATATGCCGATGAGTTAGACCCCTATGGTTTAAAAACCAATGGGCTTGTTTCCGTTTATCGGGACGAAGCCAACAATATGTGGTTAGGAACTGGCAATTCCGGTGTAAATGTATTCTTTCGGAATACCACCAAATTCAATCACTATAAAAAAAATCACCGTACCGAGAATACCCTTCCCGACAATGCGGTGTATAATATCTATCAGGATCAAAATGGTATTATATGGCTTTGTATAAAAGGTCATGAACTTACCCGGTTTGATCGCGCGAACAACCAATACCAGACATTCCGTGATGTTTGTACCGCCTCAAACAAAACTATTTTGTCCTTGTATGAAGACCCGAATGGAATTTTCTGGCTGGGATCATTTGGTGGAGGAATATCATTGTTCAATCCCAAAACCGGAAAAAGTCTGGTAAATGTGGAAAAGGACTTTAAGGGGCCTCCATTCATCAATAAAACAATCCTTGAAATCAAAGATGATAAGGAAGGGAATATCTGGATTTGCACATTTGGGGGTGGCTTATACAAGCTGAACCCTTTAAATATGGAATTAAAGGTGTTAAATGTTGAGTCCGGACTCTCCCATAACCGGGTTCAGACCCTCCATTTTGATGCTGACGGTATTTTATGGGTAGGAACACAGGGTGGTGTTTTGCTGGTTGTTCGGTTAAGTTGTACCGTGAAAAAAGTTATTAAGGCCGGGGCAGGGGAGGATAATATAAGCTCCAATTCTGTTTTTTCATTTTGTGAGGATGGAAAGGGAAATATGTATGTTTCTACCAGTCGGGGCCTGAACCGTATTGACATGAAATCCGGGAAAATCAGAAAATTTTACGTGAAAGATGGATTGGCGAATGATAATATTTATGCCATTTTGAAAGATGAAGCCGGTGTGTTTTGGCTGAGTACCAATAAAGGAATTTCAAAGATGGAAGTAACCGGAAGTAATGGAGAGCAATACCACTTTAAAAATTACGAACCCATCGATGGACTACAGGAAGGAGAATTCATCCAGGGTTCCTACTTCTTAAATCCTACAACCCGTGAAATGTTCTTCGGAGGTATCAATGGATTCAATTCCTTTATTCCTGCTTCCATAAAAGAAAATACGCATGTCCCCAAAGTGGTAATAACCTCTTTTAAGCGATTTGGAAAACCGGTGGCTCTCGACACCTCCATTTTTTATAAGAAGTTTCTGGAGCTTTCATATAAGGATAATTTTTTCTCGATTGAATTTGTTTCCCTCGATTTCACCATGCCTTCCAAGAATTTGTACTCTTATAAAATGGAAGGAGTGGATCAGGACTGGTCAATTCCTTCTCCCATCCGATTTGCCAGTTATACAAATCTGGAAGGAGGAGATTACACCTTCCGCGTTCGGGCTTCGAATAACGACGGAACATGGAACGAGGAGGGCGCCGTTTTGAAACTCAGGGTTATCCCTCCCTTTTGGAAAACAAAAACTTTTTATGCCCTTTGCGTTTTACTTTCCATCATTGCGGTTGTGGCTTACACAAAATGGAGAACCCGTTCCATTGAGCAGGAAAAAAAGATCCTTGAAGAGAAAGTAGCTGAAAGAACCGCCGAGCTTGCTCAGAAAAATCGCGACATAACTTCCAGTATTGAATACGCCAAGCGAATTCAGGAAGCCATTTTGCCCGAAATAAAAGAAATTAAAAAACATTTTCCCGAATCCTTTGTGTACTATCAGCCGAAAGACATTGTTTCGGGTGATTTTTTCTGGTTCGGCCTTAAAAACGGAAAGAAAATAATTGCTGCTGTTGATTGTACCGGACATGGAGTGCCGGGAGCATTTATGAGTATGATAGGGCATAACCTTCTTTCCCAGATTGTGATGGAGATGGGGGAAACCAATCCCGGAAAAATTCTGGATCAGTTAAGCCTGGGTGTCAGAAACGCTCTGAAACAGGGAACTCATTCGGTAGAAACCCGTGACGGAATGGATATTGCACTCTGTGTTTTTGACTCCGATGATAAGAGCCTGACGTATTCAGGAGCCTTCAGGCCCCTGATTCTGATTCGCAAGGGAGAATTAACAAAGTATGAGGGCGATAAATTCTCTATAGGAGGGCTGGCCACCGGGGAGAATCAGAAATTTCAATCGCATAAAGTAGATTTATTCCCCGGCGACAGTATTTATTTGTTTTCCGATGGGTATGCTGATCAGTTTGGGGGACAAAAAGGAAAGAAGTTTATGCTTAAGAACCTGAATAATCTGTTATTGTCGGTGGAAAATCAACCCATGGTTCTCCGTGAAAAATCGATCCGTTTTGCTCTGGAAGAATGGAAAGGGGATCATGAACAGGTAGATGATATTCTGGTTATCGGGATCAAAATGTAATAAAATTAATACCCACCCGGAGTTTATCTGCCAGGAGAATAATTTTCCCAATTTGAAAAATGAAAAACCCCTGATTTTCCCCTCCAAAATTATGGGATGCGGAAATTTATTTCTTATATTTGCGTTCGTACCTATAAATCAGGTTCTTAAATAATTTTTTTCATGAAAAAATATTTCACTATTGCGGCGGCCCTAACTCTTACCGCCATTGCAGTTGTAGTTTATTCCTGCAAACGCGATGAAATTGATACCGAGACCCTTTCAGCCACTGATAATTCCCTTTGTGAGGCGGAATTTACGCGCATTTTCCCAGAGGTTAATTCTTTGGCAATCAATGAAGAAGGGGTTCAGAGAAATGGAATACCACCTATTTTCCAATCTCTTTGTCCGCGCGATTCCGTAGATCCTGCAGATACCCTTGACGGGTTTCCCGTAACCCTCTATATGGATTATGGAACCGGATGTGCCGGAACCGACGGAAAGGTTAGAAAGGGAATGATCCGTGCCGTATTCTACCAAAGCTGGGATAACCCGGTTGATACCGTTGATATTTTTCTCGACAATTATTTCGTTAACGGAATCCAATACGAAGGCACTATTCGGATAATTAAAAACCAAAACACCTACCGGCAGATTGTAACGAACGGAAAGTGTAAAAAAAGTACCTGGAACATTCTTTGGGGCTGTGACCGGACTTTTGAATGGCTTGATAACGGAACCCCACTCGATCCTTCCGATGATACTTTTAAAGTCCGGGGTACCGCCGATGGTACCAACAGAGAAGGGAAAACTTTTGAGGTCCAGATTAATAGTACTGATCCCCTGGTACGGCCCCGCACCTGCGCGTGGATTACCAAGGGTATTATGGAACTTACCCCCGAAGGGAAATCGAAACGGATTATTGACTTTGGAAATGGCAACTGCGACAACAAAGCAACCATTACCATCGATGGCAATAAGTTCCAATTTGATCTGAATTGATAATCAGGGAGATAAGGTCAAAATTGTTAATATTGCAGCCAATAAATATTTTTTGGAAATTTGAAAAATTAAAGTAGGTTTGACAGGTTTTTCAAAGGCCCTTTAACCCGGTTTTGAAGAACCACCATCAAGAGTATGTTGGACATTTATGATTTTTATGACAAAATGGAGCGTAATAACATTATGCTCTCTTTTAAAGGAGATGTAACTTCTGAACTCCTTACCTCCATTTTGCAAATCATGGAGTCTAAGCTTGATAATATGCAGGAAGAGCCTAAAGTGAAAAGGAAAGTGTACAATGTGCTGGTTGAATGTCTGCAGAATCTGTATCATCATATGGATGAGATAGACCAAAACGATAAAGTGGCAGAGAAGGGAAGGGCAGCCATTTTTATGATTGGCAGGGTGGATAATCAATATAATATCATTACCGGTAATTATGTAAAATCCGATAATGTAAATCCACTCAAAGGAAGAATTGACACCATAAACTCCTTAAGTAAGGAAGAATTGAAAGAATATTATAAAACAGTATTGAATAACGGCGAGATGTCACAAAAAGGTGGCGGTGGCCTTGGATTTATCGATATTGCAAGGAAGTCGGGAGAAAAACTGGCTTACAACTTTTTGCCCGTTGATGATCGTTATTCGTTTTTCAGTTTAAACATTAAAATCGCTCAAAACTAAAATTTGTCCTATGGAAAAACTCAGCATTGAAGGAACACCCAAAACCCCGACCATTAATTTCGATTTCGGGTCAGGTGTATTGGAAATTAAGGGGAGATCAATTCCTGAAAATTCAATTGAATTTTATAAGCCCCTGGTTGAAACCCTGGAAAAATATTCCTCAAAGCCTCAGGCGAATACTGATGTAAATATTCAATTGGAATATTTCAATACCAGTTCCTCCAAATGCATTTTGGATGTTTTCAAAAAACTTGAAGCCATCCATAAAAATGGCAACAAGATTACCATCAACTGGTATTACGAACAGGATGATGAAGATATGCTTGAGGCCGGAGAAGACTATCAGGCTATCATCAGCGTACCTTTTAAAATGATTCAGGTAGAAGAATAAAAACTACTTTTTGTTTTTTGAGAAATGCCCCGCTTTTGCGGGGCATTTTTTGTTACATGGGATCCACGTCCGGAATTACCCGAATGCTTTTTAATCCCTCCCGCTTTTGAAAATCGGAAGCCCTTTCCAAAACACCGGAAATTTTGCTCCTTATAATTCCGGGATTTTCGTTCCGGGAACATTTTATTAAAATCACTTTTCGGAACTTGTTTCTTACTCTTGCTATTGCCGGATATTCGGGTCCTAATACCTGATCCGGAAATAGCGGATCCAGGCTTTGCTTTAAAAATCCACAGAAAAAATCCAACTCCTCGCGATGCGTTCCGGTAGATGTCAGGTTAATCAGCCTGCAATAGGGAGGGAAGTTAAACCGTTGCCTTTCTTCCATTTCCCTATGGAAAAAGGTTTTATAATCATTGTGAATTAAATATTCGAATAAATCGGAATCTGCCTTCCGTGTTTGAATTACCACTTTCCCGATTTTATTTCGTCGTCCGGCACGCCCCGCAACCTGCCACATCAAATGCATCGCCCTTTCGCGTGCTCTGAAATCCGGATGTTTGAGTAAGCCATCCGCATCTATGATGCCTACCAATCCAACCCTGTCGAAATCAAGCCCCTTGGTTACCATCTGCGTTCCTACCAAAATCTGAGTCTTGCCTTCTGAAAAATCCGAAATTATCTGGTAGTGTCCGTATTTGGATCGCGTTGTGTCAAGATCCATCCGGGCAATTGGGGTTTCCGGAAATAAGAATCCCAACTCCTCAGCCACTTTTTCAGTACCGGTTCCCAACATGGTAATATGGTTGTCGTTACAGGAAGGGCAGCGTGCAGGCGGCGTTTGTGAAAATCCACAATAATGACAACGGGCCTGGTTGCTGCTCTTATGGTAAACCAGTGATACATCACAGTTTTCACAGGTGGGAACCCAGGCACACCAGCGGCATTCAAGAACAGGTGCAAACCCTCTGCGGTTTTGAAACAAAATAACCTGTTCACCTGATTTGAGAGTGCTTTCAATTTCCTGCCCCAGCTTCTTCCCTATTACAGGAGGCGGACCGCTCTTCTTTTCTTCGCCCTCTCTCGGATCCGAAAGAGTAATTCCCGGGAGCGATATTCCCCCGAATCTTTCCTGGATTTCTACCAATCCGAACTTTCCTTCTTTGCAATTCCTGTAGGTTTCCAATGACGGGGTCGCGGTTCCCAATAAAACTTTGGCACCATGAAGTGTTGCCAGATAAATGGCGGCATCCCGGGCATGATAGCGGGGAGCAGGATCGTGTTGCTTTAGTGAGGGGTCATGCTCCTCATCCACTATGATTAATCCCAGATTCCTGAAGGGCAAAAACATAGAGGAACGCGCCCCCAGTATTACTGAAAACCGGGTCCTGCTTTCCTCAGAAGCCTGAAACTTATTTACTGTATTCCATATTTCTACCCTTTCATTCTCATTAAACTTACTGTGATAAACGCCCACGGCATCGCCAAAATAATGACGGAGCCTCGAAATAAGCTGGGCGGTAATGGCAATTTCAGGAATTAAATACAAAACCTGCCTGCCTTTATTCAATACCTCTTCAATTAAACGAACATATATTTCGGTTTTGCCGGAAGAGGTTACCCCGTGAAGTAATACTACCTCGCGGTTTTGAAATTCCTGTTTTATCTGATCAAAAGCCCGCGTCTGGGCTTCACTTAACTCCTTGGGTTTTCCTTCGGGCTCAACCGACTCAAACCGGCTGATGATTCTTTCCTGAATATCTACAATCCCTTTCTTCTCAAGGGCTTTTATTTGTGTCCAGTGGGCTTCCGGGTTCAGCCGTTCCCGGTGAACACTCCCGCTCAGGTCTGATCCCAGTTGTTTAAGCAATTCCAACAGGGTATCGGTTTGTTTGGGTGCTTTCTTTTCCAAACCTTTGAAAACACTTTCCAGGGCTTCCTGATTGGAATAGGATTTATTCAATGAAACCCTGAGCTCGGTCTTTGGCTTGAATTTTTCCTTTACGGTTTCTTTGAGCTGCAAAAAGTTCTTTTGCAGACTACCCTTAAGAAAGGCGTAAACCTTTTTGTCGTCAAGAATGGCCGAAATTTCAAGTGGTGTTAACTCCGGCTTGGTCCGCAATGCTTCCAAAACCAAATATTCCTCATCGCTCAAGGCAGTTTCGTTTTCATCAAACCCCGGATGCAGGATAAAATGCGATTCGCTGGTTAGTTTTAATCCTGCGGGAAGGGCCGCCTGCATAACTTCGCCGGGGTAACACAAGTAATATTCTGCCAGCCAGGTCCAGAATTTAAAATGAATGGAACCGGCAATGGGTTCAGGATCCAAAATCTCTTCAACATATTTAGCCTGGTAATCCTTGGGCGGATTTTCGTGAATTTCTGTTACGAGCCCGGAGAACTTTTTGGTTTTTCCAAAGGATACAAGGACCCGCATACCCGATACAACCCTTTCGTTTAGTTCAAACGGAACCCTGTAGGTAAAAGTGCCCGGAAGGGGAAGTGGTAATAAAACATTGACGAAATATGTTTTTCGTTCCATGCAGTTCAGGCTTCTCCGGCGGATTTTTCAAAAAGGCTTTTTTTCGAACCTTCATACATCTCAAAGCGGAGAAACCTGCACTCAAGAGGACCGTTGAAGACGGTAATTTTGCGGGAAGGCCGTAACCCTATCTTTTTTAAATTTTCATTATTGGGTGCAATCAGCCAAATGCGGGAATTTGCCCAATGCGATTTGAACCGGTCGCCCATTTTTTTAAAAAGACTACCTACGTCAGATTCGGAAATTCTTTCTCCGTAGGGAGGATTAAAAATTACATGTGCAGGTCCGGGTTCTTTATTTAGTTGGAAAAAATCGCAAACGGAAGTTTTCACCCAATCCTCAACCTTTGCAGCTTTGATGTTTTGTTCGGCCGACTTTACACTTTCACGAGAAATGTCGGAGGCAAATATCTTACATCCGGGTTCTTTCACTTTGGCGATCAGCGATTCGTAAATTTTTTCAAATAATTCGGGCTCAAAATGCGGCCAGTTCATGAACGCGTAGGGGTTCCTCCGGTTTTCAAGGCCACCCCTGCGAAAATACCCGGGAGGTATATTCGCTGCCATCAGCGCCGCCTCAATACTCAAAGTTCCCGAACCGCACATGGGATCATAAAAATTATCTTTCCCCTCCCAGCCTGAAAGTTTAATCAATCCGGCGGCCAAAACCTCATTTATCGGAGCCTGGTGGCTAAAAGTCCGGTACCCCCTTTTGTGCAACGATTCCCCGGAGGCATCTACCGACAGGGTGCAAATTTCCTCCCGGATGTGAAGGTTCAGTTGAAAATCAGGGTCTTTGGGGTCAACATTGGGCCGTTTTCCGTACAATTCCCGAAACCGGTCGGCAATGGCATCCTTAACCCTGCGGGCAATAAACTGGTTGTGGGTAAAAACCTTGGAATGAGCCACGGCCTCTACAGCAAAAGTATTGTCGAGGCCAAAAAGGGTTTCAAAAGGTAATTTCTTTAGTTTTTTGTATAAATCATCATCGCCATGGGCCCTGAACTCCTTAAGGGGAATTAAAATCCGGATGGCCGTCCTTAGGGCAAGGGAGCTTTTATAAAGAAATCCAAGGTCCCCCTCGAATGATACCGCACGGGTAAGTCGCTGGGCATTTCTCCCCCCCAGACGGGTAATTTCGGCCAATAATACCTCCTCAAGACCGGCCATGGTGGTGGCCACAAACCTGAGGTTTTTTTCCTCCTTTTTCAGCATAAAGCAAAGGTAACTAATTGGAGCCTCGGTTTACTCCTTCCTTAGTTTGAATAGGTCTAAATTTCTTAGCTAATTTGTTGAACTTTAATTGTTTGTTTTATTGGATAAAATGTTATTTTTGACAGGTTTTAAGAAACAAGGTTTTTTAATTAATCTAAATTGCGAAATATGAATTTTAAATCCTGGTTTGCCGGTACCTTAACGCTGGCCTTTGTATCCATGAACCTCATTTCCTGCGGTCCCGGAGAAGAAGGTAACGGAACCGGCGACGGAGGAAACCGGGATACCGGTGCCAACATGACCATTTCCGTTGACGGGAAGATTTTTTCCATTCCCTCACCTTTTCAAACCGCCATGCTTATTAAGCGGGCAGGAGCTACCTACGATAAAAAAGTACTTAATTCACCCGATAGGGTAAAGGGTTATGCCACCCGTATGCAAAAAGCCCTTAACCTGGGTGTTTATGGGGCCGACCTTGGATATGTTACTATGTATGACCAGAATCAGGATGCCATAGCTTATTTTCAGGCATCTCAGAAACTTGCCGATGATCTGGGTGTAAGCGGGGCATTTCAGAAAACTCTTATTGAAAGGTTTAAAAACAATATCGGCAACAAAGACTCCATGCTTGTTCTGGTGGCAGGTGCCTACCGTTCTGCCGATAATTTTCTTAAGAATAATGATCGCAGCGATATCGGTGCACTTATCGTGGCCGGTGGGTGGATTGAAGCACTTTATTTTGCCGTAAACGTTAATAAATCCAAAGCCAATGAGGAAATTAAGCAGCGTATCGCCGAACAGAAGATTTCACTCGGTAATCTGATTGGATTGCTTGAAACTTATGCGGGACGCGAAGAGTATGCAGAAATTCTGAATGGATTACGCGATCTTAAACGCGACTTTGAAGGGGTTGATTACAGATATGTGTATGAAAAGCCTATAACTGATGAGGGCTCCAAAACAACCACATTTACTTCAAAAACTACCGTTAATATCACCGCCGAACAACTGAACTCGATTAGTAGCAAAGTTGAAGGTTTAAGGTCTCTAATCGTTGAATAAAAAATTGAGCCGTATGCAAAAGTATTTTTTTGGAATTCTGTTTTTCTGCCTGGCTGCCACCAGTTCCAAAGCGCAAATTTGTGATACCATCGCAAGTATTTGTAATAAGCACCTTACAAAGCAATATATTTCCGACGGGCAAACTTACCGAACCCTGTTGTTAAATGATCAGTATGCGGAATTCCGTACTACTTTCTACGGAGGAACGGTTTACAGAATTGCCGCCTGCTCGGGTCTTACCGACGGGAATCTGATTTTTACTATTAAAGATCAGGAAGGAAATGTGCTATTTACCAACAAGGATTTTAAGAATGCCCCCTATTGGGATTTTAAAATTACTTCCACCATCGATTGCACCATTGAGGCCATGCTAAACCCCGAAACCCAGGCCTCAGGTTGTGCGGTATTGCTGATTGGTTTTAAACAATAGTTCCCCATACCGCCCCACAACTGATCCTGCATGAGTGAAAGTATTTTAAAAGCCTTAATGCAACTTTTTGCGATTATTGCAAAAGTTGATGGGGTTACTTCAAGCAGCAGGGCCATTGTACAATCCTTCCTTAAACAACTGCTTTCTACTGAGCAGGTTGAGTTATACCTTAAAATTTTCGACGAATTTCTGGAAGCCCACCATCAGGTTTCCAAGAAAAAGGACGGTTCCCAGAAAAGAACCTCGCTTAATTCCGTTAAGATTTTAAAGATATGTACCCAGATCAATTCTGAGCTTGCTCAAAAGCAAAAGATTGTTGTACTCATACGTTTAATTGAATTTATTCATTCCTCCAATGAGATTTCCGAACAGGAACTCGAATTTGTTCAAACGGTTGCCGAAACATTTAATGTTGAGTTTGATGAGTTTAAAAACATCATGGCCTTTGTTCAGAACACCCCTGAAAGCCATGATACGTCCAATACACTCATTATAAATAATAAACGGGAATCGGGTCTCACCCAATCCCGGCACATATTCTCCGAAGCCATTACCGGTGAGGTAAAAGTGCTTTTTGTGGAAAGTGTGAACATGTATGTTCTCATGTATTTCGGAGGCTCTGACCTTGCGCTGAACGGACAAATTATTACACCCGGAAAGGTTTATATCCTTGTTGAAGGCTCTTCACTCCGCTCATCAAAGGTTAGCCCTATTTACTACTCTGATATTCTTGCTGCCTTCCTCACCGATAAGTCCAAAGACCGGATTTCTTTCTCCGCCACGAACCTCGAATATAAATTTAAAGGCGGAAAAGTGGGGTTGCGCGGCATTAATATCGTAGAGGAAAGTGGAAAACTGATTGGAATAATGGGAGGATCGGGAGCCGGAAAATCAACCCTCCTCAATGTTCTGAATGGAAACGAAGTACCCAGCCAGGGCGAGGTTCTCATTAATGGTATTAATATTCACACCCAACGCCATGAAGTAATGGGCGTGGTTGGACATATCAGCCAGGACGATTTGCTGATTGAAGAACTTACCGTTTTTCAAAACCTTTTTTATAATGCAAAACTCTGTTTTGGAAATCTTCCCGATTCCAAAATAATTGAAATGGTAGACAAGGTATTGATGGACCTTGGCCTTTTCGAAAAGAAGCATTTAAAAGTTGGGAACCCCCTGGAAAAAACCATTTCGGGTGGACAAAGAAAGCGGTTGAACATTGCTCTTGAGCTGATTCGCGAACCCAATATTTTATTTGTGGATGAGCCTACCTCCGGACTTTCCTCCAGAGATTCGGAGAATATTATGGACCTGCTGAAAGAACTTGCCCTGAAAGGAAAACTCCTTTTTGTGGTAATTCACCAACCCAGCTCCGAAATTTTCAAAATGTTCGACAAACTCATCATTCTTGATGTGGGAGGATATCCTATTTATTACGGAAATCCGGTCGATGGAGTTATTTACTTCAAACAGGCCGTTAATCACGTTAACAGTGAAGTGAGCGAATGCCCTGAATGCGGTAACGTTAATCCTGAACAGATTTTTAACATTATTGAAACTAAGGTAATCGATGAATATGGAAATCTTACCCAAACCCGTAAGATATCTCCCACCGAGTGGAACCTCCTCTATGAAGAGAAAATCGGCTCCCGGATTATTCCTATCGACGACCATACCGACATTCCCGAAAGCACATTTAAAATTCCGAATAAGCTTAAGCAGCTGAAGGTATTCATGACCCGGGACGTAAAGGCTAAACTTACGAATACCCAATACCTGATCATCAACCTGCTTGAAGCCCCGCTGCTCGCCTTTATCCTTTCCTACCTGGTACGGTATTATAACACCGACACAACCAATAAAATCGGGTATATTTTCAGAGAAAACGAAAATATGCCCGCTTACCTTTTCATGGCGGTTGTGGTAGCCCTCTTTATCGGATTAACGGTTTCAGCAGAAGAAATTATCAGAGACCGGAAAATTCAAAAACGGGAATCCTTTTTGAACCTGAGCCGGATAAGTTACCTGTTCAGTAAGATTACTATAATGTTTGTCCTTTCCGCTATTCAGACTTTCACCTTTGTACTTGTTGGAAATATGATTTTGGGCATTAAAGGGATGTATTTCGATTACTGGATGGTGCTTTTCTCCACTTCCTGTTTTGCGAATATGCTGGGACTCAATATTTCATCTGCATTTAATTCAGCTGTGACTATTTATATCCTGATTCCATTCCTGCTAATTCCCCAGCTCTTGTTGAGTGGTGTTATTGTTAAGTTTGACAAGCTTAATCCTACCATTACCAGCCAGAAAAATGTGCCCATTACAGGTGAAGTTATGGCCAGTCGATGGGCTTTTGAAGCTTTGGCTGTGAACCAGTTTAAATCGAACAAGTTTGAAAAGAATTTTTATCAGTTCGATAAAGCTGCATCCTACGCCGACTTTAAAAAGACTTACTGGATTTCACGTATCCGGACCAAGGTCGACAATTGCGAACTCAATCTCTCAAAGCCGCATATGAGAGAACAGTTGGTTTCCGATCTTGAATTGATCCGGAATGAAATCGGAAAGGAAGTAAAAAGAGTTAAAAGCGTAAAGTTCGACCGTCTCGATCTCTTGTTCCCTGACTTGTTTACACCGGAAGTGGCCGAAATAACCCGTGCTTATCTGGATAATCTGAACCGGTATTACATAAAACGATATAACGACAGCAGCAACGAGAAGGATAAGCTTACGATTAAAATGAACCGTACCGATGCTGATAAGGAAGCCTTTCTTCAATTGAAAAACGACTACGAGAACGAATCCCTGAGTGATTTGGTTAAAAATGCCACCGACCTCGACCGGATCATTGAAAAGGATGGGGAAATTATTCAAAGGGTAGATCCGGTATTCCTGGATCCGGAAGGATTCAGAGCCCATTTTTTTGCCCCCCGCAAAAAAATCATGGGATATTATTTTGATACCTTCTGGGTGAATGTTTGTGTTATCTGGGGCATGTCGCTATTCCTGGCCATAACCCTTTACTACGATCTCCTGAAAAAGTTCCTCGACTGGATTGGAGACCTCTTTGCCCGGTTCTCAAAGAAAGAAGCCCACTAGGTTTTTCCCTCGTGGCTCAACCCTTACTTTGCCAGTTTTATCTGAAAGTCTAACCGGTGCTTGATTTTGTCGGGCCCCTCTACCACCACATTTTCAAAATAAACACGGGTTCCGTTTTTTAAAACATCCAGAATCTTTTTCATGTCGTCGGTGAGGTAGCCGGTTTTGGATTCATAACTCTGTTCCACCCCGCCCGGTCCGGGAACTACCATGGTAAATGATTTCACTTCCGGGCTTGCGTTAATCGCCGTCCCGTCCGGATATGCTCCCGTTAGCTTCCCCTCTTTTTTGATCAGACTTAAGGGGGTTAACAAGCCTAAATGATTTCCAAACCTAACTACAGGTCGTGGCAAAAGCAATACCCGGAACTTCATGCTGCCCATGGGCATGGTTTTCCCGTTTTCCATTTTAGCCGATACATTGATGTTGGCAAAACCGGGAGTCAATTGACTGGCAATATATTCTGAGCCGTTTTTGCTTATGCCTCCCTTATCGATGGAAACTATCAAATCCTCGGAAGGAATACCCGGAACTGAAACAGATAAAGGATTAGGAATGCCCATATAAAGTACATTCATGAGGGTAGGAGATATGCTGGCGGATGGACGGGCCACCAGGAACTCCGATTCAAAAGGATATGATTTCTTTTCTCCGTTTGAATTTTCAATGGTTATGGCGCCTCCCCACTTTTGAAGCCCTTCTTTATTGGCCTTGAAAATGAATTTCCCCGTGCCATCCTCAACCGGGATAGGATCCGGATTAAGGCCCGGGCTTTGGGATTTCCCTTGTAAGAACCCCGCTCTTATTTCCGGATTTTTGGTGGTGTTGTATGCCGCAAGAAACACATCCGCCCGATACTCTTCCCCCATGAGAATATAGTTTGATCGCGGAATTACTTTTGCCACAATGGTGTCGAACACAAAGTCATCGGCATTCACTTTTTTGTACAAATATTCAACCACATCCGATTCAGCTTTTTTTATGTCGTTTTGAATCCGCGATAAATTCGTTACCACGGCCACCAGAGGCAAATGGTAGAAATTGTAAAGCTCCCAGTTCTCGTTCGTGGGAGAGTTCACAGGATCGCGGGTGTCCAGGCCCAAATCCATGTTGGGGCGGTCGATGGGATCCAATATCGAAAAGAGAAATTCTTTATAGGCGTTTATTTTCTGTTTTAGGGCAAAGGCTTTTCCCCGGCTTACATCCTCAGAATTTCCAATCAGAATTTGCGTAGGAATGTCAAAATTGTCTTTTTTTCCTACCCATTTCAGACTTAAGGTGTCGCCGGTTTCTTTTGGCAAGCCCTCGGTTAGGGTAACCAGTTCCTTCTTTAACGCTTCAATTTCGGCCATCATTTCTTCCGACCTGGCTTTTACATTTTTAGCCTTTTCATGGAAGGGTCTTACTTTTTTTTCATCCAGCAACAATGCCTTTTCAAAGGCGGCATACTGATGCGAAATTTTTTGCTGAAAATTACGGTTCGTGGCCTGTAAGCCATCATTTACCAATACAAATGCATCCAGAATTTCCTTGGCTACATTTAGAGCCAGTAGGGCAGTCAGTACCAGGTACATCATGCCAATCATTTTCTGCCGGGGTGATTCGTTTTTTCCTGCCATGACTTTTTTCTTTCATAATGGAGGAGAAAACAAAAAGATACATCACTTCGAAAATATTTTTAAAACCCCTGAATAATAAGCATTTACGACATCCATAACCCGTTGAGGGGTCTGCCCCTGGCCAAACCTGGTATGATCAAGATTCAGGTATTCTTTCTCATTGTCCTGATAAAGAGTTTCGCCATAAACCAGAGGACAGGTAAGCAATCTGGTTAAGGCGAGATTACGGGCAAAGACTCCGGGCTCTCCGGTGAAAACAGAAGTTTCCTGCAGATATTCGGCATCAGAGCTCCGGGCCAAAGGCACATCGAGCGTTTTTTCAAATTCTCTGCAGATTATTCCTGCATACTTTACGGAAAGGCTGAGGGCAGGAGAACAAAGCAGGCGGAGGAAATGAATCCGGTATTCCTGTTTTTGAAGAAGATTTCCGCTAAATCCCCCGGGGACAAATGCCATACAGAAATTTTTTTTTGTTGGCTTGATCCAATCTGTGTTTTTTTCATCGGCATTGTAATGAATAATTAAGGCAATGTCGGGTTTGAACGCGTTGATCAGTTTAGCCCTTTCTTTAAGGTCTTCCTGTAAAAATAAATCACGGAAAATAATTTCTTCCCTTGCCCTTAAGCGATAAAAATCATACTTCTTTTTAGAAATTTCCCCGCGTTTCAAAAGACTATCAATATGGGATTTGAATTTCTTTGCTTTCCAATCGCCGAAACTCATTCCAAAGGAGGCAACATTTGGTTTATCCCGCGTCATTAAAACTTCTGCTCCCTCTTTTTCCAGGAGCTCCTTGAGATGATTGGCGGTAGCCAGGGTCAAAACCCCCTCAATAACCGTAGCGTTAAGGATTCCCTTTTCCTTATTTTCTTCAATGGGAACTATTTTTCTTTCCAGATCGGCGGTTGCCCTGTCTCCGGCAATGTGCCCGGGATCCAGGGCTATCCGGATGCCGCTTAATTTTCCTTTTTTTACAGGCTTTTGTGTGGGGTTGTTTTTGGGAACCGGGGAAAGGGGAAATTTTCCCTGTTTGTAATATTTCCTTACGGAATCCATAGGCGATAAGGTCATCCACAGACCGGTAGGGGTTATTTTTTCCTGAGCGACAAAGAACTCATGCTTCCCGGCTTTTTTGTTTTCAGAACCTGAATAAATGTAGATTCCGTTATCGTTGATCCGGTAATAGTTTCTGGTATCCGTATTCAGACAAAGTATATTTTCAGCAGGCTTAATGATGGATTTTTCCTGCAGTTTTATTCCGGAGCCGGACCAAAGAAACCCAACGATTAAAAGAAAGGTGGTTTTCATTGGGTTTTATCAATAATAATCCTTTTCAGGATTAATTTTCCATCCGGGTTGAAATGCCTTTCAACGGTTTTCTTTCTGTCGCATCGTTCCTTTATTTTTTTTTGCTTTTTTCCTGAAGAAAAGAAATCAGTGCTGATTCGTTTTACAAGGTAGCAGTCCCGTCCGGCCTGACTTATTTTTGTTTTCTGGAATATGGTTCTAATCCGGTTTCCGGATTCGTCAAAAACCACCTCCCGGTATCTGTTCCTCTTGAAATTGCTGTCGAAATTGAATCCGGCCGATTGGGCTGTTTTGGTTTTAATTATGGACTGAATTTTTCCATTCGGAAAATAGTTAATGTGCACATTTGTTTTTCGGATAACTTTGTTCTGGCCATTCATAGTAAAGAATGGGCCGAATGCCAGCATGATCCCAAGCAACAATTGTTTTTTCATATTTCCTTAAAAATACATGATTGCTTTGATATCTGAAAATGAATTGGAATGGACTTTTTTCCCCTCGGGCGGGAAAGGGGGGCAGCATGCCAATAAAGTTTCAACGGGTGTAAAGCTCAGTTTTGATGTAAGGAATTCCCATTCGCTGTCGGAAACGGATCGTGAAAAAATTCTTCAGTTTTTAATTCGGTCCGGTAATGTGGAGGGGATTGTTGTGGTTAAATCTACGAAGACCCGTAGCCAGGCAAGTAACCGGGAAGACGCATTGAAAAAACTACTGGAAATTTTGAATAAGGGTCTTCAGACCCGAAAGAAGCGAAAAAAGACAAAACCCGGGAAAGCTGCCAAACAAAAACGGCTTGACTCGAAAAAGAAACGGTCGGAAATAAAGCAGGGCCGGAAAAAAATCAATTAAAGATCAACTTTCGGGAAAAGGATTTCCCTTTGCTGTCGCTGACCCGGATAAAAAACAAGCCGGTTCCCACCTCATCCTTGAGGAGATAGATTTCACCGGGTTCAGAAACTGCATAATTGAATAGAGTTTTACCGGTAGGATCCGTAATACTTATCGTGGCAGGAAAATTAAATCCCGGCAATAATTTTATTTGAGAAAATTCGGTGGCAGGATTTGGAAACAAAATCAGATTTTCAGGGCCTGCAAACCAAAAATCAACCCGGATGGTTTCCGTAATACCGGAAGGGCCGAGGTCAAGATAATAATACTGAGGACCGTTTTGCGAACCGGGTTTGTGAAAGTAGGTATACTTTTCAGGGCTGTTGGAAGACCCGCAAATACCCGGGTACTCATAGATTTCTGAAAAAATAAAACTGTCAGTCGAGTGAAAAAGTTTCAGTCCCTGGCAAAAACTTCCTGCTCTGGTTACCCATTCCAGGGAAATGCCAGAGTTCTCCAGTCTTCCTGAAAAGGAGGAGAGGGCTTGTCCTTGTTGTGCCGGGGAAAAAACCGGGAAAAGGATTAAAAAAGCAGGAATTAAGTAATTCATCACCCTAAATATACGACTTATTAGCCTCGGAAAAAAGTCGGGTTAGCGACAATTGGGGGTTGTGTGAAATTGCCTTCCGGGGGAATAGATGGAAATTTGTTTAATCGGTTTTGTCAGTGGTTTTCTTTTTCTGTTTTCACCTGGCCACAGGATTTTAATTCGATGTTTATTTGGAGAAGGGATGAAAGCGTCGGAAGAAATTCCGGGTTCATGTAGGACGCAAATGAAATTGGGCTAAACCAATTTTTGTACCCGGGACGGGAGTTGAACCCGTACGGCCGCAATGGCCACAGGATTTTAAGTCCTGCGTGTCTACCAGTTCCACCACCCGGGCAGAGTAGTAAAAAAAAATCCCTGTAAAAAAACAGGGCTTTGGAGCGGAAGACGGGTCTCGAACCCGCGACCTTAACCTTGGCAAGGTTACGCTCTACCAACTGAGCTACTTCCGCTTATTATATTTCACCTTCCCCGCGACCTTAATCCCGCCTGTGCGGGATTACGCTCTACCAAAGAGCTACTTCCGCTTATTTTATTTCCCCTCCCCGCGACCTAAATCCCGCTTTGCGGGATTACGCTCTACCAAAGAGCTTTTCCCGAAATAGGGCTGCAAAACTAATAATAATTACCAATTTGTACCCCAACTTCTTTTGAAAAAATGGGAAAAATGGGCTTTCCAGCACCTGAAAACCAAACTTTTAATGGATTTGAAGCAGGCTTCTTGACCTTAACCCTGATTCTGTCATTTTGGGCTTGGAAGGCCCTCGTTTTCAGGGGATAAAAAAAACATTTCTTCTTTTTTTAGTTTGAAATAAATAATTATTTTAGCACCCACAATTTCAACAACTTAAAAACCAGGATATGAGGTATTCCAAGCATTTTG
Organism: uncultured Bacteroidota bacterium; assembly: GCA_937924855.1. Classification (GTDB taxonomy): domain Bacteria; phylum Bacteroidota; class Bacteroidia; order JADZBD01; family JADZBD01; genus JADZBD01. The sequence continues at coordinate 6,310 of CALEYQ010000063.1, read as the reverse complement.
CCCTTTGTGTTTTCTTGATTGCCGCCAACATTGTATTTGGACAAAAAAACTATTACAAGGATGCTGAAAAAGCATACATGAATCATGAATATTTTACGGCCATTGACTTGTATAAGAAAGCCGTAACCAAAGCTAAAAAGGCTACAAAGGCAGAAATCCTGTTTAAAACTGCGGAATGTTATCGCCTCATCAATGACCAGAAACAGGCCGAATCTTACTATTCAAAAGCTATTAAAGCCAAATATCCTGACCCTATTGCTCACTTGTACATGGCCAATGCCAAAAAAGCACAGGAAAAATATTCAGAGGCCATGACCGATTATGCCAACTACAAAAAGGAAGTCCCTTCCGATAAGCGTGGCGAAGATGGCATCAAGTCCTGCGAACTGGCTATTAAATGGAAAGAAAGCCCTACCCGTCATAAAGTTGAAAACCTTCAGCAAATTAATACCAAAGAGTGGGATTATGCTCCCTGCTGGGCGGATAAGCGTTATACAACCATTTATTTTTCTTCTACACGGGAAGGTGCCATGGGTGGTGGAACCGACAATAGCGCAGGGCAAATTTTTGCTGATATTTTTGAGACTCAGGTTGACAAAAACGGAAAGTGGAAAACCCCAACTCCCCTTGCTGCCCCACTTAATTCAAAATACAACGAAGCTGCTCCGGTGATGAATAAAAAACTCAACACCATGTATTTCACGCGCTGCGGAGTTGAAAAGAACAAACACGTTAAGTGTCAGATTTATGTTTCCCAGAAAAAAGGAAATGCATGGGATGAGCCAAAGCCAATCAGCTTTAATGTCGATAGTAATAACCTTGGGCACCCAACCGTAAATCCTGAAGAAACAATTTTGGTTTTTTCATCAGACTTGCCCGGTGGTTACGGTGGTTTGGACCTTTGGATGTCTAAATTTGATAAAAAGGCAAAAACCTGGGGAAATCCTGTGAATTTAGGCCCAACTATTAATAGTTCCGGTGACGAATTGTACCCCTACATATCCGACGATGGTTCGCTTTATTTCTCTTCCGACGGTCACCTGGGAATGGGCGGACTTGACATTTTCAAGGCCGATATGAAGGGAGAAGGAAGCTGGGATAATGTGACTAATCTTAAATTCCCTATGAACTCCGCCGGAGATGATTTCGGTATCATTTTCGAAGGAAAATTTGAGCGTGGATATTTTACCTCAAACCGTGCCGGTGGAAAAGGCGGTGATGATATCTATCGCTTTACTGTTCCTCCCCTTATCTATACTCTTTCCGGTGTAGTAACTGAGAAGGAATCACGTAAGCCGATCGAAAATGCTGCCATTACATTGATTGGCTCTGATGGAACCAAATTCGAAATCAAGACCGACAAAACCGGATTTTACCGGTTTGATGCCAACGGCGCTGCCCGTTACATTAATGAAAGCACTTCTTATGTTGTTGGTGCTTCAGGCGTTGATATTAAGACTCCGGAAGCTCCCGATGGCTACCTTGGGAACCCAAAAAACAAATTCACTACAGTTGGTGAAACCAAATCCAAAGACTTTAAGCAGGATTTCGAGCTTCTTCTGGTTAAGAAGGAAATCAAAATGCCCCTTGTTCTTTTCAACCTGAATAAGTACGATCTGGCCCACCCTTCAAATCCTAAAGATTCTCTTGAGTTCCTATATAAAACACTGGTTGAAAACCCAACCATTGTGGTTGAGCTTGGTGCCCATACCGACTCCAGGAACTCTGCGGAGTATAATCAAAAGCTTTCTTTCGACAGAGCAAAAACCTGTGTGGAGTATATTATTTCCAAAGGTATCCCCGGTGACCGAATCGTTGCCAAAGGATACGGCGAGTCTAAACCTAAAACTTTGGACAATGATGTTACTCTTCCAAGTGGAAAGGTGGTGCCAAAAGGAACTGTCCTCCAGGAAGCTTTTATTAATAAGTTCAAAGCCAATAAAAACGACTTTGAAGCCCTACACGAAATGAACCGGCGCGTTGTGTTTTCAATCCTTAGAAAAGATTATAAACCAAAAGATGGAATTAAGGAAGACAATCCCTTCCCTGAAATTCAGCTGAACAACGACCTTATTGAAGGTGGAGGGGAAGACGGGGATATTGATACCGGCGACAAGAAGAACGAAAAGACCACTACCATGCCGGGTGGTAATCCCGACAAACCAAAAAACTAAAAATCTTTCAAAACAACCCGCGAATCCGCGGGTTGTTTTATTTTTGCCCCATGACAAGTTCCCGTTACGGAAAGCGTGGCGTATCTGCCGGAAAAGAAGAGGTACATGCAGCCATAAAAAATGTAGATAAGGGCCTTTTCCCAAAAGCTTTTTGTAAAATCCTTCCCGATTTTCTTACGAATGACCCTGAATGGTGCAGCCTCATGCATGCCGATGGAGCAGGTACGAAATCTTCTTTAGCCTGGGCCTATTGGAAGGAAACGGGCGATATGTCGGTCTGGAACGGAATCGCCCGCGATTCTGTGTATATGAATACAGAAGACCTTCTCTGTGTGGGAGCCACCGGCCCAATCCTTCTTTCTTCTACTATCGGTCGCAACAAGACAAAGGTTCCGGGGGAAATTATCAAGGCTCTCATCGAATCTACCGAGGAAATTCTTGATGAACTCAGGGGCTGGGGAATGGAAATTTATTCCTGCGGTGGAGAAACAGCTGATGTTGGTGATCTTGTAAGAACCCTGGTGGTTGATTCTACCGTTACGGCACGAATGCGGCGTGACAGGGTTATTGATAATAAGAATATTCAGGCCGGGGATGTGATCGTCGGACTGGCCTCTTCCGGAAAAACCAAATATGAAAAGGAATATAACGGGGGAATGGGAAGTAATGGACTGACTTCCGCGCGCCACGATGTATTTGGAAAAGAAGTTGGAGAAAAATATCCTGAATCCTTCGACCCGGATATGGATGCTGAATTGGTTTATTCCGGTTCCTACAATTTGGGAACCCCTGTTTCCATCCCGGCCGGTAAATTTCATGCGCCACTTACCGTAACTGCCGGAAAACTGGTCTTGTCTCCAACCCGAACCTATGCCCCGGTTTTGATTCCCTTTATTAAGGAATACCACAGGAAAATCCACGGTATGGTCCATTGCTCCGGCGGCGGCCAAACCAAAATTCTCCACTTTGCCGGTCAGGTAAAAATTGTTAAAGACAATTTGTTTCCGGTTCCCACCTTATTTGAGATAATTAAGAAGGAAAGTAACAGCACCTGGGAGGAAATGTACCGGGTGTTTAATATGGGCCATAGGATGGAAATTTACACGGATCTCCCCACGGCGGAAACCCTTATTAAATTGGCAGAATCGTTTAATCTGGAAGCCCAAATAATTGGTAGTGTTGAAAAATCTTCGGAAAAATCGTTACTGATTCAGGCGCCTGAACAGGTATTGACGTATTTTTAACATTTCAAAAACCCCCTTTTTTTGGATGTAATGAGCTGTATAGCAATAGCTTAATTTGAGGCCGTTTTTTTAAAATCTGGCATTTGTTTTGTAAATTTGTTTTAAACAGCGATCCACTCAGGATGCAAAGGGGTCAAATTTATTTTCAATTTCTTACCCTGGCCGCGGCTTTCATCTGCGTTCCACTACTTTCCTTTGGGGGTGGCCAGGATACCTCACTTATTGTTGACAAATCCAAGAAGGAATATCTTGAAATGCGGGGCGTGGTAAAAATTTCCAAAGCTTTTGAAAAAGGTGAGGAAATTCAACTTGAAAATGCAGAAATTTTTATTTACTCCGATACTACCCGTCAATATCTTTTAAAGGTTGTTACCGACAAAAAAGGAAAATGTGAGTTCAGGCTACCCTTGGATAGGAAATTCTATATTCTGGTTACCAAAGAAGGATTTGTTTCCAAAAAAATAGAAGTAAACACTAAAGTTCCAAAAGAAAAAAAGGCTGCCTTTATTTTTCCTTTTTCCCTGGATATTTTTGAAAAGATAGATGGCCTCGATGTCAGCATTCTAAACAAGCCTATTGCCAAGGTGAATTATTCCATCAATAAGGATCAGTTCGATTATGATTACGCATATACCAATAAAGTAAATTCTGATCTCAAACTCCTATACCGCGACTATTATGCCCTGAAGAGACTGGAAAAAGAACTTAATCCCCTTAAAACCGAAAATCCGGTTCCTGCCGAAAAGAGAAAAAATCCCCGGAGAAGAGATTGAGTTACCTGAGTTTCCGATAGGCCTCCCACAAAGTAATACCCGCACAAACAGCAATATTTAAGGAGTGTTTCGCTCCGGACTGTGGTATTTCAATAGCTCCATGGGATAAGCCCAGAATTTCCTCTGAAACCCCATTTACCTCATGTCCGAAAACCAAAACCGTTTTCTTTTGGGAGGAAAAACTATAGTCTTGAAGGAGAACCGAGGCTGTGGTTTGCTCTACAATTATTATTTCTGCACCCCCATCCCTGAGTTCCCGGACAATTTCCATTGTGTCTTTACGATATTCCCAGGGCACTGAGAGTGTTGCACCCAGGGCTGTTTTCTGGATTTCCCTGTCGGGCGGACAGGCAGTAATTCCGGTAAGCCACAATTTTTCAATTCCAAAAGCATCACAGGTCCTGAAAACGGAACCCACGTTTAATGCACTTCTGACATTGTCTAAAACCACCGAAACCGGAATTTTATGCTCCTTCAAAGCCTGTTGGGGCTCAGGCCTGTTTAATTCCTCATTTTTCAGTTTTCGCATGTCCAAAGGTAAATTTTCGGCGGGGTAAAAAATGTTTAAAAAAGGAAAATTCCCGTTCCTCCGTCTTTTGTAAATTTACGGGAATGGAAACCCGGAAAAAGGAAAAAGAGGGTAAAAAGCAGGTTTCAGAAACCCCTTTGATGAAACAATACAATGCCATCAAAGAGAAACATCCCGACGCCTTATTGCTCTTCAGAGTGGGTGATTTTTATGAAACTTTCGGCGAAGACGCTATTAAGGCTTCCCGGATTCTGGGTATTGTTTTAACCCGTCGGGCTAACGGTGCAGCCTCCAGCGTGGAGCTGGCCGGATTTCCCCATCATGCCCTGGATAATTATTTACCCAAACTGGTAAGGGCCGGCCAAAGAGTTGCCATCTGCGACCAATTAGAGGATCCCAAACTAACCAAAACTATTGTTAAAAGAGGAGTAACCGAATTGGTTACCCCGGGGGTTTCTTATAATGAGAAAGTCCTGGACACCAAATCAAATAATTTCCTTTGTTCCGTGGTTCTGCAAAAAGGACTTGCAGGAGTCTCGTTTCTTGATGTTTCCACCGGGGAGTTTTATTGCGCCCAGGGTCCACCTGATTATATTGAAAAACTTGTACAAAGCTTTTCGCCCAATGAGATTTTGTTTCCCAAGCCATCAAAAAAAGAAATAATTGACTGGATCGGAACTTCATTTTACACCTATCCCCTGGATGATTGGGCTTTCGATATTCCCTCTTCATATGAAAAATTAATCCGGCATTTTTCCACGAATTCTCTTAAGGGTTTTGGTATTGAAGGATTGGAGCTGGGTATTGCGGCCTCCGGAGCTGCCCTGCATTACCTTTCCGAAACCCAACACGATAAAGTAAGGCATATTTCTTCCATTCGCAGAATTGAAGAGGATAAGTTCGTTTGGCTCGACCGGTTTACCATTCGTAACCTTGAAATATTTTCCTCGAATTATGGAGAAGGAAATTGTTTGCTCTCGGTGATTGATAAAACGCTTACCCCTATGGGCAGCAGGTTGTTGAAGCGCTGGCTGGCTTTTCCCCTGAAGGAAGTTGAGGCAATTAATGAACGGCATGCTGTTGTGGGATATTTTTTGGAGAATCCTGAAACAGACACCTTGTTACGCGGCTTCCGTGAGCACTTTTCGGATATGGAAAGGGTAGCTTCAAAAATAGCCACCCTCAGAATTAGCCCAAAGGAACTGGTTCAATTACAGCGTTCGCTGAAATCCCTTTCTGAAATAAAAACTTTGTTTCTTGAATCCGGGAATCTTCCCCTTGAAAAAATCGGCGAACAATTAAACGGCTGTGAAACGGTTCAGGAAAAAATTTCCCGGGAAGTTCACCACGATCCTCCCTATATAGTTGCCAAAGGGAATGTGATTGCATCCGGAGTCAGTGAGGAACTCGATTACCTCAGGGGGCTGGCCTATTCGGGAAAAGATTTTTTGCTTAAAATTCAAAAGGAGGAATCGGAACGCACCGGTATTCCCAGTTTGAAAATAGCCTACAATTCGGTGTTTGGCTATTACCTTTTTGTTATTTACACACCCAAGAATAAGGTCCATTTTCAGTGGATACGGAACAAAA
>CALEYQ010000062.1 GCA_937924855.1 uncultured Bacteroidota bacterium | reverse complement strand
CGCACCATTTCATCCACCGTTACCATTTCCCAACCACCGCCACTTACGATTAACCCTACCATTAACCAGGCCAACTGCACCTTATGTGACGGCAGCATTGTGCTCAACGAGTCGGGAGGAAATCCTCCCTATACCTTTGTCTGGGCGCCGAATGTTTCGAATTCAAATTCCGCAACGGGTCTTTGTCCGGGAACTTATACGGTTACCATTACTGATAACACTAATTGTACTGCAACCTTTACCATTTCTCTCGGAAACATCCAGGGACCCACTCTGGTAATGGCGTTTACTCCCGCCTCCTGTAATGGTGCCTGCGACGGTGCCGCCTCTGTGCTTGCGAGTGGGGGAACACCACCCTATACCTATTTGTGGAACCCCGGCGGACAAACCACAGTCAATGCCACCGGATTATGTGCCGGCACCTATACGGTTCAGGTTACCGATGCGCCGGGGTGTATCTCGTTTGGAACTATTACCGTAACGCAACCTCAACCCCTGGTGGCAAATGCTACTGTCGGAAACTCTACCTGCGGTTCCAACTGTAATGGATTTGTTAACACTTCGGTCACCGGAGGCACAGGTCCATACTCCTACAACTGGCAACCCGGAAATTTAACAACACCCAACGTTTCCGGTTTATGCGCCGGCACCTATACCCTCGTAATTACGGATGCAAATAATTGCACCGCCAGTTCCACGCACACCATAAACGCCCCTCCGGCCCTAAGTGTTTCCGTCAGTGCCACCAATGTAAACTGCTTTAACAATTGCGACGGTACTGCAACGGCAACACCCAGCGGTGGAACGCCCGGATATACTTATTTGTGGACCCCCGGAAACTTCAGCACTCAAAATCTGGTTTTCCTGTGTCCGGGAACATATACGGTTGTTGTTACCGATGCCAACAATTGCACGGCAAGTGCAACGGTTACCATTACCCAACCTCCCCAGTTAACACTTAGTTTTGTTTCTTCAACACCTCCGTCCTGTAATAATACCTGCAATGGTACAGCCACGGTTTCCGCCTCGGGGGGAACACCTGCCTATTCCTATTTGTGGACACCCGGAAACTTTACCGGTGCTACCGTGAACACACTCTGCGGACAAACATATACCATTACGGTTACCGATGCCAACGGTTGTACCGCAACTTTAAGTATTTCACTTACTGCTCCGCCTCCTGTTATCCCGAATGCTACCACATTCAATGTGAGTTGTAACGGAGCCTGTAACGGAGCAGCCACTTCAAACCCTTCGGGTGGAACGGGTGGTCCTTACACCTACCTGTGGATGCCGGGAAATCTGACAAGCCAGACTGTAAACGGACTCTGTACAGGTACCTATACCCTTACCGTTACGGATGGAAACGGGTGTACCGGATCTACAATTTTCACCATTACCTCACCTACGGTTCTTCAGCCGGGAGGATCTATCGTTAGCTTGCCGAGTTGCGCATCCAATTGCAATGGTTCACTCACATCCAATCCGGTTGGAGGATCTGCTCCCTACTCATACCTGTGGAATCCGGGTGGTATCACCACCCAAACCGCTACCGGATTGTGTGCAGGCACTTACACGCTTACTGTTACTGATGTTAACGGTTGCGTAGGAACCCAAACCATTGTATTAAATAATCCCAGCCCTATTACAATAATTAGTGCGGTCGGACAAGCAAATTGTGGAACTTGTAACGGAACCATAAATATTGCTCCCAGCGGAGGAACAGCGCCCTATACTTATCTATGGAGTCCGGGTGGCATGACAACCCAGAACGTTACCGGCTTGTGCGCCGGATTGTACACCGTGGTCATTACCGACGCAACGGGATGTACCCGAAGCTTTACCATTGGGGTCAGCAATACCTCCGGTCCTACCCTAACCATGAGTGCCACCGGAACCACCTGCTTCGGAGGCTGCGATGGAACCGCTAGTGTTTCCGCCAACGGAGCCAGCCCATTCACTTACCAGTGGTCGCCCGGTGGTGCTACAACCACATCCATAACCGGACTTTGTTCAGGAAGCTACACCGTAGTTGTTACCGACGCCAATAATTGTATTACGGTTGATTCGGTTTTTGTTCCATCACCTCCCCAGATCCAGCCCAATGCCACGGTTGTAAATGCCCAATGCTCGGGAATCTGTACAGGTTCCATAACACTTAATCCCTCCGGCGGAAACGGAGGACCCTATTCGTATTTATGGCAACCGGGCAACATGACCACCGCAAGCATAAATAATCTTTGTGTGGGAACCTATACCGTTACCATTTCAGATGCCATGGGTTGTACCACCACAGCAACTTTTACTATTTCAGGAAATACAGTTATCACTTTCTCACTTTCGAACACAAATATTATTTGTTCGGGATCCTGTACAGGAACTGCAACAGTTAGCAATCCCATCGGGGGTTCCATTCCCTATTCCTACTCATGGAGTGATCCCTTCGGACAATTTACCTCTACGGCAACGGGACTTTGTGCAGGTACCTACACTGTTACTGTGACGGATGCTAATGGGTGTTTTACAACCGGAACGGTTACCATTACACAAACAGCTCCTGTGGTTGCCAACCCTACCATTTCGGCACCCTCTTGCGGACAATGCAACGGAAGCATTTCCTTAAACCCCAGCGGAGGATCTCCTCCCTTCACCTATCAGTGGAATACCGGGCAAACAACCCAGAACATTACGGGAGTTTGTGCCGGAATTTATAATGTTACCATAACCGGTTCTAACGGATGTTCCGTAACCGTAAATATTCCGGTCAGCAATGCCAATGGTCCGCTTACGAATCTAACTACTACTCCTAATGCCTGCTTTGGGGATTGTAATGCAACCGCTTCTTCAAACCCAAGCGGAGGTACTCCTCCCTACTCTTATTTCTGGAGCCCGGGCGGCCAAACAACCAACAGCCTTAACAATTTATGTAACGGAACTTATTATCTGCAGGTAACTGATGGTGCCGGTTGTATTACTACCGATTCATTTACCATTCAGTCCTCGCCCCAGATCATTACCAATCAATTGATAACCCATACCGCCTGCGGAACCTGCAACGGCTCAATTGCCCTTTCACCAACCGGAGGCCAAAGTCCTTATACCTATTTGTGGCAGCCCGGAAATCAAACCACATCATCCATTACCGGATTGTGCGCCGGAAATTACTCGGTAACCGTTACTGATGCCAACGGTTGTACACAAACTGCCGTTATTGCCGTTTCAAACAGCAATGGTCCTTCCGTTACCCTTTCGCCTACTCATCTAACCTGTAACAGCGGTTGTACCGGCAGTATCAGCTCAGTGGTTACCGGTGGTTCTCCACCCTATGCTTATTTGTGGAGTAACGGAGCCACAACAACTTCTGTTAATGCACTCTGTGCCGGAACCTATACTTTAACCGTAACCGATGGAGCCAACTGTGTGAGCAATGCCATTGTTCAGATTACCCAACCGCCTCAGATTTCTTTCTCTGCGCCTATTGTTTCACAACCGCTTTGCAACAACGACTGTAACGGAAGCATAACCGTAATTCCCAATGGAGGAACACCTCCCTTTACTTACGCCTGGAGCAACGGTGCAACTACCTCAGGGCTCTCGAATCTCTGTCCCGGTTCCTACACCGTTACCGTAACGGATGTAAATAACTGCAGCTCCAGTCTTACCGTGGTTCTCAATAACCCTCCCCCGCTCGTAATTTCCAATGTGGTAACCACGAATTCAAGTTGCAATACCGTAAACGACGGATCCATTGATATTACCGTTTCCGGTGGAGTTCCCGGCTACACATACAGCTGGAGCAACGGAGCCACAACCCAGGATCTTACCAATGTATTGTCGGGAACATATACCGTTGTGGTAACCGATGCCAATAATTGCACTACCTCGACGATTGTTAGTCTTTTATCTAACGTTTCCGTAGTTGCAAATGCCGGAACGGATACTACCTTCTGTGAAGGCGGAGGCATCGTTCTCAACGGTTCCGGTTCGGTAAACGCACTCACCTATCAATGGCTAACGGTTCCCGGAAATGCTCCTGTAGGTAATACTGCTATTGTGAACCTTACCAATCCCGGGGTTGGAACCTGGACCTATGCGCTGATTGTTTCCAATGGGGCCTGTTCAGATACGGATACTGTTGTAATAACCATTAACCCGAATCCCATTGCAGAAGCCGGACCGAATCAAACCATCGTAATTTTCAATAGTGTTATTATTGGTGGGAACCCGACCGGACCTCCCGGAAGCACTTATGCCTGGAGCCCTGCCATCAGTTTGGATGACGGAACCCTTCCCAATCCTACGGCCTCTCCTACCGTTACTACCGTTTATACCGTAACGGTTACCAACGCCTCGGGATGTACAGCCACCGATACGGTTAGGGTTACTGTGCTGCCCAAAATTATTTTCCCCAATGGTATTTCACCCAATGGCGACGGATCCAACGATATGTGGATCATCGACAACATTCATCTCTTCCCCAATAACTGGGTTGAAGTGTACAACCGTTGGGGACAACTCCTGTTCCGCGGCGACGGATATGATAATGTTAATGTAGTGTGGGACGGAACTTACAAGGGGAAGCCCGTTCCGGTGGGAACCTATTATTACATTATTAATCTCAACGACCCCTTATATCCTGATGCATTCACCGGACCTATAACCGTATACAGGTAACATGAAAAGATTTTTAAAAATATTTTGGGTCTTTATTCCGGCGCTGCTCAGTGCACAGCAATTACCGCTGTATACTCAGTATATGCTGAATGATTATGTAATGAACCCTGCCATAGCCGGTAAAAATCCTTATTTCGAAGCCCAATCCGATAACCGTTATCAGTGGATTGGAATTACCGATGCTCCCAGAACCTATATTCTCAGCTGTCACGGCCCCACCAAAAGCCAGAAAGTAGGCCTGGGCGGATATCTGTTTACCGATATTGTTGGTCCTACCCGACGGATTGGAGTCAATTTCTCCTATGCATACCATATGTATGTATATGAAAATCTGAAGCTGGGATTGGGCGTAAGCGGAGGACTTTTGCAACATGCGGTTGACGGTTCCAAAATTACACTTCGCGATCCTTTCGATCAGGTAATCAGTGGAGGATATCAATCGGTATTGGTGCCGGATTTCGGTGCCGGATTTTATTTGTATAACGATCGTTGGTACCTGGGAGCTGCAGCGCCTCAGATTTATCCTGCCCAGTTAAAGTTTTTCGATTATACCACCCAGTCTCAGAGCAAACTGGCAACCCATATGTATGCCAGCACCGGTTACCGGGCCGATTTCGGAGAGGATTTTGATATTTGGTCATCCTTTCTGGTAAAATATGTTAACCCTATTCCCCTTCAGCTGGATGCAGGCTTGCGGGTAGTTTATAAAGAGGCCGTTTGGGTAGGAGGTACATTCAGAACCAAGGATGCCTGGTCTTTGTTTATGGGATTCAATTATCAGAAGAATATTACCATTGGGTATTCTTTCGATTTTACTACCACCAATCTCCAGCATTATTCCTCCGGAACGCATGAGATTTTATTTGCCATTCGCTTCGGGCACCGGGAACAGTTAAATTCAAATAACAGCCGAATACAATAATTCCTTGAGGCTGCTCCTGCTTTCCTTTCTTATTACCTTTTGGGGTTATGGCCATGCCCAGGATTATGTAGAATCAGGAAGCGGAAAAGATTCCGTGTTAATAATACTACACACTACGGACGGCAATTACATTTTTGGACTTGTACTACAGGAAACCCGTACGGAAATAAAAATCAGGGATTTCAACGGACTTATGCTGCCCGTAAAAAAGGAGTATATCAAAAGTCAGACCCGTGTAGCTGAGGGAAGCAAAATCAAGCTTGAGCTTAGTTCAGGAAATATGCTGAGCGGAACCTATATGGGCATACTGGGTGACAGTATAAAAATTCAATCCAAATCGACCGGCATAATTAAAATTCCTTTATCCAAAATAGACCATATAAGAGCCGGAGGGGCTGAAAAAGAATTTGTTCAATCGGAAAAAAAGGTTTTTAATACCCGTTATTTTCTTTCCAAAAACGCTTATCAGATTCCCAAAAACGATAACGTTTACCGAAACACCATGGTATTATTAAACCGGGTTGACATGGGAGTTTCTCCCAATGTGTCAATTGGTTTAGGGGGTTTGGGAATTTTTCCAATTTTATCGGGCAAGGTGGGTAGCGAAACAGAGCGTCCGGTAACTTTTGGAGCGGAGGTAACAGGCATTTTTTTCCCCTGGGGGAATTATGTTCCGGGAGCGGTGATGCAGGGCATGGCTACTTTCGGTGGCTATGATAAAAATATCAGTCTGGGTTTATGGTACGGGTATGAGCCCTTTGATTTCACCGGCTTTGGCGCAGCTTCTTTGTCAGGCATATTGCAGGTTGGAAAATCGGGCAGGCATTACCTGATCAGCGATAACATTCTGTTGTTTCCCGATTTCTCCAATACAGGAACTCAGAATTTTATTTTCATAAGTACCAACGGTTTCCGGAGTGTATTTGATAATTCGAATTGGGAGTTTGGATTGATGTATTTGGTATCGGATGAATTGGGCGATTTTTTCAGGTATCCTTTGCCCATGGTTTCGTATGCATTCCGGTTTTAGGAATATCTTGCTCTTGTTTTAAAAGAATCTTCCCGGGGGCCGTTTCACGCCCTCCCCGCTACCAAATTACAATTTGCAAAATCAGTAGCCGGTGATTAAACGTTTATAATCGATTAGAAACGATTAAAAACGGCTCTTAAATACAGCTTTTAAGGATGGCTTTTTTATCGGTTCAACCTCCAGGCATACAACATTTTTTGGAACAATTTTAAAACCGGCTTGGTTTTAATTTAAAACCAAATTTTAATGTGGCTTTTGAAGGCGGCTTAAAACCATGATAAACAAAGGGTTTGGGGGATTATTGATTTTTCAGGACCAGGGGTTGAGAGCCGGATTTTTTCCGGGGGTATTGCTTTTTGCGGTTTTTTGAAATAATATTGGTTTTAAAATTTAATCCAATGAAAACATTTTTCACAGCCGCTCTGCTGCTATTTACCTTGCACACCTTTTGCCAGATATCCCCCAACCCTTCCTAACCTCTTCAATGTGACAGCTCAATTTCATTTCCTTCTGGAAGCTATTGCTTCCATAATTTCTTCACTACCTCCAATGAGGTTTGGTTTAGTTTTATTGCCGAAAGTAATGAGGTTTACATTTCTGCTGTTAACTCCCCGGATTCCGCCCAAGGTCATGCGCATGCCCTTTGGGTTTACAGTGGCTCCTGTGATAGTTTAGTCCTTTTCGGGTCTGCCACAATTTTAAATAATGATTCCCTTTTATTCTTTTATACCTCCGGATATGTTATTGGGAGCCGTTATTATGTAAAAATTCAAACCGGAGGGGTTAACACTTGCAAACATTGCGATGCCGGAATGGCAAATTTCGATTTTTGTATAGGTTACTTCTCCCCCCACCCCCCGATTCCTCCCCCGCCTTGTAACTTAATGTGTAACGGCGGGTTCGATTATTTGCTTGGCCCAGGCTGCCAAAATAATACTAACCCATTTTATCCGCCAGCAGGATGCACGGTTAGTTGCTAGAACCGATCACACGGAACTCCACAAATCGATACTTCTAATTCTTATACCAGCCCTCAACATGCAAGTATGTGGCATGTGGGATCCAACTCCTTTAACCAAATTCAAAATATTGGTGAAGGAATTGTTCATATGAGTCCCGGCTTTCTTGTAAGTCCCGGAAATTTATATTTGCTCGAATATTTTTTCCGAAGGCAACCCTCCGGACCTTCATCGGGAGATGCCCCAAGCATTGACAACATAGTTGTACTTTTAACCCAATCACAAAACTCAGGTATTCCGGTTCCAAATGGCTCGAATGGCCAACCGATTCCTTCGCCCTCAGTTTCCTTACAGGTAGACCTTCAAACAGGGGTTTCCTCCACTTCCTGGCAATCACGAATTGTTTGCTTTAACCCAAATCTTGTGTATGACCAGTTGGTAATTTATCCCCGGCAAAACATATCTACGGTTGGAACAGGGAGATTAAATGTGGATGAATTTTCTGTTTTAAAGTTAAACGATGCCGGACCGGATAAGTCAATTTGCCCGGGTGGATCCGTTACCATTGGACCCGGTAACTGTCCTCAATTTTCTGCACCTCAGGTTTCATACCTGTGGCAGCCTTCAACCGGACTTTCCTCAAATACGATTGCAAACCCTTTGGCTTTCCCCGCAACAACCACCGTATACACCCTAACCGTTACCGCTACAACCGCTCAGGGAGTTTGCACGGCAACAGATGTTGTACAAGTAGCTGTGTTGCCTGTTCCTTCAATTCCGGTTATTCTTCCCGGCATTAATAACGATTGCAACCTGGGAGTTCCATCCAATTATTCCATATCAAATCCCAATCCCAATATAACCTACCAATGGGCCGTTTTAAATGGCACTCCGGCCTCAGGAACCGGAACCAGCTTGGGTATAACCTGGACAGCTCCCGGAGGAGTAATTCAGGTTACAGCAATTGATAATACAACGGGCTGCCAATCGGTTGGATTTTTTTCAATTGAGCCCTGTTGCTTGCCACCATTCGCCAATTCTTGTGTTTTGATAAACAAAAATCCCAACCCTTTTATTCTGGTTGACAATGTAAACAATCTCGCAAGTAATTTTTTTACACCCAATCAAACCGTAAATGGACAAACCATTATCGTTAATGGAACCTTTACCATTGACATTAATTTGGATTTTACCCAATGCCATTTCTTTTTTGGCCCCAATGAAAAAATTGTGGTTAATCCCGGGGTTACTCTTGGCCTGTATAATCGTACCTTCCTTGAAGCGGGTTGCTGTAAAATGTGGGACGGAATTTACTTAACGGATCAAACTTCCTCGATTATTGCAGATGGAATTTCATTTTTTGTGCTTATTGAAGATGCAAAAAATGCAATTGTCTCAAACAATGGTGGTAAGTTCGTTATTAACCGTACCATATTTACCAATAATCATAAAGGCATTGTTGTTAATCCCTTTGTTGGAAATCACCCGGGGAAAATTACTTTTTCGGAATTCAGAACCGGAACATCACCCTTAAGTCCAAATGCCCTCCTCTTACCTCCCTATGCCGGACAGCGCGGACATAAGGGAGTTGAGATTAATGAAGTTTCAAAAATTCAGGTGGGAGACCCGGCAACAGCCACAAACCTTAACAAATTTACCAACCTTGATTTTGGAATTACCTCCTTCAGAAGCAGTGTTGATGTTTACAATAACAATTTCAATGACATTACCTCTACCACACCTTTGCTCCGTGGTTCCTGTAACATTGGAACCGCTATTTGCATGGAAGGATTCAAAAATGAAATTCATAGTGTAAAAATAGGGGGCTCTGCACAAAACGAACCAAACAAGTTTACCAATTGCTCATTCGGGGTTCTTGCCATGAATCAATTAAATGTCGAAGTCATCAATAATTGGTTTTCGATGAATGTGGCGAATCCTGCCTCGGGCGTTGGAATTGATGTTTTCATTTGTTCTCAGCGAAACATTAAAATTCACGACAACCGATTGTTTAAGTTCAGAACCGGAATCCGTACCGGCCTGACAGGATCATCTCAGATTACAATCTTAAACAATGAGCTGATAAATAACGGAAATGTCAATAAGGGAACAGCCATTTTTTCAAGCGATATTGATTTAGTGCCCGGACAGGTAAAAATAACCGGAAACACCATTGCCCGATGTCAAACCGGAATAAACACTTTGAATGTAGGGCTTGCAGATGTCAGCAATAACACCATAAGCTTTCTTGCCAATCTGAACCAGCCGGGAACCTATTACGGAATACGGGCACAAAATACAGGTGGAGTCATAAACCAAAACTCGGTTTCCAGGGTTGGGGTTGTTAATTCTCAATTACAACCTAAAATGCTGGGTATATCCGCAGAAATCAGTCCCGGCATAATTATCACCAACAACAGCCTCAGCCGGGTTGGTTCCGGAATTCGTTGTCTTGGAGCTATGCCCAACAGCACCCTTTCCTGCAATGATTTCCTCCAGTGCTTTGTTGGGCTTTTCCAAGACGATTCAGACATTGGTCAACAGGGTGCCCCCGGCCAACCCTCCGATAATACCTGGAGGTATAATGTAGGTGCCTGGAAGACAATCTTTGCCAATAATGGCAATTTTGTCGCCCCAACCTTGTATTACCGTAGTACGGGGGCGGGAAATTTTCAGGCAGGAGATTTTAATCCGATTCCGTTTTTTGCAGGATCATTTACGAACGTCCAAACTACATCCTCCAATATATATAATTGCTCATTGCCCAATCCCTGCCCTTCCTGCCAGCGGCAAACTCTGGTAAAAATTGCCGGCGATCAGGCAC
>CALEYQ010000061.1 GCA_937924855.1 uncultured Bacteroidota bacterium | reverse complement strand
GACCGTTTTTCTTGGCATAACCTTTCCGGCGCTTCTTTTTAAACACGATAACTTTCTCGCCCTTAACATGAGCAAGAACCTTTGCCGCAACCCGGTATCCCTCAACCAATGGTTTTCCCACGGTGATCTTGCCGTCGTTGTCGAGCAATAAAACGCGGTTGAATTCAACCTGGGTTCCTTCCATAGCCTCAAGGCGGTGTACAAACACTCTTTGGTTGTTCTCAACCTTAAATTGTTGCCCGGCTATATCTACAATTGCAAACATTTTGTTGTTTTTTTAGTTTTTCCCTTAAAGGGGTGGCGAAGGTACTAATTTTCCGAATTTTGTCAAAAAAATTAACCTTTTTTGTTGATCAGCCATACCCCCAACAGAATCAAAATCAGAGAAATAAAATTAATGGGGCCCACATCCTCCCCAAAGCCCATACCCCACATTAATGAAACTACCGGAATAAGGTAGGTCACCGACGAGGCAAACAATGCCGTGCTGCTCCGGATTAACTGGTTGAATAAAATTACCGAAATGGCACTTCCCACCACCCCTAGAATAATGGTAAATGACAGACTTTCAGTGGCTTGTGGATGGGTAAACCCAACTCCAAAATTGAAAAATGGAATCAAAAATAAACAGGGCAACCCGGCAAAGGTCATCGACCAAATGGCGTTGGTTAGTGGAGAAATCTCCTGAAGGTAGCGTTTGATTATGTTTACCGACATCCCATAACAAGCCGTTGCCAGTAACACCAGTGAGCAATAAAAATACTCCACCGGGCCTTCCTGCCCCTTGCTTGCCAAAAAAAGTGCCCCGGCTCCGAATAATCCCAAAACAACGCCGGGGATGCCGAACCTGCCCGGTCTGATTTTCCAGATTATAACACCAGCTAAAAGGGTTGCCGGGGGAGTGAATGAATTTAACAAGCCGGCAACAGAACTGCTTATTTTGGTTTCGGCAAGGGTGAACAAAAATGCAGGAAAAAAATTGCCCAATAAGCCGGATGCCAGAAACCCAAGCCATACCCTTTTTGGAAATTTCTTAATATGAAAGGGAATGAAAAATAAAACAAATGAAAAAGCCGATAGCAAACGAATGATGGCAACTTCACTACTGGAAAATGCCATCAGGCCCAGTTTCATTAAAATGAAACTGCTTCCCCAGATGATCGACAACAATCCCAGAAGAAACCAGGAGTAAAGACTAACACGCTCCATAAAAGCCCAAAAGTAAGGGTTGCTTTTTAATTCCTTATTTTTGCATCCTATGATTAAAGATTCATTTGTGGTAAAGGGAATGACCTGCTCCCATTGCCTGGGTTTTGTTACGCGTACCCTTGAAAACATTGATGGGGTTAAGGCAGTTCTCGTTGATCTCGAATCCGGGAAAACAACAGTTGATTTTGACGAATCAAAAACATCCACCGCTAAATTGATGGAATCCATAAATAAAACCGGCATTTACTCCGCCGCCCAGTAATCGTGAAACTCAAAGAAATAATTGCTGTTTTGGAGGATTTTGCCCCTCCGCTCCTCCAGGAATCTTATGATAATTCAGGGCTCCAGTGTGGGAACCCCGAAATGAAAATTTCCGCCGCCCTTGTTTGCCTTGATGTAACCCCTGAAGTGGTTGCCGAAGCAAAAAGAAAAAAATGCAACCTGATTATTTCTCACCATCCTGTTATTTTTGGGAACCTAAAATCAATTTCAACATTATCCCCTCCCGGGAAAATATTGTGGGAATCCATTGCTGCAGGAATTGCTATTTATTCCTGTCATACCAATCTCGACCATGTTTCTTCCGGAGTTAATGCCATGTTGCTTCGTAAACTCGGGCTTAAGGGGAAACAGAGAATTCTCAGCCCGCTTAAAGGTGTTCTCCGAAAACTTGTTGTTTTTTGTCCGGAAAAACATACTTCAAAACTAACCGATGCCCTGTTTTCTGCAGGTGCCGGAAAAATTGGCAATTACGACGAATGCGCATTTTACATTTCAGGAAAAGGTTCTTTCAGGCCCAATGAAAAAGCCAACCCTTTTATTGGCTCTAAAGGCAAACGTCACTTTGAAGAGGAGGTTAGGGTGGAGGTGATTTTTCCCTCCTGGATTACGGCCGATTTGCTTAAAGCCATGAAAAAGGCTCACCCTTACGAAGAAGTGGCTTATTATATTCAGGATACTGAAAACCTTCATCAGGAGGTGGGTTCTGGAATGTTCCTGGAACTGGATACCCCCATACCCCCTGCAAAATTGTTGGATCTGCTTCGGAAAAAGCTGAAAACCAAAGGTCTCCGGTTTTCGAAAAGGCCAAAAGAAAAAATTTCCGGATTGGCCGTTTGCGGCGGTTCCGGCTCATTCCTGATCCCTGCAGCAAAGCGCGAAAAAGCCCAGGTTCTTATTACCGGCGATATAAAATACCATGCCTGGTTTGACGCCGAACCCGATTTGTGGCTTATTGATGCCGGACACTTTGAAACTGAGCAGTTTACATCCGAAATCTTTTATGATGTGTTGAAGAAAAATTTTCCTAAATTTGCCGTCCGTTTTTCAAATGTTAAAACCAATCCGGTAAATTACTTCTGAGCATGGCAAAAGAAAAGATTGCAGAAAAGGCAGATATGGCGGTTGAGGAAAAATTATCCGCACTCTATACGCTTCAACAAATTGACTCCGAAATCGATCGCATTCGCATCGTAAGGGGTGAACTCCCACTCGAGGTGCAAGACCTCGAAGATGTGGTGCTGGGTCTGGAAACCCGTCTGAATAATTTTAATCAGGAAGTGGCCGACCTCGAGGCGGCCATTGCTGAGAAAAAAAATGTGATGAAGGAGGCTGCTGCGGCCATTAAAAAATATGAGTCACAGCAAAATAAAGTCCGTAACAACCGTGAATACGATTCACTGACCAAGGAAATTGAATTCCAGAATCTTGAAATCCAACTTTCCGATAAGCGAATCAAGGAGTTTAAAGCAGCTATTGTCCAAAAGAAAGAATTAATCGAAAAAGCAGAGGAGGAGTTCAAGGAAAAAAAGAAAGACCTGAAAGCCAAAAAGGCTGAACTCGATGAAATCATTGCCGAAACCGAAAAGGAAGAGGAAGCTTTATTGAAGAGATCAAAAACAGCTGAAAAGCAAATTGAAGATCGCCTCCTGAATGCCTATCGCAGAATACGCGACAATGCCAGAAACGGATTGGCCGTGGTGGTTGTTCAGCGCGATGCCTGTGGAGGATGTTTTAATAAAATTCCCCCCCAAAGACAACTGGATATTCAGGCCCGGAAAAAAATTATTGTTTGCGAACACTGCGGTCGGATTCTTGTAGATCCGGAATTGGCTGAAAAAACAAAATAAATTTTATATTTTTATAAAAGGGGTTTCACTAATTGAAATCCCTTTTTTTTATGCCCCTAAGCCGGCTTTTCTTTTCCTTCCTGCTTTTTTCCTCACTTACGTTGAGGGCAGAATTTTCAATTTCTGAAAATTGCAGTATTGCCGCAGATCTGATTTTTCAGGCCCGGTGCTCCGACGCAGAACGATTTCTGGAGCTAGAAGAGAAATTAAATCCGGATAATAACCTGGTTTATCTGCTGAGGTATTATGCACTTTCCGTCGATTTTTTAAGAACCGAAAATCCGGCCTTCCTTTCAAAACTCAATAAAGAGAAAAAGTTATGGGAGCAAAAAATTGCCTCCGACCCCGATAACACTTCTCCCTGGAAATTTTATTCCCTCGGCCAAATGAACCTTATTTCGGCCTTGTTGAGAGGCCGTTCAGGCGATTGGATTTCCTGTGCCAAAGACCTTAAGGATGCTTATATGTTGCTTCGTAACTGTCGGAAAAATTTCCCCGATTTTTACCCCTGTAAAATCTCATTTGGTTTTTTGGTTGCTGTATCCGGTTCGGCACCCCCGAATTATCAATGGGTGCTGGGACTGGCAGGAGTTAAGGGAAATGTACAGGAAGGCCTGGCATTGCTGGATGAAGGTCTCTCTGAAGCCCTGGCCGGAAAAAATGCATGGAGCATTAAGGAGGGTATTATCCTGAAATCATTTGCCCACCGGAACTTTATCGAAGATAAATCACAAACGATACTTTTTTTGAATTTAATCCCTGAAAGCCAGTACGCCCAATATCCGCTGGTAAAATATGGTTTGGTTTCTCTCGCCCTGAAAGTTGGGAATAATGAATGGGCAATTACCTGCCTTGTTTCCGGAGAAAAAGAAACACATTTGGCAAACTTCCCTTTTTTGAACTACCAGCTGGGCATTTGTTACCTGAATAAGTGCAGCCAGGAAGCTAAATTCTGGTTCGAAAAATTTCTTGAAAAATTTAAGGGAGTTTCCATGGTAAAATCAGCCTATCATAAACTTGCCTGGGCATCAATCCTTGAAGGGAAAACTGAAAAGTATGCTTCCTTCATGGAAAAGTCCGGAAAAAACGGCGCTTCCGTTCTGGAAGATGATAAGCAAGCCGAGAATGAGTTTAAATCGGGTCAAATCCCCAATCCCGTTTTGCTTAAATCCCGGCTATTTTTCGATGGAGGTTATCTTAAAGCTTCTCTTGATGAACTGCTCCGCGCACGAAAATCCGGAAAACTAAAAACAATGGAAGAACAATTCGAAGCTACCTATCGGATGGCCCGGATTTATCAGGTCAAATTAGAATTTGAAAAGGCGGTGCCTCTGTTTGAAGCCGTTGTTAATGCTAAATTCCTTCAGAAAACATACATGCCTGCCAACGCTGCCTTAATGCTCGGAAATATTTACGAAATACGGGGGAATTTTCAAGCTGCAAGGGGTTTTTATCAAAAGGTCTTGAACCTGAACGGTTTTGAATACGAAAACTCACTGAAGCAAAAAGCAAAGGCCGGACTTTCAAGAATTAAGTCCTGACAACCTCCTGTTTTATTCCTTCCTTTTGCAATACATTCAGTATTCTTTCCAACTCCTTAATCGGAGAGGCACTCTTCCAGATACAGCTTCCAAAGGCAACGCCGTCAAATCCCAGATCCCTCGCAATTAATAAATTCTCAGCTTTGGTTCCACCCCGGGCAATAACCTTGTGCCTGGTTTTTCCCAGAGCGGCGCGTAAGCTGAACTCGTTAAATCCACTGTGGAAGTTTCCGGTTAAGGAATCGAATACCGGACTTAACATGACATAACTATATTGGTTTTTGTCGGAGTATAAACTGCTCAACTTCCGGAATGAAACACTGGTTAAATATCCCGGATTTTTAATGTTCAAAAACTGACGGTTGAACCATAACCGCAATGGTTTTTTCAGGTGTGATTTGGTGAGATGAATTCCCCCCAGTTTAAATTTCCCGGCCAGACGGTGATGCGAATGAATCATTATCCGTTCATGAAAATAGTCCGGAATTTTTTTTAGAAATACGACCATTTCACGGGTGGATAAATCGGGCTTCCGGAAATGAAAGCGTTCCAAGCCCAATTCAAACATTTCTTTTACAAGTTCAGCCTCGGCTTCTGTTGGAGCAGATGAACTGACAACAATTATTTTCATGACTTAACCGGCCCTTAAGGTCTTAAATAATTTTATTGCCTCGGGATGTTTTTCAAAATAATTTCCAACTACTACGGTCTGAACTCCTTTTTTCCAGTATTTCCTTACGGCTTCCGGACTGCTTATTCCGCCCCCGACAATCAGTGGAATGGAAAGGGCACCTGCCACCTTCGTGGCAAGGCTTATCGGGACAGCTTTATGTGAACCGCTTCCCGCCTCAAGGTAAATGGCCCGCATCCCCAAAAACTGACCTGCAAGCGATGTGTCTACTATGGCTTTTTCCGGCCGGTAGGGCAGGGGTAAGGTCTTACTTACCCGGGCGGTAGCTGATTTGCTTTCTCCAACCAACAGATATCCCACCGGAAAAACGGATATCCCATATCGTTTTATGGTTCGAACCGATTTTACCTGCTCGTCTATTAAATAATCCGGATTACGTCCTGATATCAAACTGGTAAAAAATATCCCGTCTGAGCCCCTGATAATATGATGCGCCCCGGCTGGGAAAATGAAAACAGGCAGAGAACTGATTTTTTTAATTTTTTTTAAGCCCGCCACGAACGCTTCACGACCGGCTGTGCTTCCTCCCACCAGAAAAAAATCAACACATCCTTCACAGTCACGTAAAAAGGCTTCCGTAGGAAACTTCTCCGGATCAATCAAAACGCAAAAATTCTTCCGCGATAAGGAAAGAAAGGCTTCCGGAGTTTTTAATGACCTGTTTTTAAATCTCATTTTTTACCGAGTAAACCAAAACCGAATTTCCTGAAAACATAAAACGAAAGGACAACTCCTCGAAAAATTTACCGGTATTTATCCGCACCTTTCCGTGTCCGTTTAATCCCGAAATCCCCGAAATTATTTCAATGTCTCGTTTTAAACTCAAGCCCTTGCGGCCATTCCATTTATAAGCACTTTCCTTTACCCCCCAGCAAAGAGTAAGTAGGGCTTTGTCCATTTCGGGAAAACGCCCAAGCTCGGAATCGGACAAAAATTTGTTTTTTACCCGTTGAACCACCGGCCTTACTTCTTCCAGATCAATGCCTATAGGTCCGACCTCATTAAGGCCAACTACCAGCTTGTTTCGGCAGTGTGAAACCGAACAACCCATGACAAAACCCTTCAGGTGGGGTTTCCCCTGTTGGTCATACTCCAGGGTCACTTTTTGATCCAGCATTTCCTTCGTCAACTCCTGAGCTGCCCATCTCCGGTAATCAGGAATAAGTAATTTTTCCTGTTGGTCTTCCCTTTTGTCCAGGTTCCAGGCCGAAATTCTTACCGAAGCCTCCCTGAATATTTCCCCCTCAAATGGCATTTTTTTTGTGAATTTGTTGTCTTATTTACTGAATTTTGTTCAAAAATGGTCTATATCGGAAATTAAAAGTCCTATTTATTTCCGATATTTACCCGGAAAAATTTTTGATATGAAGATTTTTAATCACACCCCTTGGATTGCATTGGCCCTTTTCCTTTTGGCTCCTTTTATGGGATCCGCACAGGAAACCCTTTTCCCGGTTGAGGAAAATGGAAAATGGGGATATATTAATAAGCAGGGAAATCTTGTTATTCAGCCCCGGTTCGACTTCGCTGAAAAATTTTCCGAAGGAATGGCCGCCATTTCCCAGGGCGGTAAAAAAGGTTTTATTAATACCGCTGGAAAGTTGGTAATTCCTGCCGAATACGATAAGGTTTCTGAATATTTTTCCGAGGGCCTTGTTGCCGTTAAAAAATCCGGCAAATACGGTTATCTCGATAAGTCCGGAAAAACCGCCATTGAATTTAAATTTGACTTTGCCTACCGTTTCACCGAAGGTTTGGCCAGAGTTTATATGAACGGGAAATATGGATTTATTGATAAATCCGGAAACCTTGTTATTAAAGCTGAATTCGACGGAGCCTATTATTTTTCAGAAGGAATGGCCCGTGTGCAAAAAGGAAAAAAATGGGGTTATATCGATAAATCCGGCAAACAGGTTATTGATTTCATCTATGATGAATGTTTCGACTTTTCTTCCGGCCTTGCCAATGTCAGAAAAGGAGATGAAAGTTCAGGTAAATGGGGTTTTGTTGATAAAACCGGAAAGGTAGTAATCGACTTTAAATTTAATCGGGCATGGACCTTCAGCGAAGGCCTGGCTCTCGTCAGAGAAGGTGATTTTAAAACCGGTAAATTCGGGTACATAGATAAAACCGGTAAATTGGTTATTGACTACCAGTTTGTAGGCGCCGATCATTTTTCCGATGGAATGGCTTGTGTTTCTTCCTCCCTCGATTTTAAAAACCCAAAGTGGAATTACATTGATAAAAATGGAAAGAAAGTCATCACAAAGGATTTTGACTACCTATCCGGATTTACTGATGGACTTGCAAGAGTTAAATCCGACGGCCTTAAGTCAGGTTATTCGTTTGGGTATATTAACAAATCCGGTAATTACGTATGGCCTAAATAGTTAGGATACCCTAATATTTGCGCCCCGGTTTTTTTAAGCCGGGGCTTTTTTTTACCTTTGTGTTCCGAAAAAACCTAACATGGAAACAACAACAAAAGCATTGAATTACAAAGTAAAAGACATTTCCCTGGCCGACTGGGGAAGAAAAGAAATCAAACTGGCCGAGCAGGAAATGCCGGGACTTATGGCTATCCGCGAAGAATTTGGCCCTAAAAAACCCCTGAAAGGTGCCAGAATAGCCGGTTGTCTTCACATGACCATTCAAACGGCAGTTCTTATTGAGACCCTGGTTGAATTGGGCGCAGAAGTTACCTGGTCGAGCTGTAACATTTTTTCTACCCAGGATCATGCTGCAGCTGCCATTGCCGCTGCCGGCATTCCCGTTTTTGCCTGGAAAGGAGAAACTCTGGAAGAATACGATTGGTGTATTGAGCAAACCCTCTTTTTTGGCCCCGATCGGAAACCCCTTAATATGATCCTTGATGACGGTGGCGATCTTACTAACCTGGTGCTCGATAAATACCCTGAAATGGTGAATGAGCTCAAGGGAATTTCAGAAGAAACCACTACCGGCGTTCATCGTTTGTACGAACGCCAGAAAACAGGAAAGCTACCGGTTCCTGCTATCAACGTTAATGACTCAGTTACAAAATCAAAATTTGATAATAAATACGGATGCCGGGAAAGTCTCGTGGATGCCATCCGGCGTGCTACAGACCTTATGCTGGCGGGAAAAGTAGCCGTGGTTGCCGGTTTCGGTGATGTGGGAAAGGGTAGTGCCGAATCTCTTAAAAATGCCAATGTTAGGGTTATCGTAACCGAAATTGATCCCATTTGCGCTCTTCAGGCTGCCATGGAAGGATATGAAGTGAAGAAAATGGAAGATGCTGTAAAAGAAGCGGATATCGTGGTTACTGCTACCGGAAACAAAAGTATCATTGCCGAAAAACATTTCCGGAATATGAAGCACAATGCAGTAGTTTGTAATATCGGACATTTCGATAACGAAATCGATATGGACTGGCTGGATAAAAATTACGGGAAAACCAAGGATACCATCAAACCCCAGGTTGATAAATATACCATCGAAGGAAAAGACATAATTGTGCTTGCCGAAGGCCGTTTGGTTAATCTCGGATGTGCTATGGGTCACCCATCCTTTGTAATGTCTAACTCTTTTACCAATCAGGTGCTTGCACAGATTGAGCTTTGGACCAATCACACAAAATATGAAAAGAAGGTTTATACCCTTCCAAAGCAGTTAGATGAAAAAGTTGCCCGTTTGCACCTCAAAAAAATCGGAGTTGATCTGGATGTTCTGACAAAAGAACAAGCCGATTATATCGGAGTTAAAGTGGAAGGGCCATACAAACCCGACTACTACCGCTATTAATTGTAAACATGAATGGTAGCCCCGTCAAAGGCTGCCTGATACCTTTTCAAAGCCCTGACAGCCGGTCCGCTGTTGGGGCTTCCGTCTGTTATGAGGAACACGCTGCCACAGCAATCGTCTTTTAATAACAGGTTTGAGTTTGGATCAACCGCTACCTTGCTGCAGGGATCGGAAGGCTTATAAGAGCAATGCCTGTCATAAGCCATAAACTCAGTCTGACTTTTCCGGTAAACTATGATTCCTTTAGAGCCTCCTGTTACATACACATACCCTCCAACAGCGTTAAGGGCAAAAAAATTCGGATCGGAAATTGAAATGTAAAAATCAACAAAAACATAGGGTATTTCATCCTGATCGCGGCGGCAACCCGAAAATCCTAAAACCAGAAAAAGAAATATAGTAAGCCGGATCATAACCCAAAGTTACTCCAATTCTTCCTTTTTTTCCATTACCTTGCGTAACTTTGGAGATAATATGTGGCTAAGGCGAAGTTTCTGGGTTAGATTTTTTTTCCTGATTGCCATTTTTGGCTCCTTATCGCTGATGGGTCAGGAAAAAAATGAAGGCGATGGAAAAAAAAAGCCGCCGGTAGACTCTAAAGAATTAAGGAAGAAAGAGAAGAAAAAGTGGAAGGAAGAAAGGAAAAGGTCAAAAGCTGAAAAAAAAGCCATAAAAAAACACCATAAACGGATCCAGACCAAGAAGACCAATAAGCGGATGAAAAAGAACAAAAGAAAGGCTCAAAGAAACAACGACCACAAGGGTGAGTTTTTTCTGAAACGCTGGTTCTCTAAAAAGAAAAAAACCTGAACATGGATTTTGGCGACCTGATTTACGTTATTATCGGCCTGATCTGGTTTATTATCAGCATAATTTCTGCATCCAAAAAGACCAAGAAGCAACAGGCTAAAAAGACGGGTTCCCCTGTTAGCCCTACTACGCAACCTCCTGATGATGAGCTTAAAAGAGCCTTGGAGGAGATATTTGGTGGTTCTGAAACAAGAGAAAAAAAATCGACCAGCCAGCCCCAGGAGCCCATAAGTAATCAAAACAGAGCCCCGAAAAAGCTGGAAATCAAGAAAAAACACGAGGATTTTTTAGCCCCAAAGCCAAAAAGAAATAAAAAAAATTTGGAGAAATCCAAAACTTCAGTATCTTCGTTTAGTAGTTCTCCTACTTTATCCCCCCAAAATTTACATCCCCCCGAAACAGGCAATCCGGAAGTATTGCATGAAATTGATGTAAATGCGTCTGAAAATGGGATGTTTAACCTCCAAGAGTTTGACCAGAATGAACTTCAGAAACTGGTCATTTATTCCGAGATTTTTAACCCGAAACATTTCTGATTTTCTACCTTTTTTCAGGTGGAAAAAAAAATTGTTTGTGGAATTTAAATATTCCTATATTTACGCACTTTAATCTGGAATTTTTCTGAAACCTAATTAGATTGAAAATATGCTGAGAAAATTATTCACCTCCGTTACAGCTTTGGTTCTTACAGGATTCCTCGCCATGGGACAGGGAACCGGCATTTTAAAAGGAGTACTAAAAGACAACTCCAACGGTGAACCCATCCCTTTCGGTAACGTGGCAATCTTTAATGGTGGACAGCAAGTCCTTTCCGGTGTGTCCGACATCGAAGGAAACTATACTCTGAAACCTATTCCTCCCGGAAAGTATAAAGTCCGGGCCACTTTTGTCGGTTACGGAACCAAAGAAATTGATGGAGTTATCGTCTCAGCAGATAAAACCACCTACCTGAATATTCCTCTGAACCCTACCGCTCAGCAGCTTGAGCAAATTGATATCGTTACCTATCTGGAACCCCTTATTGACCCCGATACCAAGTCGGGCGGAACCATTACCCGTGAGGAATACCAGAATATGCCGTCCAAAAACGTTAACTCCGTAGCCTCTACAACAGCTGGGGTTTTCCAGGCCGATGAAGGCTCTTCCCTTAATATTCGTGGTTCACGGTCAAATGCCACAGAATACTTTATCGACGGACAAAAAGTTATCGGGACATCAGGACTTCCACAGCAATCCATCGAGCAAATCTCGGTTATTACCGGTGGTATTCCCGCTATGTATGGCGATGCTACCGGAGGTATTATTTCCATCTCTACCCGTGGCCCGCAAAGCCAGCTTTTCGGAGGTGTGGAAGCAATAACCTCCCAGTTTCTGGATGCCTTTGGATATAACTTTATCGGATGGACCATTGGTGGCCCAATTATTTCTAAACTTGATACAGCTACCGGAATGCGACAGGCCACTATCGGTTACATTATTTCCGGTGAATTGGTTACCGAAAAAGACGATGACCCAAGTGCTATAGGAATGTATAAAGTTAAGGATGCCACATTGGATCGTCTGAATAAGTACCCCCTCCGTATTTCTGACCTTGGAGCAGGAACATTCAAAAACGCTGAATTTATTACCCTCGACTCTCTTGAACCCATTAAATTCCGCCAAAATGTTAGGACCAACCAGTTGAGGCTGAATGCAAAAATCGACTTTAAACTCAGCAAAAATCTTGGGCTGAGTCTGGGTGGATCGGTCGATTATAACAATCGTCACACCTTTATTTATGAGTATGCACTCTTTAACCCATCCAATAACCCACAAATTATTACTAATACATGGCGTGTGTTTGGTAAGTTGACCCAAAAGTTTGGAACCGACGAAACCAAGGATGACAAATCCACATCAAACATAAAAAATGCCTTCTACACCCTTCAGCTTAACTACACTAATTACCAGCGGACAGAGCAGGACGATGACCACAGAGATAATATCTTTAACTATGGGTATATCGGCGAGTTTAAAACCTACAGAACGCCTGTTTATTTGGCCCAGCAAAATGGAAACCAGATTTCTTACCATCTGGCAGGTTATCAGGACACCCTTGTAACATTTAACCCTGATCCCGATGGTGATGGAACTATTCTAAATGAGTTTGGTTCTAATTATACCTCTCTATATTATGACCTAATTCCCGGTAACCCCCGCTCACTCCTGGATATTCAGGCTGGTGGTGGTCTGCTTAACGGAATGCGCCCTTCAAACGTGTACTCACTCTGGTTTAATACCGGTCGGCAGTATGGTGGGTATAATAAAACCGATAACAGCCAGTTCAGTATGCGTACCCATTTCTCTGCCGACATTAAGAACCATGCTGTGGTTGCAGGTTTTGAATACGAACAAAGAAATGAACGCTTTTTCTCTATTACCCCTATCGGAATTTGGACTCTTATGCGCCAGCTTACAAACCTTCATCTCTCGGAACTTGACCTGGCAAATCCTGTCCTCAACCCTTACCTTTCCGGAACGTATGATTATTACGATTATAGCTTCCTCGTAAACGCAAACGAGCAGCGTCAGTTCGATAAAAGCCTGCGCGAAAAACTGGGCGTGCCCGATAACTACTTTATCGACATTGATTCCTACGACCCAACTCTTTATGACCTGAAAATGTTCAGTGCAGATGACTTATTGAATGATGGACAATCCCTCATTAATTATTATGGTTTTGATCACACCGGAAGAAAAACAAAGGGAAATACCCCCTTCAATGATTTCTTTACCGGAAAAGATGAAAACGGAAACTTTACCCGCGGAATAGGTGCCTACCAGCCAATTTATGTTGCCGGTTATATCCAGGATAAATTTGACTTTAAAGACATTAAATTCAACGTGGGTCTCCGCGTTGACCGTTTCGATGCAAACCAGCGTGTGCTCGAAGACAAATACCTCCTTTTCCCTGCCAAGAAACTTTCTGAGGTAAATGGCACCCTGAATCCAAACGGAAATCACCCTACAAACATGGGCGACGGCTACGTGGTTTATGTTGACCAGAATCCAAACCCCACCCGTATTCTCGGATACAGAGATGGTGATAAATGGTTCGATGCCAACGGAAACGAGTTACTTGATCCAAAAGCCATTGCCGACGGATCTTCTACCGGAACCATTACTCCTTACTTGCTCGATCCCAGCAAATCAAAAATCGATGGTAGTGCATTCGTAGATTATAACCCGCAAATTACCGTTATGCCTCGTGTGGCATTCTCATTCCCAATTTCTGACGTAGCTAACTTCTTCGCCCATTACGACGTACTAACACAGCGCCCCAGCGGGTTTAACAGGATTGAAATTCTGGACTATTATTTCATCACCGCAAACCAGGGTTCTATTATTAATAACCCCAACCTTCGTCCTGAAAGGACTACTGACTATGAGTTAGGTTTCAGCCAAACCCTGAGCGAAAAGAAAAACTCTGCAATTACCCTTTCTGCTTTCTACCGTGAACTTCGCGATATGATTCAGTTGGTAAACGTTAACTACGCTTACCCCATCAATTACCTTTCCTTTGGAAATATTGATTTCGGAACTGTAAAAGGATTCTCGGTAGCCTACGACCTTCGGCGCACCGGTGGCGTAAGTCTGAACGCCAGCTATACCCTCCAGTTTGCTGATGGAACCGGTTCAAGCGCTACCGAAGGTTATAACCTGGTTAGCAACGGTCTTCCCAACCTACGTACAACTATGCCTCTTGATTTCGACCAAAGACATACCATTGTAACCAACTTTGACTATCGTTTCGGATCTGGAAAAAATTACCGTGGACCCGTTTGGACCAAAGGAAAAGGATCTGAAAACGAAAAAGCGATTCGAATCCTTGAAAATATGGGTGGCAATATCGTATTCCTTGCAGAATCCGGTTTGCCTTATACCAAACAGTCTAACCCCACCCAGGCGGCTGCCTTTGGAATTGCGCAAAGAGCTGTCCTGAAAGGATCGATTAACGGTTCTAACCTTCCCTGGAGCTACCGTATGGATGTCAGGATTGACAAATCATTCGAGTTGATGTTTGGCGGTAAAGGAGAAGGTGAAAGCGATAAGAAAAAAGCCGCCGTGTTAAATGTTTACTTACAGGTTCTGAATGCGCTTAATACAAAAAACATCCAGAATGTATATGCATACACCGGAAACCCTACTGACGATGGTTTCTTAACATCAGCTGAAGCCCAGAACACAATTACCAGCCAGGTAAATCCTACCGCTTTTATTGATATGTACCGGGTAAAATTAAACAACCCCAACTTTTATAGTATTCCAAGAAGAATTCGTCTTGGAGTTCAATTAGACTTTTGATATCCCCCCACCTCCAATTTTAGTGCTATGAAAACGAACAACAAAAACAAGAAAAGCAACATGAGGTTAGCATTTTTGGGTCTTTTGGCCCTGGGATTACCTCTGATTTCTTCCGCAAGGGAAAATCAGGGTCAGGGAGGCCGTAAGCCTTCTACTACACCCAATGTGGCGGCAGCCTGTAATGCCGGATCTGCCCAAACTGATCTTGACATTAACAACGTTAGAACCCGAATCCTTACAGGGGGGGATATGTGGTGGGATCTTTCTAATCCACGCTACGAAATTCCCAAAGGATCCGGTGACCACTCCATCTTCGCAGGGTCTCTCTGGATTGGCGGTATCGATGCCGGTGGTCAGTTAAAAGTTGCTGCAATGACTTATCGTCAAAGCGGTAACGACTATTGGCCCGGTCCACTTGACACCGTAAACGTAACCACCGATCAGGTTGTCTGCGATCAGTTCGACAAACACTTCAGGGTTAAAAGATCTGAAGTTGAGAAGTTTTATACGGACTTCCTTAACAATCAGGTTAGTTCCATTCCCCAATCACTTTTAAACTGGCCCGGAAACGGTAACCCTGCCTACAATCACGCAAAATACCTCGCGCCCTTTTATGATAATAATGGTGATGGTGTTTATAATCCTTATGATGGCGATTATCCTGATTATGATATCACCGGAACCAGAGGTTGCAGTGCAAGACTTTTTGGTGACGAAACCCTTTGGTGGGTTTTCAACGACAAAGGAAACGTGCACTCTGAATCAGGTGCCGAAGCTATTGGACTTGAAATTCATTCCCAGGCTTTTGCCTTTACCACAAACGATGAGGTTAATGACATGACCTTTTACCAGTATAAGGTTATTAACCGTTCCACTTTCCAACTTAATGGTTGCTATTTCGGTCAGTGGGTTGACCCGGATTTGGGACAATACAACGACGACTATGTTGGATGTAATGTTCTTGAAGGTTTGGGTTTTTGCTATAATGGCGATAATCAGGACGGAACCGGTGGACCCGGCGATTATGGTGCATACCTCCCTGCGGTTGGTATCGACTTCTTCCAGGGTCCAATTGCTGACCTCGGTGACGGAATTGACAACGACCGCGATTGCCTCGTTGACGAGCCCGGTGAGCAAATTATTATGTCGAAATTCGTTTATTACGATAATAACTTTACAGTAAGAGGGAATCCCGAAAACGGAACACATATCTACAACTACCTTTCTGGTTTCTGGAAAGACGGTTTGCCGCTTACTTATGGCGGAAACGCATATAATACAGGAGGCCCCATTTGTAATTTTATGTTCCCCGGTAGCTCCGACCAAACCTATGGATGGGGAACCGGAGGTAATTGTCAAAATCCCGCCTCTGCACAACCTCCCTGGGACGAAGTTTCCGCCGGAAACGTTCCCGCTGACCGTAGATTCCTGCAGTCTTGTGGACCATTTACCCTGAAACCGGGTGCGGTAAACATTATTACCGTTGGAGCAGTTTGGGCTACAACAACTCTTGCGAACAATAATGTTGCCGCTTTGAATAACCTTCTCCTTGCCGACAAAAAGGCTCAGGCCTTGTTTGATAATTGCTTTGCTATTTTGAACGGACCTGACGCTCCAACGGTAACGATTCAGGAGTTGGATAAGGAATTGATTTTTTACTTAACGAACTCTATTACTTCGAATAACTATCTTGAAGGATACTCAGAGAAGGATCCTATTATTACCAGTGCTTTCCCCGGGAAAGACGACACCTACGATTTCCAGGGTTACCAGGTATGGCAGTTGAAGGATGAGACCGTTTCTCAGAGCGATCTTTACAACCCTGACAAAGCGCGTTTGGTATTCCAGTGCGATGTTAAGGATACCGTAGACCGTATCATAAACTTTGAGTTCGACAAGAGCCTCAACGCCAACGTACCCAAGGAAATGGTTGACGGAGCGAACAAGGGTGTGTTTCACTCCTTTAAGATTACCGAAGACCAGTTTGCCACGGGCGACAAGCGACTTGTAAATCACAAGACGTATTACTTCATGGCCATGGCTTATGGCTTTAACAACTATAAGTTTTACATTCCGGATAACCAGTTTTATGTAGACGGGCAAAAGCTCCCCTACAAACCCGGTAGAAGGAATATTAAATCTTATAAAGGTATTCCTCATATTCCTTCACCGGAAGCCGGCGGAACGCAGCAAAACTCTACTTACGGTATGGGTCCTAAAATTACCCGTATTGAAGGCAGTGGAAACGGAGGGATGGATCTGGATCTTACGGATGAGAGCGTAAGTGCCATATTAAATTCGTCCACGCACAGCGTTCGTGAAATCACCTATAAAAACTCAAAAGGCCCTGTTAACCTTAAAGTGGTAGACCCGCTGAACGTAATCGATGGCAACTTTGAATTGAAGTTTACCGGTACTGCTGCCACCAGCAACTGGACCTTGAGACAGATTGGTGGCAATACAATTGCCAGCGACAAGACCATTGCTTTGGAAGCAGCCAACGAACAGTTGATTCCTGAGTGGGGCATCTCGGTTTCCATTACCCAGGTATATAACCCCGGTAATCCCGGCCCGGATAAGACCAATGGATTTATTGATGGAACGATGAGCTTTGCTGATCCTACCAAGCGTTGGTTGACCGGCCTTGCAGATCTTGACGGATTCAGCAATCAAAACTGGATTCGCTCCGGAACACAAAACCAGACCGGCGCCTGTATAGCCTCTTACAATGATTATGTTGGAGTAGATAATGACGGAGTATACGAAAGGATCCTGGGCGGTACCTGGGCTCCCTATCGTTTGACGGGAGCTACTGAAGCTGGTGCTAATCCCTGCTATCAGGGTGGGCCCTGCTGGAACTCCACATTTGCCAGCTTATCACAAATGGCTAACCTTGCCAGTGTTGATATTGTTATTACGGCCGATAAGTCAAAATGGACCCGTTGCGTGGTGCTCGAGACCTGCGATGCTCAGGCACTGTCACAGCCCCATCCAACAAATCCGAACCTGAATGCTCGTAAGTTGGATCTTCGTATTGCTCCTTCGGTAGATAAGAATGGCAATCCGACTACAGCAACGTCTCCTTCCAACAATCCCAACGACGCTAACTTTATCAGTCATTCAGGTATGGGCTGGTTCCCCGGCTACGCCATCAATGTAGAGACGGGCGAGCGTTTGAACATTGCCTTTGGAGAGAACTCTTCGCTGGTAACTGAAAACGGAAGAGATATGCAGTGGAACCCTACGCGTACGATCAATGCCACTCCTTCGGGCGCACCCCGCTTTGGAGGAATGCACTACATCTACGTCTTCGGTCATAACAACGACGATACTACCAACTTCATCCAGAAGTATGACTTTGGCAGTAAGATCCGTCGTTTGCTGGATAACAACAATACGCCGAACAACCCGATTGATAACGTTAAGCGTACGGTGTTCCGTGATGCCATGTGGGTTAATATCCCCTTGCTCAGAACGGGCTTTACCTTAAACAACCAGAGTCAGATTCCTTGCGATGTAAAGATTCGTCTGCGGGTAAAGAAGGCCTACAAGCGCGGGTTTACCACCGCAACAGATACGGTAACTCCTTCGCAGAACTTCAACCGTCCGATGTATCGCTTTAACACAAGTGATCTGCATACGCACAAGAGCGACATGACTTCCGCTAAGGATGCCCTTGAACTGATCAATGTGGTTCCCAACCCGTATTACGCCTACTCGGGCTATGAAAAGAACCAGGTTGATACCCGTATTAAGATCACCAACCTACCTGATAAGTGTACCATCCGCATCTTTACGCTTAATGGTACGCTGATTCGGAAAATTACGAAGGACGATGCCACCAAGACCAGTCTTGACTGGGATTTGAAAAACCATGCAGGTATTCCAATTGCCAGCGGTATGTATATAATCCACGTAGAAGCCAAAGACAACGATGGCAACGTTTACGGAGAAAAAATACTGAAATGGTTTGGCGTAATGCGTCCCGTTGACCTTGATACATTCTAATAAGACGATTTAAAAGTATAGCTATGAGAAAAGCAATTTTTAAGAAAGCATCAATCGCCCTGGCAGCCCTGCTGCTGGCCTCCGGGTCTAACTTTGCCGGCAACTATGATCGTGCCGGGCAGGCCGGAGCTACAGAGCTCCTGATCAATCCCTGGGCACGGAGTTCCGGATACGGAGGTGCAAATTCAGCAGCCGTTCGTGGACTGGAAGCCCAGTTTTTGAATGTTGGCGGTTTGGCCTTTACCAAAAGAACAGAAATGCTTTTCTCCAGGACAAGCTGGCTGGTTGGAACCGATATCAATATCTCGTCTTTTGGATTTTCCCAAAAGGTTGGATCTACCGGAGTTATGGGACTTGGTATTATGTCAATGAATTTCGGCGATATCCCAATCACTACTGTTGACCTTCCTGAGGGGGGAATAGGAACATTCTCCCCTCAGTTTATTAACCTGGGCCTGGCTTACTCAAAGGCGTTCTCCGATAACATCTACGGAGGAATGAATCTTAAGGTGATTTCCGAATCAATTTCCGACGTATCTGCCCGTGGTGTTGCACTTGATGCCGGTATCCAGTACGTTACAGGAAAGTACGACCATATTAAATTTGGAATTGCCCTTAAAAATGTAGGCCCAAGAATGGTATTTAACGGAGATGGTTTGTCATTTAAGGCACCACTGCCCAACGGATTTAACGGTTCTATAACCGTTGAACAGCGTTCTGCTCCTTTTGAGCTTCCTTCTTTGGTTAATATCGGCGGTTCTTATGACCTTTATTTTTCAAAGGATACAGCTAATATGAAAAACCACAGAGTTTCTATTTCCGGTACCTTTACCTCGAACTCCTTTTCAAAGGATGAATTCAGAGTTGGAGCTGAATACGCATGGAAATCTCTGGTTATGGCTCGTTTGGGTTATATTTACGAGGAAGGAATTTTTAACATTGAAACCCGCACTACCGCTTTCACAGGCTTAAATGCAGGTGTAACCGTGGAATTGCCCTTTGGAAAGAGCGGTTCAACGTTCGGACTTGATTACTCCTACCGCCAAACCAACTTCTTCGGAGGTTGTCACGCCATAGTAGCGCGGATCAATTTGTAAAATTTTCCGCCTTTTAGTATCTTTACTCATGAAATTTTGAGCGACTCCCGGCAATAGCCGGGATTCGCTTTCTTGTCTAAACTCAATTACCATGTCCCAGGTTACTTATTTTACCGAAGAAGGCCTTAAAAAATTACGAGAAGAGCTGAATTTCCTTAAAACCAAGGAAAGAGCCAGCATCTCTAAACAAATAGCTGAAGCCAGAGAAAAAGGCGATTTGTCTGAAAATGCAGAATACGACGCTGCAAAGGATGCCCAGGGACTTCTGGAGCTTAAAATTTCCAAACTTGAAGATACCATCGCCAACGCCAGAATTATCGATAATACCCAAATGGATAATTCGAAGGTTCATATTCTCTCTAAAGTGAAAATCAAAAACCTGGGAAACGGACAGGCGATGACCTATATGCTCGTGCCCGAAAATGAAGCCAACCTGAAAGAGGGGAAAATTTCTATCGAGTCGCCCATAGCTAAAGGCCTGCTCGGCGCAAAAGTGGGAGACAAAGTGGAAATACAGGTTCCCTCAGGAAAAATTAAATTTGAGGTCGTTGAGATTTCTATTTAGCTTTTGGCTGATTCCCTCCCTTTGCCTGTTTTTTATTGCCTGTGGGAACCCTAAGCAAACGGAAACAACCGGAGACAGTAAGGTTGTTTATTCCTCACGAATTTCTCTTCCGGATTCGGTAATCCCTATTGGTAAAATAGTCTACTTCCTTTCTCCCGATTGCCCCGTTTGCCTTCACTATTCCTCAAAAATCAATCAGATATTTGACAGCACCCAATACCTGGGAATTTTGACAGAGGCCATTTATCCCGGAAAATTTGACTCCGCTGAAAAACTGAATGAAATAATCGACAGCCTTAAGCTTAAATTCAATGGCTTTTTTACCGACCCTGCCAATGAACTGGTTGAAAAATATAAGGCTGTGGTTACCCCTCAGGTGTTCCTTCTCGACTCAAACGATAAGGTAATTTATTCAGGTAGAATAGACAAACGGGTTATAAAA
The DNA here is from genome assembly GCA_937924855.1 of uncultured Bacteroidota bacterium. GTDB lineage: Bacteria > Bacteroidota > Bacteroidia > JADZBD01 > JADZBD01 > JADZBD01. The sequence continues at coordinate 11,351 of CALEYQ010000061.1, read as the reverse complement.
ACAGGGGTTTCCTCCCTTAGCGCAGATTCCTTAGATCTCGAAAATGCCATAAAATCATATCTCTCCGGCCGCCCGGTAAGCCCTAAAACTACCCAACCCTTTGGGTGTTTTATTGAATAATTTTTTATTTCATAATCTTGGTTTATCTTTAGGGTAAGCCAAACATCCCTTCATTAGTTTGCTTTTAAAATGATCCACCGTCGAAAGGAGTTTTTTATTCTTTTCCTGGTCCTGTTTCCCTTTATGGTTTTTTCCAGGGAATTCCAAAATCCTCCTCCCAAAAAGGTGGGTAACCCTGAACAGCTTTCCAGCCCCTGTTATACCGGATCGGCAATGATGGATCTTTCTATTAATAATGTACGGGCCCGTATCCTTACCGCCGGTGATATGTGGTGGGATTTGTCAAATCCCCAATATGAGGTACCGAAAGGTTCCGGAAATCATTCACTGTTTGCCGGATCGTTATGGCTTGGAGGAATTGATGCTTCCGGCCAATTGCATTTGGCCTCTATGTCATACAGGCAAAGCGGTACGGATTTTTGGCCGGGTCCCCTGGATACTATTTCTGCTTCAACGGATGGCGCTGTTTGCGATAGGTATGATAAACTTTTTAAAATCAAAAGGACTGAGGTTGAAAAGTTTGTTTCTGATTTTAACTCTAATTCTCTTACCTATATTCCTCCATCCATTCTTAATTGGCCCGGAAATGGTAACCCCGCCTTCAATCATACAAAATATCTTGCGCCCTTCCATGATAGGAACGGAGACGGAATTTACAACCCTTACGATGGCGATTACCCTGATTTTGATCTTACGGGAGAAAGAAGATGCCAGGCTGGACTGAAAGGCGATGAGTTAATCTGGTGGGTTTTTAATGATAAAGGGAATTTTCATTCTGAGTCAGGTTCCTTAGCCATGGGAATGGAAATTCATGCACAGGCCTTTGCTTTTTCAACCGGTGATGAAATAAATAATGCCACATTTTATAACTATAAAATCATAAATCGATCTACCTATCAATTGTCTGATTTTTATTTCGGGCAATGGGTTGACAGTGATCTTGGGAAATATAACGATGATTATGTTGGTTGTAATGTTGAACTTGGACTGGGATATTGTTATAACGGAGATAATCAGGATGGAAATGGGGATCCGGGAACCTATGGAGATTATTTACCAGCTGTCGGAATTGATTTCTTATCAGGACCACTTGCAGATTTAAATGATTTTGTGGATAACGACCGCGACTGTCTTGTTGATGAACCCGGTGAACGGTTCGCCATGTCCAAATTTCTTTATTACAGCGGTAGTTTTAGTGTCACAGGGAACCCTGGAAATGGAGTTGAAACATATTTATATATGACCGGCCGCTGGAAAGATGGTCTTAGAATGTCTTATGGCGGAAATGCATATAATACAGGTGGTCCGTTCTGCGATTTTATGTTTCCCGGAAGTTCGGACCAAACCTATTCCTGGGGAACTGGCGGCACCTGTCAGAATCCTGTAACCATACAACCTCCCTGGGATGAATCTACTTCCGGAAATATTCCTGCCGACAGACGGTTTATTCAGTCTTGTGGCCCTTTTACAATGAAGCCTGGTGCCGTTAACTCCATTACCCTCGGTGCTATTTGGGCAAGGTCAAATCAAATGAATAACAGGCTGGATGCCGTTGACAAATTGTTCCTTGCCGACAAAAAGGCTCAGGCCTTGTTTGATAATTGCTTTGCTATTTTGAACGGACCTGACGCTCCAACGGTAACGATTCAGGAGTTGGATAAGGAATTGATTTTTTACTTAACGAACTCTATTACTTCGAATAACTATCTTGAAGGATACTCAGAGAAGGATCCTATTATTACCAGTGCTTTCCCCGGGAAAGACGACACCTACGATTTCCAGGGTTACCAGGTATGGCAGTTGAAGGATGAGACCGTTTCTCAGAGCGATCTTTACAACCCTGACAAAGCGCGTTTGGTATTCCAGTGCGATGTTAAGGATACCGTAGACCGTATCATAAACTTTGAGTTCGACAAGAGCCTCAACGCCAACGTACCCAAGGAAATGGTTGACGGAGCGAACAAGGGTGTGTTTCACTCCTTTAAGATTACCGAAGACCAGTTTGCCACGGGCGACAAGCGACTTGTAAATCACAAGACGTATTACTTCATGGCCATGGCTTATGGCTTTAACAACTATAAGTTTTACATTCCGGATAACCAGTTTTATGTAGACGGGCAAAAGCTCCCCTACAAACCCGGTAGAAGGAATATTAAATCTTATAAAGGTATTCCTCATATTCCTTCACCGGAAGCCGGCGGAACGCAGCAAAACTCTACTTACGGTATGGGTCCTAAAATTACCCGTATTGAAGGCAGTGGAAACGGAGGGATGGATCTGGATCTTACGGATGAGAGCGTAAGTGCCATATTAAATTCGTCCACGCACAGCGTTCGTGAAATCACCTATAAAAACTCAAAAGGCCCTGTTAACCTTAAAGTGGTAGACCCGCTGAACGTAATCGATGGCAACTTTGAATTGAAGTTTACCGGTACTGCTGCCACCAGCAACTGGACCTTGAGACAGATTGGTGGCAATACAATTGCCAGCGACAAGACCATTGCTTTGGAAGCAGCCAACGAACAGTTGATTCCTGAGTGGGGCATCTCGGTTTCCATTACCCAGGTATATAACCCCGGTAATCCCGGCCCGGATAAGACCAATGGATTTATTGATGGAACGATGAGCTTTGCTGATCCTACCAAGCGTTGGTTGACCGGCCTTGCAGATCTTGACGGATTCAGCAATCAAAACTGGATTCGCTCCGGAACACAAAACCAGACCGGCGCCTGTATAGCCTCTTACAATGATTATGTTGGAGTAGATAATGACGGAGTATACGAAAGGATCCTGGGCGGTACCTGGGCTCCCTATCGTTTGACGGGAGCTACTGAAGCTGGTGCTAATCCCTGCTATCAGGGTGGGCCCTGCTGGAACTCCACATTTGCCAGCTTATCACAAATGGCTAACCTTGCCAGTGTTGATATTGTTATTACGGCCGATAAGTCAAAATGGACCCGTTGCGTGGTGCTCGAGACCTGCGATGCTCAGGCACTGTCACAGCCCCATCCAACAAATCCGAACCTGAATGCTCGTAAGTTGGATCTTCGTATTGCTCCTTCGGTAGATAAGAATGGCAATCCGACTACAGCAACGTCTCCTTCCAACAATCCCAACGACGCTAACTTTATCAGTCATTCAGGTATGGGCTGGTTCCCCGGCTACGCCATCAATGTAGAGACGGGCGAGCGTTTGAACATTGCCTTTGGAGAGAACTCTTCGCTGGTAACTGAAAACGGAAGAGATATGCAGTGGAACCCTACGCGTACGATCAATGCCACTCCTTCGGGCGCACCCCGCTTTGGAGGAATGCACTACATCTACGTCTTCGGTCATAACAACGACGATACTACCAACTTCATCCAGAAGTATGACTTTGGCAGTAAGATCCGTCGTTTGCTGGATAACAACAATACGCCGAACAACCCGATTGATAACGTTAAGCGTACGGTGTTCCGTGATGCCATGTGGGTTAATATCCCCTTGCTCAGAACGGGCTTTACCTTAAACAACCAGAGTCAGATTCCTTGCGATGTAAAGATTCGTCTGCGGGTAAAGAAGGCCTACAAGCGCGGGTTTACCACCGCAACAGATACGGTAACTCCTTCGCAGAACTTCAACCGTCCGATGTATCGCTTTAACACAAGTGATCTGCATACGCACAAGAGCGACATGACTTCCGCTAAGGATGCCCTTGAACTGATCAATGTGGTTCCCAACCCGTATTACGCCTACTCGGGCTATGAAAAGAACCAGGTTGATACCCGTATTAAGATCACCAACCTACCTGATAAGTGTACCATCCGCATCTTTACGCTTAATGGTACGCTGATTCGGAAAATTACGAAGGACGATGCCACCAAGACCAGTCTTGACTGGGATTTGAAAAACCATGCAGGTATTCCAATTGCCAGCGGTATGTATATAATCCACGTAGAAGCCAAAGACAACGATGGCAACGTTTACGGAGAAAAAATACTGAAATGGTTTGGCGTAATGCGTCCCGTTGACCTTGATACTTATTAAGGGAGGGGATATCTCATCCAAATCGATAGTTATTCTATTAAAAATAAATAGCCTCAAAAGGGTATATCCGGTTGCGGTATTTTTTTGACCTTTGTAATGTGATACGCAAAGTATTGGCCTGTTTGTTTTTTCCGGGGGTTTTCATCCTGGTAATTTCCTGTTCAGAAAAAGATGGGGAATTGCCTTCGTTTAACGGGGAAGTTTCGGAGATCGTTTTCAAAAATTGTACTCCCTGTCATAGAAATGGAGGCCCTGGGCCATTTCCATTTACCAATTACGAAGAAGTAAAGCGAAAAGCGAAAACCATAAAAGAAGTTACCGGTTCCCACCTTATGCCTCCCTGGCCCGCCGATACTTCCTACTCGCGATTTATCGGCGAACGATTCATCAGCGAAAAAGAAATTGCCCTGATTGCTTCATGGGTGGATGCGGGATGTCCGGAAGGAAATGGTTCCCCAAAAACCTATTCTCCTCCGGCAAACCCAAAGTCATATCTGGGTAAGCCGGACTTTACCGTGAAGATGGCAAAACCTTTTTTTATAAAAGGAAACGGAAAAGATCATTTTGCCCTGATGAAAATGCCCTACGTGTTGCCTGCGGATACCTTCCTCCGAGCCGTGGAATTTGTTCCGGATAAAATAAAACTTGTGCACCATGTAAACGGTTTCCTGATCCAATACGACGAAGACAAGAAAAAAAATGTTTTTGAAGGAGAATATTGCGTCGACACCGAGATTCATTCCATACCCGAGGGCTATGAAATGATGAAGCTGGCTAACGATGATGGAAAAACGTATCCCTTGCTGAGTGCTTCTGTAGTTAACTACCTGCCCGGTGTCTGGCCTGTTGAATATCCGGAAGGAATTGGGGGGCTTTCCATTAAGAAAAAAGGCGCTGTGTTTTTTAAAGATATCCATTATGGCCCCTCAGCTATTGATACCTATGACAGCAGCGTGGTTAACTTTTATTTTTCGCCTAAGGCTCCCGAAAGGAAAATTCTCGAGCTGCAACTGGGAACCCTGGGTGCCAGTCCGGTGGAGCCGCCACTTGTAATTCCCCCCGACAGCATAAAGAAATTTATTACCCGGTTACAAATTCCCTTTACCATTAGCATTCTTACCGTTAATCCACACATGCACTTGCTGGGAAAAACTTTTAAAGGGTATGCAGTAACACCCGGCGGCGATACCATACCCTTAATCCGGATTCCCAAATGGGATTTTCGGTGGCAGTATTTTTATACGTTTAAGAAGATGGTGGTTATTCCCAAGGGCTCATGGATAATTGCAGAAGGTGTTTTTGATAACACCCGGAACAATCCCTTAAATCCCAATTCCCCTCCGGATTGGGTTGCGGAAAAGGATGGCAGTATGAGAACATCCGATGAAATGTTTCAATTCATTATTAATTATCTTCCCTATAAACAGGGCGATGAAAATATTTCTTTGGAAGTAAAACCTAAAAAATAAGACCTATGGCATCGATTTTTACAAAAATTATTAAAGGCGAAATCCCCTGTTACAAAATTGCCGAAAACGAAAGCTGTTTTGCCTTCCTTGATATCATGCCCCTGGAAAAAGGCCATGTCCTTGTGGTTCCGAAAAAGGAAGTGGATTATATTTTTGATTTGGATAATGATACGTACAACGAACTATGGAGTTTTTCTGCTCAAATAGCAAAAGCTATCGATAAGGCAATTCCCTGTAAAAGAGTTGGAGTAGGGGTGGTCGGACTAGAAGTTCCTCATGCGCATATTCACCTTATCCCCTTAAACTCCGGCGCTATAAATTTCTCCAATCCAAAATTGAAATTAGATCCTGACGAGTTTGAAGCAATTGCCGTGGCGATCAGGATGGCACTTGGAAATTAAATTTCCCGGCCCGGATTTTCTTTCAGGAATTTTTTCCATCCCGATTTTTTTCCGGAAGAGCTTAATGGGTTTCCATTTTGCATGGCATGACACACCGCAGCAGCTAATCCGTCTGTAGCATCCAGATTTTCAGGAATTTCCTTTAACAACAGCATGGATTTCAGCATACCCGCAACCTGTTCCTTGGATGCATTCCCGTTTCCGGTAATCGATTGTTTTATTTTTTTTGGAGAATATTCAAAAACAGGAACCTCCCTGATCAGGGCAGCCGCAATGGAAACTCCCTGAGCCCTTCCCAGCTTGAGCATAGATTGAACATTTTTTCCGAAAAATGGAGCTTCAATGGAAAACTCATCGGGCTTGTGAAGTTCCACCAATTTTAAAGTAGATTCAAAAATTTCCCGAAGCCTTCCCACAGAGGTAATTTCTGAATTAAAACGAACAATGCCAAAATCGAGCAATTTTATTTTACCCGAAACCTGCATAATGGCACCGAACCCCATTATATTGGTGCCCGGATCAACCCCCAGAATTACCTTTTCCCTTACTGCCATTTATATGTATTTTTATCCCGCGGGTTTGTATGAGAGCATTATTCACTAAAAATACGCTACTTTTTTTTAAATGGGCTTTTGTAGGCGCAATTTGGTCCTGGATTGCCCTTAAAATTCTGCGTCACCCGCTCGACAACCCCATACTCCTTCTTGGAAAAGCCTTTTTGTTTGAAAATGGAGTTTTAATTTTTTCCCTTTTCCTTGGTCTTGCCTTCCTTAATTGGGCTCTGGAAGGCCTGAAATGGAAAGTAATTTTGTCTTCTCACTCCCCGGTTCCCTTTTCTTTGGCGTTCAAATCTGTTTTGGCAGGGGCCGCTTCCGGGATTTTTACGCCTAATCGAATAGGCGAAATTTTTGGCCGTTTGTCCGTTTTGCCATCCCGGTTTTTATTGAATAATATAATTCCCTTTGGAATGATATCCTCCTTTTCGGCACTGCTGGTAACAGGAACCTTCGGCTGGTTTGCCCTGATTTTCCTGCCTGCCTTTTTTCATGAGTTCAAGCCTGAAAATACGGGCTCACTGGAATTGTTGGTTTCCGTAGCCTCATATGCCCTGGTGGCGTCTGTGATTTTACTCTGGATTTTTCTCCTTGTGTTACGCCCCCGATTCATGAATAAATTCAAAGCTAAATGGTTGCAGAACCTGGCCCATTTCAGAGCATTTTCAATCCGGACCTGGACCCTGGCTTTTACGATCTCCTTTCTCAGGTATTTGATTTTCTTTTTTCAAACCGCCCTGGTTTTGTACTGGTTTGGAATTGTTGGTTTTAGTCCGGGATCCTTTTTGCTTATTCCTGTTTTTTTCTTTTGTATTTCCCTCCTCCCCGGATTTTTTTTATCCGACCTTGGAATTCGGGGAAGCATAGCTCTTTTTGTGTTTTCTATGGTAAGTGATGACTCACCGGCTATCCTTCTTGCTGTATTTTTAATCTGGTTGGTAAATATCGGATTGCCCGCCTTGGTGGGAACCTATTTCATCTCTTCCCTAAAGTTAAAATCCAAAGATTGATGACCGACTTCCTTATTTTTTTGGGTGTATCGGTTTCATGTATTTATGCCATGATTTTTTTGTTTGCCGTAATTGGATTTTTTAAGCCGGCTTCCTCTGTAAAATCCAATGCTGATGTTCAGGTGGGTGGAATTTCACTGCTAATTCCTTTCCGTAACGAGGCCGGGTCATTGCCCATACTTTTTGATTCCCTGAAAAAAATTGAATTCAAAGGCGACTGGGAAATAATTTTCATTAACGATCACTCCTCCGATGAGGGTCCCGTTTTCATTCAGGAAAATTCCGGTTCCTTACCTGCTCCTTTACGTGTAATAAATCTGGACCCGGATTCAAAGGGAAAAAAAATGGCCATTGCAAAAGGAGTAAAAGGCTCCCAATTCCCGAATATTTTAGTTTCCGACGCCGATTGTGTACTGCCCCCTGATTTTTTACATGCTTCAAATGAGGGCTTTAAAAAAGGATTCGATCTTTTTTTTGGCCCTGTTTTTCTCAAAGGAAACCCTTTTCGTCCCGTTCAGGAACTGGAACAGGGAGCGCTTACCGTTTTGGGTCTTGGATTGGGGAAAATGGGAATTCATGTTTTGGGTTCCGGGGCCTTTATGGGGTTTAAATCTTCGTTTTTCGTGGAGGCCCGGGGATATCAGGGAAATGAAGCCATCGCCTCCGGGGATGATATGTTTCTGCTCAGCGCCGCAAAAAGAATGGGAAAAAAAATAGGCCGGTTAAATCCCCGAAAGGGCCACCAACTAACCGAAGGTTGTAGCGGAATAAAAGAGTATTTCGCCCAAAAGGTCAGATGGGCAGGCAAAGTACATTTTTTAAACGATAAGCAAATTTCCGGACTGGGAATGCTCTGGGTTTTGAATTATGTTTTCCTTCTGGTAATTCCAATTATTTTCCTGCTGGGCAAATCAACCCATTTACCGGTTGTTTTCATTTTTGGAATAAGGCTTTTTTTTGACTTTTTGTTAGTATTTTTGGCCTCGCTGGTAAGAAAGAGAATTTTTGTTCTGCTTTGGTTTATTCCTGCATGGATACTGATTTTTTTTTCCTACCCAATGATAATTGGTTTGTTAATTTTTTCGCATAAAACTACCTGGAAGGAAAGACCCCTGATTTTTGGAAAATAATAGCCGACATATTAAATCGAAATCCTTAACCGTCCAGGCCTGGTACCGGATTAAAAAAAATAAGCTTGCCGTGTTTGGAATGGTAATCATTGGGATTGCTATTCTTATTGCCCTGTTAGGACCAAACATTACGCCCGATAGTACTCCCGAAGCAAACCTTGTTGTTTCCGAACTTCGCGAAAAGGGCCCCGGATTTACAATGAAATTTTTGCTGGTCAAAAAGAATATCGATGAAGATCAATCCGGATTCTTCTCCAAATTTTGGTTCGGCTATCCCAGTAAATATGATCATAAACCCATTAATTCGTACAACTTTTCCGGAGGAAAGGTGTTGTTTGATCCCTACGTGGGCGATGCCGTGGCCTCTCACCAAAAAATTCCTGTAAGCTTAATAGATGTGGTTTATGCCCTGGATGATTCCAAGCCTCAAGTGCTGGATTCAATCAATCAGGTATTTACCGTTTACGAAAGGGGGAATCCCAATCCAATTACCATTTCCTTTACCGAATTGGAAAAGAAGATAGAAAAGGAAAATATCATCACTAAAACTTATTTGTTGGGAACCGATCAATTGGGTCGTGACATGCTGAGCCGGCTTATGCTGGGAACCCGGGTTTCGCTTTCCGTGGGCCTTGTTTCCGTGATTATTTCAGTGTTTATTGGTTTGATGATGGGAGCCATTTCCGGATTTTTCAGAGGTTGGGTTGATGATCTGATTATGTGGGTAATTAATGTGGTGTGGTCTATTCCAACCCTGCTGCTGGTAATTGCCATTACCCTGGCTCTTGGAAAAGGACTGGTTCAGGTTTTTGTTGCAGTAGGTTTAACCATGTGGGTTGACGTGGCGAGGGTGGTTCGCGGACAAACCCTCAGTCTTCGGGAAAAGGAATTCGTAGAAGCCGGGAAAGCGCTTGGGTTTACCAACTTCAGAATTATTTTCAATCACGTTATGCCCAATGTGATGGGTCCTGTAATTGTAATTTGTGCCGCTAATTTTGCCAATGCCATTTTGATCGAAGCCGGACTCAGCTTTTTGGGAATCGGGGCTCAACCCCCTATGGCAAGCTGGGGCGCCATGATTAACGACCATCGTCAGTTTCTTTTTACAGAATCCTCCTATCTGGCCATCGTTCCCGGATTGGCTATTATGCTCATTGTATTGGCATTTATGCTCGTAGGAAACGGGCTTCGCGATGCCATCGATGCCAAAGCCCTCGATGAGGAACAGGCAATGGGTTACTAAAACGGCAAATCATCATCCGACAGCGGACCGGGAGGAGGCACTTCCGGAGTAGGAATAGGCTTGGGCTCCTGACTGGTTTTGCTGCTACTTTCGTTTCCACCTTCCCGCTCAATTCTCCAGGCCTCAATAGAATTAAAATACTTAATGTTTCCCGTTTTATTGTCCTTCCACTCCCGACCCTTTAAATTAAAATTGACCTTAATCCTGTCCCCGGGCTTATAGGATGAAATCAATCCGCACTTGTCCTGAATCAGTTGAAACAATATCTGCTGGGTAAAAGACCCGTCGGCAACCGTTAATACAAACTCCCGCTTTTTGAACCTTTCGTTGATTTGCTGTTCGGGAAAAATTTCCTTTATTTCGCCTGTGATGGTAAACATGTTATTTTTTTTGACAAAAGTAGTTTTTTGATCCGAAAACTATAAACTTTATCTCCTGAAAAGAATTCCACTGCTGTTTATTTGCTTGTCGGCTATCATTGCCGTATGGACTTCCTCCAATATTAATTGGGGGAAAGAACATTGGAAGCGAATTGTAATTTACGATGCCATAGGGTATTATTCCTACCTCCCGGCCTGGTTCATTTACCAGGATATGGACTTCGGGTTTCAAAAGGCCATTGAGGAAAAATATTACTCCGATCACTTTAAGTACAACTATACCCTTAATTATAAGGGAGCTGTTTTGAACAAATATCCCCCCGGAGTTGCCCTGCTCCAGGCACCATTTTTTGCAGTTGCCCATTTTTTTGCCGATGAAAAGGATGGATTTTCGAAGCCCTATCAGATAGCTGTAAACATGGCCGGAATTTTTTATTTCCTGGCGGGGGCTCTGCTCTGTTTTAGTTTGTTAAACAGATTTAAAATTCCGGTTCTTCATCAATTTTGGGCTGTCCTTGCCACTTGTTTTGGAACCAATTTGTTTTATTACGTTATACTTGAACCGGGCATGAGCCATGTCTATTCATTCTTTCTCGTGGCCGCTTTTATTAACCTGATTCTATATATAAAAAGTAAAAATTCCACCTCGCCCTTTTCCCTCTGGCTTCTGGCCGGAATTGTTTTTGGATTAATCGTTGCCGTCAGATACATAAACTTTTTTTCAATCCTCCTGATTCCTGTGTTTTTTACCCTCAGGGAATTGCGGACCTCTTTCATTTCCTTTAAGGCTTTTTTGGGTTTTTCGGTGGGAACCGCCCTCGTATTGGCTGTTCCTGTTTTTGTTTTTTGGAATCGAACCGGGGAGTTTTTTGTAGATACTTATATCAATTAAATATTTTACTTTTTTAAAATGAAAAATCAATCACATACATATTAAGATTAATACTAATACTTATTATTAGTCAATTAAAGGTATGAAGATTAGCCTAATTTACAAATTATTAGAAATGTTTAAATA
>CALEYQ010000060.1 GCA_937924855.1 uncultured Bacteroidota bacterium | reverse complement strand
CTGATTCTTGTAACCAACGACGACGGGATCGGAGCCCCGGGCATACGGCACCTGGCTTCCGTAATGAAAGAACTGGGCGATGTGGTGGTCATTGCACCCGACAAACCCCAGTCTGGCATGGGACATGCCATAACTATTAATACCACCATTCGTATTCATCCCGAAAAAATACACCAGGTATCGCGCGAGTTCAGTTGCACCGGAACTCCGGTAGATTGTGTTAAGCTGGCAGTAAATAAGATCCTGGATCGCAAACCTGACCTTTGTGTCAGCGGTATCAATCACGGCCCCAACCTTTCCATAAGCGTTATTTATTCCGGTACCATGTCGGCTGCCGTGGAAGGAGCCATTGAAGGTATCCCATCCATAGGATTTTCCCTCTGCGATTATTCCATCGATGCCAACTTTGAAACTGCCCGTGAGGTGGTAAAAAAAATTGCTGCGCAAACCCTTGAGCGGGGCCTCGAAAAGGGAGTTTGTCTGAACGTAAATATTCCTCCCTTAAAAGCCGACCAGTTGCGCGGGATAAAAATCTGCAGGCAAACCCGGGGCAACTGGATAGAAGAACTTGATGAAAGGAAAGATCCTGCAGGAAAACCTTATTTCTGGCTAACCGGCAGATTCCAGAATTTTGAAAGCGGAAAAGAAGATACCGATGTTTGGGCGGTCGATAACGGATATGTTGCGGTGGTTCCTGTACAATACGACATGACTTCACATTCTTCAATACCATTTCTCAGCTCATGGGAGTTTTAAATAGCAGACTTGATCGCATGTGGGTGGGAACCCTTTTTGGGGTTGTTGTTCCCTTTTTAACTTTTGTGATTTATCACTCCGTAAAATACGGGCACATGGGCATTCATAATTTTGTCTATTATATAAGGAACGAGGGAACTTTCTCACCCCGGATAAGTTTATGTGTTATTATGAATCTGGGTTTGTTTTTCATTTTCTATAAACTGAAAATGGATCGCTCTGCCCGGGGTATTATTCTGGCAACCTTTCTGTATGCCGGCCTGGTCGTTTACTTAAAGGTGCTGAGTTAGTGAAGTATTATTTTGTTTCGGGCGAACCTTCGGGCGACCTTCACGGTGCGAACCTGATGAAGGCTTTGAAAAATGCAGACCCCGGGGCCGGCTTCAGATTTTGGGGTGGTGATAAAATGGCCGCCGTAGGCGGTGAGCCCGTCAAGCATATCCGCGATCTTGCCTTTATGGGCTTTACGGAAGTGTTGATGAACCTCCGGGAAATTTTAAAAAACATAAAGCTGTGCAAAGAAGATATTGTTGCCTGGAAACCCGATGTGGTTATCCTCATCGATTATCCCGGATTTAATCTCCGTATTGCCGAATTCCTGAAAAAAGCCGGAATTAAAGTTTACTACTATATATCTCCCCAGCTTTGGGCCTGGAAAGCGGGAAGGGTGGAACTGGTCAGAAAGTATGTCGACCGCATGCTTGTAATTCTTCCTTTTGAAAAGGATTTTTATGCCCGCTACGGCATTGATGTGGATTATGTGGGGCATCCCCTGCTCGATGAAATAAAAAACCTGGAGCCCGGCCTTCCCGACGGAAATACCTTCCGGCAACAAAATGGCCTGAATGAAAACCCCATTATTGCCCTGCTGCCCGGCAGTCGTTTCCAGGAATTGAAACGGATGTTGCCGGTGATGTCCGGAGTTGCCTCTCTTTTTCCGGAATATCAGTTTGTAATTGCAGGGTCTGCCAGCCTTAATTCCGATTTGTATACGCGCTTTCAAAGAAATACCGGATTGAAAGTTATAACCGGCCAAACCTATGCCCTGCTTCACAATGCCCGGGCAGCCCTTGTAACTTCGGGAACGGCCACGCTGGAAACAGCCTTGTTCCGGGTGCCGGAGGTAGTTTGTTATAAAGGTCAAAAAATTTCATACCTGATTGCCCGCCGCCTGGTGAAAGTGAAATATATCTCACTGGTGAATCTGATTATGGACAGGGAAGTAGTAAAAGAACTGATCCAGGATGCCATGCATGTGGAAAATGTAAAGCGGGAACTTGAAAAAATCCTTGATCCCCGGAATGCCACTGCCATGCAGGCCGAGTTTGATATCCTGAGAGAAAAACTGGGAGGTGAGGGAGCTTCGGAAAGAACGGCACAAAAAATGTTGGAGTACCTGAATGAAAAATAAAGTCCGGTGGTTATTATTCATTGCGCTGCTTTCGGGGCAGACTTTGTGTTCCCAAACCGCCAGGATTGGTATTTTTTATAATCGCGACCCTGAAAAGATTTTTTTTCAGTTTTCATCCGGGGGTTTTAAACTGATAAACGAGCAGGGTTTGTCCTGGGATTTAAATTCCGGACAAAACTATATTCTTTCCGCAAAATCCGACTCGGTTGTTTTTGGCGATCAACCCTCTGTTAAATCAACCTGGTTTAAAATCGAGGCCCGGGAGGAAAGTCAGGTCTTTCGCCTGTCGCTTCAAAACGGAAATGGCTGGAAAAATTTCTCCGGGTCCTTAAGCATAATAAGTCAGGCCGGTAAACTGAAACTCGTGAACTCCACATCCATGGATGATTACATAGCGGGCGTAATTCAGGCTGAGGTGGGAACCGGAAACGGCGAGGAGTTTCAGAAGATGAAAGCAGTCATCTGTAGAACCTATGCCCTTTTTAATTGGGGCAGGCATGAGCAGGAAGGCTTTAATCTGTGCGATAAGGTACATTGCCAGGTTTACCCGGGCAACACCAGGCATGAACCCATTCGTAAATGTGTAAAGGAAACGCGCGGACAGGTTTTGGTCGATGACAGCCTGAAACTTATCAATCCGCTTTTTCACTCCAATTGCGGAGGACAAACCTGCAATTCCGAAGATGTATGGAATAAACCTCTGCCTTATCTGGTTTCCGTGAAAGATCCCTGGTGTAAAAACAAGCCTTCCTATTCCTGGGAAAAGAAAATTGCCAGAAAGGAATGGGATACGTATTTGAGAAAGAAATTCATGTTTCCATCGTCCGATTCTTTGTTTTTTCAAAAATTGATTGCTTTTAATCAGGATGACAGGAAAAAATATCTGATCGAAGACGGGTTTTGCATTCCCCTGCGCACAGTTCGCGAGGATTGGAACCTTCGCTCAACTTTTTTTACCATTCAGGCCTCGGGCGACTTTGTTGTGCTCAAGGGCAGGGGATTTGGTCATGGTGTTGGGCTCTGTCAGGAAGGCGCCATGGAAATGGCAAAAAAGGGCAAATCCATAAAATCCATTCTTGAGTTTTATTATAATGGAGCTTACCTGGTTGACCTGGAAAGGATAGATTTTTTCAGGTCCGCACTCGGCGAATAACCCTTGGGGATTTTTAAAAATTAAACTAAATTTGCTGAACGTGCCGAAACGATTTCTTCTCTTAAGTTTTATTCTCATTCCCCTTTCACTTTTGCCTCAGGCATGGAGTTCCGTGGGAGGTGGCTTAAATGGAGGAGTAGGGGTAACCACCTTATTTGTTGATACTGCCACGGGGGAATTGTACGCCGGAGGCGATTTTCTGTTAGCCGGAGGAAACCCCGCCAATTGCATTGCAAAGTGGAACGGAAGTTCCTGGTCGGCCATGGGCAGTGGCCTGAACGGGTTTGTCATGGCCATTACCAGGTTCCAGGGCGATATTTATGCCGGCGGACTTTTTTCAGCTTCGGGGGCCACGCAGGTTAATCAAATAGCCCGTTGGAACGGTAGCCAATGGGTGAGTCTGGGGCAGGGAACCAATGGCTTTGTATATTCCCTTGCCGAATACAACAATGAACTTTATGTTGGGGGTGGCTTTACCATCGCCGGCGGCCTGCCCTCTCCCTTTTTAGCGCGGTGGGATGGAAACTCATGGCTTCCTGCCCCCATAGAACCCGACAGCACGGTTCTTACCATGCTACCCTGGAACAACAACCTTTATCTTGGAGGAGATTTTAATTTTCTCGATTCTATTCCCTGCTCAAAAGTTGGATTTTACAACGGAATAATTCCGGATTCCTTAGGTCCCGGCTTTGATACTGTGGTTTATCATCTGAATGTATTTAACAACCAATTGATAGCAGGCGGTGATTTTGGAAATTCTGGTAACCAAAGCTTACCCTACATTGCGGCATGGAACGGATCGCAATGGAGTGCGTTGGGTAATGGCCTGAGTGGATTTGTAGGAGGCATGAATGTTTTCAACGGAGAACTTTGGGTAACGGGAGGATGCCAGACGGGCGGTACGGGTACCCTGAATTATGTGGCCAGGCTTGATGGAAATGGCCAATGGCAACAAATCGATGGTGGATTTAATTCACTGGGATGGTCGCTTAAAGAATTTCAAAACTCATTGTATGCAGGAGGTTTCTTTGCCACGGCAGGTTCTTCTGCTTCAAAATTTGTAACCCGGCTTAATACCAGTTCGGGTACAAATGAATTTTCGTCCGGGGTTCCCACCGTATATCCCAATCCCTGTTTCGGGAAATTAATTATTGGGAACGCGGGGAATGCCCCGGAGAACTGGAAATTTTTGGCGCCGGATATGCGCCTGCTTTTGGAAGGACAATCCCGGGATGTTAATTTGGAAAGCTATCCTCCTGGTATTTATTTCCTGCATTTTCCAGGAAAAAACATTCTGCAGAAAGTTGTATTAATAAACGGTCAATGAAAAAAGCACCCCTCTTAATTCTTGGCAGCCTTTTATACCTGGTTTCATTTTCTCAGGTTAGAAAAGATATCGGCAATCTCTCCATTGAAGGAATTCCCGATATCCCGCCCCACCTAATGGAAAAACTCCAGACTTTTCTCAATGTCAGGGCAGCTTCCTTTTCCGACTGGACTTCCGACGGAAAGAGTATTCTTATTTCTACACGGTTCGGCGATGTGCCACAGATTCACAAAGTAGACGGACCCGGAATGGCACGAACGCAAATGACATTTTTTTCCGAGCCCATGGGTTTTGCACGATCCTCTCCGCTTGCTTCCCGGAACATGTTCCTTTTTACAAAGGATGTGGGGGGCAATGAAGATTATCAGATTTACGGCTATGACCTTTCTTCCCGGCAATACACAATGCTCACTGATGGGAAATCACGTCATGAAAGCGTGTTTTTTAGTCCCAAGGGCGACAAGTTTGCCTTTACCGGAAACCAAAGGAATGGAGCGGATATGGATATCTATATCTATATCCACTACCTCGATAAAGATGTTATGCCCAAACTTGTGTTGAAAGTGGAAGGTGGGGGCTGGAGCATTCAGGATTGGTCGAAAGATGAAAAACGGATGATTATTAAAAATTACATTTCCGTTAATGAGTCCCAATTATTCATATTGAATGTTGAAGAAGGAAAGCTAACCTTCATAAATCCTTCCGATGAGAAAATAAATTACGGGGAGGCAAAATTTTCAGCCGATGAAAAAGGAATTTTTTTAGTGTCGGATCAGGCCGGGGAATTTTCCCAATTGAAATTTTTGGATCTTACCACCGGGAAACAATTTCTTATTTCCGGCGATATCCAATGGGATGTTGAAGGATTTGTATTAAATAAAACCCGTGACCTCGTAGCATTTGAATGCAACCAGGATGGATATTCTTCCTTATACATTTATGACATAAAAAAAGGATTATTCAACCGCGTTACCGCCCTTCCCAAAGGTTCTCTGACCACTATGGGATTTAATCCCGGCAACAATCAACTGGCTTTTACCATTTCTACTTATAATACGGCCGGAGATGTATATGTGTTGAACACCGATCTCTTTATGGGAGGGAAACTCAACCAGGCCATTCAACGATGGACATTTTCCGAAACCGGAAATCTCAACGTAGCCGGATTTGTTGAACCTCAGATTTTCAGATATCCAACCTTTGATTCCATTCAGGGGAAGCCCCGAATGATTCCCTGTATTATGTATAAGCCTAAAAACATTCAGGGGAAATCTGCCGTAATGATACATGTCCACGGCGGGCCCGAATCGCAAAGCAAACCCGGATTCAATCCCTTGTATCAATACCTCGTAAATGAACTGGGTATAACGGTATTGGTTCCTAATGTAAGAGGAAGCACAGGCTACGGGAAGTATTATGTGGCCCTCGATAATGGCTTCCTTCGCGAAAATTCGGTAAAGGACATCGGATCGCTGCTTAACTGGATTGCTAAGGAGCCGGGTCTCGATGCACAGCGGGTTGGTGTCTGGGGCGGAAGCTATGGAGGGTATATGACCCTGGCTTCCATGACACACTTTAACGACCGCCTCAAAATGGGTATCGATGTTGTGGGCATCAGTAATTTCGTAACTTTTTTGAAAAACACCAGTGATTACCGCCGCGATTTGCGCAGGGTTGAATACGGCGATGAAAGAGATCCTGCCATGCGGGAGTTTCTGGAAAAAATTTCCCCGAATAATAATGTGCATAAAATTACCCGTCCTATGTTTGTGGCTCAGGGACTCAACGATCCGCGGGTTCCTGTTACCGAAGCAGAACAAATGGTAAATGCCCTTAGGAAAAAGGGAAACATCTGCTGGTATTTGCTGGCCAGGGATGAGGGTCATGGGTTTCGTAAAAAGTCCAATAACGATTTTTACCTGGCTTCCGTGATTTTATTCATTCAGGAATATTTATTAAAAAACTAAATCATGAAAAAAATTACTACCGTTCTTTTTGCGCTTTTCCCCCTCACCGTTTTTTGTCAATGGTCTGCCGTGGGAAGTGGATTCAATAATTTCGGGCATTGCCTGCTTCGCGATACGGTGAATAACCGTCTGATTGCAGGGGGCGATTTTACATCACCTGCTTCCCGTGTGGCTGCCTGGAACGGAAGCGCATGGTCGGCCATGGGTTCCGGATTTAATACAGGGGTATTTACCCTTGCCCTTCACAACGGGGAGGTATATGCAGGTGGGAATTTTTCAATGACCGGAAGCAATCCTGTTTCAAAGATTGCCCGCTGGGATGGAAATGCCTGGCAACCTCTGGGAGCCGGAGCTGCAAACAATGTATATGCCCTGGCCAGCTATAACAATGAGCTTTGGGTAGGTGGAACATTCGCCTCGGCCGGTGGAAATCAAAGTTATAATATTTCCCGGTGGACAGGAAGCACATGGATAGGTATGGGAACCCAAACCAACGGTGGTGTTCACAGCATGCTGGTTTGGAATGGAGAACTTTATGTTGGAGGTGATTTTACAAATATTATGGGAACTCCCGCTAACTATATTGCCAAATGGAACGGTAGTTCATGGTCGGCTCTGGGATTGGGAACCGATGGCCGGGTGGCAACCATGGCGGTATATAATAACCAACTGGTTGTTGGCGGCATGTTTATTAATGCCGGTGGCTCTCCCGTAAATTATGTGGCAGCATGGAATGGTTCTTCCTGGTCTTCTTTGGGAACCGGAATGAATCTGAATGTAAAAGGTCTTGCTGTTTTTTCCGGTGAGTTGTATGCAGGTGGTGCGTTTACCACGGCCGGTGGAAATGCAGCCAACCGGGTTGCCAAATGGAACGGAAGCACCTGGGCTCAGGTTAGTGCTCCGGGAATGAATAATAATGTAAATGCATTAGCGGCTCCCTATAGCGGACAACTGTATGCCGTTGGTGAGTTTACCCAGGCAGGTGGTACTTTCGCATTCCAGATTGCCAAATGGCAAAATGTAACGGTGGGTCAATCCGATGCTTCCTCCTCCGGAATGCCATCGCTTGTTTCCATGAACGGCAATTTTATATTTATGGGTTCCCGGGAGACCTATCTTGAGATTTTCGATCTTAAAGGAACCCGTGTTTTTTCCGAGAGGGTTTTACCCGGACAGGAAATTGATTTTTCCGGGTCATCGTCAGGAGTGTTTCTTTACCGCCTTACAGACGAGGAGAAGATTACCACAGGAAAAATACTACGATAAAAAAAGCCGCAGTTTTTGGCTGCGGCTGATGTTTTTTTTCCTTGTTTTATTTAAAGGCCGGGATTTTTCCGGTATTGTAAACACCACTTTCCAGGTTTTTGGTAATGGCCCGGAAAGCTGCAATGGTCTTATCTGCATCCTCAAAGGTGTGAACCGAGGTAGGAATTAGTCTCAAAATAATCATACCCTTTGGAATAACAGGATAAACAACCATGGAACAGAATACGCCGTGGTTTTCACGGAGGTCTAATACCAGGTTGGTTGCTTCCTCAATACTACCCTTAAGATAAACCGGGGTAACGGGAGATTCGGTATTTCCAATATTAAAGCCTGCATCTTTTAGTCCCTTCTGAAGGTAATGCACCAGTTTCCAGAGGTTCTCACGGTATTCCGGGTGCTTCCGCATCAGTTCAAGACGCTTAAGGGCTCCCACCACGATAGGCATGGGAAGTGATTTGGCAAAAATCTGGGAGCGCATATTATATCGGAGGAAATCAATTACATCTTCTTCGCCGGAAATAAATCCGCCGATTAAGGCAAAAGACTTGGCGAAGGTTCCAAAATAAAGGTCTATTCCGTCCTGACAACCCTGGTGCTCGCCGGTTCCTCCTCCGGTTTCTCCCATGGTTCCGATGCCGTGGGCATCATCTACGAAAAGCCTGAACTTAAAGCGCTTTTTCAGTTCAACAATCTCCTTCAGCTTGCCCATATCGCCCCGCATACCGAAAACCCCTTCTGTGATTACCAGGATTCCGCCGCCCTGTTCCTCGGCAATTTTTGAAGCCCTTTCAAGTTGCTTCTCCAGGTTGGCAATGTCGTTATGAGGGAAAACAAAACGCTTTCCCATATGAAGTCTTACGCCATCAATAATACAGGCATGCGATTCGCTGTCGTAAACAATAACATCATGGCGGGTAACAATGGCATCAATGGCCGATAACATGGCCATGTATCCGTAGTTACATAAAATAGTATCCGGCTTTTTTACATACTCAGAAAGTTCGGCTTCCAATTGCTCGTGAAGGTTTGAGTTTCCGCTCATCATACGGGCCCCCATAGGGTAGGCCAGTCCATACTGACGCGTAGCCTCGGAGTCGGTTTCCCGCACTTCGGGATGATTGGCCAGTCCGAGGTAATTGTTCAAGCTCCAGTTTAGCAGTTTTTTCCCCCTGAAAATCATGTGGGGACTGATATCTCCCTCGAGTTTTGGAAAAGTAAAATACCCATGGGCTTCCTTTGAATGTTTCCCCAGCGGACCGCGGTTGTCTTTGAATTTCTCAAATAAATCTTTTGGCATAGCGTTTATACTTTAGCTATGCGAAGGTACATCAAAAACAATAATCCCATTAAATCTGCCCCTTACAATTGTCAACACCGGACCTGGGCTAAAATGGCAATAATCATTATCTTCGCATCCTGATTATGAAGCCTTTCCGTATTTTTTGCGCCTTGGCCTGTTTGCTTTTCTGGACTTCCTGTTCCGAATTCAATAAGCTTCGTAAAAACCCCGACCTGGAGTTTAAATACAAGGAGGCGGTTCGCTTTTATGAGAAGGGAGATTGCCTCAAATCGGCTCAATTGCTGGAGGAACTCGTGCCCGTTTACAAGGGAACACCCAAAGCAGAAATGGTATATTATTATTATGCCTTCAGCCATTACTGCATGGGCGATTACCTGATGGCATCTTACCATTTTCGCACATTTGTAAGAACCTTTCCCACCAGTAAACACGCCGAGGAATGTGGGTTTATGGGGGCTTATTGTTATTTTCTGGAAAGCCCCAGGTATTCTTTGGATCAAACCGACACTAAAAACGCCATCCGGGAATTGCAGGGCTTTATTCTTCGCTTTCCCGGTTCCACCCGCCTCGACAGTTGTAATAAGCTGATTGATAAACTGCGAGACAAGCTGGAAAAAAAGAATTTTGAAATTGCCCAGCAGTTATTCCACATGGAAGACTACCGGGGGGCTATTGTTTCCTTCAATAACCTTCTCAAAGAATTTCCCGACACCAGATACCGCGAAAAAATTTCCTTCCTTATTCTAAAGTCGAGTTTCGAGCAGGCAAGCCGCAGTATCGACGATAAAAAGATTGCCCGTCTTGAAAGCACCCTGGATTTGCAGGAGAAATTTGTAACTACCTATGGAAAAGGTCCCTATGCCAATGAAGCCGCCCAGATTGGAAAGCTATGTGTCACCCTGATAGAAAAGGAAGCTTTCAATATTCCCAAAAACAAATTTGATGCGGGTAAATACAGCGATGCCATAAAAGGCTTCCGGGAGTTTATTCGTTTGTACCCCTCCAGCGGCCGAAAAGATGATGCTACCAATCTTATCAGCCAGTCCTATTTTTTAATGGTGCAAAAAAATTTCCTGTCTATTGAAAAGTCCTATGGAGTTAACAATGTTATTAAAGCCTACAAGGATTTTGAGTCTTCCCGGGCTGCTTCATTGCCTTTGATTCCCCAAGCCAATCTGGGGCAACTGGAGACAATTACCGAACAGGCTCCCGGAATGGCTTTGCGCCGGGTATACGGGCAGTTAAAAGATGCTATACGCCTTGAGGATGTCTATGTAATAAATTACCTGGATGCGGCGGAACAGTTCTTTAAGGAAACGATAGATAAAGTGAAAAGCTCCTCGGAAAGGAAGTCGCTGGAAGATGATTATGCAACATTGCCTTCGCTCAGGGTTTCGGCCATGGCCAAATTGCCTTACTGGTATTTTGAAGCAGGGATGTATGAAAAAGCAAGGGAGCGCTTCAGTGCTTTGTTGCCGGTTACCACAGGCCAGTCTAAAAACTCAAAGGCCGCACTGTATTATCTGAAAAGCATGTATGCCATTGCTGAAAACAAAACCGTTTTTAATCCCGATGGGAAAAAAGTGGTTCTTGACTCACTCGTTATTTTCCATAAATCCATTGCGGAATTACTGGTTCCCAAATACAAAAAGAAGGCAGCCCGTGTTCTGAAGGATGCTCTTGAAATGCGTGAGGAACTACCGGTAATTTATGCGGAGGCCTTACTTGAAAGCCGGCAATTTGAAAAAACTATAGAATACTCCCTTGAACAAATCAATTCCGGAAAGGTAAGCGGTGAGGTTTTACGCGAGCTGAAATATATTCACATTAAAGCCCGGTATGAATTTTCAAAAGTCGGGTTCAAACCGGAAAAAGTAAAGCAGAACATCAGTGATGCCAGAGAAGCTATTAATGCATATCGCAAGGACCTATCCTTTGTTGAAAAACTCCGCGCCGGCAAAATGAGCCGGAAATTGAAAAAGCGCGCAAACCGGTAAATAAATTTTTGAAAATGGAATTTTTTATCCATCCCGATTGTATTCATTACCGTGGCGATATTCCCTGTAAACCCCACAAGGAAAAAGGTGTTCATTGTAAGGATTGTCCCGAATACCGGAAAGTAACACATCGCATCCTCATTATTAAACTGGGCGCCCTTGGCGATGTTATCCGGACTACTCCGCTGTTGGAAGCGTATCGGAAGCAATATTCCGATTGTAAAATTACATGGCTTACTTTATCCCCCGATATTTTACCAAAAGGCAAAGTTGACGAAATTCTGTTTTTTGATCATAAAGCCGCGCTTTACCTTTTAAATACACGATTCGATATTGCCGTAAATCTGGATAAGGAAAAGGAAGCAGGGGCTTTGTTGAAGTCCATTGAAGCCGGTCAAAAATTCGGATATGTGCTGCAGGATGGGGTAATTCAGCCGGTTAATCCATTGGCCTTTCACAAGTTCATGACCGGCATGTTCGATGATGTAAGCAAGGAAAACCGGCTTTCTTATGTGGATGAAATTTTTGCCATTTGCGGATTACCTTACCGGGGAGAAAAGTATGTTTTCGATAATCATGGCGATAAGGGTTATACCTGGAAAATAAAAACGAAAGGTCCTCTGGTGGGATTGAATACCGGTTGCGGCGACCGATGGACCTCAAGGCTGTGGCCCAATGAAAAATGGATAGAATTAATCGGACTCCTTGTAAAAAACGGATATACCCCTTTATTGCTGGGCGGAAAGCAGGAAGATGAAAATAACCGATTGCTCGCAAGCAAAACCGGAGCCCAATACCTCGGTCATTTTCCTTTGCAACAATTTATTAATCTGGTTGACCAATGTGATTATGTGGTTAGCCAGGTAACCATGGGAATGCATATTGCGATTGCCCTGGGGAAGAAACTCGTATTGATGAATAATATTTTTAATCCATACGAGTTCAACCTGTTCGATAAGGGAAAAATAGTGTCGCCGGATAAACCCTGCGATTGTTTTTACAGAGGAACCTGCGTGCATGGCAAATCCTGTATGCATGACCTGCCCGCCGAAAAAGTATTGGGGGCCTTGAAGCAACTGTAAAGTTTAATGAAACCGGGAAACCAAGGCCGGATCAAGAACCCGTTCGAAACTCCGGAATTCCTGTGAGGGCTCTAACCTGAAAACTCCCTGTCCCCACCGGATAAACAATTGCCCCTCATACCTGAAAACCTGATAGTTTTCTGCAGGATTTATTCCAAACAAAATGGCTTTTCCTTTCAGCAGTTTATAGCCTTTGTAATTCACGGGCGACTTCCATATTTCAAGCGTAAGAACATTTGATTTTCCCCCTTCTTTTATACCTGCCAATTCCTGAAGGGCAGAATCCTTTGGGTTTTTGGGTTCGGAATCGAGCGACTTGATTTGAATAACCCTGGAGTCAATCAGCTCGTCCTATAGAACCCAAATTTGGTCTTCTGAATAGGAATAACCCATCGTATCGTCTTTAGTGTTTTTGGAGTCCCCGGGCTGATTTAGTACCTGATTTATAGTGTCGGCATTGGAATTGGAATTACCTGATTTTTTCTCGCCGGCATTGTAATTCGTGGTTTTGTTTTCTGTTTCGCCCTTCGAAGGCTTTCCGGACTTTTCACTTTTTCCGGAAATAAGCAGGGTGTCTTTCCGGGGTTTAAACAATTCCATTTTTTCTATGTACTGATCTACCTTAAAAATAAAAAAACCGGCCCCGGCCAACAGACCAATGCAAATTCCAAGAATGAAAATCAGTAACCGACTTCCGGAGCTTTTCATGAAGCAAAATTAGCAATATGGCAGTTATCAGGTTAAAATATGTTAAAAATGTCAGTAAAAAGAGGTTTGGAAAAAAATTTGATGGGGTATTGTTGCGTTATTTTCTTAAATTATAATTAACAAAACCGTTAAAGGAAATAAGTATGAAAAAACTGGCTATGTTATTTTTTGCCGCCTTTTTAGGAGCGGCACTTTCACTGGGCATTTACGACCTTATTAAAAAGGAACAGCCCCGGAATTCAAACTTTTTGCCTTTGTCGCAGGTGCCTTATTTGCAGGCGGGTAATCCCCTCAATAATCAGGCTCCAAAAGATTTTGTGGCGGCAGCAGAGAATACCGTTCATTGCGTGGTACACGTAAAGTCCACCTATGAGTCGGAACCCTACAGAATGGGTTCGCCCTTTTTCTATGATCCTTTTCGCGACTTTTTCAGAGGGCAGCCTTTTGGAGGCACCCCTCAACCCCAGGTTTCTTCAGGATCAGGGGTCATTATCAGTGGCGATGGATATATTGTAACCAATAACCACGTGATAAGCAGGGCAAGCAAGGTAGAAGTGGTACTTAACGATAAGCGCACTTTTACGGCCGATGTGGTGGGAACCGATCCATCAACCGACCTGGCCCTTTTGAAGGTCAAGGCCAATAACCTTCCTTATGTACTTTACGGAAATTCCGACGATGCCAAGGTAGGGGAGTGGGTTCTTGCCGTGGGAAATCCCTTCAATCTTACTTCCACCGTTACGGCAGGAATTATCAGTGCAAAAGCCAGAAACATTAATATAATTGAAAACAATCCCGATAAGGGACAGTTTCCCATAGAATCCTTTATCCAAACCGACGCCGCTATCAATCCCGGTAATTCCGGAGGGGCTTTGGTGAACACCTCAGGGCAGCTGATCGGAATAAACACGGCAATTGCCTCTAATACAGGTTCTTATGCCGGATACGGTTTTGCCATTCCGGTGAATATCGTTCGCAAAGTTGTTAACGATCTGGTTGAGTTTGGAACCGTTCAGCGGGCATTTCTGGGGGTTAGCATACGCGACCTCGACAGTAAACTTGCCACAGAGAAAGGCTTAAAGGATATGAAAGGGGTTTATGTAATGGGTCTTACCGAAAAAGGTGCCGCCGAATTGGCCGGCATTAAAGAAGGCGACATTATTACCCGGATCGGAAATGCCGATGTGAATAATACTTCAGAGCTAATGGAGCAGGTTTCCCGTTACCGTCCCGGCGATAAAATTACGGTGTCGGTGGTACGCGGTGGAAACGAGAAGGTAATTCCCGTTACCCTCAAAAATAAAATGAACGATACAAAGCTCGTTGAAAAAGAAATTATTGAGCCTGTAAAACTGCTGGGAGCAAGTTTCGAAAAAGTAGGAGAAAGTGAGCGGAAGAAACTGGGCATCGACGGTGGACTAAAAGTAGTTGACCTGGAAGCAGGAAAATTGCGCAGTGCAGGAATTAAAGAAGGGTTTATCATCACCGGAGTGGATAAAAAGAAGATAAATTCAGTGGAAGATCTGGCCAAAGCCCTGGAAAATAAACAGGGTGGAATCCTCATCGAGGGAATATATCCGAACGGAATGAGGGCCTATTACGGCTTTGGTTTATAAGGGCTTAAACCGTCCCGGCAAGGGTTTCCGAAAGGAGCCTTTTCCGGGGCGACTTCCCGGAACTTCAGAGTTTGTTAAATGTTGATACTTAATATGTTAAAAGTTAGGAAAAGACCCGGGGTTTTCTTAAATTTGCATCGCTTTTAAAACCATTTAGAAAAAAATACCAATCAGAAAGTACATATGAGGCAGTTAAAGATCACAAAGTCGATTACCAACAGAGAAAGCGCATCTCTTGATAAATATCTTCAGGAGATCGGAAGGGAAGAGTTGATCACCGCCGAAGAGGAAGTAGCATTAGCCAAAAGAATCCGGGACGGGGACCAGGTTGCCCTTGAAAAGATGACAAAGGCCAACCTTCGCTTCGTAGTTTCCGTTGCAAAACAATACCAAAATCAGGGTCTTAGTCTTCCCGACTTAATTAATGAGGGAAATCTTGGGCTCATCAAAGCCGCCAAGCGTTTCGATGAAACCCGTGGTTTTAAATTTATTTCCTACGCTGTATGGTGGATTCGTCAGTCCATCCTTCAGGCATTGGCCGAGCAATCGCGTATCGTTCGTCTGCCCCTGAATCAGGTAGGTTCTCTCAATAAAATCAACAAGGCCTTTTCCAAGCTCGAACAGGAGTTTGAGCGTGAGCCAAGCGCTGAGGAATTGGCTAAAATTCTTGAGTTACCTGAAGACAAGGTTGCCGATACCATGAAGGTTTCCGGTCGCCACGTGAGTATGGATGCCCCGCTGGTTAACGGCGAGGAAAATTCCCTGCTCGATGTATTGGTGAACCAGGACAGCCCGAGAGCGGATCATAGCCTGATGAGCGAAAGCCTTCAGCGCGAAATTGAAAGGTCGCTTTCAACTCTTACAGAGAGAGAAAGAGATGTAATCAAATTGTTTTTCGGGATCGGATTAAATCACGGACTAACCCTTGAAGAAATCGGGGCTAAATTCGACCTCACCCGTGAAAGGGTGCGGCAGATTAAGGAAAAAGCGATTCGTCGCCTCCGCCATAGTTCCCGGAGCAAACTGTTAAAAGCTTATTTAGGTTAATCCATATTGTTAAATCGCAGATGAACCGCACAGTTCAGGTAAATAAAAACCTTTTCTGGGCGGTTCTTTCTTTTTGAAAATGCCCAAATTATGAAAACGAAGGAACCACTTGCCAAGGAAATGTTTGAATCGCAGTTGCAAACCTGGATCGACCAGGAAAAAGCCGCCATTGATTTTATCGGAGTGTTGGGAACCCTCTGGTTTGAAAAAAGTGTTGAACTGGTTATTTTCAGGAATCAACTCGTGGATCGGAGTGCCAGCGAAATAATGGCCCTCCACCAGTATTCAAAAGATATTGTAAAAAAACCAATCTCCATTGCCGATACTTTGGCTCTGGCAAAAGCGATGCTGAACTTTGAAATGGTTCCATCGCGTATTGATATTGGGAAGCTCGTGGCGGAATGGTCGCATGAAAAAACAAAAACCCCCGCTGAATTTTTGTCGGGTAAACTGGCCGGATTTATCGGAAAGGAAAAGTTTGCCCTTAAACCCAAAGATGTTGTGCTTTATGGTTTTGGCCGAATCGGCAGGTTGGCTGCAAGAGAATTAATTTCCCAGGCCGGAAAAGGCGAACAGTTGCGCCTTCGTGCTATTGTTACCCGTGATAAATCCGATGCGGATATCGAGAAAAGAGCCGAATTGCTCAGGGTTGACTCTGTCCACGGACCCTTCCCCGGAACTGTAATTGCTGATATTGCGAACCGTTGCCTTATTGTTAACGGGCATCATATCGATATGATCTCTGCGCCAGACCCTTCAGGCATTGATTATACCGCCTACGGTATAAATGATGCTTTGCTCATTGACAACACCGGTGTAGCCCGCGACCGCGAAGGACTCTCCAAACACCTTAAAGCCAAAGGTATTTCGAAAGTGCTTCTGACCGCTCCCGGTAAAGGCGATATTCCCAATATTGTTCATGGTGTGAACCACGATGACTTTAAAGCTGACGAAACTATTTTCAGCGCCGCCAGTTGTACTACCAATGCCATTGTTCCCGTTTTGAAAGTGGTTAACAGTCGTTTTGGAATCCAGGGAGGACATATTGAAACCATTCATTCCTATACCAACGACCAGAATCTTCTGGATAATTATCACCCCAAATACCGTCGCGGAAGAAGTGCTGCCATTAATATGGTAATCACCGAAACCGGAGCCGATAAAGCGGTTGCAAAAGTTCTTCCTGAACTGGGAGGTAAACTTACCGGCAATGCGGTAAGGGTTCCCACCGCCGACGTTTCACTGGCAATTTTAAACCTTAGCCTCACCAAGGAAACACAAAAAGAGGAACTTACCGAAGTAATGCGCGATGCTGCGCTCAACGGGGATCTTGTGGAACAAATCCAGTATTCCCAAAGCAACGAATTGGTGTCGAGCGATTGCATTGGTAATCCATGTGCCTCAATTTTTGACGCCCCGGCAACCATCGTTCGAAAAGACGGAAAGCATGTAGTGTTGTATGTATGGTATGATAACGAATATGGCTATACCCGTCAGGTTATTCGTCTGGCCAAGCACCTGGCTAAAGTACGACGGATGACCTACTATTAAGATTCAGTGTTTTAAAGCAGGTATTGGAATTTTTGTTTCCGGAATTCGCTGTTTCCTTTTCGCCCAAGAATTTTCTCCAGGTTTGAACTCCATACCAGAGTAATTTCATGGGAATTAGCATGCCCCTTTCGTAAGGAACTTAATCCAAAATCGTAAGAGTAGCCGATTTGTATTTCATCGTTAATGACAACTCCGGCATGTAGGGCAGCAGCATCCCGAATCCGGTACGACACTCCGCCAAACATTTTGTTGCGGATGAAAACCCGGAGTGAGTAATCAACCATAATGCTCGATCCGGAAACATAGTTTCCCTGCAAGGTGTTTTCCCAGACAAAATCAGGATTTCCTGAAAAGTTGTATCCAATGGAAAAAAAAGGATGTCCAACCATGCCAATCGCTGTCTGCCTTAGGCTATCTCCTTCAAACACATGAATGGTGCTTCCCAGCATATTTAAAATGCTAAGCCCGATATGAAAACGATCGTTGTAAAGAAGGGCTCCTGCACTCATGTCGAACCGCCTTCCCCGGGCATTTATTTTGTTGTTTATGGCCAGATCCTGTGACTGTGCAGTAGTGATGCGACTCCCCAAAACATGATAACTGATAATGTTCCCGGAAAGTCCCATCGAAAATTCAATATCCGGATACCGTATGTGAAAGGAATAGTTGATGTTGGAAATATTCCGCATGGTTGGGCCGGTAACATCATTGTAATATAAAAATCCCAATCCCATCTTTCCCTTCATTAGCCGTGAGTTCAGATTAAACCCCTGGGTCCGGGGTTGCCCCTCATAACCCACCCACTGATTTCTGTGGAAGACCCTCATATCGAGAGTTCTTCGGGTTCCGGTAACGGCAGGGTTAAAATAATTGCTGTTGGCTCTGAACTGGGTAAAATAGGGGAGCTGCTGGGAAAAACCACAGACGGTAATTAAAAAAAATAAAACACAAATTCCTTGCCTGCTCATCGGATAATGGTTACTGAACCATAATGTTTGGGTCCGCCCGTTCCGGGATCAAAAATAAAGTAATAAGTGGCTGAAGGAACCTCGTCGCCAAAACTTCTGCCCGCCCAATCATTTCGGTAGGGAGCCGCCCTGAAAATTAACTGACCATATCGGTTGTAAACTTCCAGGGAATTCTCCGGATATCTGAATAGGTTCCCAATAAAAAACACTTCATTCTCCCCGTCGTTATTAGGGGTAAAGGTGTTGTAAAAAATAGGAGCCTCATGCGGAATAACAAAAACAGTTACGGTGTCCCAATTGGCACATCCGTTTTGGTCGACACCAATCACTGTATAAGTAGTTGTTGTGGTAGGCGCGGCGTCCGGACAACAGGTGTTGGCAAATGTGAGACTTCCGGCTGGTGACCAGTAATACTGACTTGCCCCGGTTGTGGGTAATGGAGTATACCCTCCCTGTAATATTGTGGTGGCTCCTGTTGTATTTACATTCGGAAGAGGATGTACGGTAACAACTGCCTGATCAACTTTAGTGGGACAATTGGAACTGCTGATGGTTACTGAATAAGTAGTGGTAGTATTTATGGTTACTTCCGGACTGGGAAGGTTTGGGTTATTTAATCCAAGGGGAGGGCTCCATGAGTAAAGCAAACCGCCTCCGGAGGGGTTTCCCGCACCCAGAATGCCAGTGTCTCCAACACAAATACTGATATCAGGACCCGCTGAGGCCCAGTTGAAGGGATAATGATTAACATTCACACTGTCTTTTACCTGTCCACCATTTGCATCCCTCACGGTTACAAAATACCACGATACCTGGAGGTTCGGTGTTAAGGTAGGATTAGGAACCGTTGCCGATGATAAACCCGCTGAGGGTGTCCATAAATAGGTATAGGGCGGCGTGCCTCCGCTTGCTGTGGGAGATCCACCAAGCACATAAGTAAGGTTCATACATACACTTAGGTTGGGACCTGCATCAGCCATTAGCGGTGTTTGGGCAAATCCCTTGCCTGTCAGTAAAAACAGGAGAACGATTTGACCAGTTAATATTTTAGAAATTGCTGACATACAGCGGGTTATGTGCCCCAAATATAATCAAAATTAATGCAACCCGAATGGCACCATTATTGTCTAATAATCAGAGGATTAAATAATCGATTCATTTTTTTAAATTTGTAGTAAACATTAACATACCCATGAAAAAGATTTTCCTTGGTTTAGTATTTTTTCTCCCCTTTATTTTTTCAAACGCACAAACTGGTCAGCGGACCTACGTTGAGAAGTTTCCGAACGGAAATGTGAGGATAAAAGGAAATTATATTTCTCCCGTTGAAATTTCTCCGAATGATCCAAAGGATGTAATGGCTCAGAAAATGGGCAATGCAAAGAAAGTGGGCAAATGGGAAATTTTTTACGAAAGTGGCAAACCTGCTGCTGAGGAGTTTTATAATAATGGGGTTATGACCGGGAAATGGAATTCCTGGTATGAGTCGGGAAGTAAGCAATATGAGATTGATTTTACTTCCGGACAGGCCGTTATTTATCATGTTAACGGAAATGTTCAGAGCAAAGGAAAAATGTTGCCCGGCATGTTGATGGACGGGAAGTGGATTGGGTATCATGATAATGGAAAGGTTAATTTTGAAGGTTCTTACAAAGCCGGAAATAAAGACGGGGAATGGAAATTTTATGATGAAAAAGGAAATCATTACGCTTCCGAACTTTGGAACAACGGAAATAAGGTTCAGTAAAAATATTTTTGGTACTTTTTCCCCTTCCCTGTAAAGGAAGGGGTTTTTTTTTATGGATAAGCCGGTATTATCTAAGTCGTCATTTGTGCGGGGATTGCAGTGTGAAAAATCGCTTTTTCTCCATCTTAAAAAGCCTTTTTTAAAAGATCCTCTTTCAGAAAAGAAAAAAGCAATTTTTAACCGCGGCCACCGGATTGGAGAGCTGGCCTGGAAACTTTTTCCGAATGGGAAAAATGCACATAAGAGTGGTGTTTCTAATTGGGTGGCCGAAACCCGAAGATTGATTGAAGCAGGAGAAAAAATAATTTATGAAGCCGCATTCCTTTCGTCGGGAAGTATGTGTGCCGTGGATATCCTCGTTAAGGAGGAGGAGAGCTGGCATGCGTATGAGGTAAAGAGTTCTCTGAAACTGTCGAAGGTTTACTTCAAAGATGCAGCTTTTCAGAACTTCGTAATCCAACAGGCCGGCTGCCTACTTTCAGGATTTTCTCTGGTATATGTAAATAAGGATTATGAATATGATGGGAACAAAATTGATGCAAGTTCGTTTTTCCTGGTCCGGAATGTCTTTGAGGAAGTAAACGCAGAAAAGGATAAAATAGCTGCAAATATTGAGAAGTTTAACTCGGTTTTAGCTCAAAGTAATATTCCGCAAATAGATACCGGTTCCCATTGTTTTAGTCCCTACACCTGCGACTTTTTCGGCCATTGCTGGCAAGGAAAAATTCAGGAAGGATCTGTGTTTGATTTGGGTTCGCTTTCACTGGGAACCCGCTTGGAATTACTGAATGAGGAAAAGTCACTCATTCGGGATCTCGACGAAAATCAATTTTCAGAGGCCGTAAAGATTCAGATTCTTTCTGAAAAATCAGGAAGACCAACGGTGGACAAGCCCCGGTTGAAAAACTGGATTGAAAAAATTCGGTTTCCCATTTCTTTTACCGACTTTGAAATGATAATGCCTCCGGTACCCTTGTTTAAAGGAACACATCCCTATGAGCACATCCCTGTTTACTTTTCACTCCACCGGCTGGAGGAACCCGAGGATCGTTTTTTGCACCATGATTTTTTTTCTGAACCCGGTGATGATAACCGAAAACAATTTCTTGAGAATTTCCTTGAGTTAACACAGAAATCCGGAACCATTCTTGCCTTTAATGCTCCCATGGAAACGCGGATTTTGCATCATCTTTCCGTTTTGTTTCCTGAATTCCGTAAGGATATTAATTCAAGAATTTCACTTTTTATGGATTTGGCCGAACCCTTCCGTAAGGCCTGGTATTACCATCCTGCCATGCGGGGCGGACTTTCGCTGAAAGATATTTCCGGGGCCTTGTTTGAGGGCGCTTCCTTTTCTGAACTTGAAATCAAGGAAGGAGTTTCTGCAATGATAGCCTATGAAAGTCTTTTGGAAAATTCCGACATGTTTGAGCGGCTTGAAATTGAAAAGCGCATCCGGGAGTATGGAGCCCTGGATACCCGGGTGATGATTGACATTTACAAAAAGCTGAAGGAGGAGTCGATTTAAAGCCCTCACCGCTTCCCCAATTCCACAATTTTAAACTCACTTATTTTGCCCCTGTCGAGGCAAAATGTGATTAAGGTTCTTACCGGATGAAAACCTTCCCTGCCACAGGCTCCCGGATTTATATACAGAAAATTTTCTTTTTTGTCGTATTCTACACGGCAAATATGACTGTGCCCCGTTACAAAAATACCGGGTTTGATTTCTCTGATTAATTGCAGGGCTCTTGGGGAGTAGCTCCCCGGCTTTCCACCTATATGAAGAATTAAAACGGAAAAACCTTCACATTCAAATTGCGCGAATTCAGGAAACATTCCCCGGACCGGAGGTCCGTCGATATTTCCACAAACACCTCTCAGGGTTATTCCTTTTCCGGCAAGTTCTTTTTCAGGATTATAAGCACCTACATCTCCTGCATGCCAGACTTCATCTGCGCTGTGGCAATGTTTTTTGATGGCTTCATCTACAAAGCCATGGCTATCAGAAAGCAGGGTTATTTTCTTCATAAAAAAAAGTCCCGGGGAAAACCCCGGGACAAAATTAAAGAACGTATAAGAACGGCTGGCAAAAATTATCTTATGAGAGAAACGTGACCAATATAACTGTGTTTGGTTCCCTGGAAGTCATACACATTGATTTTCCAAACATACACATCTTCCTGGGCGATCTTGGAACCTCCATTGGCTTTTCCATCCCAACCCTGACCCCAGCGTTGAGTGTAGTAAATCAGATTACCCCAGCGGTCGAATATGAACATTTCAAATTTGTCGGCATCAATGCCTTCGCCCAGCGGGAAGAACAAGTCGTTCAGCCCATCACCATTTGGAGTAAAGGCGTTGGGAACAAATATTACAAACTCCTTATCAATTACCAGACAGTGAGTAACTGAGTCAACACAACCGTGTATGTTGGTTACAGTAAGTGTGGGACAGAATGTTCCGGTGTCGCTGTATATGTGTATCGGGTTCTGCAGGTTGGATAAGTTGTTTTGATCGCCGGGATCACCGAAGTTCCAGCTCCATGATACAATCGGACCGAATAAGGAAGAATCCGTGAATTGAATTTTTGGATTGAGAATGGTTGCCGGCTGAGGACCAAAAGTAAATTCAGCAATAGGAGGATCGTGTGTGGTAATGGTGTAAGGTGCCTGGCTTGAGGCAGTACAACCATTATTAGAAGTTACGGTAAGGGTAACATTATAGGTGTTTCCGGATCCGGAATAACAATGAGTAGGCTGTGCTTGTGAAGAAGTGTTATTCGGTGAACTGGGGTTACCGAAATTCCAGGCCCAGTTGGTAATGGTTCCGTTCGCAACATAGCTTGAATCAGCAAAGTTCACGCAGAGGTCAGGATTTAAACAACCGCTGGTGATATTAGAGGTAATTACCACTACGGGGGCGGGATGAACCGTAACAACTAAAGAGTCAACCGCAACCGGTGTTCCGCAATTATCGCTTATAGTAACGGTGTAAGTTGTGGTTGCGCTGGGCGATGCATTGGGAGACTGGCAATTGGTGCAACTCAAGCCTGTGGCAGGTGACCAGTTGTAAGAGTATCCTGTTCCGCTACCTCCCGATCCATTGGCGGATATCGGAGAGGAAAACCCGGGACAAATAGCAACCGGACCGGTGGTGGTTACAGAAAGGGGCGGATTAACAGTTATGGTAACAGTTTGCGGTGTGGCAGTACAGGCATTGCCATCAGTAACTGTAACCGTGTAGGTGGTGGTGGTTGTAGGACAAACATTGGGTCCGGCAGGGGCCCATGTAAAGGTGTAGTTTCCATCACCACCGGTGGCAGTAGCGGAAAGGGTTACACATTGTCCGATACAAATAGTCTGTGTACCTGCCGCATTAACCACAACCTGTGCTGGCTGTGTTATGGTAGCTACTGCGGTGCTGGTACATCCGAAGGCATCGGTTGTGGTTACCGTGTATGTTCCGGCGCACAAGCCAACAGCTGTTTGGGTGGTTTGCCCGTTGCTCCAGGAGTAAAAATAAGGGCCCTGTGAACCTGTGGCGGTGGCCGAAGCGGTTCCGTCGCAGGCATTAAAGCAGGAGGTGGGTGTGGTTCCCGTTATACTCGCTATGGCGCCCGGCGTATTCGGTACGGTGATGCATGCGGTACTGGTACAGAAGTTGGCATCAGTAACGGTTACACAATAGTTTCCGGGAACAAGACCGGTAGCGGTTGCAGTGGTTTGAACCGGATTGGTAGTCCATGAATAAGTATGGTTTCCAACGCCACCGGATGAAGAAACGGTGGCCGTTCCGTTAGGCTGATTACAATTGCTTGTCGTTGCAGACATAGTTGTGGTAATAGCCGGCGGGTCAACAACTATGGCGGTATCGCTGGCTGTACAGCCGGCAATATCCGTTACGGTTACAGTATAGGTGCCTGAACAAAGATTTTGAATAGAAGCGGTGGTAGCGTTATTCGACCACAATATCTGGTAAGGACCGAAGCCTCCGCCGGGAATTACAACTGCAATTCCCGTGCAGTTACCATTACACAAGGTCGAAAACCCTTGAACCGCAAGCGTAATGGGAGGAGCCACAACTACCGTAATGGTATTGCTGCCGGTACATCCGGAGGCATTCGTTACAACTACCGTGTAAGTAGTGGTAGCCGTAGGGCTGGCAACAGGATTTTGGCAGGTGGTACAGCTGAGACCTGTTCCCGGACTCCAGGAGTAGGAAGCTCCGGAAGTTGCAGGCAAAGTAGTATTGCCCCCCATACAAATGGTATCGTTAGGTCCGGTGGTAACCTGGAAATTGTTTTGAACCGTTACAGTTAAAGAAGCCGTACTGGAACAACCGTTGACATCGGTTCCGGTAACTGTATAAGTTGTGGTCGCACTTGGCGATGAAATAACATTGGCTCCGGTGGTTTGATTCAGGAAGGTGGCAGGAGTCCAGGTGTATGTAGATGCGCCCGATGCAGTTAGGTTGGCCGGCATATTCGGACAAACAACAGGGGCATTGGGGTTAATGGTAATGGTGGGAAGCGGATTTACAGTTACCGTAACTGTTGCAGAACTGGAACATCCGTTGATATCGGTTCCGGTAACAGTATAAACCGTGGTGGCTGTAGCTGTGGTATTTACAGTAGCTCCGGTGGTGGCACTCAGGCTCGTTGCCGGGCTCCAGGTGTAGGTGCTTGCACCCGATGCGGTAAGATTTGCATTGTTACCAATACAATAGGTAGCAGGGGTTACGGAAATGGTTGGTAATGGGTTTACGGTAACAGTAACTGTGGTGCTGGCCGAACATCCTGCGCCGCTGGATCCCACTATGGTGTAGGTTGTAGTAACCGTAGGGCTGGCTGTTACGGATGAACCCGTGCTTGCACTTAAGGTTGTGGCAGGAGTCCATGTATAAGTGTTAGCTCCACTAGCAGCAAGTGTTGTGTTGTTTCCAATACAAATAGTTGCAGGAGCAACGGTTACCGTAGGCAGAGTATTTACCGTTACTGTAACTGAAGTGGTGTTAGAACAACCGTTTGCATCTGTTCCCGTAACTACATAAGTTGTGGTGGAGGTAGGTGAAGCGGTTACCGTGGAACCGGTTGTGGCACTCAGGCTGGTTGCCGGAGACCAGGTATAGGTTGATGCACCGGATGCCGTAAGTGGTGTGCTTCCGTTTAAGCAAATTGTGGCAGGTGGAACAGTAATCGTAGGTAAGGGATTAACAGTTACCGTTACGGTTGCAGAGCTGGAACATCCGTTGATATCGGTTCCGGTTACCGTATAAACTGTGGTAGCGGTAGTCGAGGTAATTACGGTAGCTCCGGTGGTGGCACTCAGGCTCGTTGCCGGGCTCCAGGTGTAGGTGCTTGCACCCGATGCGGTAAGATTTGCATTGTTACCAATACAATAGGTAGCAGGGGTTACGGAAATGGTTGGTAATGGGTTTACGGTAACAGTAACTGTGGTGCTGGCCGAACATCCTGCGCCGCTGGATCCCACTACGGTGTAGGTTGTAGTAACTGTAGGGTTGGCTGTTACGGATGAACCCGTGCTTGCACTTAAGGTTGTGGCAGGAGTCCAGGTATAAGTGTTGGCCCCATTAGCAGTCAGGGTTGTGTTGTTTCCAATACAAATGGCGGCAGGAGCAACGGTTACGGTTGGCAGGGTATTAACTGTCACCGTAACTGAAGTAGTATTTGAACAGCCGTTGGCATCAGTTCCCGTAACTACATAAGTAGTTGTGGAGGTGGGTGAGGCGGTTACCGAGGAACCCGTGGTGGCACTCAGGCTGGTTGCCGGAGACCAGGTATAGGTTGATGCACCGGATGCCGTAAGTGGTGTGCTTCCGTTTAAGCAAATTGTGGCAGGTGGGACGGTAATGGTAGGTAAAGGGTTAACGGTTACGGTTGTAGTTGTTGAGTTAGTACAACCATTTGCATCGGTTCCTACAATAGTATACACCGTTGTTGCCGTTGGGTTGGCAGTAACAGTTGCCCCGGTAGTTGCACTCAAGCCTGTTGCAGGGCTCCAGGTATAGGTGGATGCGCCGGAAGCGTTTAAAGGGGTACTGTTGTTTAGGCAAATGGTAGCTGGAGGAACGGTAATGGTGGGCAATGGATTAACAGTTACTGTAACGGTAGCGGATGCGGTACAACCTGCTCCGCTGGTTCCAACCACAGTATAAGTAGTAGAGGAAGTAGGGTTAGCCACAACCGCTGCGCCCGTTGTTGCACTGAGTGCAGTGGCGGGTGTCCAGGTGTAGGTGCTTGCTCCGCCTCCGGTAAGCGTAACGTTGGAGCCAATACATATGGCAGGATTGGCAGGGGTAACGGTTACGACCAGATTATTAGAAACAGTAACGGTAATAACGGAAGTGCTGGTACAGCCCGCAGCGGAAGTCCCGGTAATTGTATAAGTAGTGGTAGCACTGGGAGTAGACGTTACACTTGATCCGGTGGTAGCACTAAGGGCAGTTGCGGGGGTCCATGTATAGGTGCTTGCCCCGGATGCTGTGAGCACCACACTTTGCATGGGGCAAACAGTTGGATTGACCGGAGCAACGGTAATGGTAGGCAGTGGATTTACGGTAACAACAACTGTGGTGGATGAGGAACAGCCAAGGGCAGAAGTGCCGGTTACGGTATAAGTAGTTGTTGTGGTGGGTGAAGCATTAACAGTTGAACCCGTCGTTGCACTCAGGCCGGTGGCAGGACTCCAGGTATAAGTACTTGCTCCTGTTGCGGTAAGGTTTCCGTTGGAACCCGCACAGAAAGTAATTGGGTTTACAGTAACCGTAGGTAGCGGATTGACGGTAACAGTAACAGTTCCGGTAGAGGTACAACCTGCAGCACTTGTTCCTGTAATGGTATATGTGGTAGTTGCTGTAGGCGATGCAGTAACAGGAGATCCGGTAGAGGAACTCAGGCTGGTTGCCGGAGACCATGTATAGGTGGAGGCACCTGTTGCTGTGAGCGTAGCATTATTTCCGGTACAAATAGTTGCCGGTGCGGCGATAACTGTGGGTAGAGGATTTACGGTAACGGTTACAGATGTAGTTCCTGTACACCCGCTGGCGTTGGTTCCGGTTATAATATAGGTGGTTGTGGAGGTAGGTCCTGCTGTAACTGTTGCTCCAGTGGTAGCACTCAGCCCCGTTGCGGGCGACCAGGTATAAGTGTTGGCTCCTGAAGCGGTAAGTGGTGTTGAGCCTCCTGCACAAATGGTTGCAGGTGCTGCGGTAATTGTGGGGTTAGGGTTAACGGTAACTACAACAGTTGTTGATGATGAACATCCGGCTGCGGAGGTTCCGGTGACCGTATAAGTAGTAGTTGTAGTGGGTGATGCATTTACGGTGGCTCCGGTGGTTGCACTCAGGCCGGTGGCAGGACTCCATGTATAAGTACTTGCTCCTGTTGCGGTAAGGTTTCCGTTGGAACCCGCACAGAAAGTAATTGGGTTTACAGTAACCGTAGGTAGCGGATTGACGGTAACAGTAACAGTTCCGGTAGAGGTACAACCTGCAGCACTTGTTCCTGTAATGGTATATGTGGTAGTTGCTGTAGGCGATGCAGTAACAGGAGATCCGGTAGAGGAACTCAGGCTGGTTGCCGGAGACCATGTATAGGTGGAGGCACCTGTTGCTGTGAGCGTAGCATTATTTCCGGTACAAATAGTTGCCGGTGCGGCGATAACTGTGGGTAGAGGATTTACGGTAACGGTTACAGATGTAGTTCCTGTACACCCGCTGGCGTTGGTTCCGGTTATAATATAGGTGGTTGTGGAGGTAGGTCCTGCTGTAACTGTTGCTCCAGTGGTAGCACTCAGCCCCGTTGCGGGCGACCAGGTATAAGTATTGGCTCCGGAAGCGGTAAGCGGTGTTGAGCCTCCTGCACAAATAGTTGCCGGTGCCGCGGTAATTGTTGGGTTAGGGTTAACAGTAACTACAACGGTAGTTGTACCTGTACAACCTGCGGCCGAACTTCCTGTAATAGTATAAGTTGTGGTAGCTGTGGGTGAGGCATTAACCGTTGCACCCGTTGTAGCACTAAGGCCGGTTGCGGGCGACCATGTATATGTGCTGGCTCCTGAAGCGGTAACGTTGGAATTCCCTCCCTGGCAAATGGCTACAGGCGCAGCGGTGACCGTAGGATTGGGGTTTACGGTAACCACAACAGTTGTGGAACTGGAACAGCCGGCTGCGGTTGTGCCGGTTACTGTATAGGTAGTTGTTGCTGTTGGTGATGCAGTAACCGTGGCTCCGGTAGTTGCACTGAGTGCTGTGGCAGGAGACCAGGTATATGTGCTGGCACCGGAGGCTGTTAGTGGGGTAGAACCTCCCTGACAAATACTTGCCGGGCTGACGGTGACTGTAGGAAGTGGGTTTACGGTGACAAGAATATTCGTGGTAGTTGTTGAGCCGCAACTATTCGTGACTACGGCATGGTACCATGTACTTGTGGTGAGAGGCCCGACAACAAAAGGAGTTGTGGTTCCACCGGGAATGTTCGTCCAGGGGCCGGTCGTTGCAGGCGCTTGTTGCCACTGGATATTTCCGGAGTGTCCTGTAAGTGTCAAGGTAGTGGTTTGACCCGCACAAATTGGATTGGGAGTTGCAGTAGGAGTTCCGGCTACAGGAGGAGCTGAGAATGTTATTGTAACTGTGGAGGTAGTGGTGTTTAGACAATTGGTTGCAGTAACCGTATAGGTAATGGTTGTGTTTACGTTGGTTGCAGTAGGGTTTGCAATGGTAGTGCTGTTAAGAAAAGTAGCAGGACTCCAGGCGTATTGGATAGTTCCGCAGTTACCACCTCCTGTAATGGCATTCAGATTAACATTCTGAGGTCCGCAAATTACGTTCGGAGAAGCCGTAGCGGAAACGGTCATGGGAGGTGGTGGAGCACCAGGGGTTGTGAAAGTAAAAGTAGCTGACCAGGGACCGCAAGAGGGGTTCCCGGTGGCGTGATGTTCCTGCATTCTGAGCTTATATACAGTTCCGGGGCAAAGACCTGCATAAGGAATGAAAACCTGGGGGTATGCCTGAACAACGCAATTTGGCTTGGCCATTTGAGTAGAGCCATAACAACCGGTTCCGGAGGTTACGAAAGGGCCGTAGGTTGCGGTACAGGTACAGGGATTTGTAAACGGAAGGTTATTACACTGAACCTCTACGTTCAACCAATAGTTTCCGCAACCGCAGGTTGGAGAGTCTGAACTGGCATTGGTATTTACTCCGGTTGGAGTAAGGGTAATGCTTGTGTTTACAAGGGCGATGGCATGGCAGGCATCGGACTTTTTAAAAATGAATAATGAAAAAAATAATGTGGCGAAAAGTAACTTTAGGTTTCTCATTAGGTGTCCGGTCCTTTTGGTTTTTAGATTGAGTAATCGTCTTATGGTATGGTAGACATCTGTTTTCACCCAAAAGTTGCTTTTTATACCCGATTATGAAATGATTAATCTACACCTTAATCGATTTAGGTGAAATTAGATAGAATATCGACCAAATACCATTTTCTGTCGATTAATAAGCATATTTAAAACATGGAATATCCATAACTTTGCTTTTTTATGGTGATGCCTCCAAATTTTCCGGAAATTGTTGAAAAGTTGTTGAAAAGGTCCGCATCGGGCATGCTCCGGAAAAGGAACCCGCAAAGACAGGGAATTGACTTTTCCTCCAACGATTATCTTGGCCTGGCAAAATTAGGTTCAACCAAATCTGATGCCTTATCAGGTGCCGGGGGCAGTCCGCTGCTTACCGGTTATTCCGACGAAATCCTGGCCACTGAGCAGTTTATTTCCGGTTTTCACAAAGCTGAGGAAGCCCTGCTTTTCAGTTCCGGGTTTGCAGCAAATCTGGGCCTGATGGAAGCCCTGGGTTATAAAGGCAGCACTATTCTTTTTGATGAGTTGGTGCATGCCAGTCTGCGGGATGGGATCAGGCTCAGCAGAGGAAAAACTTTCCATTTTGAACATAATAACCTGAAATCTCTCGAGGATCTTTTGGAGAAAGCCCGGGGAGATGTTTATGTGGTTACCGAATCGGTCTTTTCCATGGATGGCGACTTAGCCCCTCTGAAGGAAATCCTTTCACTTTGCCAAAAACATAATGCCCGGTTGATTGTTGATGAAGCGCACGCCCTGGGTTTATTTGGTGAATGCGGGGAGGGTCTGGTTGGTGAACTTAAGCTTGAGCAGGATGTTTTCTGCCGGGTTTACACTTTTGGAAAAGCCCTGGGTTTACACGGTGCAGCTATTCTATCCAATGCTGAATTTATTTCTTTCCTGGTGAATTTTTGCAGGAGCTATATTTATTCCACGGGAATTCCACCCGCACTGGCAATTCAAATCAGGGAGCATTATTCCCGTCTTACCACAATGAAATCCGGGCGGGAACACTTGCGAAATCTATGCCTGCATTTTGATGCTTTGTTTGGAACCGAAAAAAGTTTTTCCCCCATCCGGTTTATTATTCCCGGGAAAGGACCTGAGTCGCTTTCAGGTTTTGCTAAATTTTTGGTGGAAAAGGGCATCGATGCAAGGCCGGTATTTCCACCAACCGTTCCTCAGGGAACGGAACGAATCCGAATTTGCCTTCATGTTTATAATACAGTTGAAGAAATTTCTCTGCTGCACAAATATTTTTGTGAATTTTATAATAATTCAAGTGCTAATTTAGCCGTATGAGAAAAATTTTTGTTACCGGGATTGGAACCGATGTTGGCAAAACTGTGGTGTCAGCCATTCTTTGTGAAGCCCTGAAATCGGATTATTGGAAGCCGGTTCAAACCGGAAATTATTTTTCCTCCGATGCGGAAAAAGTGAAAAAGATTGTTTCGAATAACAAAACCCTTATTCATCCGGAGGTTTATTCCCTGAAACAATATATGAGTCCGCATGCCGCGGCTGAATTGGAAGGAATCAATATCGACTTTGAAACCCTGGTTCCCCCAAAAACAGAAAACACCCTGATTATAGAAGGGGCAGGTGGGATAATGGTTCCGCTCAACAAAAAATTCCTGATCGTGGATTTAATCTCCAGGCTGGAAGCTGAAACCATTATTGTGGTCCAAAATTATTTAGGCAGCATCAATCATACCCTCATGACTATGGATTGCCTTAAACATCGCGGTGTGAATATTCTGGGTTGGGTTTTAAATGGCCCCCACCATAAATTATCGGAAGATATTATCAATGAATATTCGGGCATCCCTCAATTGGGCTCTATAGCCAAAGAAACCGAAGTGGATAAAAGCATGGTGTTGAAATACGCCCCTCAATTTGAAAAAATCTGATTTTTCCCGGCTTCCTTCCGACGCTCCGGATTATCCTGTCTGGCATCCCTTTACCCAGCACTTTAATGAGAAACGGCTTCCCAAAATAACCGGGGCTACCGATGAATTTTTATTGCTTGAATCCGGGGAGCAACTTATAGATGCTATCTCTTCCTGGTGGACGGTCAATCACGGACATGGGAATAAGGTTATTTCTTCTTTCATAAAAAAACAAACCGACGATTTTGCCCAGGTTATGTTTTCCGGGTTCACCCATCAGCCCGCCCTGGACCTTGCGAAAAATTTGCTTGAAATAATTCCATATCCTCATCATAAAGTATTTTTTTCCGATAATGGATCTACGGCTCTTGAGGTCGGATTAAAAATTGCACTTCAGTTTCACTTCAACAGAGGGAGTAAACGAACCCGGTTTATTGCCTTTGAAAATGCATATCATGGCGACACCTTTGGTTCCATGAGTGTTAGCGGCGAGGATACTTTTACGCTGCCCTTTTCCGATTTATTGTTTTCGGTTTCAAGAATTCCGGTTCCCACCCCCGGCAACGAAGAAAAATCTTTTGCAGCACTTTCGAAAGTAATAACTGCCTATCCGGACCAGATTGCCGGATTTATTTTCGAACCCCTGGTTTTGGGAAGCGGAGGCATGATTATGTATGAGCCTGAGCCCCTGAGGAAACTCATTGCAACTTGCCGAAGTTCGGAAATTGTTATTATTTCCGATGAAGTAATGACCGGATTCGGAAGAACCGGAAAAATTTTTGCCGGGTCTTATTTTGAGGGAATGGCCGATGTAGCCTGCTTCTCCAAAGGGCTCACCGGTGGATTTATTCCCTTGGGACTAACTACTGCAACCGGAGAGATTTTCAGCGCTTTTTTATCCGAAGAAAGGAAGCGGATGTTTTTACACGGGCATTCTTTCAGTGGGAACCCCATTGGGTGTGCGGCTGCGCTCGGAAATCTGGAGGTTTTTAAGTCCGGAAAAAGCCTTAAAAATATCAAGCGGGTTTCGGAGTTTATGATGGAGTTTTGTGGGGAGCTTGAAAAGACAGAAGGTGCTCTTAATCCTCGCTGTCTCGGTACTATTCTTGCTTTTGAGGTGAACGATCCGGGAGCGGATTATTTTTCTGATATGAGAAACCGGATATACGACTTTTTCATGGAAAGGGGAGTATTCATCAGACCTCTGGGAAATGTTATTTACCTGCTTCCTCCGTATTGTATTTCCGACAAGTCCCTCGAAAAAATTCGCAGAGCTGTATTGGATTTTCTAATTTCGCTGCGTGAATCTTAATTCCCGGAAAGACATTGTTTTCCTGATCCTGGCGGGTTTTTTTATTACCAATGCCCTCATGGCGGAAATGATCGGAGGGAAATTAATTTCCTTCGGCATCTTTGTTCAAAGTGTCGGAATTTTGCCCTGGCCTGTTGTTTTTCTGACCACCGACCTGATAAATGAATATTATGGAAGAAAGGGGGTTATCCGCTTGTCGTTCATTACGGTTGGACTCATAGCCTACGCATTTATTTTGCTATTAACCACGCAGGAAATTCCTGCTATCGAAAATTCGCCCGTATCTGATGAGTCCTTCAATCAGGTCTTTGGTATGAGCCGGGGAATAATTATTGGCAGTATTATTGCCTTTTTGGTGGCTCAGGTAATTGATGCCTTAAGTTTCCATCGGATAAAAAAAATTACCGGAAGTCGCCATATCTGGCTTCGGGCAACCGGATCTACCGTTATCAGTCAGCTTTTCGATACTTTTATTGTGCAGTTTATTGCTTTCGTGATACCCGGGTATTGGTCCCTGCCTGAATTTTTTGAAAATGCTTCCATGGGATATCTGTTTAAACTTCTTGTTGCCCTGGGCCTGATTCCTTTTATTTATTTGTTTCATTATATTATTGACCGGTATTT
This sequence comes from uncultured Bacteroidota bacterium, assembly GCA_937924855.1. Taxonomy (GTDB): domain Bacteria; phylum Bacteroidota; class Bacteroidia; order JADZBD01; family JADZBD01; genus JADZBD01. The sequence goes on along the minus strand of CALEYQ010000060.1, from coordinate 15,036 downwards.
AAAAGTTGAGGGAAATGGAAACACGTAGGACAAATTATATAGGAAAGCGCAGTTCCTGGGTCAGAGATGGAAAAGTTTTCAGTTTGGTTATTTCGGCCTCAGCGCCCGGTAAATTTCCTTTGTTTTGGGTGTTATGGATGGGATTGTGGGTGTTTTGCGGAATTTATCTGTTGCTTCAATACGACAGCGCCCTGGAGGAGAAACAACAAATTTTTCTGGCTGTTTTTGCCGGATTCTGGATTTATTTCCTCATTCGCTCCCTTAAAATGTTTTTCTGGAAATTAAAAGGAAGAGAGGTGGTCAAGATTAAGGAAGGAGCCCTTTCAATTTCCAAACCCATCGGAAAAAAGGGAATTGTATTTGTTTATAACCTGGCAGAGATAAAAAATTTATGTCTTGTTTCCGAGAAAGAAAAGGTAGGACCCGTGTCTATTTTAAAGAGCCTTGATATGTTTTCCCTTCAGGACACCCTTAGTTTTTTGTATTTCGGGAAAGAAGTCCGCTTTGGTTCCGGATTGGATGATTCTGATGCAGCAGAAATTTGCTCTCTTTTGAAAAAAGAGATAAAACGAGCACTTAAATCAGAACTTTGATCTTGTGCGTTTCCGGTAAGTGATTTTATAGGAAACAGTTACATGTATGAACATGTACGAATCGTTATCGGTGGGATCGCCGCGCTGTTGACCATGCGCAACCGACCATGGCATGGGGCCGTTAGCTTCAGAGGGGTCGGCAAAATAAACGTGCAGGGGATCGTTATTGTAAAAGGCTCTTATGCTGTCGGTATAATAAGTGGTGCTAACATCATCAATGTAATCGGTAAAAGTTTTCCGCATTCCTATTTCCATTCCCACACTCCAGTACCGGCTAACCAGTTGTTTAAATCCAATTCCGAAGGGGATTGATAAATTTACACGACTGTATTTTTTTAGCCCTGGTTTTATGCCTTGTCCTTCCGTACCCAAAGGTTGAAGGGCATACCAGCCTCCGTTTTTGTATTGAGCTTTAGGGTTAAAATAAAAGGCATTGATTCCGGTAAAAGCATAAGCATTGAGATTAATATTCCGGAAGCCTTTTGCTCCTTTGATCTTGTAGCGGTGACCCTGCTGCTCTTTTTTAATAAAAAGTTCAAGCTGGGCAGATAATTCCCAAATATGACTCCGGAAATGTAAGTTCCGGTTATTTCTGTAAGGCTCCTTTGTTAGCCTGTCATCACCGCGCAGAATTCCCCAGGTTACACTTCCTTTTGCATTAAGGTTAGGGTAGAGGCGATACCGCAAACCCGCCATCACACTGGGGCGGGTAAGGACCAGTTCCAGATCACGCAAGCCATTGGTTCCAATCTGATCGGCTCCACCTAAATCTCCAAGGAAGTTGGAAGCTCCAATCCCGAACAGTGCTTCGTATCTGTTTTTAGTCCAACGCTGTGCCAGTCCCTGAGAAACTGCACATGCCAACACAATTACGGTAAAGAAAACTCTCATCAAACCGCAAAATTATAAAAAATAAATGAAACCACCTTACTTTAATTCGTTGAAAATCAAGCAGGAATATGGCTCTTATAGTTTAAAAGCCCTGTTCTTTATTCGTTTTCCTGATTTTGTGGTAAGCAGAATTCTGTCCGGGAATTCTTTTCTTTTAAAAACAGCATCAGGAGTTCGCACCATGCCAAAGGGAATTTTGGCCGCTTTTAGTTTTCTGGTAAGCTCAGTTTCATTCCACTTTCTGAGGGTTCTTAAAAGAATTTTTTCAAGTTCTTTCCGGTTTTTGACCCTCAAAGAATTGGTCGTAAACCTTGAATCTGATTGCAAATGTGCTAAATCGAGCAGTTTGCAAAGGGCTTTAAACTGCCGGTCATTTCCAATGGCAAGAACAAAGGGTTTTTTGTTTTTCGTGTAAAATACTTCCCCGTAGGGGGCTATGTTCGGGTGTGAGAGCGTAGGATTTTCTCTTGAATTTTTTGGAGTTTTGCTTTGGTTTAGCTGATTCGTTCCCAGATTTTTCAGTGCGGTAAGGGCGGAGGTGTTTAAAGCTACCTTTACCGTTTTACCTTTTTTTCCGGGTTTTTTCTCAAGCAGTGCAAGCAGTGTTCCGGCAATAGCCTGATGGGCGGTAATCAAATCAGCAAAGGCAATAGGTAGCTTCCTGGGTTCTCCTTTTTCGTTTCGGTTCAGGTGCATCCACCCGGTTTCGGCCTGAATAGCCAGGTCAAATGCAGGTCGGTCAGGTTGGTTTTCAAACCCGGAAATGTGCACAATAATTATTTGGGGGTTGTATTTCCGGATATGGGCAACACTTAGTTTTAGTTTTTTGCCCGTTTCAGGAAGAAAATTGGAAATTACAACATCTGATTTTCCAATCAGGTCAATTACCTTTTGGATGTCGTTCTTTTCCTCAAGATTAAGGAACAGACTTTTTTTTCGATGATTGCAGGAAAGAAAATAGGCTGAGGTTCCTTCGGGGGTATTTTCTCCGGGTATTCGCCATGACCGTGTTACGTCGCCCCGGGTAAGAGCATTTTCAATTTTAATAACTTTTGCCCCCAGCTCAGCAAAGAAATCGCCTACCATAGGTCCGGCCAGAACTGACGACAGTTCCAGGACATTGATTTTCCTCCAATTCATAAAAAAACCCATTCCTGGGAATGGGTGGGAGTTCTTTTATTTGGCCGGTTTTTTGGCGGCTTTTTTTCCCTTTTTTGCTGGAGCTGCCTTTTTGGCTCCTTTTCCGGCATTGGCTTTTTTTCTTTTGCGGGCATTTCCGTAGGAACCCCTTCTGCGTTTTCCTTTTTTTGTTTTTTGGTCACCTTTTCCCATAATTCAATTTTTGAGTTTGATGCAAAAATAAGAAGATATGGCAATTTAGCGGGATTCGAATTCTTTTTCGATAAGATCGCACTTGTCAATGGAAGCCCGAAGCCATTCCAGGACCAGTTCGTTTTGTTCTGTCAGGCTGAGGCTCCAGGGATTTAATTTTTGCTTTATCCGGGGCAGGATTTGTGAGATACAAAGGGCAGCTGAAACGGAAATATTAAAACTCTCTGTGAAACCTACCATGGGAATTTTTAAAAAAACATCGGCTTGTTTTTCTACTTCGGGGGAAATTCCCTTTAGTTCTGTTCCGAAAACAAGGGCAAGGGGCGAATCCGGCGTAAACTCCTCCGGAGAAACCGCTGTTTGGTGAAGGGCGGTTGCGGCAATTTTGTATCCTTTTTCCTTAAGGTTTTTGAGACATCTTTCGGTATTGTTTCCGAGGCCTGCGTATTTTATCAGGTTCAGCCACTTACTGGCCCCTAATGCTACATCGGGGTTTACCCGGTACCTGTTTCTGTTTTCTATTATATGGACATCCTGTACCCCGAAGCAATCGCAGGTTCTGAGCACGGCACTGGCATTATGTGGCTGATAAATATCCTCGAGTACAACCGTCAGTTTCCGGGTTCGCAAAGCTGCCACTTCCCTGAATTTCCTGATCCGGGCTTCCGAAACGAAGGCCGATAAATATGCAATGCGTTTTTCGGTATCCTGCTCCATTATTTTTTCCGGTTCGAACGCCAGGCGGCTGAGGCAAGCCGAAACAACATGCGGGCGCCTACATTGGCATTCCATTCGGATTTGCCGGGTGCCACTTCATTAAGGTCGAAACCTACAATTTTTTTTCCTGCCTTAATTATTTGCTCCAGCAGGAATCCAATTTCCTCGAACTCAAATCCTCCGGGAACAGGCGTGCCCGTGTCGGGACATAATTTTGGGTCGAGGCCGTCGATATCAAAACTTATGTAAATGTTTTTGGGAAGTTCGGCGATAATATTCTGACAGATTTTTCCCCAGGACTCTCCTTTGTACATCCGGTGTTTTATAAAAAAATAAAAAAAGGTGGTTACTCTTTTCTTTTCTTTTCGCATTACCTCGACTTCTTCAAGGCAATAATCACGGATGCCTATTTGTACCAGTTTTTTTATGTTGGTTTCCATCAGTACATTATACATGATAGATGCGTGGGAGTATTTAAATCCTTCAAAGGCAATGCGCAGATCGGCATGGGCATCAATCTGCAGTATTCCCAGCCCGGGATATTTTTCACTTAATGCTTTAATTATTCCCAGGGGAGTGCTGTGGTCGCCTCCGATTAAACCCGGAATTTTATTTTTTTCAACCCAGTGTTTGGTACGGTCGTAAACCCACCCGGTCATTTTTATACACTCATTATTTATGGCATCCAGATTCTTCCCTTCACTTTTCCCGGTTTTTTTCCCGGAGGTAAAATGGTCGATATGCTTTTCTGCTTTTTTGCGAAAAGTATTACTGGTTTTTTTCAGTTTTTCTGGAATGGCATCCAGGGCTATTCCTTTCTTCCAGAAATCGGGATATTCAGGATCAAAAAGGTCAACCTGAAAAGAGGCATCGAAAAGTGCTTCGGGTCCGGCAGCGGTTCCGGCTCCATAGGAAACGGTTACTTCCCAGGGCACGGGAATTAATACGATGTCGGCTTCATCCGGAGAAAAGGGAAGTCCGAAAATGTTGGCATTGGGATCACCCGGTGAGTTGGGGTCGAAATTTTTGATTTTTTCTGCTTTGTTCATAGAAGAATGTCCAAAAAAACGAAAATCCCCCGGGTTGGAGGATTTTCGAAAGTAAAAAAGTAGAATTACTTGTTAACGGCTTTTGAAAGCTCAGCACCGGCTTTGAACTTGGCAACTTTCTTAGCGGAAATTTTAATTTCTTTTCCGGTTTGTGGGTTGCGTCCAACACGGGCAGCTCTTTTAGCAACGGAGAAAGATCCGAAACCTACCAGTGCAACACGGTCACCCTTTTTCAATGATTTGGTAATAGAAGTAATAGCAGCATCCAGAGCTCTTCCGGCATCTGCTTTAGAGATTTTTGCTTCGCCTGCAATTGCATCAATTAATTCAGCCTTGTTCATTTTTTTTGTTTTAGGTTAGTTAATATTTTTTGTCCGGGGCAAAAATAAGGGAAAGCCAATAAAATCAATGGTTTCCGAAGGCTTTTAGAGGAGATTGTTAAAAAAAACAGAAATTTTGTTAATATCCACGGGCGAAAGCCCTGTAAAATAGCCACTTTTAGGTATTGCTTTCTGAGGAAACTGCTTTCCAGCCTTCTTTTTTTCTGATGCCTGCCAGGAAACTACGGGCATCCATGGCTTTCCCGCCCCCGGGATGAAGGTTATGAATGAATACAGTTCCGGGAGCTGCGCCAATTTTAATTACATCATTTCCCTCAAACCGAATTTCCCCCGGAATTAAACCTGAATCGGTTTTGGTATGACTCGCCGATAAGATTTTGACAGGAAAGGTTTTTCCTTCGGGATCGGAAAAAAAAGTAAATGCGGCCGGGTAGGGGGATAACCCTCTTATTTTGTTATGGATTTTTTCTGCACTTTCTTCCCAGTCAATTTTCATGATTTCACGGGTTAGTTTTGGAGCCTCTTTAACTAATCCCGTTTTTTGTGGCTGAGGAAGGGGTTTTGCCTTTCCCGATTCAATAAGTTTCACGGTTTCCAACACCAGCTTTGCGCCTGAAATTTTCATCCGGTCATGAAGCGCTCCGAAATTTTCATCGGCTCCTATACTGATTTTCTCCTGTAGCAGAATTGCGCCGGTATCAATTTTTTGTTCAATAAAAAAGGTGGTCAGTCCGCTTTCTTTTTCGCCGTTCATAAGGGCGTGATTAATGGGGGCAGCTCCCCGATATTCGGGAAGTAAGGAGGCATGGAGGTTAATGGTTTTTAGGGGTGGCATGGAAAAAACAAGTTCAGGTAACATCCGGAAAGCAACAACTACAAATAAATCAGCTTCAAGATTTCTTAATTCCGACAGAAACCCCGGATCTTTTAGTTTTTCGGGTTGCAGCAGGGGAATTTTTTTTGACAGAGCAAATTCTTTAACGGGCGAGATTGAAATTTTCCGGCCTCGTCCTGCAGGTTTGTCGGGCGCAGTAACTACGGCAGGAATGGAATAACCGGCATCAAGCAAAATTGATAAGGTGGGAACCGCAAACTCAGGGGTTCCCATAAAAACAATTCTCAGCATCGGCTACTCTCTTTTCCGGATTTCGGTTATGCGAATTATCTTTCCGGCCATGCAGGCGGAAACCGCCTTTTTTTCCAGTTCGTACTGAACCCAGATTTTGGTCTGGTCTTTTTTAAATTCTTCAGGAAGATTTAAGGGTTCCATCCGTTCTTTTTCGGCAAATTCAATCATCCAGGCACATCCGTCAAGATCAAATTGAATAACGGTTGCTTTTGAATATCCCAATTGCTCATAGTCGACTTTTGTATCGGAGGTTTTGTCCTTTTTCGAGGCCGACTTCTGCTTACATTTGCAGGCAGGGACTGCAAAAAGTAATAATGCAGTTAAAAAACCATACATCAAAAAGTGCTTCATAGCATGCTTTTTTCAAAATTAATGCCACAATTTAGCTAAAAACCTGATGTCGGGCCTGTCAAAAAAGATTCTTGCCCTCACAGGACCCATTCTGGGCCTGGCTATTTATTTTTCTTTTGACCTTATTCCGGGCAGGCCGGAAGCTACATTTATGGCAGGACTTGCGGTTTGGATGGCCTGGTGGTGGCTTACCGAATCGGTGCATTTTGCGATTACGGCACTGTTGCCCCTGATTTTTCTTCCCCTTTCAGGGATTTCAGAATTTACCGATACGGGCGCCGAGTATTTCGACCGCATCATTTTTGTTTTTGCCGGTGGATTTGTAATTGCGATGGGCATGGAGAAATGGAACCTTCATACCCGGCTGGCACTATCTATTTTATCGGTACTCGGCGGAAAACCTCATTTTATTGTTTTTGGAACCATGCTGAGTGCATTTTTGCTTTCGATGTGGATTAGCAACACAGCCACGGTAATGTCTATGCTTCCTGCCGTTCTTGCCATTGTTTCAGGCAGTGGTTTGTCGGAAAGCACCAAAGGGTTTGTAAAATTCCGTGCGGCCTTGCTGATTGGTTTGTCTTATGCCGCAAGTATTGGAGGCATGGCAACCTTGGTGGGAACCCCTACCAATATGATTTTCTATGGGAAGTATACTAAGCTGTTTCCCGAAAGCACAGCGCTTGATTTCGGTTCCTGGTTTGCGATGGCCTTTCCGATTTCTCTTTCCTTACTCATTGCCTGTTTTGGTATTTTATACCTGCTTTTTTTAAGAGGAACAGGAGGTGCTCAGTTTCCCCGACAATATTTCCGGGATGAAAAAAATAAATTAGGACCACCCGGACGGAATGAAAAAATTATTGCTGTTGTTTTTTTAGTTACTGCGCTTCTTTGGTTTTCCCGCTCGGGGCTCACTTTGGGAAGTGTTACGCTTCCTGGATGGGGAAAATTAATTCCATGGCCTTTTTTAAATCATGATTTCCTTCCCGCCGTTGTTTTGGGTGGTTTGTTGCTTGTAATTCCCTCAAAGAAAAATAGCAGCAGCCCGCTGGTTACGCTGCGGGATGCCCGGAAATTGCCTTTCGATATTATGGTTTTATTCGGAGGTGGATTTGCCCTTGCTTCGGGCATTGAAGCTTCGGGCTTAAGTAACTGGTTGGCGGATGGCTTGTCCTGGTTTTCTTCTTTTCCTTCCTGGGCTTTTATCGGAGCCATGTGCCTGCTCATTTGTATTATCAGTGAGGTGGCATCTAATGTGGCCTGCATTCAACTGATGCTTCCGGTGTTGATTGCTCTATACCCCAAGCTTGGCCTCGACCCTCTTTTCCTTTTCATTCCGGCTACCCTTTCAGCCAGCCTGGGATTTATGTTACCCGTAGCAACGGCCCCGAATACTATTGTGTTCGGAACCCGGCAAATTGGAATTCGTCAAATGGCTTCTGCCGGACTTTTGATGGACATTGCGGGTGTAATTTTGATTACTCTTTTTATGTACCTGTATTTTTGAGGAATTGTTAATAGGGAATGGGGTACTTTTTGGAAACTGAATTTCCCAGGGCATCAATTAATGTAATTTCCAGTGTTTTGTTATTTCCGGATGGATATTCAATGGTTTTTATTTCTCCTGTTTTCGGTTCGTAAGAGGAAATCACAAACTTTCCGTCGACCTTGATTTTCCATTCTTTTATAGCCGAAAAATTATCCGATACCGAAAAAACGGCTTTCCCGTTTCCTATTTCCGCCTTTTTTATTTGCGGGGGAACCGTATCGGTTCTTAGGGCAAAATCGCCGAATGATCCGGTAGTAAATTCAATCCAGCCATTGCTTACTTTACCTTTGACAAAACTGCCTGATTTTCCTGAATAAAGGATTCCGCAAAGTTTCGATGGGTCTCCGGTATAATTTTCGGGAATCTTAAGGGCGAAAGTATAAGATTTTAAAGCGGGTATGGATGGAGAGAATATTTTGTGAACCGGCCCCAGATTTCCCCTTAGCGTGTCGCTGCTCATGGTGTATGGAAATTCAGGATAATTTTTCATCAGTGTTCCGGAAGGAATCTCGATTCTGAAATGGGCTGCGGAGGAGCTAAAGGTTTCCCCGCAACGGAATTTTTCTTCGCAGCAACCTGGTTTTACTTCTGCCTTATGCACCTTAATTTTACAAATCAGGCGGCTGATATTGCCGCTGAAATCTTCTGCTTCGGCTGTTATTTCTTTTATTCCGGGGTTAAGGAAATGTAAAATCCCATTTCCGGGAGAGTCGGATAGTCCGCTGAAATTATTGCAGGATTCTTTATAAAACTTGTAAAAAATTTTCCTTTCTGATTTGTAGAATGAAAAATCCATCTGTGCATTTGCCATTCGTGATTCGTCAAAAGCAAAGGAATCCATACGAAAAGTGAAAAGTAAATTGCCATCCGCATAGAGCCGCAATATGCGAATGCCGTTTTTTCCTGCCTTTCTGTTTTCCTGGTCGAACAGTTCCATGGAAATTCCAACCGGACCTTTTATGGCAATTGTGTCTTTGGTGTCGGGCAGGAAATGACCCTTGCCCGGTTTTATTTTGTACAATTGGGTGCTTGTTTTCCCATTTACTTCCCCGGCTATCCCATTGGCAATGAGCGGATGGAGAGCAATTCGAACGAGTCGGGGAGGAACCGTGTCGGGAATTTTAAAGCCATACAAAGCCGGATTCAGCACTTTCTCCGATTTTGTGTTTCGGATTTCAAAATGCAGGTGAGGGCCGGCTGAAAATCCCGTGTTTCCCGAAAAGCCGATCAGTTGTCCTTTTTTTATTTTCAATTCTTCGGATCCGGGAAAAATTTCCACCTCATAGCTTTCGGCCTCGTACTGCTTCTTTTTTATAAAATCGGCCAGGGAACCGGCAAAATCGGAAAGGTGGGCATATACGCTTGTGACGCCTTCGGGATGGTCGATGTAAATTACTTTGCCGTAGCCCCCGGTTCCCACCTTAATTCTTGAGACATGCCCATTTCCAATGGCAAAAATTTCTTTTCCTTCTTTGCCACCGGTGGACATATCGTAACCGTAATGAAAATGATTCAGACGGATCTCGCCGAAGTTTCCGGTCAGGGCACTGCCGGGTTTTAGGGGATGCGAAAAGTTGAAAGATTTTTCCTGGGCTGTTCCTGCAGCACAGCAAAGTAAAATAAGGTAAATGAGTATTCCGAATGTTCTTTTCATGAGGCCTTATATCAGGCCTTCAAGAATTGTTCCGAAACTACCAGATCTTTGCTTCCCTTAGTATAAGAATAAAATCCTTTGCCGGTTTTTACTCCCAAATGGCCGGCGGTTACCATATTTACCAGCAGGGGACAAGGAGCGTATTTCGGGTTTCCGTAACCTTCCTGAAGTACCCTCAAAATGGAAAGACAAACATCCAGTCCGATAAAATCTGCAAGTTGCAAAGGACCCATAGGATGTGCCATGCCCAGTTTCATGACCGTGTCAATTTCATGAACTCCTGCCGTTCCTTCATGCAGGGTAATGATGGCTTCATTAATCATCGGCATGAGGATTTTATTGGCAACAAACCCGGGATAGTCATTTACTTCTACCGGAACTTTTCCGAGATTTTTGGAAAGTTCCATAATGGTTTTGGTTACTTCGGCGGAGGTTGAGTAGCCTCGGATTACTTCAACCAGTTTCATTACCGGAACCGGGTTCATGAAGTGCATGCCGATTACTTTTTCGGGTCTTTTGGTAACGGCAGCTATTTTGGTAATAGAAATGGAGCTTGTGTTGGTTGCCAGAATGGTCGCTGCCGGGCATGCTGCATCAAGGTCTTTAAATATTTTAAGCTTTATGTCCGGATTTTCAGTAGCGGCTTCTACCACGAGGTCGGCGTTTTTTACGCCATCATTCATCACGGTAAAAGTTTTGATTCGCTTCAACGTCGACTCCTTAAGCGCTGCGTCGATGCTACCCTTTACCAATTGCCTTTCGAGATTTTTTTCGATGGTTTCAAGAGCCTTTTTCAGGGCTGCCTCTGAAATGTCAATGAGGGAAACATCAAAACCCGACTGGGCAAAAACATGGGCGATTCCGTTTCCCATGGTTCCGGATCCAATTACTGAAATGTTTTTCATGGTAATATTATTTGAACAAAGTTAAAAACCCCAAGGGAAGAATCCACTATTTTTTCAGCCTCGGATCGAGGGCATCGGTCAATCCTTCTCCGGCCAGGTTAAAAATGGTCACGGTAATGAAGATGGCAAAGCCGGGGAAAATGGCAAGCCACCAGGCGGTAGGTGTTTGCCGGGCCAGGGAAAGCAGGGTTCCCCAGGTAAGCGATTCAGCAGGTACACCAACGTTAAGGAATGAAAGAATAGATTCGGTAAGAATGGCAGACGCGATTCCAAAAGCAACAGCGATTAATACAGGAGAAAGGGCATTGGGGATGGCGTGTTTGAAAATAATCCGCATTTCAGTAAATCCGAGTGCATTTGCGGCTTCGATATATTCCAGGCTTCGTACCCTGAGCAGTTCAGCCCTGATAAATCGTGCAATGCCTGTCCATGAGGTGCATCCGATGATAATCATAACATGGAAAATGCTTGGTTTCTCAACGATGGCGGAAATGGAAATAATCAGAAACAGAGTTGGAATGGACAGCATAATTTCAAACAACCGCGATACGATTATGTCGACCGGAATACTAACGGGTTTTCCCAGGTAGGCAATTTTCTTAAGGGGTTTTGCCACAAAGCGGGAAAGCCAGAGGAATAGGACAATGATAAGAACCGAGAGCAGAAACTGAAAGAAAAATCCGCCCAGGCCTGAAGCAAAAGAATCTTTGAGTACATACGATCGGCTTCCGAAGCCGTAGAAGAGTCCAAGGATTCCGAAAATCAATCCGGTGATCAACGAAGCTCTTGTGGCTTTTAGGCGGTTGTCGCCAAAGTACCCGGCCATAGCACCCAGCAGGATTCCAATAAATGAGGCAATGCTCATAGCCACAATTCCCACCAGCATGGCAATCCGGGTTCCATGGATCATGGCGGCAAGAACATCGTGCCCTAATTCATCGGTTCCCAGCCAGTGTCGCCAGCGGGTGGATGGAACATCCTGAGTAGCAAAGGGGCCTTTGGACTGAGAATTTTTATCATCGATATTTTTAGGAAGGTAGGGAACCGGAGGAAAAACCGACCATTCGTAATTCAGGCTTTTCCATTCCACATTCTGGAGGTCGGTGGGCCATTGAACCAATCCGAGATCAACGGCATAGGATCTGAAAACAGGGAAATAAGTATTTCCATTGTACCTGCAAGCAAGTGGTTTTTCATTGGCAATAAAATCGGCGAGCAGGGCAAGCACACCGAGAAACATTATAAACCGGAAAGCAAATAGTGCGAGTTTGTTTTTTCGGAATTGCTTTTTCACATTGGCCCAGAATCCTTCGTGTTTTGCTCCTTCGCGGGCAGCTTCTTCCAGTACCCGGTCGCCGGCAGAAAAAGGATTCATAATAAACCGAAACAACTTCTTCATTTAGGATTTTTTGGACGAAAATGAAATTCTTGGATCAACAACGGCATACAGGAAATCGGCTATCAGGTTTCCAACCATAGTAAGAATTGCGGTGAACATCATGGTGCTGAAAATTATGGGATAATTTCGGGCATTGAGGGCTTCGATACTAACCTTTCCCATACCCGGAATCTGGAAAATAAACTCAATTACGAAAGATCCTGAAATTGCCAGGGGAAACACGCTGGCGAAAAGTGTAATAATGGGTAACAAAGAGTTTTTGAGACTGTGTTTCCAGATAACTTTCTTTTCCGGGAGTCCTTTAGCGCGTGCGGTACGAATATAATCCTGACCGATAACGGTTAACATGCCTCCGCGCATCTGGCGGCTGATGAAAGCCAGCGACCCGTAGGTCCAGCAGAAGAGGGGCAAAGTCATCCGATAAAACCATTCTCCCAATTTGTAAAAGAAGGGAGCGTCTTCGGGGATGGGTGGTGAACCCGGAGCAGGGAAAATACATAAATAGTCGCCGCAGCAAAGATAGATTACCAGCATGGTTCCAATCCAGAAAGTGGGAAGAGAGTAGAGGATAAACAAGGCGGTGGTAATGACTTTTTCTTTCCGCTTACCCTTGTTAACCGCCGAGGTTACGCCCAAAGGAATTGCGAGGATGTAGGCAATAAGAATAGAAAGCAAACTCAGCGACATGGTGTTGGCCATTGCCTCGGGAAGAACTGAGGAAACTGGTCGCTTATCCTGGTAGGAAATTCCAAAATCGCCGGTAAGGAAATTGGTTAACCAGCGGTGGTATTGATTTTTGAATCCGTACCAATGAATAACAGGGATATAGCGGTTGGCCGGATTTTGTTGGTGAATTATTTGTTCCCAGGAGTTTCTTACGCTGTTAAAATAGCCGGAAAGATCTTTAAAGACCGGGTTACCATTGAATTCAAACTCAATGTTATTAAAGATGTTTTTGATTTTCGACTCGTCGTGCTGAAGGTAAAGTTGGTTTGTGTATTCCTTTACACGGGTAAGGATGTCGGCACTTTCCTCGGTTTTTTTGAAATTGAAAAGCTCCCATTCGAAATTTTTAGTGCTTTTGTAATAGTTGGCAACATCGCACCAGTTTCCATAGGTAAAAGCAATTCTTTCCAGCACTTCTCTGTGTGAAACTTTAGGAATTCTGTACAGGGTGTCGGAGGAAGTTTTGTTGGAAAGGGAAAAATAGAAAACGGGCAGGTCGAGGCCCAGTTCGGAGCGTTGCCGCATGTAAGCTTTTTCGCCGGCCAGTTTTTGTGCTGCCTGTCCTTCACCCCCCTGATTCCGGTTGAGCATGGTTTCAACCGGATCGCCGGGGGCGTTAAGGCTGATAACAAATGTGATAAGGGAAACCGCGATGAGGGTTGGAATGAAAATGAGGATTCTCTTTAAAAAATACTTCCACATTCCGCTCAGGGGGTTTCTTTACTTGGATAAAATTAGTTGGATGAACTTTGATCGCCAACGCGGAAACCCGGCTCCCAGTAACCCGGGCGCATTACATAGGTGTCGGCATTGGTGAATTTTTTATGGATGGCAATTCTTTCGAAGGGTGCCCAGAGGAAAATATAGGGCACATCTTCATGCAGAACAACCTGAAACCTTTTGTAGAGGACGGACCGCTTCACTTCATCAATTTCATAGCGAATGGAATCGATGAGGGCATCGGTTTTGGAATTTCCCCAGCTCACATAGTTGGAACCGTTGTTTGACGATTCAGTATGGAAAATTTGTTTGGGATCCCAGGGCACCGGGGTTCCTATCCAGGCACCGAAAAACATGTCGAAATCGTGATTTTTTTGTTTGTCAAGATAAACGGACCAGTCCTGTGCCACCACATTTACATTAATACCAACTTTTCTGGCTTCTTCCTGGAAGAGCAGGGCAGTAGCTTTGCGTTCGTCGTTGCCGGAGTTATAGGTAAACACAACCGAGAATTCTACCTTTTGGCCGTTGATTACCTTGTCGATAACGCCATCCCCGTTTGAATCTTTCCATCCGTCTTCAGCCAGCATTTTCCGTGCCTTCTCAACATCGTAGGGGTAGGGTTTGATGTCGTTATTGTAATCGCGTTGCTTACTGGGGTGAATGGGTCCTGCTACCCGCTGTGCCTGATCGTATTTCAGGGTTTTGATCATCTTGTCCACATCGAGCAGGTGAGCCAGGGCCTGGCGGGTTTTCACGCTTGAGAACTGAGGCTTTTTAATATTCAGCCCGATGTAGGTGTAAGCTAATTGTTGTGGTGTATGCGAATTGAAGTTCTGAACAAATTTGTCGGATTGGGGCAATTCAGCAAAATCTTTTGATTTGATGCTGCGCATAACATCAATATTTCCGGCTTTGAGCGATACCAGGGCAGAAGTCTGGTCGTTGATGGTTTGATAGATAAGTTTTTGGGGGTAGGCCTGAAAGCGGAATCCGTTTCCTTCCAGTTCATCGCCCCACCAGTCTTTTTTGCGTTCAAGAACAATACGCTGACCGGTGAGCCACTGGCTTAATTTATAAGGACCGCAACCTTCGATAAATGCAGGTTCGCGCTGAAATTTTTCGGAATTGAATTCATTGGCAAAGTCAATGAGATCGGGATCGTTAAGCAGGTCTTCACCGCCTTTTGCAAGTTGAGCCAGGCTGTATTTCGCCAAGATGCCCTGTGGGTCGTATTTGAAGGAGGGCAGGATCGGAAAGTCTCCGGATGAGGCTTCGGCCAGGAGGTATGTGTTGTTACAGACGAAGGTAAATTTGAGTGGGTTATCGGGATAAAGGATCATATCACCGATAAACTCGTAGTAAGGTTTGTTGGGCTGGTTATCAACCTTTGGGGTTTTAATAACTTTCAGGCTGAATTCCACATCTTTTGCGGTGATGGGCTGGCCATTATCCCAGCGTGCTTCCGGCCGGAGTTCGTAGGTGATCCGGAGTGTTCCGGTGGAGTCTTTTTCCAGCAGTGGCCTGGATTTGGCGAGGCCCGGGGCAAGCTCCAGGGATTTGAAGTCGATTTCGAGAAGGGTCATGAAAAGATGCTTCAGGATATACCCTGCTCCGGCATCCTGGTAGGTGATTGGATTGAGCTTATCGGCATCGGAAAGTTCATGAAGTCTAACCTCGTTA
>CALEYQ010000059.1 GCA_937924855.1 uncultured Bacteroidota bacterium | reverse complement strand
AAATACAAATGGTTTGGTTGGGACCCGCGTTAGAAGGAGTAGGGGTGTCATCCACGGTGATGGTCATGGTTGAGGAAGAAGGCGGACAAACACCGTTAGAGATTGTCCACTGAAAAGTATTTACCCCGAGGCCGAGGCCGGTAACCGTTGTTGAAGGAGAGTTGGGCGTAGTAATGGTTCCCGTTCCCGACACAAGTGTCCATGTACCGGTTCCAACCGTTGGAGAATTGCCCGCCATGGTAGTATTGTTGGAAGAAATGCAAATGGTTTGGTTAGGACCTGCATTGGAAGGTGTGGGAACCTGATTTACGGTTATTAACAGGGAGGTGCTTGTAGAAGTATCCTGGGGGCAGCCGGTAGATGAAACTTTTCTCCGGTAATAGGTGTTGGCAAAGAGGGGGCCGGGGAATGAATAATTCTGAAGATTATTTGTGCCTGAGGCAGGCGACCATGCAAGGTTGTCGGGACTTTGTTGCCAGAGGTATGCGTATGTTCCGGATCCTCCGGTGGGAAGGGTTCCGGTTAAATTCGCAGGAGTTTGACCGGCGCAAATGGTTTGTGCGGCGGAAATGGTGTTAGAAGCCAGGGGGCTGCAGTTATCAAGAAAGGCCACCATTCCATCTTCGTTTGAAAAATAAGTTAGGGAAGGATTAGGACTGAAGGTGATATTTGCAACCGAATAGCTTCCGGCAATGGCAACTTTTCCTGTGGCGTTGGAATGAATT
Organism: uncultured Bacteroidota bacterium; assembly: GCA_937924855.1. Classification (GTDB taxonomy): domain Bacteria; phylum Bacteroidota; class Bacteroidia; order JADZBD01; family JADZBD01; genus JADZBD01. Next base: position 9,951 of record CALEYQ010000059.1, on the reverse strand, counting down.
CCGAGGCCGCCATTATTGCTGTTCCCTGAGGCACCTTTCACAAACCTGAATACATTTGTGTTAGTATAGGAGGAAACAAAAATTGATTTTAAGGAAGGAGGAGCAGTAAGCGTTGTGGTTCCCCCAAATGTGACCGAGTTGGCAAAACTACCTGTCCCATAAATATTGCCCAGGTTGTCAGCGGAAATGGAAAGTCCGAAATCGTCGCCTGTTCCTCCTTCTCCACGAACATAAATTGGATTCCCGTTAAAATCATATTTTGCTATAAAAATATCAGAGAGTCCATTGGAAGTTACATTAAGGGCCCCAAAAGAACTGGTATTCGCAAAGTAACCAGTGATAAAAAGATTTCCTCCTGATTTAGTAATTCCCATTCCGGCCTCATTTCCAAGTGCACTGCCGGCAGATCTGACCCAGTTGGTTCTGCCATTGGATTTGTTAAACTGTGCAATCCAAATATCATCAAGTCCAATGTTAGGCAAAACAATAGAGGGGGTTCCGTCAAATGTAACATTGGCATTTCCGTAATGCCCGGTGGCATAAATAAAGTTACCATCCTCAATTATTCCATTTCCATTTTCTCTGAAGGATCCTCCATGAGATTTGGCCCAGATCAGGGATCCTGCAGCAGAATATCGGGCGACAAAAATATCTTCCTGGTTTACGGCCGACAAATTATTGCCCGGACCGAAATCCAGATTATTGGCGAAATACCCGGTAATGTAAACGTCGGTATTGTCTGTGGTAACAGCGTTGGCTACATCAACATTGGTTCCGTTTGGGCTTACAGCCCACAGAACTTGCCCGGCGGGGTTATATTTTGCCAGGAACATATCATCATTCCCGGTGTTAGAAACGCTGATGTTTACTGAGCCATAAAAAATACAGGGGTTACTTTTGAACTTTCCTACCACGTAAATATTTCCGGTATTGTCTAAGGTAATATCCAGGGCCTGATCATCATCCCCACCCCCGGCCTTTACTGCCCATATCGGGGTTCCGGCAGGTGAAAATTTTGCGAGGAACATATCATAGGTGCCCGCTGGACCGGAATTTGGAATATTTGGAAGGGGGCTGATAGTAAGGTTGGCTCCGTTGAAATACCCAACAACAAAAGTGTTCCCGGCGGCGTCAACATAGGTTTTGGTGGCAACTTCGTTTTGACCCGAATAAATGGCTTTTGACCATACCCAGGGAGGAGCTTGGGCAAAAACCCGGGTTCCAAGAGCAAAAACTAACAGCGAAAAAAGTAAAAATCTGGCCAAATCTAAATTGGAATAAAAATAGTGGGGATAAAAGATACAAATTTTTTTTGTAATAGTCTGATATTTTGACCATTATATAGTTTCCGAGTAGATAAAAGCTACGATTTTTCCGACGAATAAACCGATTTAGGTGGCGGGAAATTAAAAAGCCCCATTTAAGGGGCTTTTTAATCGCAAATTCAAAATGCAGTTTATCGGGTAATTACAAGTTTTGAGAACCCGGCAGCATCAGCAGATGAAACTCTGATTTGATAAATTCCATTTGGAATTTTCGAAACATCAAGCACCAGAATTTTCCCATTGATTTCTTTTTCGAAAACATTGAGGAAACTTTTTCCGGACAGATCCCACAATTCGATCTGAACATTGGTTGGGGTGGCATTGTTTCCTGCGAATTGAATCCGGAGTTCGTCTCGGGCTGGGTTGGGGAAAATGCTGAAAGGCAGACTGCTTATTTCATTTATTCCCGTGCAAGCCGAAACAAAAATGTTTGCCGTAGCTGTTCCCGGACACCCACTGCTGTCGGTATAAGTATAAGAAACCTGATGAGTTCCCTGACCGGCAACGGAAGGATTAAACATACCTGAAGAAACGCCGGGACCCGAATAGGCTCCACCGGAAGGACTTCCACCTGTGAGTGCAAAGGAATTCCAGTTCAGACAAACGGTATCAAATGGCGCAACAAATGTAACGGTAGGATTTTGGTTTACCACAACAGTAACGGTAGCTGTTCCGGTACATCCATTGTTATCTGTACCGGTTACAGTATATGTAGTGGTGCCAATAGGAGAAACTCCAACCTGGGTACTGGATAGGTTTCCGGGTTGCCATGCATATGAGACTGCACCACTTCCGGTTAAGGAAATGCTATCCCCGGCACAAATAGAAGGACTTGAGGCCAGTGCCGATACGGTGGGGTTTTGAAAGACCACTATAGAATAGGTATTTGAAGCAGTACAACCGTTTCCATCGGTTCCAACCACGGTATAAGTTGTATTTGCCACAGGATTAACCGTAACCGGACTTCCGGTCATGTTACCAGGGTTCCAAACATAAGACACACCCCCATTTGCACTTAAGGAAACCGTGCTTCCGCTGCAGATGGAATCGTTATTGGAAGAAACACTTATTACTGGATCAGGGTAAACATTAACAGTTACCGTATTGGTAGACGTACAACCGTTTCCATCCGTGCCCGTAACTGTATATGTTGTATTTGCCATGGGATTAACCGTAATCGGACTTCCGGTCATATTACCGGGATTCCATACATAACTTACGCCCCCTGTTGCCGATAAATTGGCAGGCGAGCCACTGCAAACGGTATTGGCATTTGTTGTAGCGCTAATTGTTGGAGGGGTGAATAAATTTACTGAAACAGTAGCCGTTGCGCTGCATCCGTTTGCATCCGAAACCGTCACCGTATAAGTCGTAGCCGTTGATGGACTTGCTATGGGATTTGCAATCGTGCTATTGTTTAAGGAGCCTGAGGGGGCCCAGGAATATCCGGTTCCACCGGAACTACTTAAACTGGCTGAATCTCCCGGACAAATGCTACCTCCGCCCGATGCGCTGGCAACTGGATTTGGGTTAACCGTTACAGATAAGGTTTGAATAGGACTGTCACCGCAGCTATTGCTTGCATAAACGGAAATATTTCCGGAGGTGCTTCCAAAAGTAACATTGATACTTGTGCTTCCCTGACCGGAATTAATAACAGCACCGGCTGGAACTGTCCAGGTATAAGAAGTTGCCAAAGGTACGGTAGAAATGGTATAAGTATGAGTTGATCCTGCACAAACCGGATTGTTGCCTGAAATGGCTCCGGGCATGGCCGGTGCACTTCCGTTAGGCGTAATTACAACCATTCCGTTTCCGGTGCGAATGTTTGGGGTTACAGAACCTGCGGTTACTCCACCGATGTAGGATGATCCGCCACCGCCGCCACCGCCGCCAACACCACTGCCGCTTGAAGCGCCGCCACCACCGCCACCGCCGTAGTAACCGCCACCACCACCGCCGCCGGCTACATCATAAGTTCCACCCGCTCCGTTTCCGCCTGTTCCAAGACCACCGGCAGTTCCTGAAGGACCGCCTCCGTCACCGGTTCCGCCATTTCCACCAGCGGATTGTGATCCTCCCGCGCCACCATTTACACCGGTGCCGGGATAGGAATACCCGCAATTAAATGCGGCATTACCATTAATTCCATTAAGGGCTCCGGCTCCTCCGCTGCCTCCGCATCCGCAGGGCTGACAGGTTCCGTTGCAATAATCTCTTCCTGAGCCACCACCTCCGCCGCCAACAATCACACGGTTTGAAAGTGCAGTTCCGCCGGATCGTACATCAGATGCGCCACCGCCTCCACCAGCAGGGCCACCAAAGCAACTGGAGCCAGCTGAAGAGGTTCCGCCGGTTCCTCCACCGTTGAATCCTCCGGTGCCGTTGGTATTACCCTGGCCGCCGACATAAATGTATAAGGTTTGTCCGCCGGTAACCGTTAGGGTTCCGGTTGCATAAGCGCCACGACCACCCGTGGCATTTGTAGTTAGTCTGTCCTGTGAGTTGGCTCCCTCGCCACCATATACCTCAATGGTTACCGAAGTTATACACGGAGGCACAACATAAGTCTGCATACTGCCGGTATAATTGTAGGTAATCTGGGAAAAGACAGGAAATGTTAGAAATAAAAAAACAAGAATAGAAGTAAATAAATTTTTCATACAGAACAATTTTTAGGGTTTCGTCACAATTTAGGAAACTCTGACATATCCGCCAAAAAATTTGTCGAAAAAAAAGTAATTATTTACAATCCAAGTAAAATTTCTTCCGGGTTTTTACCTCCAAACAAAATGCGAGATGGATTTTCAAGCATTTCTTTTACACTTACCAGAAAACTCACGGACTCTTTTCCATCTATGATGCGATGATCATAGGATAAGGCCACATACATCATCGGACGAATTACAACGGCTCCATTGAACGCAACCGGTCGTTCCACTATATTATGCATGCCTAAAATAGCACTCTGGGGTGGATTAATTATTGGGGTGGAAAGCAGAGAGCCAAAAACACCGCCATTGGTTATAGTGAAAGTGCCTCCCTCCATATCTTTAATTTCAATTTTTCCATCGCGGGCTTTTTCCGCCAGTCGTTTTATTTCGTTTTCAACTTCAAGCACCGAAAGGGTTTCAGCGCTCCTGATTACAGGAACCATTAGTCCTTTCGGAGTACTAACGGCAATGCCAATATCACAATAGGAGGGTGTCACAATTTCATCACCATCAATCCGGGAATTTATCTGAGGAAATTTCTTTAAAGATTCCGCCACTGCCACTGTGAAAAAGCCCATAAATCCGATTTTCAGTCCGTGTTTTTTCTCAAGCGCGGGATTGTAGCTTTTACGAATCCGCATTATTTCTGTCATGTCCACCTCGTTGAAGGTGGTTAACATAGCGGTTTCGTTTTTAACCGCAACCAATCGTCCGGCAAGTTTTTTTCTAAGCGCACTTAGTTTTTTTCTTTCGGTTTCTCTTTCTCCTTTTTCCCCTTTGCCATATGACCCCGACAAATATTCCTCTACATCTTTACGGGTTATTTTACCTCTTTCTCCACTTCCTTTGACGGTTTCAACCGGAACTTTTTGAGCTTCGGCAATTTTTTTGGCAAGCGGGGTAATGGAGTTTTCTTTTTTAAAATTTTCAGATGGTTTTTCTTCTGATTTTTCCTGGCGGGTTTCTTTTGATTTTGGAGCCGGTTTTTTCGATTCCGGAGCTTTCACCGATTCATCGATGGTACAAATAACGGATCCCACTTTTATCGTCTCCTCCTCTTTGGCAAGTATTTCAATTTTTCCGTTTGCCTCAGCCGCCACAGTTAGGGTGGCTTTGTCTGAGTCTATTTCTGCTATGGCCTGATCGCGCTCTACATAGCTTCCATTCTCCACAAGCCATCTGGAAATGATGACTTCAGTGATGCTTTCTCCCGGACTGGGAACTTTTATTTCTACTTTTTTCATGTCAGGAATAGTTAAATGCTTTTTTCAGAATTTCTGCCTGTTGTTTTTCATGCGTTTTTTTTGAGCCGGTCGCAGGACTGGCACTTTCCGGACGGGCAATACAGGAAAGTTCAAAATGTTTAAAGGTTCTCAGCATAAAAGGCCAGGCACCCATGTTTTCCGGTTCTTCCTGAACCCAAACCAGGGGCGTTTTTTTGGATAATCCTTTTAATGCTTCCATCAGCTTCTTTTTTGGGAAAGGATACAATTGCTCTATTCTGATTATGGCCGTCTTTTTATCCTTTATCTTTTTCTGATGCGTTTTCAGATCGTAAAAAATCTTTCCGGTACACAATAAAACCCTTTCCGCATCTTTCGCTTTCACCGTCGGGTCTTCGTATATTTCTTCGAATGAAGTTCCGGCATCAAAATCCTTCATGGGGCTCAAACACATGGGATGACGAAGCAAACTTTTTGGGGTAAATACAACCAGGGGCTTTCTCCAGGGAACATGCAATTGACGACGGACCGCGTGAAAGAAATTAGCCGGCGTAGTAGGATACACCACATACATATTATTTTCAGCGGATAAAATCAAGAATCGTTCTATGCGCGCCGAAGAATGTTCCGCTCCCTGCCCTTCATAGCCATGGGGAAGAAACAGACAAATTCCATTCATCCTCCGCCATTTATCTTCAGCGGCACTCAGGTATTGATCAATAATCACCTGGGCGCAGTTTCCAAAATCTCCGAATTGTGCCTCCCAAACCGTTAATGAATCAGGGGAGGCCATGGCGTAACCGTATTCAAATCCCAGAACGGCATATTCCGACAAGAGTGAATTGTAAATATTGAATTTGGTTTCTGCTGCTTCCAGTGATTTCAGAGGAACAAGCTGGTCTTCGCCGTCTTCCAGAGTAAGTACCGCATGGCGTTGGGAAAAGGTACCCCGTTCCACATCCTGTCCTGTCATCCGAACCGAAAAACCTTCTTTTAATAGCGATGCAAATGCAAGTTGCTCGGCCATTGCCCAATCGGGTTTTCCGTCGGTTATCATTTTTCTTCTTTCTGCAAAAAGGCGTTCTGTTTTCTTAAAAACATTTTTACCCTCAGGAATTTCAGTAATTTTTTTCCCCAATTCAAGAAGCGTTTTTAGTGCCACGCCCGTTTCGGGTGATTTGTCGAAATCATCTTTTCCGGATTGGGTAATGTTTTTCCAGGTACCCTCAAGGAAAGAGGTAACCCTGGTTTTTCGAATCTGCCGGGCCTCATCCAGGCGCTCATTGAGCATGGATTGGAATTCCTGCTCAAATTCTTTTGCCTCGCTTTCAGAAATAGACTCTTCGTTGATCAGTCTTTTCAGATATATCTGGCGGGGATTCGGGTGACTGGCAATTTTTTTATAAAGCAGGGGTTGGGTAAACCGGGGCTCATCACCTTCATTATGTCCGTATTTACGGTAGCATAAAATATCTATAAAAACATCCCGGTGAAAAGTTTGGCGGTATTCCATGGCCAGTTTCAGGGTGTGAACCAGGGCTTCGAGATCATCGCCGTTGACATGGAAAACAGGAGAAAGAACAACCTTGGCCACATCCGTACAATAAGTAGAGGTACGTGCATCCAGATAATTGGTGGTAAACCCAACCTGATTATTGATGACCAGATGAAGCGTTCCTCCGGTGGAATAGGCTTCAAGTCCCGACATTTGAAGTAATTCATAAACAATACCCTGGCCTGCGATGGCGGCATCACCATGAATCAAAATCGGACAGATTTTATTTTCGTCATTATCATAACGCTTTTCCAGTTTGGCCCTTGTAATACCCTGAACAATGGAACCCACGGTTTCCAGATGGGAGGGATTAGGAGTAAGTGATAAATGAATTTTATTTCCGTTTCGGGTGATGATATTGGAGGAATATCCCTGGTGGTATTTTACATCTCCGTCGAAAAGCGCTTCCTCAAATTCTTTTCCTTCAAATTCCGAGAAAATATCTTCATAGGTTTTGCCCATGATATTGGCGAGAACGTTTAACCTGCCTCTATGAGCCATTCCGATTACGAACTCCTCTATCCCTGATGCCCCGCCGAGCTCCATAACTTCCCGCATGGCTGGGATAAGGTTTTCAGCTCCTTCCAGTGAAAACCGTTTTTCCCCAGGAAACCGAGTCTGTAGAAAGTTCTCAAAAACAACCGCTTTGGTTACATTTTCCAGAAGGTGTTTTTTTTCAGAAAGGGAGAACCGGGGCGTATTTTGATCTTTTTCAATTCTTTCCTTTAGCCAGGCTTTCACTTTTTCGCTCCGGATGTACATATATTCCGAGCCAATCGACCGGCAGTAGGTAGCTTTGAGGTAAGCGATGATTTCGCTGAGCTTTGCCTTTCCCAGCCCCAGTTCTTCTCCCGCTTCAAATTCCGTATCCAGATCTTTTTCATCAAGCCCGATAAGATGAATTTCATCCAGGGTAGGGGCGTATTTTCTTCTTTCTCTTACCGGATTGGTTTTTGTGAAAAGATGGCCAGTGGCTCTGTACAGGTTAATCAGGTTAACAACCGCAAATTCTTTGCGAACATTTTCAGGAACTCCCTTTTGAGTGTCAGCAGCGTAGTTTTTTCTGGCAAAGTCAAAACCCTCGAAAAAGTATTTCCAGTCTTCCGGAACCGAAGATGGGTCATTCAAAAAGTCATTATACATTCCTTCGATAACTCCGGGCTCCCCGTTTCCTAAAAAAGAATTTCTCTTCATATTCATAATTCTGTTATAAAGTTACGGATAAGCGACCAATAATGGGAGTCCTAAAAAAAACATCCCGGGTTACGGCCCGGGATGCACAACCAAATGGGAATGATTAATTTAATGAATACAATCCCACACGGTTATTTTCGGTGTCGGTAAAAATGGCCATGAAGCCGTTTTCTCCGAGTGATGTTTTTGGAACCAGGACTTTACCGCCTGCTTTTTCCACTCTGTGGAGCGATTCGGTTAGATCCTTTCCGCCATTGAGATACACAATGGGACCTTTATCGGATGGTTCATAACCTTCTCCTTTCACAATGGCACCACCGATGCCTCCATTTTCTCTTTCAGAGGGTAGTAGTCCGTATTTGTGAGTAGGATGTTCCATCAATTCAATTTCTGAATCCAGAACGGTTCCGTAAAACTTTTTTGCTCTTTCGAAATTTTTGGCTGGTATTTCGAACCATTTAACACTGTTTTTCATGATAATAAGGTTTTATGGGGTTAATAATTTTATTTGATAGCAGAGGATACGGAAAAAAATCGGGAAAACAAAGGGATAAGCCGGGTATTTTTTCGGTCGACACCAATTTCGTTCTTTTTCGAAATTAAGACATCCAAATTGACAACAATTGGCCAATTATTACAAACGAAGCAATCACTACGGTCGAGGATATTCTAACGGGAGGTAGTAATAATTCACCTCCACCCAATGGTTGCTTCAAGGCTTTCCCCAATCCAACAAATGGTCAGATTAATTTGTTTGTTAACCCTGAATGTATGGGCTGTCAAATTGAAATTTCAGACATTTTTGGGAGGCCGATTATTCAAGGGCAAGCAATAAATTCCAAGAACCTAATAGACCTATCTGGGTTTAATAATGGTTTTTATTTAATTAAATTGCATTGCAATAATTCAATTCAATGCCTTAAACTTTTAAAAATTAATTAATAGGAGCGTTTTTGTAGCTTAGGTTAGTTTGTTTTCTAGGGATTTCAGCAATGAAGTTTAATTACCTCCGCTTCTCTTACTCCCCCTCCCCCGAATCGCTTTGCTCTCGGGGCCAAGGACCCCATGATTAATCCCGCAAGTGCGGGACTCTAACCAGCCTGGCCAATTCTCCATCCGGCATAAACGTTGGGGTAATTAGTTGAAGAATCAGTTTTCGGCTTTTTTGCTTTTTAATAAACCGTTCAATTTTCTCGGCATCTCCACTTCCACCAATAACTTCAAAAATGGCCAGTAGTTCCCAATCCTTGTACTTGCCGGTATACTTTTCCATTTTATTGTTATTGTGCTGTTCAAGCCGCTGCCATGGATTTTTGGACCTTCCGACGTAAAATCGGTCGGCTTGCCGGGAATAAATTATGTAGATAAAATTTTTCATAAAAAAACCCGGACGGTACGTCCGGGTTTTGCTCCCCCTCCCCCGAATCGCTTCGCTCTCGGGGCCAAGGACCCCATGATTAATCCCGCAAGTGCGGGACTCTAACCAGCCTGGCCAATTCTCCATCCGGCATAAACGTTGGGGTAATTAGTTGAAGAATCAGTTTTCGGCTTTTTTGCTTTTTAATAAACCGTTCAATTTTCTCGGCATCTCCACTTCCACCAATAACTTCAAAAATGGCCAGTAGTTCCCAATCCTTGTACTTGCCGGTATACTTTTCCATTTTATTGTTATTGTGCTGTTCAAGCCGCTGCCATGGATTTTTGGACCTTCCGACGTAAAATCGGTCGGCTTGCCGGGAATAAATTATGTAGATAAAATTTTTCATAAAAAAACCCGGACGGTACGTCCGGGTTTTGCTCCCCCTCTTGGGCTCGAACCAAGGACCCCATGATTAACAGTCATGTGCTCTAACCAGCTGAGCTAAGGAGGAATATTATCCTTTCGCCTCCCTCGCCCCATGATTAATCCCGCAAGTGCGGGACTCTAACCATCCCGATAC
>CALEYQ010000058.1 GCA_937924855.1 uncultured Bacteroidota bacterium | reverse complement strand
AATAAAAATGTTTAAATAAGGCAGTTTCTGTTTTGACCAGATCGGTATTTCCTACCAGAAACCAGTACAACCCCAACACAAGCGCCAGTCCCGCTGCAACGGAAAGGGTAGCAGGAGAACGCCACAAGGGAATGATCCGGGGAGAAGAGGACAGTCTTTCATTTACTCTTACCGTTAAATCACTTAAATTAATTCTGATATTTTCAGGCGGCGATATTTGCAAAAGGCCTTCCAGCACATCATTGCAGATTTCGCATTCCAGGGTATGTCTTTCCACCCGGTGGGCTTCACCGGGACTTAAGCTCCCTTCCGCATAGCGAATCAAAACCTCATCAGGAATGTGGTCTCCGGCGGAAAATATATGGGGGATGTTTTTTTCCATGTTATTTTTTTTCCATGCAGAGTGTGAGGTTTCGCTTTCCGTTCTGTATATAGCTTTTTACTTCTTTCATCGAGAATCCGGTTTCCAGACTTACTTCCTGGTAACTTTTCTCCTGCAAAAAGAAAAGCTCCACAGAAATTCGTTGTACTTCGTTCAATTCTTTCAGGCATTCTTCAAGCTGTTTAAACAAAACCTCTTTCTCTGCTTTATTATCCGGATGCAGGGGATGATCGTTTTCCATAAATCCCCGCTGATCTTTTTGAAACTCCTTTAAATGGCCAAGCTGGGATTTTTCACTGCGCAAGGCCATAAGGCATTGATTTTTAGATACTTGATAAAGCCAGGATTTGAAATTATCTATTTTATGGCGCTTCAGATCCCCAAAAAGCTTTTCAAAAACGGCCATTGCCTGGTCGCCCGCTTTGTCCTGGTCTTTCATGTATTTCATACAAACCCCATAAACCATTACCGTGTAACGCTCAAACAGAATACCCAGAATTTCACGGTTCCCACCGACCCTATATTCCTCAACAAGTTCGAGGTCGGATTTGGATTTGGAGTTAGCGTAATTCATTGAAAACAAAGATAAAACATAATTAATGGAAAAGTTTTATGGAATCCTCCCTTTCCCTGCATCTTCAGAATAACAGAAATCATAAAACCGACATACAATGAATCGAAACACTTTAAAGAAAATCCTGATCTCCACTCTTGGAGCCGGAATGATGGCCATGATAAGCTGGATGTATCCCGGCACTTATTTTTTGGCCGTGGACAATGATTTTACACGGGAAACCAAAAAGAAGCTTGCGGCCTGGAACGAAAAAAACAGGGAGGATAAAATTTACCTCCAACTTGACAAGACCTTCTATGCGCCCGGAGAAACTATTTGGTTTTCGGGGTTTGTAAGAGACGCGGGCTCCTTGAAGCCCTCGTCCAAAAGCGAAATTATGTACGCTGATTTGTTAAACCCCAAGGGCGCAGTGGTGAAAACCATTAAGTTATTAGCCCGGGGTGGTGTAAGCGCCGGAGATTTTCAGTTGGATGATGAAACACCCGGGGGCATTTATAAAATCAGAGCCTATACGCAGTGGCAAAAGAACTTTGACCCAAACGGTATTGCTTTTGAAAGGGAGTTTCAGGTACAGGATGTTGTGCTTCCCCGCCTAAAAATGAAAATAGATTTTGGGAAAAAGGCTTATGGACCCGGAGATGAAGTAATTGCCAAACTCGAAGTAACCACCAATGAAAACAAACCCTTGCCTTCTCAAAAAATTAAGTTTGTGGGAACCGTAGCAGGAAAAAAACATGTTGAGGAAACGGTTATGACCGGAATAACAGGAGTAAAAGAACTTAAGTTTAAACTACCTGAGAACCTTAAAACAACCGACGGCCTTCTGAATGTGTTGATCGATTACGAAGGACAAACCGAATCGGTTTCAAGGTCTATTCCAATTGTGCTGAATAACATTTCACTCAACTTTTTCCCTGAAGGAGGGGATATGATTTCCGGTTTGCCCAATCGCGTGGCATTTAAGGCCACCAATGAATTTGGCAAACCCGCCGACATTGACGGGAAAGTAATTGACAATAAAGGAAATGTGGTTTGCAGTTTTTCCAGCTTCCATTTTGGGATGGGTGCTTTCAACTTTATTCCTGAGTCGGATAAAAAATATCATGTGCAAATTTCTCGTCCGGAAGGCATCAAAGGTACCTATAATCTGCCCGAACAAAAGCCGGAAGGATTTGTTTTAAGCCTGGATCAGCCAAAGACTTCCGAAGTGGAGATTAAGATTTTTTCAACCGTCGAAACCGAAGCCAGTCTGATGGGTCAAACCCGCGGCAAATCCTGCTTCAGCACCGGCATCAAACTAAAAAAAGGAGAAAACCGGATTTTGATTCCTGCCTCCAAATTTCCTACAGGGGTAGCTCAGTTTACGCTGTTCGATCAGAATGGGGTGGAACAGGCCGAGCGCCTGATCTTTCTGAACAAGAACAAAAAACTCAACGTTAAAATTATCCCTGAGAAAGATAAGTATATGCCTCGCGAAGAAGTAGTGGCAACCATTCAGGTAACTGATGAATTCGGAAATCCAACATCCGCTGATTTATTTGTTTCTGCAGTTAATGATCAACTTTTAAGCTTCGCAGATGACAAATCGGGAAACCTTATTTCCAAAATGTTGCTTGAGTCTGAGCTACAGGAAAAAGTGGAAGAACCCAAATTTTATTTTGACTCCAAAGAACCCAAGGCAGACAAAGCGCTGGACTACTTAATGATGACCAGCGGATGGAGAAGGTTTACCTGGGGAAAAGTATTGGCTGAAAGCCAAACGAATTTGTATCATCAGGGAGAGCTTGCGGTAGTTAGCGGGGTTGTAAGAGATGCTTATACCGGAAAGCCTGTTGCCAATGCAAATATCAAACTGACATCCAATGGGAATGTTTTCAAAACGGATAACAATGGCAGGTTTATTTTCAATAAGCTCGATTTATATGAGCCACAGGCAATGGTCTTTTCAGGTGAAAACTATTCGCCCTCAAATCAATCGGTTTATTATTACAATCAGAACCTGAACATTTCTCTGGTTCCCACTAACTACAAATACCCTAAAAGCGGGGGATTGAATATAAAATCTTCAAGTGTCCTCGATGACTTTGATGTAATTGCTCCCATGGAACAAAACCTGGCAGCGCCCGAAATGGAAAGGTCAGTGAACGTGGTTCAAATGAAACACGATAAGTCTTCTGAAAAAAGAATGGAAAAGAAGGAAGCCCCCAAGTTTCAAGCGCCTCAAGCACCTCCCGTTGACAAGGTTCCATCAAAAGATCAAAACGGTAAATCTGCAAATGGAAAGGTTTTTATGGACGAACGGTTTATGCCCCAGGGGCCGGTTCCCATGCAAAAGAAAAAGGTTCATGGAAATGTGGGATTGAATAAAAACAGCCAATCTGCTGCATTATACCGGGCTAGAGAATTCCAAACACCAAAACATAACCCATCCGAAACGCCTGAATTGCGCGATGATTTCAGATCCACCGTTTTCTGGAAGCCAAACCTGAAAATCGACGAATCAGGAAAGGGGAAAATCAGGTTCTCAACCAGCGACGAGATTACATCATTTCGTTTAACAGCAGGTGGCATTTCCGGAAATGGTTTAGTTGGCCAGGACGAAACACTTATTTACAACCAGCTTCCCTTTACCCTGGCTACAAAAGTGCCTGTTGAAGTTACTACAGGGGATAAAATTTCAATTCCGGTTACCATAAAGAACAATACCCTTAAGCCTATTTCAGGCGTATTGAAAGTAAAAGGCCCTCAGGGTTTTCTTGCTATCGGAAATCTTCCCGAATACCAGCAAATTCCTGCCGGAAAAGCAAAAACCATTTACCTGAATTACGATGTTCTTCAAGAAGCCGAAATGGGAGATCTTAGCCTCACCTTTGTATCCTGCGGAATGAATGAGGGTGTAAAGCAAAAAGTAAACGTGGTAAAGGCCGGATATCCTGTGGCACAATCCTTCAATGGGAACAAACTATCAGAAGAGTTTCATTTGGATTTGAGAAAAGCCATTAAGGGCTCATTAAAGGTAAAGCTCAGTGCCTTCCCCAGCGTAGTAGGAGATATTATGTCGGGCTTAAGCGGTATTCTCAGGGAACCCAGCGGATGTTTTGAGCAAACCTCTATGAGCTCCTGGCCAAACACCATGGTTCTTGATTATACCAAAACCATGGAGGTGAAGGATAAAGAACTTGAGAACCGGGCTGCCGAATTGCTGAAAAAAGGTTATAGTCGACTGGTGACTTTTGAAACACCCAATAAAGGTTATGAGTGGTTTGGAAAAGCTCCTGCACATGAAGGTCTTACAGCCTATGGCTTGCTTCAGTTTAGTGATATGTCCAAAGCAGGAGCCGATATTGACAAGCAAATGATGGACCGGACCACAAACTGGTTGTTGGCGCAGCGCGATAACGAGGGAGGCTTTCAGCGGAACTCCAAAGCCTATCATGCATTCGGACAAATTGCGCCAGAAATTATGAACGGTTATATCGTTTATGCATTATCTGAAACCGGAATGAAGGATATGAAAAAGGAAGTTGATAAGGCCTTTAAGCTTGCCCTTGACAATAAAGACCCTTATCAGCTTGCAATGGTTTCCATTGCCCTGGGAAATTTGGGAGATAATGCCCGTGCCGAAAAAGCCCTTGAGGAATTAAAAAGCCAGCAAAAGGAAGATGGCTCATTTCCGGGCAAAATACACAGCATCACGCATTCCACCGGCGTTTCACTTTCTATTGAAACCACAGCTTTGTCTGTACTTGCCCTAATAAAGAATAACCAGCGGGGCACAGAGCTTAACAAGGCCATTAAGTTCATTTCGTCGAGCAGGAACTCCTACGGAACCTTTGGTAACACCCAGGGAACTGTATTGGCCCTCAAAGCCTTAACTGAATATGCGAAAGCCTCAAAAGCAACAAAAGAGGGAGGAACCGTTGAGGTATATGTAAATGGCAAGAAAGTTGATGAGGTCTCTTACAAAGCCGGGGACCAGGGTCCTTTGGAAATTAATAATCTGGAAAAACACCTTAAAGAAGAAAAAGAAAAAGTGACCGTTAAGTTCAAAAATACCCAGAATCCGCTACCGGTTACCTTATCCGTTGAGTACGCAACCAACGATCCTGAATCTTCAAATGAATGTAAGGTTGGTCTTGATGTAAAGGTTCTGGACCATTCCGTAAACCAGGGCGAAACGGTGCGTCTGAAAGCGGTTGTAACCAACCGGGAAAAAACAGATTTGCCAAGCACAATGGTATTGATTGGACTGCCTGCAGGGCTCAGCGCCCAACCCTGGCAGCTGAAGGAACTGCAGGAGAAAAATGTTTTCGACTACTATGAAATTATCGGAAACAAACTGGCTATTTACTATCGTGGAATGGCCCCCTCTGGTAAGCAGGAAATAAACCTTGATCTGAAAGCCGAAGTTCCCGGGGTTTATGAAGCTCCCGCTTCTTCAGCCTACCTGTATTATACTAATGAATTTAAAACATGGACCAATTACGGAAAGATCACCGTTAATAAATCTAATTAAAAACCAAACGGCCCTTTCAGCAACACTGAAAGGGCCGACAAATTTTTTAAACATGAAATACCTACTAGCCTTGTTTTTCCTTCCGGTAATTTCTTTCGGTCAAGGTTCCGGAAAAGTAAATGAAAACCCTCCGGTTCAGATTCAGCAATTTCAGAACATATCGAATGTAAATTTTGATAATGTACAGGAGAACAATCTGGGAACCCAGCAGTTTTTTTCGCAAAATCAGGGAAAACAGGAAGATAAGCCCTGTACAGATTGCGATGTGGTAAAGGAAAAAAGGAGAGAGCATTTCTCGTCAGGTTCCGGCTCCTATTCAGGAGGTGGCAAAAGCTATAAGGCGAAAAAGAAATGGAAACGCTTTTGTCACCAAATGGCAATGAAAACCTCACGCTCTAAAAAAGTTAAAACAAACTACTCGGTTTGCTTTAACTGGTAGGGCTTAGTTTAATCCCTGCCATCGTAATGTCATCCATTTGTTCGTGATTCATTTTCCAGCCTGACAATTTTTCTTCCAGACTTTGTTTAACATTTTCAAATCCGGACTTTCGGCTTTCTATAATCCAGGAACGAAGACCCGATAGCTTTAGTTTTTTTTGATTTAGGCCCCCAAACTGATCAGGCGCTCCATCGGAAAACATAAATAATTCCATTGGGAGGCCGGGGTTGAGTTGGTGAGTGGTAAAAGGCTTGGTTTCCGGGTGAAGCCCAACCGGCATCCGGTCGCCCTTTATTTCTTTAATCTGGTCGTTTTCCCAAATCCAAAGGCTGCGATTTGCGCCCGAAAACTCAAGTATATTTTGGCTTTTGTTCCAGCGAATAAGCGAAATATCCATGCCATCCATAACCTCCTGGTTGTTTTTTGTAAAGGTGGCAATCACCAACTCCCGCGTTCGGGTAAGAATCTCACCGGGTTTTCTTAGTCCGTATTCCTGAACGGATTGATTGAGCGCTCTGGAACAAACAACGCTTACCAGGGCTCCGGGAACGCCATGCCCGGTGCAATCTGCAACGGCAAAATAAGCACCTCCATCCCCGGCTTCCCCCGGAATGTAATCGCACCAATAAAAGTCT
This sequence comes from uncultured Bacteroidota bacterium, assembly GCA_937924855.1. Classification (GTDB taxonomy): domain Bacteria; phylum Bacteroidota; class Bacteroidia; order JADZBD01; family JADZBD01; genus JADZBD01. The sequence goes on along the minus strand of CALEYQ010000058.1, from coordinate 78,316 downwards.
CCGGCAATGATATCTTTGGGTTGGTATATCAGAAACATTGAAGGAAAAGTTTTATTCATTAGCTCCTCCGAGGGCAAAATAGCCTCCTGTAACCTCCTGGAATAATTAATAGAATCAAGTATTTCCTTGTTCTTTTCTTCAAGTATCCTGTGTTGTTGGGAAATAATTTCATGAGACTTCTTTTTGGATTTAAAGGCCAGGTACAATACTCCCGCCAATACGAGCATAAGGAAGAAACCACCGGCCCCTGCCAGGGTATAGGTTTTTTGTTTTTCTATTTGTGCATTGTGCTTAAGGGCGTCAAGTTTCCGTTGCTCTTCTAGCCGTAAGCTGTCGGCCAGTAACTTTCTTTCGTAAACCCGTTGGAAATCGTTTTTAAGAATGGCACTCTTATTTTCCTTGCTGCTAAGACTGTCGCGCATTGAAATGTACAACTTATAAAACCTAAGGGCTTCAGCCGAATTCCCGGTTTCAGAATAGATTTCATATAGAATAGAAGCGCTGGTGGCAATGGATTGTACATATCCCTGCTCAAGATTATATCGATGCGCAAAGTGTGCGGCCTCAAGGGCTGCGGGATAGTTTTTTTTTCGCTTGTAAATCCTGGCAAGAGTCCAGTGGCAGGTTGCCACGCCCTCCGGATCTCCAATTTCCTTTCTCAGTTTTATGGCCTTTTGTGTAAAAATCAGAGCCGAGTCCGGGCTTCCAAGATCGGCTTCAAGGGAACCAAGCATTTGAAAGCTATTGGCATGCCCTATTGGGTTTTTAACTAACCGGTTTAATTCCAGAGCCTCTTCATAGAATTTTTTTGCCAGAAAGTAATTTTTTTTCTGTTGATGTATATATCCAATGTTGGTTAAGCTTATAGCATAACCAACCGGGTTATCGTTTTTTTCCCTGTAACTTAAACTCTTTAAGAAGTACTCAAGTGATTTGTCGGTATCTCTGTTTAATTTATGCAGATGCCCAATGTTGTTATATGAGGCTGCAATGCCATTGCTGTCTCGAAGCTCTTCCCAGATATTCAGACTTTTTTGATAATATTCCAATGCATCGGCAAGATTTCCATAATTTGAAATTGAATAACCCATATTGTTATAACACAATGCCATGCCTTCCTTGTCTTTTAAGAATTCAAAAATCTTCATGGCGTCATAATAATAATTGAGCCCTTTTATGCTGTTTCCTTTTCTTTGCCAATAGTACCCGTAGTTATTTAGTGCTTTCCCGAGATACCGGGCATAGTGTTGTTTAAGAAATCCGGTTGAGGAGTGCCCGTTTTTAGCCGATAGCCTGTGCAACTCTTCATTGTAGGGGAACCAGACATCATCGTCGTTTATTTCTTCAATGATTTGATTTAACAGAACAACTTTTTCAGAGTCATTCACGGCAGTTTTCAAAATTTTTATGAGGGAATCGGGTTGTGCAAGGAAAGATTCAAAAGAGGAATGAAGCAGAAAAATGATTAAAACCAATCTTGTTACCCGAATATGCTTCATTGTTTCAAAGATACATTTCCCTTGAGAATAATTGATTTTGTTTTATTGGGGAGGTTCGCTACCTTAGGTGAAATTATGCGCCGCTTTTTTCGCCCTCTTTTTGTTTTATTTTTTCTCACAAGCGTTTCTGCCATTGCGCAATGGGGAAATATAAGCTCCAAAACTCTCCCCAATGGATTAAAAGTTATTTTTTGCGAGAAACCCGGAAGCGGCTTTGTACACACCGAAGTTTGGTATAAGGTAGGAAGTAAGGACGAGACTGATGGAATCCGGGGTATGGCCCATCTTTTTGAACACATGATGTTCCGCGGAACGGCAAAGTATCCCGGCAACTCATATTTCCGCCTATTGGATAGTGCCGGAGCGGCTTCTCTTAATGCCTATACTACTTTCGACCGGACCGTTTACCACAGCACGGTGCCTTCGCCGGCTCTGGAGCTGGTTTTCGACCTTGAATCCGACCGGATGAAAAACTTTATTGTGACCCAGGAAATACTGAATACGGAAAGGGAAGTGGTAGGGGAGGAGTTCCGGAACGGGGAAAATAATTGGTATCAGAAACTGCACTATAACCGATATCCATATTTGTATCCCAAAGGACATCCTTATGCCGTGGATGTAATAGGGTTCCTGCCTGAAATACTAAGTTTTCGCGCGGAACAATGTGTCGACTTTTTCAAAAAGCACTACCACCCCGGAAATGCTTTTGTGGTTGTTACCGGTGATGTAAAACCCGAAATTGTTTTTTCACTGGCAGAAAAATATTTTGGAACCCTGACAGCTGTCGAAATTCCAAAAACATCTTTGGCTACGCCACCACTTACCCTGAACCCGGCCGAAAAAACCGATTTTGGTATTGGATTTCCGGTTCAGATATACAGCCTGATAATTCCCCGACCTGCAGTTAACCACCCTGATTTTTTTACCTTCAATTTTCTTGTCCAGTACCTTTTTACCAATGAAAACGGAATTCTTAATGAACGGCTTGTAAAAAAGGAAAAATCAGCTTTTGCCATTCAATCCATGAGCGAAGACTATTCCCTCTTTCCTAATCTTGGAATTATAGACATAATTATGGAAGCCGGACCCGGTAATGTGAGAGTTAAAAAGGCCATAAAGGAAGAATTGCAAAAAATTGCAGAGGAGGGTATTTCCCAAAAGGATTTTGATTTGTTTGTCGAGAATATGGAAAGGAACAGGACATTTTCCTTGTTCAGTTTGTCAGACCTTGCCTCTGAACTGGGAATGATGGAATTTTATTTTGGCGATTTTGAAAAGGTAAAAAATCCGTATGCCCAGTACCGGAAAATAACCGCCGAGGATATTAGACGGGTTAGTAAAAACTGGCTTGGCGAAGATAAATTCTGGTACCTTAATTGCAAACCTGAATGGAACGAATAAAGAACGGTTTTTCCCTGTTTCGCCCGGCGGTTTTTTTGTTGCTGCCTGCCCTGCTTTGTTTTTTATCCTCATTTTATTACAAAGCAATGCAGGTAAATTTTTCAAAGCACAAGCTGAAAAATGGCATTGAAGTTTGGATTGTTCCCTTTGGTGAGCTCCCGGTAACCGGAATTAAGGTATGGATGAAGGGCGGAAGAAAAAATGAACTCCCCGGTTTGCAGGGTCTTGCCGGAATTACCGCACAGTGCCTCGACAAAGGCTACGATAAACTTAATGCATCACAAATCGACGGCCTACTGGCGGGAATTTCCTCAGGAATCAATGTGGGGGTGAGTGACGAGGCCACGTCGATATCATCGCTGTTTTTAAATGACAAACTGGAAACAGGACTTCAGGTGCTTTCAGGAGTAATTACCAGACCCTCATTTCCTGCCGATGAAATAAGTCAGATCACAAGCCGTATGCTAACTTATAACAAGCCCTCGCGCATGGATCTTATGAATCTGGCCAATGCCGCTTCCAACCTGGTGGTTTATGGAAAGGATCACCCGCTGGGACGACAGTTTTTCCCGGCGCAATTAAAAAAGATAAACCGGGATTCGGTGCTGTTTTTTCATTCCTTCTATTTCAATCCGGCCAATTGTAAAATACTGGTTTCGGGAAACATTCAGGCTGCAACCATTATTCCATTGCTGGAGAAGCACTTTGGGGACTGGAAGCCCAAGTTCGGTTCCCTCGGCAACTTTAGCTATTCCGAAAAGAAAATCAAGGGAATTACCCGATATTTTATTCCGGGAAAAAAAGGATCTACCCAAAGTTGTTTACGGTGGAATTTTCAGGCACCCCTTCCCGGGTCAGAGTACCACTTACCCTATTTGTGGGCCAGCGAACTGTTTAACGAAATGTTGTTTGAGGAGATAAGAGCTAAAGAAGGGAAAACTTACGGGATAAATCTATTATACGATGGGGAAAACAACCGGGGCTATGCAAGAGTGGTTACACAGGTTAGAACCGGGGTTACTGCAGCAACCGTGGAATCGTTCGACAGGGTTTTGAAATCCTTTTACCAAAGTGGAGTTACCACACCAAAGAGAAATGCTTCTGCAGCAAAATTCCTTAGTGGGCAGACTTTTTGGGAAACACCCCTTGATGTAGCCGAGGCATTTAACCTGGTTCTTTACCCTAATCCTAAAAACCGCCAGGCGCAGATTTCGGGTATAAACAACATCACAGCCGAAATGTTAAACACTGTAATTAAGAAATATTTTAATCCGGCTAATTACATTCTGGTAATCTGTGGCGATCCCGAAAAACTAAGCGGGGAGCTTAAGCAAATACAGGGCATTAAAATGCTTGAGATTTCTGATCTGGAAAGCTAATTAATTTACTCTGCCTTTGGGGGACTGACCCCCTTTAGGGTATTTCCTCCGATTTTCATTTTGAACCAGCCTTTTTCGTTTTTTACCGTTATGCTGTCGCGGTCAAAATGAATCAGGGCATCATAGGAAAAAGGGACAACAACCTTACCGGCTTTGTTAATCATGCCCCATCGCCCGCCGTCTATTTTCCACCTTTCGGGATCGAGGGGGGTTGGAGAGCAGCCCAGGCAGCCGGCGGCATAACTATTCTTAAAGGGAGTAACAAAGTCAAATCCGGCCGGAACAATCTTTTCGCCACGGCCATTAAAAAAGCCCATTTTCCCATTTTCAACAAATCGGGCCAGGCCCTCTTCAAAATAATCAGGACCGTTATCAAAGAAATAGGGAGTTAAAACATAATTCCCTTTTTTGTCAATCATTATCCAGCCGGACGAATCGTAAACCGGAGCAATAAGGTTGGTGTCAAATTCATAGGCCATATCGTATTGAGCCGGAATATGAACCACTCCGGAGGAGTCACGAAACCCGAATTTCCCATTTACCTCAAACACAAATAGTTTGAGCTGGTTGGGGTGGGGGGCCTCCTTTGTTTTTTCCGGTTCGGAACAAGCCCCTAAAAAAAGAAAAGAAACCAGGGAAAGCAGTCCCGCAAATCGTCTCATAGGTTGATAATTCCTTAAATTTCGGAATTTTTTTTTTGAATTCAATAATTTATTGATATTTGCCGGCGACAAATGAAAACAAGCGGGAAAAAATATAAAAAGTGCAAGTCCTGAAAGGGGGTTGGCAGGGTATTTTAGCAAACCTCCCCCATGGGAGGTTTTTTATTTAAAAAAAAGAAAAATGAAAGTAGCCGTAGTAGGAGCCACCGGTTTGGTGGGAACCAAAATGTCTGAAATCCTGGAGGAAAGGAATTTTCCTGTAACTGAATTTATTCCTGTTGCCTCTGAAAAATCGGTGGGCAAGACAGTAAAATTCAGGAACAAGGATTACGAAGTGGTTGGGATGGAAACCGCCATTAAGATGAAACCCTCCCTTGCTATTTTCAGTGCCGGAGGAGGTACTTCGTTGGAGTGGGCTCCCAAATTTGCTGCTGCCGGAATACGGGTAGTAGATAACTCATCGGCCTGGAGAATGGATCCCACCAAAAAACTAGTCGTGCCTGAAGTTAATGCCCACGTTATCGGGCATGAAGATTTGATTATTGCAAACCCAAATTGTTCTACCATACAAATGGTTGTGGCTCTTTTTCCACTGCATAGGAGATTTACCATTAAGCGTATTGTGGTTTCTACCTATCAGTCGGTAACCGGAACCGGGAAAAAAGCGGTTGATCAGCTGATGGATGAAAGGCAGGGAAAAAAGGGGGCAAAGGTATATCCTCATCCCATTGATCTGAATTTATTGCCCCATATTGATTCGTTCCTTGACAATGGTTATACCAAAGAAGAAATGAAAATGGTGAACGAAACCCGGAAAATCATGGGCGACGATTCCATTTTGGTAAGTCCTACCACCGTGAGGGTTCCGGTAATGGGTGGCCATAGCGAAAGCATTAATGTGGAATTTACAGCATCCTTTGACCTGGACGAAGTGATAAAGATTCTGTCTGAGGCTCCCGGAGTAGTGGTTCAGGATAAGCCCGCCGAGAATATTTATCCCATGCCACTTACGGCTCACAATCGGGATGAGGTATTTGTGGGAAGAATCCGGAAAGATCCCGGCAACGATAAAGCCATTAACCTGTGGGTTGTTTCTGATAACCTCAGAAAAGGAGCAGCTACCAATGCGGTTCAGATTGCAGAGGTGTTGCTGGCCAAGAAATTTATTTAAGAAGGATTTTTCGGTTCATCGCTTGCAGTGGAATTTTCTTCCCCTGGCTCCTTGCTTTCCGTAGCTTCTTCTGCCTTTTTGGGAAAAAGTCGGCGCTGGAAAATCAGAATCGATAATACGCCGGTTGAAATGGCGGCATCAGACACATTAAAAACGGGGCGAAAAAACTCAAATTCTTCACCTCCCCAAACCGGGAACCATTCCGGGAAAGTTCCATTGAACAAAGGGAAGTAAAACATGTCCACAACCTTTCCGTGAAGAAATCCGGCATAACCCCCTTCCGGAGGAAAAAGTTCGGCTACATTTCTTTCCCAGGGGTCGCTCGATGAGAAGATCATTCCGTAGAAGCAGCTATCGATAATGTTTCCGAGGGCCCCACCGAGGATCAGGGCGATGGAAAAAATGAGACCGGTAGCGTATTTCTTTTTGATAATATACCACAGGTACCAGCCAATCCCCCCAACCGCCAAAATGCGGAAGATGCTCAGGATGAGTTTTCCGCTTTCTCCCCCAATCTCAAACCCGAAAGCCATACCGTTGTTTTCGGTAAAATAAATCTGGGCGCGTTCCCAGCCAAAAATGCGGATGGCTTCTCCGGCATACATATGGGTTTTAACCCAAATCTTTACAGTTTGGTCAACCGCAAGAATAATAAGAATGAGAAAGATGGTTTTTTTCAGCACAGGAATTCAGCAAGACCCCTGCCCTTTGGGGCAGGGGTATTTTCTATTTTCAATATTGCTCTAATTTAGCATCGATACTCAAAGTGGCATGAGGAACGCTTCTGAGCCTTTCCTTAGGAATTAGTTTTCCCGTTACACGGCAAATTCCATAGGTTTTGTTTTCAATCCGGATAAGGGCATTTTGCAGGGCCTGGATAAATTTTTCCTGGCGGGATGCAAGCTGTGCCGTTTCTTCTTTCGACATAACATCAGACCCGTCTTCCAGCAATTTGAAAGTAGGGGAGGTGTCATCCGTTCCGTGATCGTCTTTATGAGACAAGGTGCTTTTCAGCAATTCATAATCCTTTTGGGCTTCTTCCAGCTTCTTCAGGATTATTTCCTTGAACTCCTGCAGCTCGTCGTCGGAGTAACGGGTTCGGGTGTCCTTTCCAATGAAAGGTTTGGGTTGAGAACCAAGAGGCTTGGGCCGGGTTTGAGGGCGATATTCGAATATGGGTTCAAATTCCCGTGTCTTCTTCTTGTCGTCACTTTCTTCATATTCGGCCGTAGCCTGCTTTTTGCTCACTTTTCCAGCCGCCTGTTTTAGAAGGGCTTTTTTCTCCTGTTTGGAAATGGTTTTTGGGGCCGCTACAGGCTTGGATTTGGCCACCGGTTTCTTAGCCTCTTTTTTGGCTTTTGCGGGCTTGGCTGCTTTTTTTGGCGCTGCTTTCTTAGCCACCTTTTTAGCAGGTTTTTTTGGTGCTGCTTTTTTAGCCGCCTTTTTGGCAGGCTTTTTAGGAGCCGCTTTTTTCGCCGGCTTTTTTGCGGCTGCCTTTTTCTTTGCAGGGGCTTTCTTGGCCGCTTTCTTTTTAGCTGCCGGTTTGGCTGCTTTCTTTTTAGGTTTTGATTTTTTTGCCATGACTCAAAAAATTAATTTGACTTTTCTATTTCAATCCATGCCCGTACATTCTCATCAAGCTCAACACGCTGTGCGTTCTGCGGTGTTTCAGACACAATTACGGTCTGGGTGTTGGCTGTGAGCGTTTCCGAGCAAATATAATTTAAATTGTTTTTTATTGCAGAACTCACAAGTTCATTTTCAGGGTTGATTCGCATACGGATCCGGTCGGTTACCTCAAAACCGCGGTCTTTTCGCATGTTTTGAACCCGGTTCACTATTTCCCTGGCCAGACCTTCTTCCTTCAGTTCAGGTGTAATGGAAATGTCGAGCGCCACCGTAACAGCCCCCTGATTGGCTACCTTCCATCCCGGAATATCTACCGGGATTATTTCAACATCTTCGGGTTCCAAAACTATCAGTTCCCCATCAAGGGAAATCTCAAAAAGCCCTTTTGTTTCTATGCCCCGGATTACTTCCTGAGCCTTTTCACGGGCAATTTCCTGCACGGCCTTCATGTTTTTGCCGCATTTTTTGCCCAGAGTTTTAAAATTCAGCTTCAGGTTTTTTACAATCTCCCCCGAATTTTCATCTACAAACTCAATTTGCTTTACATTGATTTCGGAAAGAATCAGATCCGATACTGATTCAATTTGCTTTTTAGTTTTTTCATGAAGCACAGGAATGCGGATTCTGTGTAAAGGCTGCCGTACCCGGATGTTCTCCTTTTTGCGAATGGAAAGGGCCATGGAGGTAATTTTCTGTGCCAGCTCCATTTTTTCTTCCAGATCACGGTTAATGGCTCCTTCATTTATCTCGGGAAGAAGGGCAAGGTGCACGGATAACAAGTCTCCGCGGCTATCAGCCTCCGGATGCAGGTTTTTATATAGCCAGTCGGCATAAAAAGGTGCCACAGGACTCATCAAAAGCGCAATTCCATCCAAACATTCGAATAATGTATCGTAGGCCGCCTGTTTTCTTACGGGATCTACGGCACCCCCCTTTAAAGCCCAAAACCGGCGTCGCGACAAACGAACAAACCAATTGCTTAAATGTTCTCCGGCGAAATTCTCAATGGCGCGGCAGGCGGGTGTGGGGTCGTATTTGTCGAAATGGGTTGAAACGAGCCGGGTAAGTGAGTTTAAGCGACTTATAATCCACCGATCGAGCTCAGGACGCTCCGATACGGGAACGGCTTTGGAAGCATCGTAGGAATATCCATCGATGTTGGCATAAAGAGCAAAAAATGAGTAGGTATTAAACAGGGTTCCAAAAAAGGTCCTTTGCTTTTCGGTTATTCCATCCGGATCAAACCTTAGGTTTTCCCAGGGCGCCGCATTACTCACCATATACCACCGCACAGCATCAGGGCCGTATTTGTCCATGGTTTCAAAAGGGTCAACGGCATTTCCCAGCCGCTTGCTCATTTTGTTGCCGTTTTTATCCAGGACCAGACCATTGGAAACTACAGCTTTATAGGAAACGGAATCAAATACCATGGTACTGATGGCATGCAGGGTGTAAAACCAGCCCCGGGTTTGGTCTACCCCCTCGGCAATGAAATCGGCAGGAAAGCTTTTTCCGGAATCAATGAGATCCTTGTTTTCGAAAGGATAGTGCCATTGGGCAAAGGGCATAGACCCGCTGTCGAACCACACATCGATCAAATCTTTTTCCCGATACATTTTTTTTCCCGAAGGACTTACAAGTACTATCCGGTCGATGTAGGGTTTGTGCAGATCTGTTTTTCCAGGTTCAATAACAAAATCATTTTTTATGCCGGCCTTTTCTGCCTTTGCAATTTCATTTTTTAAATCTTCCAGAGAACCTATGCAAGTTTCTTCTTTCCCGTCTTCGCTCCTCCAAACCGGGAGGGGTATTCCCCAAAACCTGGACCGGCTCAGGTTCCAATCCTGTAAATTATTAAGCCATTCCCCAAACCTTCCGGTTCCTGTATGTTCGGGCTTCCAGTATATGGTTTTATTCAGCTCAATCATCCGGGCCTTAACGGAAGGCTCGGTTACTCTGATAAACCAGGAGTCAAGGGGATAATACAATACGGGCTTGTCGGTTCTCCAGCAATGCGGATAAGAGTGCTCAAATTTTTCAATGCGGAAAGCCTTATTCTCAATTTTTAACTTTAGGGCAATGCGTTCGTCAACCGATAAATACTGTTCAAGCTTAGGAATAATTTCTTTGAGCCTTTCTTTTTGAACCGCCAGCTCCTGTTCTTTTTCTTTTTCATTCAGGTACTCCTCTTTAACGAATTCACCGCCCAGTCCGAAAACCGGATCAGCAACCTGGGCTACAAATTTTCCGCGCTTATCTACCAATGGGCTCAGGTTTCCTTCTTCGTCGCGGATCAGTATGGAAGGAACGCCATTTTCCTTACACACACGATAGTCGTCGGCACCGAAAACCGAGGCTGTATGGACAATGCCTGTTCCATCCTCGGTGGTTACAAAATCGCCGGGAATCACCCGGAACGCATCGCCTGATTCGGGTTGAACGAAAGGCAGCAATTGTTCATAATGAACTCCGGTTAGGGCACTTCCGGGGAAATGAGCCACTACTTCAAAGGGGACCTGTTTGTCACCTGCCTTATATTCACCGAGGGGCAGGCCTGCATTTTTTTCCGGAAAATATTTCCCCACCAGGTCGCGGGCCAGTATGCAAACCAGGGGCGTATAAGTATAGGGGTTAAAACTTCTGATGGCTGTGTATTCAATTTTTTCTCCAATAGCAAGAGCACAATTTGAAGGAAGGGTCCAGGGAGTAGTGGTCCAGGCCAGGAAAAACACCTCTTCGCCATCAACCGGCCTGAAAGGAAGTTTTTCGGTTTCCTGCACCTTGAATTGAGCCACTACGGAAGTGTCTTTCACATTGCGGTAGCAACCGGGCTGGTTTAGCTCATGAGAGGAAAGGCCGGTTCCGGCGGCAGGAGAGTAAGGCTGAATGGCATAACCCTTATAAAGCAGCTTTTTATCGTAAAGTTGTTTCAGTAGCCACCAAACCGATTCCATATAGGGTGTTTCGTAAGTAACATAGGGCGACTTCATGTCTACCCAATACCCCATTTGTTCTGTTAATTCTTCCCACTTGTCGGTATATTTCATTACCTCCTTGCGGCAGGCTTTGTTGTAATCCTCTACACTGATTTTTTTCCCTATGTCTTCTTTGGTAATGCCCAGTGTTTTTTCCACCGCAAGCTCGATGGGAAGACCGTGCGTGTCCCAACCAGCCTTACGATGTACTTGCTTTCCTTTCAGGGTCTGGTAACGGCAAAACAAATCCTTAATGGTTCGGGCCATTACATGGTGTATGCCGGGCATGCCATTGGCTGAAGGAGGACCTTCATAAAACACAAAGCCGGGCTTTCCTTCCCGTGAGGAAATGCTCTTTTCAAAGATTTTTCCTGCGTTCCAGAAAGCCAGAATTTCCCGGGATATTTCGGGCAGATTTAAGGTCTTATGTTCTTTAAACTTCTTCAAAAGGGCTCTGTAAAAAGGAAGCGAAGATAGGCAAAAAATATGGCTTTGCCGAACCCTAAAGGCAATTTATGGCATTGATTTTCAGCGCACTAAGCGACAAAAAAGCCGGTAAAAGGGTTGGGAACCTAAATCTTAGCCTGCCAAAGCAATTACCTTAAGCTCTATGGCAATGGGGGTGGGAAGGCAGTTTATTTCAAGTGTTGTCCGGCAGGGAGGGTTTTCCTTAAAATATTCAGCCCAAAGCCGATTGTAGGCGGGAAAATCATCTTTCATGTTGGTAAGGAAAACGGTAACATCAACAATTTTGTCCCAACTGCTGCCGGCATCCTCCAGAATGTATTTTACATTTTTAAAAACACTGTGACATTGGGCTTCAATATCGTAGGAGATGATATTTCCCTTTTCATCGAGCTCAACCCCGGGAATTTTTTTGCTTCCTTTTTCCCGTGGGCCTACCCCCGATAAAAACAAAAGGGTTCCCACTTTCCGGGCGTGGGGGTATAATCCTACAGGATCCGGGGCTTTACCGGAGTTTATTTTTTCAGACGACATGGATTTAGGGTCATGGGTTATTAAACGGGTATCGGGCGCTGCTTAAAAAGGTTTTAATATTGTTCCGGGCAGTTTTTTTAAAGATTTCAGGGCCGATAAAAATAGGAAATTCATTCCTCAGCTCCTCCTCATTTTTTTTCCGGGAAGTCATATAGAAATCGGTTCCAAACAAAATCCGGTCTTCCATAACGGGAGCCTGGCAATCCTCTTTCAGCACAGGGAATAGCTTAGTGTTCCAAAGGGCAAAAGAAATATCTGTGTATAAGTTCGGATAGGTTGGCCCGTTCTGTCCTGTTTTCAGAATCAGGTCTTTGATGATCCTTCTCCAGCTGTTGTTTTCCCGGGAAAGCACTTCTACATCTCCTCCGTAATGGGCGAAACAAATTTTCAAACCCGGAAACCGGTTCAAAACTTCCACATAGTTTTCCGGATGCATAAGGTTGTCGCGGAACAAGTTCATTTTTCCTTTATGGTCATGGTTGTGGAAATCTCTTTTTCCATAATCCCATTCCTTTAAAACCCCTCCTTTAAAATAAACCCCGCCGGCTTTGTTACAATGGGTAATAATGGGAATGTTATTTTTTTCGGCATACTCATAAACCGGAAACAGCCGGGGGTCGAAGGGGAAAAAGCCCAGCGGAGGATAAAGTTTGATACCGAAAAAGCCGTGATTTTCATAATGGTCTTTTACAAACCCCAGCAGGCCTTCGGGTGGGTTACGACGGGGATCAACAGACAAAAAGGGAAGCAGGGTTTCCGGATGTATCCTCCGGATGGATTTTATTTCGGCGAGTTGTGTGAGAAAATTTCTTTCGGCCTTTCCGGCACCCATAAAATCCATATCAAGGGTAAGAACCACAAATTTGGTTCCCGGGTGATATACTTTCTTAAGCCGCTCAAAAATCAATTCCTGCCAGTCTTCGGTATTGTATTTAAGGAAGGTGGCTTGCTTGCTCAGAAAATCTTTTTCAGAACCAAAGAAATTATCAAGAAGTCTTACCAATCCAAGTGAAATCCGGTTCTTACTCATTAACCGGGATACCGGGGCGCTGATAAACCTCTCGGGAATGCACTCAAGGTTGAAAATGTGGGTATGGCAATTATAATATATCACGGCAGGGTTTATTTTTCCGGAACTGATTTTGATTTTCTGAAACTAACAAGCCGGTTCAAAAAATCGAACCAAAATGGGGCTCCGAAGGAAACCGCAAATGTGGTAAACAGCCAGCCGCATAATTTTAAGGGTGTTATTTGCTTTAGAAAATACCAGCCCATCCGGGTGTAATATTTACCGTAAATGAACACCCGTTTGAAGAATTTGGAAACGCCTCCGGAATTTGATTTCAGCAGGGCCTCTTTTTCAGTTTTTAACCTGAGCCAGGGACTGCCGGGTTCATTTCCCGGAAGGATCCAACCAAAAGGAAGGCTAAGGAGCCCCAGTTTTTCATAGGATGTTTTGAGGCTGTTTAATTTTTGATCCAGGGTTGTATCGGCTCCAATTATGGTGTTGGCCCCGGTAAATTCAGTTGCGGCATTGGCAACGGATTCCCGCAAAAGGGCGTTTTTCCATAGGGTTTTTGAAAGATGAATGGTATCCACATTCATTATAAGGGTGAGAAAGGCAGAAATAATCAGCAAATTAACCCGGGCTTTACGGCGGTACCATCCTCCCACGCGCTCCATATATTCATTAAACCAGTCTTCGATGGCCTTTGTTAGTTTGTTATCGTCACTACCCGCATGAGTAAGGAAAGACCGGAAAAGATGAACCGTATGGCTCTCCTTAAGGGTTTGCAGTCCGGCTTCGAACCCGGCACAAAGACTTTCGGAGTTTTTGCCCGGAAGAACCTTAATGTGATCCCCGGCCACCTCCACGGGATAGGAATTGCCCCGGGCTATTACCACATCTATCAACACATTGGCGAAAGTGGAAGAGGCGATATAAGAGGGTGGATGTTTTTGGGATTTTTTAAGGGTGTCGATGCGGGGGTGGTCGTAAACCAGCTCAGCCCATTGGCAGTTTTGGTCCTCGTTAAGGGCTAGTCGCAGAGCCTTGAGCATGAACTTCCCCTTATGGGAAAACCAGGAAAACAGGATATCATGAAGGGAGGAAACCATGATGGCCATAAGAAGGAAGATGAATACTATACCGATACCGGTTTCCAGAAATTGGGATTGGAGCATGTGGCAGGGTTTGGCTTCGGGGAATGAAGATAAAGGGAATTCCCGAAAAGAGGAGATTTCCCTATGAAAAAACGGGCATTTGAATGGAGCTTACCCGGACCTGCCGGGGAGGGAAAAGGCAGAAAAGTGGTTTTTTTCCTATAGGAAGTACGATTTTCCGAGGGGAAATTTTTTCAACCATTGTTTATAACTATGAAAAACTTAATTGCACGAATGAAGAATTGTACTACTTTTAGCAAAACTTTAAAAAACGCACTAATGGCTAAAAAAGCAAAACCCAAGAAAAAAGCAGCTAAGAAGCCTGCTAAGAAAGCTCCCAAAAAGAAATCTGCAAGAAAACCAAATGCAGCTTTCATGAAGCCGCTTACCCCAAGCAGCTCTTTGGCTGAGGTTATTGGAAGCAAAGCTATTCCAAGAACCGAGATGATCAAGAAGATCTGGGCTTACATCCGTAAGAACGGATTGCAGGACAAAAAGAACAAGCGCATGATCAACGCCGATGCAAAACTAAAAGTTGTTTTCGGTGGAAAGAATCAGGTTTCTATGTTCGAGCTTGCAAAAATTCTTTCTAAGCACGTAAAGTAATTGGGTTTTTATACCAATGAGAATCGCCCCGGAAACTCCGGGGCTTTTTTTTTGAATTCGCCGGATTTTGCCATTTGGGTAATTTTGGTCTTCATTTTTTCGGGGGGTAGCGCAGGTTGTAGCGCGCCATCCCGAAGTATCGGAAGGCCGAGAAGGCCGGAGGTTTTTTAATCCGATCATCCCGACAGAAAAGCAGTAAAAGGAAAGCTGCCATCCAAAAGGGTCGGGAGGAAGCATTTTGGATAAGGGTTTTTTCTTATTAAATTTGATAAATCATCCCCTGATAAAAAGCTGAATAACGCATGTTCAGGGTCTGTTTGTTTCTTTTTTTTATTCCCGGGATTTTAGCAGGTCAAAAACAAGGCCTTGCACCATTAGGTGCCAAACCTGTTATTTCTGTAAACGGAGTGCCGTGTAATATCCTCAATCAAAACTTTAGTTGCCTTACCAGGCATTGTGACAGCGTACAGGTTTTCGAGGGGGACTCTGTTGAGTTTTGTACGGTTTCAAGAATTGAGTTAAACGTTGACACGGCCTACTGGATGCGTTGGGAATTTTCAGGGAGTTCGAATTTTCCCCAGCCTGTCTGGGACTCCTTTCCAACAGATACACCGGTTTGCCACAAAGCCGTTTGGGTTCAGGCAGGAACTTACACGGTAAATATATATTACAACGGATGGCTCTCAGCCTATCCCTGGAGCGATTGTTATAATTTCGGGCCCTCTCATTGGGTTGTTAAAATTAAAGTACTGTCGGTCGCCGGAGAGCCGGAAACCATAACCAAGGAAAGGATCAGGATTTTTCCCAATCCTTCATCGGGCAATGTCTATATTTCCTATCCTGAAATATCAGGAGGAAAACCACGGGTAATAATCAGTGATCTTAGGGGCGGAACAGCCCTAAAGGAAATATATTTATCAGGAAATGATCCATTGGAATTTGTTTTACCGGATGATTTTTCAAACGGCATATACCAATGTAGTTTTTATTCCGGAAATGTTTTTTTGGGGGCAGAAAAATGGGTGGTGATTAGGTAAACACTTTTGAAAGGACTGCTATTAAAATGAAGAGCCTAATTGACCCAACTTAACCGAGGCAACAAAATGGGTTTTCGACTTTTATAAGATTGGGTTTTCCTGGCTCAATTTTTTCCCCTCCTCATAAATGCCTCAGGAGGGTTTTTATCAGTATTTCCCGTGGAATTTTTAATTTTGACCTCTTTTGGTCCCGTAGTTCAATGGATAGAATAGAAGTTTCCTAAACTTTTGATACAGGTTCGATTCCTGTCGGGACTACCATACAGGAACGGGAGCGATTTTCGCTCCCGTTTTCTGTTTTATCCCCTAGCAAGTCCCTGATGTTCGGGCATATGCGCTCGACTGTTTTCGGCACCTTGGGAGTTCGATATCGGTGTTCTGAAAATACCAGCTTTTCCGAAAAAATCGAACTAATGATGCCCTGCTTCAGGAATACATCCCCCTCACTGTAATAAAGTGTCAGATTCTTTAGGATATTTCGCCCAAAATCCAGATACCGCTTATAGTCGGAATCCCGTGTCCCTATCTGGAGGTATTCCCTTTCCAAGCGGGTTATTTCGCCCTCTGTGCCGCTTTTGAGTTCCCGGTACTCATCCATCTGCATCTCACCGTCAAGCATCAACTGCTGGGCTTTATTCAGCCGCTGGCGGAGCTTTTCAATCTCCGCCTTCAGCCCTTTTGCCCTCTGGAAATGGCTTACCTGATTCTGCCGGAAGACCTGCTCAATCTCATCGGCAAAAAGGTCTACGGCCTCCTGATTAAAGCAAACCCCATCAAGCAGGTTCAGGAATTCATCATTGACGAATTCCGCCTTTACCCTTTCCTTGCAACCGGGATAGCAGTGGTAATAGAAATACTTGCCTCCGGCACCCTTTGATGCGCTTCCTGTCATGGTTTTTCCGCACCGGGGGCAGATAAGGAAGCCCCGAAGCGGCAGCTCTTCCCTGCGTGTGTTTTTGGTGGGCACATTCCGCTTCCTTCCGTCAAGAATATCCTGAACCTGAAAGAAGACGTTTTCTGAAACGATAGGTTCATGCTGACCTTTTACGAGAGCTTCCCCTTCATCTTTATATGCAGGAACTTTTATCAACCCGCAGTAAATGGGGTTACGAAGCAAGGTGAAGAAATTGCTTTTGCTGTATTTAAAACCTCGCTCCAAAGCCATCTTCCAAACGTCTACCACTGTATGAACGCTTTTTGCCAATTCCTCAAAGGCGAATTTTACGTGCTTCGCATCTTCGCTCGGAACAATTATTTTTTTGTTGAGTTCGTTTCTAACATTTTTATATCCTTTGGGAGCGGTTGAAACGCATCGGCCTTCTTTCCTTGCTCTCCGCATCCCTACAAATGTGTTTAATGCCCTGCGGTCGTTCTCCACTTCGGGTGAGGCAAGGTAAAAGGCAAGCATGATTTTGTTTTCAGGAATGTTGAGATCGAGTGGCTGTTCGATTGCCTGTGGTTCCACTCCAAGGCGGTTAAGTTGATTGATCATCCCATAGGCATCACCCGCGTTGCGTGAAAAGCGATCCCACTTTGTGAAGAGAAGCAAATCAGCCATGCCTTTCTTCCTTTTCATAATCGCCAGCATTTTTTCAAACTCCGGACGGTTGAAGGTTTTGGCTGAATGATCCTCTTTAAAAAGGGCTACGATTTTGAATCCCTGTAATTCGCAGTACTTGGTGAGGCGTTCTTCCTGATAGCGGAGGCTGTAGCCCTTATCAGCTTGCTCGTCTGTACTCACCCGGATGTAGAGGTATGCTCTCTTCATGGTTTTCTGTGTTTAGTTTTACGATGGTTGGATTCCTTTTTAAATACTGTTCGGTGAAGAAGCGGTAATCAAGGGTGGCCATGACGTAGAGGAAATCCCGGATGGCGATTATCTCCTCATCGGTATAATTGTTTCCGTTGCGGTTGAGTACCTTCCGGCAATGCGCCAGCGACAGTCTTTCGTTAATGATAATATTGCCGTTTTCGCCTTCGCCCAGAACCTCTCTTTCGTCTTTTACTTTTTTCATGACCCGGTTTTACTTATTTCTTCCTCTCAATTTTATCGGGAACATCGCGTTCTTTTTCCGATGAACCATCGCTCGTTCAGGGGTATTTTTTCACCTGCCTGTCCACCTATGGCGGGAAAAATTGATGCGAATTGATTTGGACATCTGAAAGAAATGTTGCATACACATAGGGCTAATTCAGGGTTAAATACCCCCAAATAGCCCATTCTTTCTGGTGTTCAGGGCAAAGGTGAGGAAGGGTAAAATGCCGTCTTCCAAAAACGCTGCTCAACTGTAATGCAGCGAGAGGAAATGTGACTTATTGATAGGAAACTGCCTCAGCCAATGAAGTGCCCAATGGGTTTAAAAGTCTCTCAAAAATCCAATTTTTTGATACATTTGTTACCGATAGATATGGATCCCAAATGGCCATTCCCACCCATAGGAAGATTTTTGAAGAGTTATTCCATGCTCCTACCGAAGAAGCTGTAGAGGAGATTATTCATAAATATCCTGATTTATTTAAAAATGAGAATTGGTCTCCACTAGGTGGTGACGAAAGGATGTTTGGTATAATTCGCGGGCAACAATCAAATCCAATAGCAGCCTTAGTAGAAAAGGTCACCAATTCAATCGATGCTCTTCTGATGAAGAAGTGCTATGAAGCAGGCATAAATCCTCAGTCGTCATCTGCACCTCGAACTATGGATGAGGCAATAAATAAATTCTACCCAAAACATAAAGAATGGGATCTGCAGACATTTCGTAGGGAGCAGGCAAAGGAAATTCAACTTGTGGCTGACGGTCTCCCTAGGAATAGTTCAGTAATTATATACGATAATGGCGAGGGACAGCACCCGGAAGATTTTGAGAATACATTCCTTTCCTTGGTGCGCGGAAGCAAGGTCAATATACATTTTGTACAAGGTAAATATAATATGGGAGGCAGCGGGGCATTGGTGTTTTGCGGAAAGAAGCGTTTCCAATTGATTGGCTCCAAGCGGTTCGACAACTCGGGGCAATTCGGTTTTACGCTGGTGAGGCAGAGGAAAATCGGAGATTCAGCAGACGCAAAACGCTACAGCCATTTTGAATTCCTTAAAGTAGAGGGCAAAATCCCGTCCTTCGATTCAGGAGAAATGGATCTAAAACTTCATGGAAGAAAATTTAATACGGGCACAGTAATTAAATTATATTCTTATCAGTTTCCATCAGGGTATGCCGGTTTTGCACAAGATCTCAACCAGAGTTTAAATGAATTCCTATTCGAACCGGTCTTGCCGATTTATACAGTAGATAAAAAAGAGCGTTATCCCAATAACAAGGTTCTCGAACTAGATCTCTTCGGATTGAAAAGACGCTTAGAGGAAGATAAAAATTCTTATGTAGATTCTTTTTTTTCGGAGGAATACGAGGATCAGCTTTTCGGAAAAGCCAAAGTCACCTGTTATGTATTTAAACCCAAGTTAGAGGGAAGAGATGTAAAAAAGTCGAAAGGAATTATCAGGGACAGATTTTTCCGAAACGACATGGCGGTGATGTTCTCCATGAACGGACAGGTGCACGGCAGTTACTCCTCAGAGTTTGTTACACGCACACTTAAGTTCAATCTTCTGAAAGACTATTTACTGATTCACGTTGATTGTACGGGCATGAAGGCCGATTTTCGAGAGGAACTATTCATGTCTGACAGAGAACGCCTGAAGAAAGGAGATGAAGCTAACTTGCTTAGGGATTACCTAGGAAGGAAGCTGCGGAAAAGCCAATTAGATGAAGTTAACAGGCGCAGGAAGGAATCCATTGGCTTAGAAAGCGAAGACACTTCAGAGCTTCTTAAGTCCTTTGCAAAAAACCTTCCGAAAGAAAGTGAATTGTTTAAACTCCTTCAGAACACACTAAAGCTTGAAGAAAGAAAGGATAAGAAAAAATCGGAGGAAAATAAAAAGCCCAAAGAAAGGATTGATGAAAAACCTTTTCAGCCGAAGCGTTTTCCTTCAATTTTTAAATTACACAAAAAGAAGGATGGAGCCAATGTAATTACTCTCCCGCAGAATGGAGAGAAGACCATAAAATTCGATACAGATGTAACCAATGATTACTTTGATCGTGTGGAGGAAGCAGGAGAATTAAAGCTGGCGCTCCTTCAGATAAAACGTGACGAAAGTGGGGGAGGTACTCAGTCCGGGAACCAAAAAGAAATTTCCGAGCTGTTGAATATTGTAAAAAGCAGTCCCACCAATGGCACTATCAAGGTTACATTTAACCCAACTAATGATTTGCAAGTCGGAGACGAGATTGAGATAAAGGTTTCTTTGAATGGTACAGGAGAACCCATTGAAGAGATTGTCTGGATCAAAATAACGGATCCTGAAGCACCGAAGGAACCTACGCCAAAGGAAGAAGAAGCACCGGAAAATATCGGGTTACCTGAACTGAAAAGGGTCTTACAAAAGGATTGGGATGCGCTGGAAGCACAGGGAATTTCTATGAACCATGAAACCGTTATGTTCCCTTTCGGGGAGGGAGACAAGCTCCAATCCATCTATATAAATCTTGATAGTCGTGTATTGCTAAACCACCGCAGGAACCTGAAGTCTGAAGAGCAAATTACGGTAGCGCAAAAAAAGTATCTCTCATCCGTTTATTTCCACACCCTGTTTTTATATATGATTACCAAACGGAGAAATTATCATCTTACAATTTCCAAAGAGGGAAAATCTGAAGATGTAACCGTAGATGAATACATCCGCGATGTTTTTGACAGCTACTACAGCGATTTCCTGCTAAACTTCGGAATGGAGCAACTAATGGGAGTTTTGGAAGAGTAAGTTTCAACCAATGAAATTAAAATTCCCTAGCTGTTATTTTCCTGGTATTCTGTCGCCCATTCAGCAATATTCTTTGCAGTAAAGGTCTTGAGGTCTTTATCCAGCCCGTAATTTATTAAGGAGCTAAAATGCTTGTTTATTTCCCTTGGCGTTAGGTTTCCGGCTGGGATATAGGTAATAATTTTTTCAATATTATCCTTTGTAAATGGCTTATCCTCTTTTACGTTTGCTTTCGAGTAATTAAGTAATTCCACGCAATAGGTTTTCGCATTCTCTTCGGTAAACTGTTTGAATCGAATCTTCTTCGTAACTCTTGACCAAATTGCTCCGCCCAGGATTAGTTCCACTGTGCTTTCTTCACCTTCGGCAAGCGTGAAATTCATAAATACTAAAAAACCATTGGAAATACTATCAAAGAGGTCTCGGAGAACCTGCGAAAAGGCTTTGTAGTTTTTCTGAGAGTAATATATCAAGTCCTCCATTTCATCTATCCATAAGATCACTTTTCCACTGTAGATATTGTCGTCACCAATAAAGCAGGAGAGTAGTCCGGACAAAAATTTGATAGAGTCTGTGTCCGTTTGAATTGCTTTTGCTAATCCTAATTTTCCCAGTTCGGTCTTGGTTAGACCCGCGTAGAGGAACCGATTCATCAATGTTTTAGTATTGTCATCGTCGGATCCAATCAGACAAATAGCTTTAGCATATTCACGGCTTGCCTTTGGCGCGAGATAATCCATTAACTTTTTTTCCCCGTGCTCATTTAATAGAGATTTAATGTGCTCATGTATAGAATCGAAGGACAAGAAATCGATTATTCCTTTGAAAAATTCATCCGTAGCGGTTCCTCCATCTTTCGGACAGCGTAAATACAATTGAGTTAAGTTCTTAGTCTGCCGGTATTCTTTTATGAAGTAATAGGCACTGAATGTTTTTCCCCCACCATACTTGCCCCAATTTAGAACAACTTGCTTTGATCTATGGTTGATGCAGTCATCATAGCTCTTCTTCATTTTAGATTTCACATCTTCCATTTCGGCCCAAACAAGGTTATCTCCATCAAGGGAAGGAGTTACTTCCCTAAAGGGGTCATATTTTAAATTTAAATCCGCAAGACTGCTCATGATATTCAATTTAATAGTTTACTAATATTCTCAATACGTTGGTAATACCGCTTCAATAGCTTGGTTAATTTGGTTGTTGTTTCTTCACTTCTTTTGCTTGGAATTGGTGAGGTAAAAGCAACTAAATCCTTCACCAAATTAATCGCAATATCCTTTGAGGGTATTATTTTTTCTGCGTATAAAAACAACACAACCTCATAAGAACTCCAAACCTTTATAACAGGAAAAGACTCTGTCCATGTTGCAAAGATACCATTCGTAGCGTTTTCATCATCTGTAATGAAAATTACGGAGTTCTTCTTCACATGATGTATTTGATCTACTGAGGCAAGAAAATTGTCCACCTCCCCCTTATTCCCTTTCTTTTTCCGGGAAGGAATAACCGCCCCCAGCATTCTTCTTTCGTATTCATTCATGGTCTGCTTGCCAACCTTCAGCTTTCTTCTTTTCTCATGTATAAATGTCGGCAAATTCTTGTCTTTATGATCTCTCAATTCAATATGAACTTCGTTACTGTAGTTTAAGTGTGCTTCATCATTCAAGTACTTCAAAAGAGGTTCTTGCAAATACTCAGTATTGCTCAGATTTATGCAACTGCAAGTATCTATAATACAGTTAAGTTTCATTCGAGTCACGGGTTGCAATGTAGCTTTCGTTTATTCTTCCCACTTCATTCAATATAAATTGTTTCCCACCAATATAAATACCCTTTTCTATTTCTTGAACTATCTCGGAAAACTCAATGAAAATACGTTTTTCTACCATTGTTGAAATACAGACAAAAAGTAACGTATCAAATAAGGAAATTTTTGATGGTGTGCTTGTCTTAATTACGATTAAGGCCTCATTCAGGCTGTGCGCTAATATTGATTTCTTTTCTTCCTCGATTAAACCAGTATAAGCCTTTGCTCCATTTAGATAAATTCGGCTAATAGTCCCAAAAAAATTGCTAAATAACCAACCTTCCGTTATATCTCTTGTAGTTCCTTCGGATAATTTGGGTATAGAATCAAGGAATTCTCTCCCCACTTGCGATAAGCTATACACCGCTGAACTTCCCTTGCGTTCGATTTGAATAATTCCTAACGTTTCAAGCCAAGAGCATCGAGGAATGAGGACATGTTCAGCATATTTCTCCGGCTTCTTCCATACGACATTAACCACGCGATACTTCTCACGGATTGTTTCTTTTACGTTTGCGGGGGCAATGTCTTTTTTTGCATCGAGTCTTTTATTAAGCTCTTCTTTGAAATGTTGTTGCAATTCAGACTGGTTCTTACTTCCATTTTCAAGCAAGTGCAACAATAAAAGAATTCCATCTGCATCGACATTCATCAATTGAAAAAAATAAAAACACTTCTCATACTCATTTATGCCCTTTCTTTCCTTTCCCATTTTAGAGATGAAATGAATTAGCAAATAGGCCAGCCGAGTATTTGTGTAAAAATTATTAAGCCCCGAAATTAATCCAAGTGATTTGCAAAGAGCTACATAGTGCTGAAGTGCTGTGGTACTTTTTACTCCCTCTGTTAATTTTCCTTTGCTTTTTTTATAATCTAAATTCTTTTTTTCCTCTTTAGTGCTCCAAGCCGAAATAAGTTGACTTAATATTGCAAGAGGAACTTGTTTAGTACCAATAATGGTGACGACTTCAGAGCACACATACAACTGTCTCGCTGTCGTATGCAAATGGTCAATAAATCGGAGTCCATCAACGGTATGTTCAGTCGTAATTTTCATTCTATATAAAGCACGCTGTACAACCGGTATCCTCTGTATTATCCAATATATCAATCAGGAACTTGCTTTTTGCCGATTTTTCTTTTCCATCCCTACGCAAATGCTCCTTCTTGATATGCTCCATTCTACGGGGCTGAATAATATCTTTTAAGCTTTCATTCTGATTCCAGGTGAAGCCTTCTTTTTCATTCTCGTACTTCATTGCTTTTTCAAAAAGATCAGGATGCTGTTCGTAGAGCCATATCCATTCAATTTTCTGCTGGAAGAAGCAGAAATAACACCCGGATCGGCTTCTTGCGTATTCTCCTTTCTTCCCATCAACTTCATATTCCTTCTTATGGTAGTAACCGGGAATTCCCACACCGCTTTCCTCAAGAATTTTGAAAATATCCTCCCGAACCAGCACGTCCTCATTGTTCAACAATGGATAATCTTCGGTAAGTGCCAAGGGATAGTCAGTGCTTTTCAAAAATCCAAAGACAACCTGATTGAAAGGTATTACACCGGCATCAAGCAGTGAATTCAATTTTTCTTTTCTGTTGCGAGAAGTAACTTCCTTGTAGTGCTTATCCTCGGCAAAGGGTTTCTGAACACTGTCTAATGCTCTTTTCAGTGCAGTACCTTTTAATTGTTTGGAATACAATTCCGCAATCGTTGAGATATTATTATTGTCCAGTACACGATTAATCACATCTTCACTCCAAATATTCCTGCGGAAAGGGAATATAGATTGAATGTTCGGCTTCTTGGAAATATATCCTTCCCGGTCCTCATCGCCCCGTATCCCCACATAGGACACAACGGGAGAATCCCCAACAAACTCTTCAAATGGCTCCAACTTCATTTTTTTAGTGCACCATCTTGCCTGAGAGGAGGGTAGATAGCCCCGGAAGGCTTTATAGTAAAAGTCAAACGGGTTTGCTCCAGCTTGTTCCGGTTCCTTCGCAGTAAGGTGGGCAACTTTTTTCCCTAAATAAATTTCAAGGTTCTTGATCAATTGGTATGTTTCATCCAATTCCTTTCCTGTATCGCAGAAATAATATGTTACATCAAGTTTTGGGTATTTTTTATTCAGATATATTGCTAAAGCAGCACTATCCTTACCACCCGAAATTCCTATTACGTGTTTTATTTTAGTCATTGTTCAATTGTTCGCTTAATAGTTTGGCAAGAACAGGCACACTAATTTTTTCTTTCGCTTTTAGCTGTTCCCGGATCTCACCCGCCAGTTTTTCTATCTCCTTCGCTTTTCCTTTCGGGATATCAATAATATTCGATTTTAATCCACCAGAAACAGTTGTCAAATCTACTTTAATTACCTCGCTGTCAGTTTTCTTTTCCCGCAAAATTTCCCGCAGATTATCAAGCTCTTTCACAAGGTGTGCCAAGTCGTCTTTTAGCAAATCTTCATCCGAGTCATTGATTTGATCCAGCGGTTTCTGAATTACCGCCTGGGCTATGGATGCAATCCAGCTATCGCGATCATCCAACGGGGAGTTCAGTCGTTGTAAAAATACTTTCTGCTTAGGAAGCAGTCTATGTTCTTTAATCGTTGCAAACCTGCCCTGTAGCAGTTTCCGGTACTTATTGAAATCGCTATTTTCTTCCGAAATAATCTCCTGTTGGATAAACAGCTCGATACGATTCAATAGTTCCTTATATGCTGATTTTATTTCATCAATAGTTTCATTGAGCCGGTTAGCAAATTCCGACAGTGCCTTATCCGAATCAGCTAGTTTGTCGAGGCTCAATTGTAATGCAGAAGGAAAATCTTCGAAGAAAACTTTTTCGGGATCCTGTGCATTTACAATTGCGGTCCTTAGAGCTTTTGCCTGATCAGATATGGTTTGAGTCTTCTTGCAATATTCGGGTAATTGCTTATAGAAGGTAAGGAATGGGCGTATGCTCTCAATGAATGTTTCATTTGTCACCCTGCCCTTCTTTTCTTGTTGTAAGAATTCCCTGTATTTATTGAATACTTTCAGCCGGATATTCGTTATTTCAAATGCTTTTATTTCGTAATGCTGGGGGTTTCTAGTGATCATATAAAGAATGGACTCATTCACATTGGGAGAGAAATTTCCTTCCGCGTAAAGAGCATAGTCGCCTCGTTTGATGAACAAGTATATCGGCACCCAAAAATCAATTAATCCCTGTTTTAGCTTGTAGGGTTTTGAGCTGAGGACATCAATTAAATCTGAAACTTTCTTTCTTTCCTGTTTTGCGCTGTTAAGAAATCGTTCGCACTCTTTCCACACAGGTGTAAAATTCGCATTTGGCTCCCGTAATTCATATCCATTGTCCGTTTCACGGTGCATTTTGTTTTCCTGTAATAATGTCAAGTATATTGTTTTTTCTGCCGGAAACTCCGATTCAGAAAAACCAAGATTGGGCAAATTCCATTTATTCACCAAAGCATCGAAGAAAAGTTTTCTGGAATTGTGGATAGTGCCGTGAATTTTATGTTTGTTCACCAACTCATTTCTGAAGGTCGGAGTCTGCGTGTAAACAGTATTGCAGATTTCGGAGAGCAGCCTATTGAAGGTCCGTTTGCTATCCACCTTTCGTATTTTCCCCTGAAAAATCCAAACAATCTTATCCTCTGAATACATTCCATCAAGCACATAGTGATTGAGCAGATTCTTATGTCTTGCGAGAATATCTTTAAGTT
Source organism: uncultured Bacteroidota bacterium (assembly GCA_937924855.1). Taxonomy (GTDB): domain Bacteria; phylum Bacteroidota; class Bacteroidia; order JADZBD01; family JADZBD01; genus JADZBD01. The sequence continues at coordinate 52,438 of CALEYQ010000058.1, read as the reverse complement.
CTTTTTTCGCAACTCGATCCTCTTCGTTGGCAGCCAAAACATTCTGTGCTTTTTCGATCTCGAAAAGTGTGTTGCGAATCTGCTCCACATTCCGATAATAACCATACACTATAGCTTCATCATTCTCCTTTGAAAACTGCTGTATAGTTTTTTCGCTTATATCGGAATTAAAAATAAGATTAATAAAACCATCTAATTCACCCTTTGGCACTTCATTAATCGGTTCTTCGCTGATTCTTACTTGAAAGTTTCTTGGCGTTCCTTTCAGATAGGAAACAGATTTCGCAGTTACGTATGTATTTTCAAAATAGGGCTGTAGGGAACCTACTACATCGGCCACCTCATCCACTTTGCTTCCGGCTTGCAACAAGGCAGCTTCAATATCGAGATCGGTTCCTTCAAAGAGTTTATAGGATTGGCTGAATTTGTTGAAGCGGATTATTTGATGTTTTACAAGTTCGTCAATAGCAGCATTAATTTTATCAATGCCCAGGCTTATTTTGAAATAACCCTTCAGAAAATTCAAGTCTATTCTTGCGCCTTTGCTTCCGAATAGATTAAGCAGTCCAATTACCTTGATCAATTGCACAGCTTCGGGCAAGTTCTTCTCTATGGCGGCCTCTGCACGTTCGATTGCTGATTTGATCCCAGCCCACTGCGTGAAGTGCGTATTCTTGGTTGTCAGGTAAGAATAGAAATTATAAAAGAGATAATCATAGACAGTTACAATATTGTAATGGGGCGACTGCTTGGAATTCCATTGATGAATTCCAAACTCATCTGTGGATTCCAGAAAAGTAAAGAGAGACCGCTCGTTCTGCCCGTATTGCTGCAATGACAACGTTAGGACATAGGAGGAAAAAGGATCAAGAGGATAAAGATTCTTGCCGATTTTATTTGCGAAATGCTTGTCGAGAGAAAAAATATTTGCCTTTTTATTCAAAGCAATGAAATCCTTCAGATTATCTTTTGCCCCCCGCTTATCAATTTTCTTCTTTAAAAAATCTCCTGCAAGTAATATCAATTGCTCTACCGGCTCATTAAATGTAAGCTCTTTTAGTCTGCCCTTTATTTTTGTCCATTCCTTGCGCTGATTTTCATTAAGAGCATTTCCATAGGATTCAAAACTTTGATGAAGGGTAGAAATGAAGAGAATATTTCTCTTTTTATCATTCACAAATTCGGATAACTGCTGAATAAAATATAATTCCCTTTCAGGCTGGTGTTTCGCAGCATACTCAAGAAACTTACCCAGTTCGTCAACAATTATAACAAGCAAACCATCCTTTATACCTGCTTTTTCATATTCCTGATATAATGCATCAAGGATTTCCTGGCTTCCGGCTGATTTGGCCTTGACTCCTAACTGTTCAGCAAATGCATTTATAATCGACTGATACTCTCCAACAAAATTCAGGATATTGGCCTTGCCCTTGACAGATGAAAGTGAAAGATCAAAAAACCTTTTCTTTCTTGTCAGCGTTTGTCCCAAAGCCCAAAGAAAAGAGGATTTCCCCGTACCATACGATCCGATAAGATTAAAAGAATGAAATCCTTTCTTAAAATCATTTGCAATCTGCCTGGCAACCCGTTCAGAGTTGGGAGTAACAATATAATTTAGTTCCTTCCCTGAATCTCTTATAATATTAACGGAAGGTGAAAATTTAACGTCCATAGTAGTCTCTTAAAATTGATAATGCATCTGGCTTTTTTCCTTTGAACTGAAACTCCCTAACAAGCGGATCGTTGTTAAATACCACATTTTTCTTGAAGAATTTGGCAATGCTGCTCAGCTGTTCCGCGAGCCCATCCCTGTTCAGCGCAAAGGTTGAGGCTATGCCTTCCGGATCGGAAAACAGGTTTTCAAAGCTGATAGAATTGCCGTATTGTTTATTATCAAGAATTGCATAAAAAATAATATGCGAAGGAATCTCCGGGCGTTCCCTATATTCTATGGTATAACAGGAATTACCCTTCTCTTTGCTTTCTTTTAGTTCCATCAACAGATTCAGGTCAGCCAGCAAACCTGAGTAACCGTCTTCAACCTCGGTCGAACTATCATTCAGGTATGTTCTGCTAAAAACCGAAAAATCGTTTTTAAGAGTTCCGGTTGTGAATTTTCCTTGTTTCTTGTCTACCAAACTGTATAAATGCTTTCGCGTAAATTCAGGTCTCTGCTTTCGGAGTTCATTAAAAACGATATTATATATGGAAGCGAATTTTTTCTTATTCAGCTGATAGTGCAACAGCCAAAGCGTACCGTCATCTTCAAGGAAAGGATCCCATCCGTTATCCTTAAAAATGCGATTGGCCAGATCGGTCAGATCACCGCTTTCATCAATCATATCAAAAGCTTTCAACCAGTAGTGGATGGCGGTAACCATGTTTTTCCCAACTCCCAGATCAACCACAGCATCAGGATCACGGAAGCTCCCCTCATTAGCTACAAAGTCATATCCCCGCTTAAGCCAGTAATGTCTGCACGCAAAGGTCTCGTGCCCAGAAAATTGCAATTTAGCCATCGGATAAAAATTAATGTTGTAAATATATTCAAATAAAAACGAAAGCTGTAAATCTGGCACAAATGTATGAAAAAACAATAAACAAAAAATAAAATTGTCAATTTATTTGTCAATTCAGGAAAAATGTGTTCTTTTGTTGTGTGAAATTGTTTTGAGATATGGTTGCTACAGAAATACAAATTAGTCCCCGGATGGTAATTCTTGCCCGGGAAATTCGAGGCATGAGTCAGAAAGAACTTGCGGAAAGACTTGGAACGTCCCCTGCCTTTATATGTAAGGTAGAGACCGATAACCGAACACTGAGCGAAGAGACACTTGCCAAAATGAGCAAGCTGCTCAAATTCCAGCCTGAGTTCTTCTATCAGGAAGGCGAGGCCTACCTGCCAATGAGCTTGAATTACCGGAAAAGGGATCATGTTTCGGCAAAGCTGCTGGCTCCGCTGGAGGCAAATATTAACCTATACCGTCTGCATATAGAGACCCTTGCCGCCAAGCTGAAACTGAAAGAGCCGAATGTGCCTGTTTTGGACCTTCAGAAGCTCGGCAGCATCGAACAGGTAGCCAAGCAGCTTAGGAAGGCATGGAAAATCCCTAAAGGACCCGTTGAGAATCTTACCGAGTTGCTGGAAAACAACGGAATTATTGTCATTTCCTTTGATTTCGGTACCGAACGGGTGGACAGCCGGACGATCCTGACCAAGGACAAGCAACCTATTATCGTGATAAACAAACTGCATCTTGCTGACCGGCAGCGGTTCAGCCTTGCTTACGAGCTAGGACACCTGATCATGCATGTAAATACCCAACCCTCCTTTGACCGGGATATATCCCATGAGGCCAATATGTTCGCGGCCGGGTTCCTAATGCCGGAAAATGAGATAAAAAAGGATTTTGAGAAGGGTATCACCATTCCCCTGCTGGGCGAACTGAAGCGGAAATGGAAGGTTTCCATGCAGGCCCTGCTTTACCGGTCGGCCGATCTGGGTTTCCTCACCGAAAACCAGAAACACTACCTGCTGAAGCAGTTCAACCAGCTTAAAATACGCAGGCGGGAACCCCCGGATCTGGATTTTCCGCAAGAGAAACCAAGATTATTAAGAGACTTAATCACCAAATACAAAAATGCCCATAAGTTTTCCATCAAGGAGCTTTCGCAGGCATTTCATTTAGAACAGGAGGAATTTATGAGCAGGTATGGAGAGTAAAAAATTAGTTCAACATAATATATTTTCAGTCATGAGCATTACGAACAACAGATTAGAAATTAAGCCCTACACCAAGAAGGAGTTGGCAGCGATCTATTGCATCAGCACAAGGGCATTTTCAACATGGGTAGAACCGTTTGAATCGGTAATTGGCCCCAAGCGCGGCAGGTATTACAACATCAATCAGGTTCGGGTCATATTCGATAAACTGGGCTTGCCCGGAACGGTAGGCGAATAATTGAACAAAAAATAATAACTATGACAAAAATTATCCGTAAGGATTTCACTATTGAAGATTACAAAAAGGTGGTGCAGGAGTTCCTGTTCTCCGACACCCGGGTTTCGCTTTCAAAAGAATCACTTCTCAATCTGCTGGAGCATCTACTTAAGGCGGGTCCTTCCTTCCAGAAAGTTTTTATCCCCTATTTTGAAGGCATTGACAACAAACGGTACGATAATCTCACCAGCCTGATGGTTTCTTTCGCAAAGCGGCTGATGAAATACAACGGGGATCTGCAGGGAGATGAAAGAAAGGTGTTTATCCTATTCTGGAAAGAGGTTGGAGAACTCATCAAAGCGGACTACCTGCTTCTGCAGGATCAGTACCTGAAAAACAGTTGTAATTATTTTATTTATGAGATAAACCAACTTTCATAATTACTTCAACAATGAAATTTACCGAAGAACTAAAATCAAAAGGCTTCCTAAGAAATGTTGAATTTGAAGGGAAGAACATTCTTATCCTCACTACCCCATGCAGGATTGTTATTACACAAAAGGAAGTAAGTCATCTAAAAGGAAAATATCTTGCTGAGGAAGAGGTGGGTGGAGTTATGTGGGCTAAACCTACAGACAGTAATGGCGAGAGAATTTACATAATTGACAATATTAAATTTATCCGAAATGCTATTGAAGATAAACCAATCTATGACGACAACGGCAGACTGTTACGTAAAGAGGATGCTTACCTGTTGGATGCGAAAGAATATAAAGATGAACTCAAAAAAATATACCCTTCCAAATTTCTTCCGATTCGATTTCACACGCATCCAACAAAAGGGAAGGATATCCTGAGCAGCATAAGGCACCAACATGTTCAAACAAATACTTCAGAGCAGGATGCGAAAGAGTCAAAAACCTATGATATTTTAGGAAATCAATATTTATTGATGCCAAGAGGTTTGGTAGTAGGCAATAAAGATTTAGGAAATGATTTATTCGTTGGCGTATATGACGGTTTTATTGCGCCAGAAGGATTTGAAGAAAGCAAAAGAAAGGTGCAACAGGAAAATATGACCAGTATTTACAATACCATTTCCAATAAAATTTCTTCATGGAAATTAGACAAAGAGGAAAAAATCGCATTAGGTGTTGGTGCGGTACTGATATTGGGATATCTCATTTATAGAACAAGAAAATACAGTGCTCCGGTTATTATAGGGGTAGCAGCTGCAGGCTCTGTGTTACTGAATAGTACAAGCACCGTTAATAATCCCGATTATTTCAATAAGCTTTCTTTTGGTGACGTGGATATAAATATCCCAAAGGAAGATGGCGAGTATTTCCCACAAAAATAGTCGTAAAAAAAAGTATTAAAACGCTGTACGATCCCAGCTTAGCTTTTCTTTTTTCTCTCCCAAACAGTTTAATGCACCTTAAAAGCAGTTAGAAATCAGTTCAAACACTGATTGATGACTGTTTGACGCGCTTGTATGCAGTTTGAAGCACTTGCATACAGTTGAGCAGCATTTTTTGCGATCACATACCTAAGTATCCCCTCCCTTACAGTTGAATACCGTTTTCGGAAGCTGCCAGTTTCTGTGGCTGCACCTTTGCTTCGTGAATCAGGAACAATCAACGAACAAATACGAAACAATTAAAAACTATTCAATACAAATGAGAACAAATCAGAACAACCCGAAAATGCGTGTACATCCGGCAGCGATCCGATTGCTGACTGAATCCACGTGGGAGTTTGCTCACAGCATCCTGTGGGGCAAGCATCCTTTCAGCAACGCAGAGATCGCTCTTGCAAAAATCTACATCCGCGAATACTATGAGGAAATACCTGCAGAAGAATTTGCTTCAACGGCACACAGGCATCTGACCGCCTGCTGCGAAAGGATCCTGCTGGCAAAGGAATATGTGAGCAGGTTTTCGCACCGATACATTCCGCATCCCTGTATCTGGTTCAACAAAAGGAACCCTAAAGGGTTTGCCGGAACCAAGGCGTGGTACCTCCGCAACCAAGAAAAACGCAGACCTATTGAGTTCTGCGGAAGCTGCGGAGAGGAGTTTATCCATAACCCGATTTACAGACATTATCATTTCAGCGCATAACAGTTACAAACCTTTTAATACATCATCACTATGTCAAGCAAAAAAATACAGTTGCGGTCTTACACCTTGAAAGAGCTTAGAAGCTTCTACGGTGTTCCGCTCAGAACATTCAACTCCTGGCTCGCGCCTTACAGGGAGGAGCTTAAAATAGGGAAAGCAAAATACCTCACCATAAAACAGGTGCAGTTCATTTTTGAAAAGTTCGGAATACCGGGAACGATTGAAACCACGTGACAGTTGCACTACAAAAAGTAGCAATTGCTCACGCTGGAGTTCAGTTGCCCAGCGAAAACGGAAAGTGAGTCAAACCACAGCCACATCTTTGTCCCTGAAATGCAAAACATCACTCTGAAAATGGAACCAAAGCATATACCTGCCACAGGAAGCGACAGCACCTCGAGCATATTCCTCACGGGAGCCATCCTCTTCGCCAACCTCGATTACGGAAGCCTCGGAGAATATGCCCTGAAAGCTGCCATCGGAGGAGCCATTTGGATGGCCTTTAAAGTGACGAGCGATTACATCAGCGAAAGGATAAAAAACAGGAAGAAATAATGAACCTAAAAAAAATACTCATAGGGACGGGCATTGGCGGTGCCATCATCGCGGGAGCAACATACCTGTTCCGGCTCAAGCGCACCAGCGCGGAGCTGGAATCGGTGACCACCGTGAACATCCACAAGCTGGATTTGACCGGCCTGACTCTGCGGGTAGACGTGCAACTGAAGAACCCGACCAAGACAGCCCTGAAAATAAAATTCCCCTTCGTGAAGCTGATATACAAGGATGCTACGATTGGAAGTTCGCAGGTGCTGGACAAAGACATCAGCATACCGGCCTACGGAGAAGCGATGGCCGAAAAAATAATGATACAGATACCACTCAAAGGGATATTCTCCCTGAGCGCGGGACTTATCAAAGCCCTTGGCACCGGGGAAGCCGTGAAGCTGATATCAAAGACCATCAGCACGATTGATCTGGGATGGAAAAAACTGCCTTACGAAAAAACGGAAGAGTTGACGCTCAAAAAATAAAATGGAAGCGAGAGTAAAAAGAAATATCAAAAGCGGGATGGAATACAACCACCTCTTTCCTGTCGCCAACTTGAATGAGAAGACGGTGAAGAAAGGGGCAACTGTTTCCGACACGGTGAAGTTCATCCCGGAGGTGGTGCATAAAACGCTCTCGCAGACAAAGTCAATTGCGGAAAAGCTCTGCAGCTCCACCGTAAGCGAAACATGCCGTAACATCTGGCACTTTGTATACAACCACATCGCTTACCACAAGGATGCGGAAGGGAAAGAGCAAATCCGCTCACCCGCCCGCACCTGGCACGACCGCTCCCGGGGCGTGGACTGCGACTGCTACACGGTATTCATCAGCAGCATACTGACCAACCTGAAAATACCGCACCGGCTTCGCATCGCAAAATATAAGCAGGATCATTTCCAGCATATATACCCGGTAGTGCCAAGAGGCGGCCGCCACATCACGATTGACTGCGTGGTGGAGCATTTCAACTACGAAGAACCGTACACAGAAATAAAAGACACAACAATGGATTTAGAATACCTCAGCGGACTTGATGACTTGCCGGAAAATGATTTTTCCGGTGATGATGAAATGGGAAGGCTTTTCAAAAAGAAAAACTCCGGCAGCTCGCCACAACAGAAGAAAGGCGTGTTCAAAAAATTCATAGGTAAAGCCCTGAACGTGGTGAACAAAGTGAATCCCGCAACCGTGCTTCTACGCAATGGAGTGCTGGCAGCGATGAAGCTGAACCTTATGAACGTTGCGGGACGGCTGAAATACGCCTACCTCAGCGATGCAGATGCCCAGAAGCGCAACATTGATATGGGGAAGTTTCAAAGGCTGAAGCAGGTGAAGGACAAGCTGGAAAAAATATTCTTCGGTGCTGGCGGAAAACCTGAAAACCTCAAAAAAGCCATCCTTACCGGAAAAGGAAATAAGAATAAGGAAGTGAGCGGATTGGGTTATGCCTTTCCTGAAAATGATCTGTGGGAAATGGATGAATCTACCCCGCTTCCACAACTTTTAGGAGATGATGTTTACCATTCTGAGAACATGGAGGACACGGAGGGCTTGGGTGAACTCGGGGAACCAGTAACAGCCGCTTCGATTACCGCTGCATCGGGAGCCATAGCCTCTCTTGCCGCCCTGCTTAAAGGCATAGGGAATATTTTCAAAAAGAAAGAAAAAGGCTCGGAGGACTTTGAAAACTCAGGCGGTGACAGCGCATCAAACCTTCCTGTGGAAATCGAAAAGAACAAGGAAGAAATTTCCAAGATGGATATCCCTTCTGACCAGAGCGATTCTTCATCTACCTCTTCCAGCGAAACTTCCAAAACTTCTGACTCAAGCAGTACGGACAGCAGCAGCGATGATTCAAAAAAGGAAGGCTTCTGGGATAAGAACAAAAAGTGGCTCAAGCCTACTTTGTGGGGAGCCGGAGGTCTGACCCTACTTGCGCTTGGCTACAAAATGCTGAGCGGAAAAAAGGAAGAAGCTCCTCCTGCCAAGTCTCTTTCCGGTACAAAGAAAAAAAAGCCGAAGAACAAAATGGAAGAGAAAGCCCTGATGTGAAAAATAAAAACGCAATACAAACCAATTAAAACAAAAACAATGAGCAAAAATTCATACGAACAGGAAGCGCAGAAAAAGTCGCTGCTCGGGGCAATCACGCAAGACCTGGAGACCAAGGGCGACATGAAAAACTCTGCCATCGAAACCCTGAAGGACGTGGTAATAGGCGTAGTGGCAGGCGGTGTGGCAGGCTCTGCCATCGGCCGGGCTTCGCTGATCATCGGTGCCGCAGTCACAGGTCTCGGCCACTACTACAAAAGCCGCCTTGCCTCGGTCTTCGGGGTCGGCATGATGGCCGCGAACGGATTCCAGCAGAGTGGTGAGCAGATGAAAGGCACACCGAAGGAAGGACTGGAAGGCGTGCTGGAGGGAGCCAAGGAGCGTGTCATGAATTTCAAGGATACGTTCCAGCAGAAACTCTACCTCGACAAGGTTCTTAAGAGCAAACAAACCGAGGAGAAAAAGGAAGGTACCAACGGTGTGGGCGAAGTACAATACTTCACTTATCCTGAAAACAAGGAACTGGGAGAATCCACCACCAAGGAGCTTGACCTGACCGCCCTTGACCGGATCGAAAAGCAGGTGGCCGAAAGCGGAGCGGAATTCCAGAAAAAGCAAATGACGGGACCATTCCCTGCCGAAGAAATGGGCGAGCTAGACTTTAACGAGAAGAATTACTGAAAAACAAAAATCATCAATCAATAACCATTAAAACTCAAAAACAATGTTAGGACAACTGGAAGCAACAGACGAGTACACCAATCAGGGTGCGCTCATCGGACTGGACGGAGACAACGAAGAACTCATCGGAGAGGTTCTCGGTGCGCTCAAAAAAATGAACCCGCTCAAACGTGCGCGGGTGATGAACAGACTCACGGCAAACCCTCCCGCCAGCAAGGGAAGCCGTGCAGAGATGGAAAAACACTTTTCGGAACTGCCTCCGCATATCCGCGAGGCCCTGAAAAAAGGTGAACTGCGCCTTGCCGACACAGTGATCTATTCCGTGAAGCCGGTGACGAGCAAAACCATCAAGCTCTTCGAAACGCAGGATGACAAGGAGATCGGCCTTCGCAGCATCTCCAACGCCAAGCTGCCGAAGAATCAAGCCCTGCTGGTAAGCGGAATCATTCTGCTGGCTGGCGTATCAACGGAGCCGACCAAAGACAGCATCATGTCCACTCCTTACCGGAACCTTGAACTGTTTCCTGCCATCGCCAACGGAGAATTTTCCCTCAAGAGCAACAAGAAGCAGCTTGTGCCGGACGGAACCAGCAACAACGTGTTCAAGACACAGGGCTTCACTGCCGTGCCTGCCGGGTACTACAAGCTCGCCAATCCCCGCCTGATCCACGATGATATCCTCATCGAGATGACCATCGAACTGGGAACGATGGTTGGCATCGAACCCAATACCCATCTCTGGGCGGGATTGCACGGCACCATCACCACTCCGTAGTTGCCATTCGGAGCCGGTATACAGTCAGCAGAGCGTCCGCCTGTGGCGGACCTCTGCCCTGACTGTAAAATCAACAGCATTAAAACAAACAAGCGATGATTAAAACAATATACAAGCGATTCGATCTGCAGGTGACGACACCAAATCAAGGGGTTTCCAAATCCTTTGAGCTGGATAAGAATATTGTCGCAGTAAAAGGACTCTACCTGACAGCAGACAGGCGCGACCAGCTCTACTTCCGGGGTTCGCAGCGCATCGAGATCAACAAGGACGAACTGTTCCCGGAAGATTACCTGAGCGAAATGCTCATGTCGGGACTGAATGTTCCGGTGAACCAGCGGTATTACGATCTGGGAAATATTGATCCGGGAAACAAGATCGTGAAAATGGATTTCAAGGACAGCAACACGGTAATCGGCTTTTTCCCCTATACCGTTTCGCTCTTTCTCAAATGCGATAAAGACGATTCCAAATGAAGAAGAGACGCTGCACGGTTCAGATCATCAGCATTACCCGCAAGGGAGAGCTGAAGCATTTTCAGGTACGAATACCGGAGAATGCGGAAGCCATTACGGGAATTGAAACGGCAGTAAGGATGAAAGGCATCGTGGTATTTCCCTCCTCCATCCTGACCCTTGCTTTTATAAGCCCGCCTCCACCGGATGGTGATTTCGGTGTGATCGTCCCGGTGCAGACCCCGCTTGCCGGAGAACTGAAACTGCAGAGCTGCGAGCAGGCCAATGTGTTCTATGCAACGGATGTAATTGATCACTCAGCCCAGGAGAACCTCAGCAATATCCCTACTCCTTCGGCAATTATTGAAAACGTGTGGACGCACGGATACAAGCGGGAACTGGAAGAAGTGCTGGTGGATGGGAATACCACGGTGCTTGCAGGGATGTACCGGGATAAAATGGGCATCATCCAGAACAGGAATGTTTCCTACGATGTATTCCTCTATGTGTGGTACAAAATCAAAAGCAAAAAGCCATGACCATTGCTCTTGCACTTGAATATATACCCCGCAGGATGCGTGAGCTTGGCTTCGGGAATGAATACTACTTGCGCTTCCGGCACTTTGTGCTGAGTCCCGGTGAAATGCGTGAAGAAGAAGGCTACAACCAATTCTTCATCCTTGTGGAAGAGCCGGTGGATGTGAGTGTGAATTCGGAGTTCGGGGTGTTTGACCTGAGCCTTGCAAATGCGAATGAGATGTCATACGAACATCAGGGATTAATCAAAATTCAGAATCAGTCACCGGGGATCAACCATGTGCGGTTTATTCAGGTGATCCCCATCCATAAATCAGAATAAATATGATCACGGAAGAAAAATACGAGCACTTTGAAACAAGGATAATGGATTTGATCAAGCTCTCGCTTGGCAACAGCACACGCTATTATGACATGGCCATTGACGGGGTTACCATAGTGGAGAAGACAAACAATCTGGAACTGTTTGATGACTACGAAAAATTTCTTCCCGATGGAAGAAAGGAGATTGTCATAAACCAATACACGAAAAACCAAACCTCTCCATTTATTACCAAGCGGTATATCATCAACCTTGTCGTGCAGCCAGAGAAAAAGCCGGAGACGCAAGCCCTGAACGGCATGGGACTGGGAGAGCTGGAAGCCAAGATCAATGAGAAGGTATCGGAAAAAGTGAGCATTGAGCGGGAACGCTGGGATTGCGAGCAGGTGAAGAAGGATCTATCTGCCACGAAAACCAAGCTCACGGAAGCAGAGGAGTACATGGGAAAGCTCCAACTGATCATCGAAGACACCAAAAAGAAGCTGGAAGAAGCTAAGGGATTCGGAGAGATCACATCCATACTTAAAGACCTTGCCATGCCTGCTCTGACAGGGAAAACATCTCCTGCAAACGGAAACTTGGCTGGTGCGGAGAAAAAGCCGGAAGAGCAGGCCAGCTTTAAGATGAAATCAGAAGGAAATAATGCTCTTTCCGAGGATCAGAAGAAATACCTGCATTTCGGAAAGATGATGGAGGAAAAGTTCAGCGAGGGGGAGCTGGCGGTCGTGCTGGCGATCATCGAAAAGCTTGCTCAGGACAAGCCCAGCATCAAGCCCGTAGCAGAGTTTTTACGCCTAAACAAAAACCAACAAAACCAAAAATAACATGGAAAAATTCAATTACACCGTAACAGTAGAAGCACCGAGCAAAGAGATTGCCGATCTGCTTATCAATTGCATCTGCAGGGACAACATCGAGATCCTGCAACTCTTCAAACAACCGGAAAAGAAAACCCCTGAACCGCAAATTCAGCAGCAGAAGGAAAAAGAAAAATTCCTGAGCGGACTCATGAAGTTCGAAAAGGTCATACAGATCATCGAACGCTGTGTCAATGATGAAACCGCCATTGACCGCATCGCATCATTGCTCGGTATACAATCACCAACAAAAAAAGCAGCGTAATGCCAAACAGGTACAAATACGAAGTCATCCTTCTTGCCGACAGCCTGGATGAAGCGGAAAGAAAAATGCGAGTGATTGAGATCGGAGTCCCGGGCTTTGTCAATTGCAAGACGACTGTGATGGACAGGATCGGGGATATCCGATGTAAAACCGCTGAAGGGCGGATCACCCTGACAGAAAAGGAAGAGAAGCTCATAAAGTTTTTACGAAAGGAGGAAAACTTCAATAAAATAATGGAGTACCTCCACGAAGACCTTTCGAGAATAGACCTTCTCGCAGAAATCATTTCACCAATAAAAACAAAACAATAATGAAAAAATTCAGCAGCGATTTTTCTGTGCCTGCCAATACGCAGGCAGAAGCAGAAGCAAAAATGAATGCCCTCACAGTTCTTGCCACTTACCTGAACGCAAGGGAGCTGGAGAAGCTCGCGCAGGTGGTCAAGAACGACCCGATCAAAACCTCAATGGCTAAAACCTATCTCGGGCTGTAAACCATGACAAAAGCGGTTGCCAAACAGGAAGAGGAGCTTACCCTGAAGGAGAAAATCCTGTACACGGGCGGCAGCGTGCTGCTCGCTGTCGGGACTTTCTTCCTTGGCAGGAAGGTCATCCGCAGCCTTGTTTCCAACCGCGAGGAGAGGAAAACACTGAGCGAAGATTCGCCCGCCACCTATGCCAAGCAGATCAAAATGGCATTTGAAAATGACGGATGGCCGGGAACTGATACGCCTACGCTCAGGAATGTGATCCGGCAGATTCCCAGCAAGCAGGTATTCGGCAAGGTAGCCGCCTCGTACCAGAAACTCTACAGCAGCAGCATTTACCGGGACATGAGCGATGAGTTGCAGACCACAGAATACAACGAAATGCTCTCTATCATAAATGCCAAGCCGGACAGGATCGGAAAGAAGGGAGAAGTGCAGCAGCTAACTGACAAGAGCTACACTGAATGGGCAAAACGCATGAAAGCCGCCTTCGATAAGACCTACGGTCCTTTCCCCGGAACGGATGAAGATGCAGTGAAGGCGGTGTTTACCGAAATGCCTACACAGGCCTCCTTTGTGGAAACGGCAAAAGCCTATCAGAAGCTCTACGACAGCAGCATGATGGACGACCTGAAAGATGAGATGGATGATTACATGGACTATATGAAAATAATAACCTCCAAACCTCAGCACTGACATGGAGAAAAAAGATGCAAAAAGCAAGAAGAAAAAACTGCTCCTGATCGGACTGGGGGTAGCAGCCACCGGCATACTTGGATATTTCGGGTGGGAATATTATCAGAAGAGTAAAAGGAAAAAAGAAGAAGAGCAGGAAGATTCTTCTTCGGATTTTCCGCAGCTACCACCTCAGAAAAGCACCTTTGCTCCCACGTTTTTGCCAAAGCCTCAGCGCACAGACGAGTTTCCCCTGAAGAAAGGCAGCAAGGGACCCAAGGTGAAGATCCTGCAGGATACCCTGATCGCCAAGCACGGGAAAAGCATACTGCCCAAATACGGAGCGGACGGAGATTTCGGAAGCGAGATGGCGACAGCCCTGAAAAAGCTCAATCTGTCGGAGACTATTGATGAAAGCACCTATAACGTGCTGACACAGTCCGGCACGGTTGACCTGACTGAGCTGGGAAAATCCCTGTATAAGGATGCAGTGAACAAAAATTTCAGCGGAGCCATTTCCTCCCTGAAAAAAATGCGCTCGAAGGAGGATTACACGGTCGCAAGCGATGAGTTCAAGAAATACTACCTGCGCGGGGTAAGACAAACGCTGGTGAACGGACTACTGGGCAGCTTCAGCGATGAGAGCCAGAAGCAGCAGATACGTCTCGAGTTCACCCGTATGGGCTTGAAATACGATGGCAGCAAGTGGTCGCTTTCAGGACTGGATGGCTTTACAATTATCACTACCGTGCCAACTGTAGTTTGGAGAACACCCAGAGAAGGAGCTAAAGTCCCAGCCAAAATGATCCTCGGAACAGAGGTGGAAACAAGAGGCGATTACACACTCTTTGAAAGTAATGGCAGAAAATTCATTGTAAAAACTTCAACTATAAAATACTTATGAGAACAATCAGCTACATCGTGGTGCATTGCACGGCAACACCACCGACAACAACAGTTGAGTCGATTAAAAGATACTGGAAAGATGTGAGGAAATGGGGAGACACACCCGGTTACCACTACCTGATTCTGCGTGACGGAGAGGTAAAGCAGCTTCTTGACGAAAGCAAAATGAGCTTCGGGGCTTACGGCCACAACAAAGAGTGCATCCACATCTCTTACATCGGGGGAATTGATAAGGACGGGAAGCCGCTGGATAACCGGACAACCGCCCAGAAGAATGCCATGTTCGACAAGATCGTGGAACTGACGGAAAAATATCCGAAGGCAAAAATCCTCGGCCATCGTGATTTCCCCGGAGTAAAAAAAGCCTGCCCGTCTTTCGATGTGGCATCATGGCTGAAAGATTACGAACCTGATTTCAAAATGGCCGCATGATCTTCCCGCGAGTGAAATCAATATTGCGTCAGAAAGGATTCGTGCTGAACACGCGTCCTTACGAGCTGAACATTGTGGGAATCCGGTCAAGGAGTGTTTTGCCCAACCGTTTTGATGATGAGATACACGTTTTCTACAAATCCAAACCTTTAAAATGGAGCTATCATATCTTCAAAGCGACCACCGATCCGGGCACCTTCTGGCTGAAGAACCCAATGCAGCCACAGGGAACAGCCATCCTCGCACAGGGGCAGTATGTAAATGCCTACCAAATAGGATTGCATTTAGGCAAATACAAAGCCCTTGTGCAGGTGGCACCCGTGACCATCATGCGGGACTATGACCGTAATGCAATGCTTGATTTCTTTAACGGAAGAAAAGACAAAGGCCTGTTCGGAATAAATGTTCACCGGGCAATGTCAAAAGGGAAGACAAAATTCATAGATAAATACTCTGCCGGATGCCAGGTCTTTCAGAATGCCAGCGACTTTGATTATTTCATGGAGATGTGCGAGCATCACAGGAGCCTGTATGGGAACCGTTTCACTTATACCCTGCTTGACTTCCGCGCCATGCGAAGAGAATCCCTGAAGCGGATCGCTGTCGGAACACTAACGCTCGGAATAGGATTGATCGGATACTATAATTACGACACCAATGACTGATTTTGTAAAGCAAATACTCAAAGACAAAGACGGCAGCTATAACCTGCGCGAAGTAGTCACCATGATCTTCGTGATTGTGACCCTCATTAGCTGGGCAGCCCAGCAGTTCTTTGGTATGGAAGTGCCGGAATATATGTTCTACTCCTTTGTCAGTATCATTGGTGCAGGATGCTTCGGTTATTCCATCGAGCGCAGAGCCAAATCAAACAACAACGATTTTAACAATAACCAGACATGAAGAGAACCATTATCATCACCATTTTATTCGGAATCATTTCCGCATTATCCACCTACCTGCTTTTTGACTCGATGGAGGGGTACAAAAGCGAACTCAGGGAATCAAAGATTGCAGTTAAGGAGATGCAACAACAGGTAACTGCTATTGAGGATAAATACAAATTGGAAATCCTGTACTGGCAGAACAAAAATTTCAAGCTGACCCAACGCATCCAGCAAACGGAAACTGCACTGGAGGAATCAAAGCAAAAGGCAGGTACACTGCAGGGGAAGATCAAACACCTGATTGCAGAAAGCACAAACCTGAAGGATACAAGCGATATCGTTTCAAACTGCGATTCCCTGAAAACGCAGGTAAGTCAGTTTATTGCGGAAACTACCATAAAGGACAGCCTCTGCGACAGCGAGATCAGCGACCTGAAAGAGGTCATTCAGAACAAGGATTCGGCAATGGCGGTTTGTCAAAGCAGTTTTGCATCCATGCTGCAGGTGATGAATTCTTCCCTTGACCAACAGAAAGATCTGGCGGACAAGCTGAGCCTTGCTGAAAAAGAAATCCGTAAAGGAAACAGGCGGACAAAATTTTTATCTGCTGCAGTGTTTATCCTTTCGGGAGTTACAACAACCCTGTTACTACAGAAATAGCATGAAGGAAAAAGCAATTGTTTCTTCGTTCACGCTCATTTCCTCACTCACCGGGTATTATTACGCCAAGAGCAAGGATAAAGAGGCAATGCCCTATGTGATGGTCGGTGGCTTTATAGGCGCATTGCTGGGAGAAGCCCTTGCAGAAGCATTTTGCAGAGATGAACATCAGATACAAAAACTGAAATCAAAATGACAATTGAAATCAAAGACACTGAGGCCAGCCTGAAGATTGTAACAGATGGTAATGCACGGCTTATTTTGAAACGGCATATACGTGAGATTTCAGTAATAAAGCCATCGCTGGTAAAGCTGGATTTAGGTGCGCCTTTGCGGAATATTTATTTTGAACACTCCGAAGTGATTAATCCGCAAACGCAGAATGCCGAAGAACTGCGGGATGTGCTGAATGAAATGCTCAAGGATTGCCTCACTGAAATTCACAATGAGCTGAACCAGATCGCAATCAGCGTGGAAGCTATTGATTCCATCGTTTTCATTGAGGCAAGCATTGTGCATGAAATCAATTCCAACACGACTTATAAGGGCTATGCGCTTCCGGGATCGAAAACATCCGATCCTGTTTGGGCCATTCAAATGGTTACCACCGATAAGGATACCACTTCATCTCTCTGGGCGGATGGCAACAGGAATTTCGATAAGGTATGGGACAAACGCACCGAACTCAATTACGCATGAGGGCTTTTGAAACATATCGGGCAGAGATCGTTCTTGGAGAGACAGCCACAACCGATGTTCCAGAGATCAGGATCAGCTATTACAGAGACGACAGCAAACTTTTTGGCGGCTCCGTCTCCAATCCCAATGATGTAGCGGAGTTCGTCCGCAAGCTCATTCCGGGAGGGGAAATGGAATTGCAGGAGCAGTTCTTCGTGTTGTACCTGAATCGCGCCAACGCGATCATCGGATATTACAGGCATACGAAGGGAACGATGACCGCCACGCTGGTGGACACAAGGCTGGTGCTTGCCACTGCCCTGAAAAGCGGAGCGACCACTCTTATTCTTGCCCACAATCATCCCAGCGGCAATACCCGGCCAAGCGACAGCGATGTGCTGATGACAAGGAAGCTCAAGACTGCAGCAGAGTCAATGGAGATTCTCGTCCTCGATCACATCATCGTTACAAAAGAGTCCTTTTTCTCATTTGCCAACGAAGGGCTAATGGGAATAAAGAAGCCTGATAAGGAAATTGAAAAACATCTCAATACAGTAATCGAGGGAGATGCACTGAAAGTGATTAAAACCCTGCCGGATGAAAGCATAGACTGTGTGGTCACTTCTCCTCCGTACTGGCAGCTCAGGGATTACGGATTTAAAAGTCAGTGGGGACTGGAAAAAACCTATATGCAATATCTCGATAATATGCTTTCGCTGATGGATGAGATTTACCGGGTGCTGAAGCCAGAGGGAACCGTTTGGGTGAACCTTGGAGACAGTTTTTTCGGAAGCGGGAATGGCAGTGGGAAAAGTCCGGACGATGATGCACAGTCACTCCTGAAGGTCAAGGTCGGAAAGATCATCCCCAGAGTTGCCAACACAGACAAGGAGAACAAGCTCGTACCGAAATGCCTTACCATGATCCCTCACCGTTTTGCGGTGGGATGCGTGGAACGAGGCTGGATCGTGCGAAATGACATCATCTGGGCCAAGCCCAATTCCCTGCCGGAAAGTGTGCGCGACCGTTTTTCCAAAAAGCATGAGCATATTCTATTCCTGACCAAGAACCCGGATTATTATTTCGATCTCGATGCGGTGCGGGAGCCATACAAGGACTCCTCGCAACTGCGGGTGCAATACGGCATGACCGCTTACGGAGGCGATGCCAAAAACACAAAGGGTCCCTTCGGAAAAGGAAAGAAAGGAGGGGGCAAGCTCACTAAAGTAAAGCTCAATCCCAAAGGAAAGAATCCGGGCGATGTGACGGACTTCTGGGTCATTTCCACCAAGCCGGGAGCCGAGAAGCATTATGCCACATTTAACACAGAACTGATCACAAAACCCATCCTTGCCGGTTGTCCCAAAGGAGGGATCGTACTTGATCCTTTCTGCGGCACGGGAACTACCGGAGTCCGGGCAATTGAACTTGGGAGAAACTTTATCGGCATTGACGGAAAGAAGGAATACTGCAGGATCGCGCGAAAATGTATTACAGAAGCATTAAAAGAACCTGTAAAGAAAGCCGCCTGATGAAAACGCCTATTACATATTACGGAGGAAAGCAGACGCTGGTTAAAAGGCTGCTTGCACTTATTCCACCGCATGACTTGTACTGCGAGCCGTTCTTCGGAGGCGGGGCATTGTTCTTTGCTAAACCTCCTTCGGAAATTGAGGTCATCAATGACGTGAATGGCGAGGTGGTTAATTTTTTCAAAGTGGCTCAGAACAAATACAGGGAACTGGAGAAGGAGATCAAATCCACCCTGCACAGCCGTATGCTGTGGAGAAAGGCAAGAGTGATTTATGAAAACCCTGAAATGTTTTCCGATGTAAAGCGGGCATGGGCATTCTGGACGCTGGCGAATCAGGGCTTTTCAGGGCTGCTTACCTCATGGGGCTATGGAAAGGACGATGCAAAGGAGGATTCCCTTGCCAGAAAGAGAGATGGTTTTTCAAAGCTATATGCCGACCGGCTGAAAAAAGTTCAGATAGAGTGCAACGATGCTATCCGCGTGATAAAATTCCGCGACTTCAAAAAAGCGTTCTTCTATTGTGATCCTCCTTACATCAATACCCATCAGGGGCATTACAAGGGATACACGGAAGCGGATTACACACGGCTGCTGGATGCGCTTACGAAGATCAAAGGCAAGTTCCTCCTAAGCAGCTATCCGAACCCGCTCTTGAAGCAATATGCAAAGAAGTACAAGTGGAACCTGCGCTCGCTGACCAAGAAGATAGCTGTCACAAAGCTCACCGATAAGGTAAAAACGGAAGTGATGGCATTCAACTACAATGAAGGGGAGGCAGGAATGTATGAGATGGACACGGCCATGCTGAAGGATCTGCAAAAGCAACTCAAAAAATTTAAAGTAAAATGAAAATCATAAAACAAAATTATTTCTCCGAAGTCAAAAAGGTTGGTTTTGAAAACCTGCCGGAACTGCTGAAGAAAACCCATCTTGTGCTGATGACCAAGACCGATCAGGGCAAGAACTGGAAGCTGTACGACAGCGATAAGGATTTTCAGCAAGTTGCAGACCTGGCATTTGAAAAGCTGGAGGATTTCATTAAATCGAACAAGGAACTTTCCGGAGAAACCGGTAGTTTGGAAGGAACGGAAGACTCCGGTAAAGGGAAGCGCAGAAAAATCTATCATAAGTTCGGGGAAGAAGTAAAGCATTTCCGAAAACTACTTGACTGGCGGGATACGACCATCACAAAGTCCATTCTTCTGAAGGAGATCGAAGACCTGCAGATGGCCATCGTCAGCAAGAAAATCAGGAAGAGTTCCCCCTTTGCAAAGGAGATTGCCTTTATTCAGAAATCCCTTCTCAATATTTACAATGGCATGAGAACATCTTCTGTAAAGTTCCAAATGAAGGAAGCTACAGTTTTAATGTTGCGCGAGGCAATCAAGAAATCGAAGGAATATGATGTCCCGCTGCCTGACAAATCGCTCCCGAAAAAAGTAGATTCAGTCGGACTGAGGGGAATTGAGGAAGAACCGAAGATCGAGCCGAAAGCGGAGCAGAATAAAGTCATGAGCAGCGTGGATTTCGCTGAAATGAAATTTGAAACACTGGGTTTTTCAAAAAAGTGGAGGGATCTGATTGGTGATCCCTGCAGCGGATTCTCCGCTATGGTTTTCGGTAAGCCCAAGACCGGGAAGTCCTATCTCTGCATGGACTTTGCCGGATACCTTGCCCGGCATCACGGGGATACGCTCTACGTGGCTAAGGAAGAGAAGCTGGATGCTACTCTGCATAAAAAGCTCGAGGAAAAAGGAGTCGCTAATCCTCACCTGTTTGTGAGCGATTACCTGCCGGAGGATTTATCAAAGTATGATTTCATCGTTCTTGATAGCGTGAACAAGCTCGGTCTTGGCCCCAAAGACCTGGACAAACTCCGGGCAGCCAACCCGGGAAAGTCCTTCATCTTCATTTTTCAAACCACCAAGCAGGGAGCGTTCCGGGGCAGGAACGAGTTCCAACACGATGTAGATGTGGTAATCGAGATACCGGAGCGCGGTAAGGCCGTACAGTTCGGCAGGTTCAATCAAGGAGGCGAGATGCGGATATTTGAAGGAGATCCCAACCCACAGCCGGAAAACACAGAGCCAATATAATCTTGCGTGTTCCAAATATGTGTGTTACTGTTGTCCCAATTAAAGCAATTACCAATGAAAAAGATTGATTATTCAGACGAGCTTTCAGACCTGAAAGAAATCCATGAGGATAATATCGGCAGGAGATTTTCCGATGAGGACTTCAACAGGATTTTTGAAATCGCATTAAAATCTCAGCCAGATTTATACAAAATCGCTGACCGGTTTCAGAGCGATATGATGGGATTATTAATGACGCTGGATGAAGCGACCCATCAGTGGGAGAAAGAAAAGCTAGTCAATAATGTAAAAGGCGATCCCAAAAAGGATATCGAAAAACTGATGGCTGATCTGAAAGGGGTGATTGAATACTTCGCTTCAAGGAAAAATCCCAACTGGGGGGATGTGGCTACTCTGGCAAACATCCATGAGTCATTGGGAGAACAGCTCTTCGAGAAATACGATAAGCACACCGGCTATTCCCGCTCTATTGAGGAAGGAATGAAACGCCATACCGAAGCCTCACAGAATTTATGGCTTCAGGCTAAAAGCGAAGTAGAAAAGCTGGATCCCATAAAGCATTTGCCAGATTTGGTTCGCTGGAAAAACTTCTTTTCCGACCTGCTGGAAGGCTTCGTAGGTTTACTGAAAAATAAAAATCCTGAGAAAAACAATCCTAAACACAGCAGCGACCCGTGGTTCAATAAAATAAAAAGAGAAGACCTCGATCCTTTTGAGCAAAGAATGTATGATGACTTTAAAAAGCATGGTCATGGTTACGCCCTTCAACTCATCATCAACAGTGTTGAAGGCGACTATTCCCAACTGAGCAAAAAATTAGCGAAGGTTGCCAGGGAGCAGGATAAAGGGTTGAAAGGAATGCCGGAGACTGAAATGCTCAGGCAGGAAGCGATTGAACTGGCGGAGAAGCTGGACGACAAGGAACTGGCCAAATATCTTGAAAAAGCTCCCTATAAAGCTATACAACGCAGGATAAAAGCGTTGAGGGAGGAGGCAATAAAGAAAAAGTAAGTTACACACAATGTGTTTCTTTGACATTCTGCATAATTGGTTCTAAAATGCTGCGTGTATTTATAATATATGTAATTATCCACTTCTTTTAAATCCTGACCAAAGTGCAAATGTGAGAGTTCAATTTTAGATTGAATTATATCCATCACGAGTGCCGCCTTGAATACGATATATTTGGTCTTTTCATTTTTATTGTGTCTATATGATTCAATGTACGAAATTGCTCTTTCATCCAGTTGACATAGTAAGTCTATTTCAAAATCAGGTGTTTTGTGCCGACAGTTTGTTTCCTTCACTTAATCCATAGAAATGGATGGAGTTGTTTGAAAATACTTTTTATCCTCTAAAATATCGAGCATAAATTTTGCTACATCTTTTCTGTTAATTGTCATCCGCAATTTATTTTCTCCTTTATAACTCACTCTTATAGGAGAGTGCCAAGTCTCGTTGGTAAGCCCGACCGGACGAACTGCCGTCCAATCAAGTCCGCTTTGACGAAGCACCTTCTCCTGATCCTCGTGCCCGGCATAAGCACTGCCAACTTTTGTTTTGTTTATGAGGAAACGAAACATCCAATTGACTTCGCTGTAACTATCGCCTACTCCCCATGCTGAAACAGTTATAACTCTTCGAACACCGCTATCGTTCATTGCTTTTACAATGTTTTTCATAGCTATATCTAACAAGTTTGGAGGCGTTACAACTTTTGCCCAGGGCCAGTCGGATTTCCGAGCAATGTTCAATGCTACTAAAACTGCATCGCAACCTTCAATGGTTGCAAGTACATCTTCATATTCTAACGGAGAGCCAATAATGGAAAAGGCTTTCCTCTCTGTAATTTTTTCTTTGGATTTTTCCCTGACGAGGCAAATAGGTATAATGCCCCGCGCTGCAACTTGCTCTACGAGATGTTTTCCTGTTCTTCCTGTTCCACCGAAAATGGCAATTTTCTCCATCATTACTTTTTAAAACTTGCCAGCATTTCGGGGTTGCGCAAGTAGTTGGCAACCCAAACCAACAACAGCATTATTGCTTGTGGAATATACATTTCTCCGTGCTCCATGTGTGTGGCTATTGAACCGCCTAAATGCGCAGATAGCAACAAAACGCCTAATGATGATGTCCGGGGAATTAGAAATAAAATTGCTGCAATAAGTTCGCCCAGCCCTATTAACATTAATTTGCCTTCCAAGCCCCACTTGATAAAGTTAACAGCAATTTCTGCATCCTTACCTGCCATCAGTTTCATGGCTGCACTCATCATAAATAATGCTGACATTAGTCCGACTAATATCCATGCGGTTATTTTTCTGCCTTTTGATAATGGTTTTGTTTCCATAGTTGTTTGAATTTATTGATTAATGTATTTGGTTGCTTTCACCCCCGATAATTGCTGAATTTACACTGGCAAAAGATAGTATAAGAAACCCGCCAGCAATCCAAACCCGACACCTGCAATAATCATTTGCCATGCTTTTATCCGGTCTTTCCTGAAATTTTCTTTTTGCCCAACGGAAAATGTTTTGCCAATGTCTCCGAAATTAAACACGCCATTTATTCCGAAAGCCACGCAAAATTTAAAATACCACTGTTGGAAACTCACGCCAAGCGAAGCGGCAGGTATGAATAAAAGGAGTTTCCAGATTTTGTCCGCCTCATACCATTGCATGAATGCAATGAAAAGAACGCAAAGCGTAAAACTAAAGAGTGCGGCTCGTTTTCTGCGCTCAATTTCCTTTTTACCGATATTGCAAGTTCCGGGAATGTATTCCTCGTGGTCGTTTGCCGAATTTGTATCCTGAGGTGTAAAGCCCAAATAGAGCAATTCAAGTTTTAAGGTTTTTATCATTTGATTGGGTTTTAAAATGGCGGGGAAGCAGACAATTTTAATAATGAATGCATGGAACAACAAT
The DNA here is from genome assembly GCA_937924855.1 of uncultured Bacteroidota bacterium. Taxonomy (GTDB): domain Bacteria; phylum Bacteroidota; class Bacteroidia; order JADZBD01; family JADZBD01; genus JADZBD01. The sequence continues at coordinate 28,596 of CALEYQ010000058.1, read as the reverse complement.
CACAACGCAATTGCCCGTTCCCCGTGTATTGTTAATTGGCTGAATAATAAAAACGCTCGTGGATTATTTTCCCGTCCTTCCATTTCTGAACAGCCACCTGTTCCATTTTTGAACGCTGTCCGCCTTTATAGGTCATATCAAACGACCACTCTACCATTGTTGTATCATCGCCAACTGCCACCGCTTTAGCCTGGGCTCCGTGAAACTGTTCTATGGATGCCATCATCTGCTCCTGCGCTTTTTTCTCACGCTCGCGGTTAGTTGCCTTTCCTGCGGTGGGCGGATGATTATTTTCCTGCATGACCACATCATCATGGTAGTATTTTTCAAATGCTTCCATGTTATTACCGCTTATTATCATGCGGTTCATTTCTTCGATTTTTTCTTTAAGATTCATAATTTTGGTTTTTAGGTTAAAAATTGTCTTTATTCGTCAAATGTAATAGATATATTTATATGTATCTATATATTTATTAAAAAAATTATTTAATTAACTCGCCTTCAATAGTCTGAAGATATTTTTGAAGTGTTTTCTTATTGACGGACAATAACGAATGTTGTCCATCCTTCTGAGCAGTGATAAGCCCACAATCATAAAGTATTTTAAGGTGGTGCGAAATGGTGGGTTGGGAAAGCGTAAAATGGCTCTCTAATTCACCGCAACTTATTTCACCTTTACCCATAAGAGTTTTCAATATTTTGTAGCGGGTCCCGTCCGCCAGCGCTTTCGATATTTTAAGGAGATTCATCAGGTTATTTTTTGCAAAGATATGAAATACGAGGGTATTTTTATAGTTCTTTGTTATGAGTATTGTAAGTTATAAGTGGCCGGTTCCAAATCCTGCAAAGGCAAGAAAAACCCGCACTCCGTCCTTTTTCTCCTCATCAAAATTATATTTGATGCAATTGGTAAAATAATCATGCAGGTCAATTTTTTCATAAGATTTTTCCTTTTTTATTTCTCCAATCATTTTCTCAATCTGATTTACTCCGTTACAAAGGGCTGAATTGAAATCGTTCAGAAATTGAGCGGGAAGTTTCTTGTTTGCTACCCAGCAGGCGAATGTAAATGGAAAGTGTGTGACTTTGTTCCATTCGGTTACCAAATCATATTTGCAAGAGAATTTGTCGGATAACAGAAGTGCCCTGTCGCCAATAATTAATCCGGCAGTATCATTTTGTATTTCCTTCTCATATCCCTCTCTGGCATCGATCCATTCAGGAGAGATGCACCAGTGGTGTTTTGCCAAAAATTTAACAAGGAGAACAGATGTTTTGGATTGATAGTCGAGATATATCCTTTTTACCTCCTGGATTGGCACATTGCTGAACAGCATGACAGAAGCAACTCTTTTTTCTGCACTTATGCAATAATCTGATACTATGATTTTTCTTTTCAAGAGAGGAAACTCTCCAACCGGAATCAAGGCAAGGTCAACCTCTCCTGAAAGAAATTTCTCAGCACAGCGGGCGGGATTGTCAAGAGTAAGGTCAATGGCATGAATCAAAGAAGATTTTTTAAGTCCGTATATGAATGGCTTTGCATTGAGGTACGATACGCATGCTATTTTAATCTTTTCATTCATGTGTTTTTAACCCTGTTTCAATAGAGTGAAGATTTTTCCTAATAGTTATTTTCTACTATCTTTTTTTAAATCGACTGCTTATTGATTTGAAAAGTTTCTTTTCTTTCTCCCAAAAGAAAGAAAACTGCCCTAACAGGAATCCATAAAGCAGTAGCAATAACTGGTAAGCAGGAAAGATGAACAGCATATAGGTAATTGTTTTTATCCATAAAGCGGTATCGTCTTCTATCCCTACAAGCATAAAAAACAGTCTGCGGAATTTAACCACAGAGAATCCTGCAAGTGAGAAAACAAGAAAGATTAACAACAACTGCCAATTGCTGTTAATCTTCCATTTTGTTTTCAGATTATTGAGAAACAACTTCATTTTTCAGTTTCCGTTGCTTTCCACTGATTTCGGGCTGAAGCGTTTGCCTGCATCGGAAATTTTAACCCTCACTTTTTTCACGCGCTCTTTAGTTTTAGCCGCCATTAAATAAAGTACAGGAACAATTATGAGTGTGATGAAAGTAGCGAACAACAGGCCAAAAATGATTGTCCACGATAGCGGTCCCCAAAAAGCTACGCTGTCTCCCCCGAAATGAATTTTAGGATTGAGTTCGGTGAACATGGTTACAAAATCAATATTGAAGCCGATGGCAAGCGGTATCATCCCAAGAACAGTAGCGGTTGCGGTTAAAAGAACCGGGGTCATCCTGATTCTTCCTGCCTCAATAATGGCTTCTCTAACGGGTTTGCCTTCTTCCATGAGCATATCCGTAAATTCAACCAGCAAAATTCCGTTCCGAACCACAATCCCTGCAAGAGCCACTATACCAATTCCAGTCATTACAATAGTCAAATCCATACGGAAGATGGCTAAACCGAGAAGCACACCGATAATGCTGAAAATAATTTCGCTCAGGATGATAAGTGTTTTGCTGATAGAGTTGAATTGTGTAATCAGGATAAGCAGAATAATACCGATAGAAATAAGGAGTGAATTTCTAAGGAAGGTGGCAGCTTCCACCTGTTCCTCCCGCTCGCCTGTCATGTTTATTTCCACTCCTTCAGGCACATTTAATCCCACCAATGCTGACTGGATACCTGAAACTACATTGTTCGGATTATAACCGCTTAGTACATTTGAAGTAAGCGTTACCACGCGCTTCTGATTTTTTCGTTTTATGCCCCCATAAGTATTGGTATATTTTACATCGGCAAAAGCCGAAAGAGGTACTTGGCGGATTGCGCCACCCATGTTCATATCGCGATAGGTGATTTTAAGGTCTTTCAGCACTTCAATGTTTTTTCTTTGTTCTTCAAGATACCGGAGTTGAATAGGATAATCGTCATTTTCATCTTTGTATCTCGAAATCTCTTTCCCGAATACCGCGCTTCGTATTTCCATCCCTATTTGCCCTGTTGAGATACCTTCGCGGTTGGCGCGTTCTCTGTCCAGCACAAATGCTATTTCCGGCTTATTGGTTTGCAGGTCGGATTTTAATTCTTCAACACCCGGAATCTGCAATGAATCAAGATACTTTTTTGCCAATTGTGAGACATAGATCAGGTCTTCAAATTTTTCACCGCTTATTTCAATATTTATGGGCTTACTCACGGGTGGCCCGAACTGCTCCTGGTCAACCGATATTTCAACACCGGGAAAATCTTTTACTGCATCGCGTATTTTGTTAAGGTATTCCAGAGTGGACTCTCCATGCCGTTCTGCAAACTGAACAAATTCAACTCCCACTTTGGCTTTATTAGTATATGCGCCTCTGTCATCCCTTGATTCCGATGCGCCAATGGTTACATTAGTGATTACCGATTTTACCAGCGGGTTGTTTTCACCGATAACAGCATATACTCTTTTCTCCACAATTTTTGCAACCGAATCGGTATGCGCCTGATTAGTACCCACAGGAAGCGTTAAGTAGACATACACAAAGTTTGGATCTGCTTTAGGGAAAAAAACAACCTTCGGATTTCTGATTACGGTGAGAAAAACAGCTAGTACGAGCAAGCCGATAGTTCCAAATACAATTGTTCTCGGCTTGTTCAATGCCCAGTTCAAAAATTTGGCATAGAAGTTTTGAACGGAGGGCCATGTATGTTCCTGAAACCTGAAAATTACTTTGTTAAGGAATAAATGATAAACGAGATATAGAATCAGCATCAACACAATAAAATTTCCAATGCCAAATGAACCAAACAGGTAAAATATAAGGGAAATAGCCAGGAAGGGAATGGTTCTGATAAAGATTGACCTGCGATTTACAGCAGCGGCATTTTCTTCATCTTTTTTCATAAAGTCAACTGCAAAAACAGGATTTATTATATAGGCTACAACAAGAGAAGCAGTGAGTGTAATAATAAGCGTGATAGGCAGGAAGTGCATGAACTTGCCGATAGTGCCGCCCCAAAACGCAAGCGGAAAAAAGGGAGCGAGGGTGGTGGCAGTTCCCGATAAGACAGGAAGAAACACTTCGCCTACAGCTTTTTTAGCGGCACTCTTAATATCCAATTTGCCCTGCTGATAAATCCTGTGTGTGTTTTCAATTACAACAATAGCATCGTCCACTACTATACCCAAGCCGAGAAGGAATCCGAAAAGCACAATCATATTGAGTGTAAATCCGATTCCCGGAAGAATAAGGAAGGCGATGAACATAGAAAGCGGAACGGACAACCCGACAAACATGGCATTGGTTGCTCCCATAAAAAACATAAGGATAATGGTAACAAGTATGAAACCTATGATAATCGTATTGATGAGGTCATGAAGCGTAATTCTTGTTCTATCCGACAGGTCTCCTGAAACGCTCACATTCAACCCTTCGGGAAAGGACACTTTTTTCATCTGTTCAATAATGTCCTTAATCTTATCAGAAGAATTGATAAGATTTTCTCCGCCCCTTTTGATTACATTGAGGGTAATTACATTTTTTTTATCCAGCCGTCCGTAACTTTCCTGCTCTTTGTAACTATCTTTTATTTCAGCAACATCTTTTAGGTAAACCGGTGCGCCTGACATGGAATTGACCACCATGTTTTTCAGAGTTTCAATATCCCTTAATTCCCCGCTGATGCTGATGGTGCGGTTCATTTCGTTCATGGTAACATACCCTCCCGATACAGTTTTGTTTTCAAATGAAACAGCCCTTTCTATATCTCCCATAGTAAGTTTCACGGCATTCATCTTGTGCATATCCACATTAATCTGTATCTCACGGTCAAGAGCGCCAACAATATCAACACGGGTGATTTCCTTTAACGCTTCTATTTTATCCTGAAGTTCATCAGCATATTTTTTAAGTTGCGCGAGGTCATAGTCACCGGAAATATTTACAAACAATATCGGAAATTCGGAGAATTCAACTTCCATCACATTGGGGTCGGCTGGCAAATCGGTGGGCAGGTCTTTCTTTGCTTTGTCAACCGCATCCTTCACTTTTTGTTTAGCAACGGGCACATCCACATTGGTATTGAATTCCACAATGATATTGGAAAAATCCTGTATGGAATTACTGGTTATTTTTTTTACGCCCGATATGGATTTCACCTGCTTTTCAATCTGTTTTGTAACAAGATTTTCAATATCCTTCGGAGAAGTTCCTGGATAGGGTGTGCTGACATAAATTGTTGGTATTACGATGTCAGGAAACTGCTCCTTAGGCAAACTATTGTAGGACATAAGCCCTGCTATAGTGATAAAAATGGTGATAACGTAAATGCTGCTTTTATTGTTTATCGCCCAGCTTGATGGTTTGAATTCTTTGAACTTCTCTATCATAATATTGTCTTATATATTTAATGTTTTTCCTGAATTAGAATTTTATTAAAGCGCCATCGTTCAAATCCTGAAATCCTGTAACAATAAGTTTATCCCCTTTTTTTAAGCCGCTCTTGATTTCTACCATTCCGTTGTAAAACTGGCCTGCGGAAATTGTTCTCTTTTTTGCGATTGTTTTTCCTCCTTCGCTTACTGCAACATACACATAATCGCTTCCGTCCGTATTCTGAATAAGGTTTAATGGAACAACAATGCTTGAATCCTGTTTGTAATCAACAATTTTTAATACCGCTATCATGTTGAGTTGATATTCCGAATCATTTTCCAAAGGGCTTTCTACCATGAATGTGCGCGTAGTATTGTTAATCATTTTTGTGGAATATCCGATCACCGAGCGCACCTCCTTTTTCATATCGGGGAAATAGATAAGCACTTCATTGCCTTTTTTTACCTTAGAGGAATATGATTCAGCCACTTCGGCTTTCACTTTCAGGTTGGAGAAATTCACTACGCGAATAGCAGGCATACCGGGCATGATGGTTTGACCTATTTTAATGTCAATTCCGTCAACGGTTCCGTTTATGGGTGATTTTAATTGCATCATTTCCAATTGCTCCTGTAATGTTGCAAGTTTCTTCTCCAAACTTTCCTTGTTGCTTTTTGCCGACAGGTATTGCACTTCGGTCCCGATTTTCTGTTCCCATAAACTTTTTTGTTTATCGTACATCGTGCTGGCAAAATTCAGCGCTGTTTTTACTTCTTCCATTCCCTGCAAAATCACCTGATTGTCTAACTCGGCAAGAACCTGCCCCATCGTTACATTATCACCCACTTTTACCATGATTTTACTCACCGCGCCACCCATCTTCGCGCTAACGACCACATTTTCGTCTCCATCTATTTTTCCCTGCACCTCAATATAATGCTGAAACGGCTGATAATCGAGCGTACTTATTAATACGCTTTTTGTTTTCATACTTTCTTTATTGCTGCCCGATAATTCTGACTCAAGAATTTTAATTTGGGCATCTATCTCGGAGCGTTGCTTTTTCAGTTTATCAATTTGAGCTTGCTTATCGCCATTTCCGCAAGAAGCAAGTATGCTTATAGCCGCGATTGAAAGAATCAGTTTTTTCATAAGGGTATGGTTGTGTTTTATATTCATAATTAAATTTATTTGATTAATCCTGTTGCTTTATCCAGGTCCACCTTTGCCACATAGTATTCATACAACGCATTATAATAATTGGTCTGCGATTCTTTTAATGATGTTTCCGCATTCATTACTTCAAGGTTTGAACCCACGCCCGCATCATATTTCTTTTTAGCGGCATCATAAACCCCTTCTGCGAGTTGCATATTTTTCTTTTGTGTTGTCAATGATTGAATCGCGTTTTGGTAAACGGTAAGCGTAGAGCTTATCTCCAGTTTAATGGCGTTTTCCGTATAGGAGATAAGATTCTGAGTTTTCATCAGAGAAAGTTTTGACTGTTGAATGCGATAATTTTTTTGAAGCCCGTCAAATATTGGAACATTCATAGTGAACCCGATTATCCCTATCGGATACCACTTCTTGCTCGTATTAAAAATATCAAACTCGTTTCGCTGTGCTTGTGCACTGAGGCTGCTGTAAAGAAAAACGGTCGGCAAATAACCCATTCTGTTTCTTTTCAAATCCAATTCATTCAATTTTCGTTGGTTCAAAAGGAGTGAATATTCAATGCGGTTTTTAAATTCAAATTTCTCTGCCACAGATGTATCGGGCATCTGTGGAATTTCACTAAAATTCATAGTATCGTTAAGCAGTATAGGGGTTTGAATATCAAGTCCCATCTGAAATTTCAGCAAGTACTCTGTTACAGTAATAAGCCGCGCTACTTTTTCTTTTTCTGAAATCAGATTGTTATAGGATACTTCCACACGGTCAACATCTGTTTTTTCCACAAAGCCGTTTTGATTCAACGCTTTGGTGTCGTCAAGCAATTTTTGTAACCGTAGTATGTTGGCTTCCAGCAATTGCATCCGCTGCCGGTTAATCAGAACGGCATAATAGGCTTTTGATACTGCAACAACGGTTTCAATTTTGGTGCGCTGGGCATTTTTTTCGGATAGTTCAAGAAATGTTTTTGAGGACTGTAGCGCAACTATATAATCGCTGTTGAATATTCCGAGTGTGGCTTGGATTCCACCGGTTGCATTATATTTTGTTCCGAACTGTACCGGGATAAACGAACCGGGAGGCCCACCGAAAACTTCACCCGGTAAAAGCTGGGTAGGCAATTTTTCGTAGTCCTTCAAGTCGAAACTGCCGCTGATTTGCGGAAAACCAAGCCCCCTGATTTCATTTTTCTTTGCAACGGACATTTGCACATCAATCCCGGCATTCACATTAAGCGCATTATGCAGTAAAGCATAATCAATGGCTTCTTTCAAGGAAAAAGATTGGATTTGTCCGGTTGTAGATGTTTGAGCTGTTACAAATATGTTCACCCCGAATAAAGCAGAAAAGAATAGTGTTTTTAATCTGTTCATATTTTTTTTATGGTTCTTATTCATCTTCATTAATATTTTTGTACTTGTTTAAGAGTTTATGACCTTTAAGGGTTGTTATGCCATGAAGAAAGTGATCGAGCATGGTAAGCTGAACCTCCGTAATATTAAATTTATCGGGCGGGAATGTCATCGGGTTCATTGCTATTTCCACCTGCTCAATACGCATTTTTGCAAGTATCTTCACATCTATGTCATTCCTGAAATATTTTTCCTGAATGCCTTGTTTAAGATTCGTCTCCACCATTTTAATCATTGACTGTTGCTTGAATTCCTGAAACCGTTTCCATGCTTCAGGATAATATTTCTGCATATCGTAAAAGAGATTGGGATTAATCCGGGAGAACATTTCAGAAATATGTTTCATAATGAGAATGATCTCCTGAACGGCATCCTTTGAATCCCTCTCTAATTGTTTTAAACGCTCATCGTTAATTTTAAGGCTTGTTGCCAATAGCGTATTGACAATCTCGTCTTTATCCTTGAAATTTTGATATACGGTTTTCTTAGAGATCCCCAGGTGGCGTGCAATGTCGTCCATAGAAACACTCCGTATTCCATAGCTGAAGAATAATTCTCTGGCTCCCTCAAGTATTCTATCTCTTGTTTCCACTGTTAATCAAAAATGGTCGGCAAAACTAAGGAAACTTTTTTATGTTTTATAGTTTCCTGTTAAATTTATTTTCGCGTGAGAAGATAAAAAAGTATCATTTTATATTTCTATATGAATGAATATCAAATGGATATGCTTATTTAGGATAGCTTATTTAAATTAACGAGTAATGATTGTTTAAACGAATAATGGTTAGACAAATATGTTGAATTAATTATAAATTTGCTTCTCCTAAAAAGGATATAGATGTTCTGGTTTAATCAATTATTGTCCGACTTAACTCACGATACTGCTTTTAGTAAAAAGTGTGCTGCTGCGCTGGTGGAGGAAAAAAGATTTACCGATATTAAAATATTAAGTTCGGCACTTGATGAAGAGGAAAATGAAAATGCGTGTTTAATTGCTTCCCGCATTCTATATGAGGTAAGTCAAATCAATCCTTCTTTACTGGAAAAGAGAATTGATTCATTTATTGAAATATGTGTTGGAGAAAAGGAGATACTTTATAATAACTCCCTAAGAATCCTGATTGCGCTTGCTCCTGCCAGGCACAAAAAAATATTCAGGAAGTTGGATGTAATTTCAGATGTTATTTTGAAAGGCGATGATGATGTAAGAGATAGTTTCCTTGCGCTTATGGTAGTGCTTGCTAAGATTTCTCCCGATTATTATAAAGAAATTTGCGATGCTTTAAGAATGATACTTGAAATTTCTCCTTCAGAAGTGTTTATTGCCTGTGCAGAGAAAATACTTCCAGTTATAGATAAAAACAATTTTGAATGCTTTCAAGAGATATTAATAAGGCGAAAAAATGACCTGAATATATCAGATCAAAAAGAGGTTGACAGGATGCTATCTTATATTTTACTCAGAATAACTGGGGAAAATTAAGCAACCTTACTTGGGAATAACCAATTAACCTAAATTTGTCAAAAAAATATGTATGAGTTTAGAAAAAGAGGTTAATTACCATCACTTCAAAAGTGAATACGAAAAAATCCTTGTAAATATTTATTATACTAACAGTTGGCTATTTGACAACTACCAGCAAATTCTGAAAAAATACAACCTGACGGCACAGCAGTTTAATGTCCTTAAAATTTTATTTGCCAGCTACCCTAAACCCATAATGATTTCAAGCATTAAAGAACGGATGCTGGATAAAAATTCTGACATGACACGCATTATTGAAAGGCTTTCGGGAAAAAACCTTATTGCCAGGAGGCGGGATCAATCTAATCGCAGAAAAGTAATTGTTAAATTAAATGTCATTGGCTATCACCTCATGGAAAAAATGAATAAGGAAGTTCAGGTATTTGAAAAACTTGTTAGCCACCTCACTCCCAAAGAGGCAATTGAGCTAAATAAGTTGCTTGATAAAATACGGAAAAAATCAAAATAAAATGCCGACACTCTCTGACCTCGACAATCTTTACAAAAGGACGGTCAGTCCACTTCCGACAGCAGACAAACTGGACTACTGTACAAAGCATAAGCAGAATGTCAAAAATGGCTTGTGCGTGGATGTAATAGTAATAAGATAGGGCTAAATGATGCCCTTTTTAACCTGCTGATCTGCAGCAAGAGTAATAGGAGCCCATTTTTCGGACTTTCGGGGATAGGTGGTTACATAATGCTTTGGCTTTTTCTTGCCCGATAGCTGTTCCTTCAACTTCTGGACTTTTTTCTCCAGTAATTCATTGTGCTTTCTAAGTAGGCGGTTTTGATCCCCCAGAGCTTCCATATGATCCAACTGGCGAAGGATAAGCTCTTCCATCTGATCTCTGGTATACCGCAGTTTGGCCATTGGTAAGCGGCCAAGTACAATAAGATATTCGGAACACAGATGCCTTACCGGAAAATAAAGAACTTGCCGGTTTGAAGGATTTTTTGCACAGGGGATATATCGGTCGGTACAGGGCAACTGCCGCAAACTGTTGGCTACTGTTGCCTTGTGCCGCGTTTTTCTTCCAACTGTTCAACCATGTCCTTCAGGTTATACAACCGCTTCCATTCGTCATAAACTGTCCACCAGTAGTCGGTATCTGCCAGATCGTTGGAAATTTGTACTTTAGGGGCTACCATAATCGGCCTGGAAACTTTATCCCGGGCTCGTGTTCATTTCCAGAGGACAAGAAATTTAAGGGGCTTGCAATTCATCAAAGATTTTAGTAATCTGTAGTGTTTTGCAAACAGTTTGAAACTACCTTTGCCTTATGGACAATATCGAAATGTATATTAAGCCCTCAATCATGTTCCTGGCCCTGGTGGCCCTGGGGTTCATTATTGAAAAGGTATTATTCCCCTTTTTTAAGTCCCTCGTCGCTAAAACAGCCTGGAAAGCGGATGACCTGATAATTCATTCCCTAAAGAAAATACCCATTTACTGGGGTTTCTTGGGCGGTGCCTACCTGGCTGCACATCATGTTAACCTCTCCGAAGAGAGTATTAATATAGCCGATCAGATTATTTTTTCCCTGGTTGTCTTGTCGCTCTGTGTTATCGCAGGCCGATTCCTGGTAGGATTGATTAACCTGAAAACAGGGGCGGACCCTTCCAGTGCACCCTCTACCTCCATCATATCCAACATTATCAAGACAGCCATCTATATGATAGGTTTTTTGGTGATTCTCCAAACCATGGGGATTTCCATCGCTCCTGTGCTTACCGCCCTCGGCGTGGGAGGTTTGGCCGTGGCTCTGGCGCTTAAAGATACCTTGTCGAACCTTTTTTCAGGAATCCAGATCATTGCCTCCAAGCAAATCCGTAGGGGTGATTTTATCCGGCTTTCCTCCGGAGAAGAGGGATTTGTTACGGATATAAATTGGAGAAATACCATTATTAAAGCAACTTCCAATAATTATGTGGTTATTCCCAATTCCAACCTTGCAACCACCATCATAACCAATTTTCACCTGGATGAGAAGGAAATTGGAATTTCGGTTGAGGTTGGGGTTGCCTACGATAGCGATCTTGACAAAGTGGAAAAGGTAACCCGAAAGGTTGCCGAAGAAACTATTCAGGAAATAACAGGTGGCATCCCCGGGTTCTCACCGGCGGTACGATTTGTTCTTTTCGGCGATTCAGCCATTACTGTAAAAATCGTTCTCAGAGCAAAAGATTTCGATCAGCAACACGATCTCAGGTCTACTTTTATTAAAAAGCTTCATCTCGAGTATAATAAAGAAGGAATCGAAATTCCTTTCCCCATAAGAACCGTATTAATGAAAAATAATTCCAATACCTGACCCACCCCATGCATTTTGATCTGGTTGAAATTTCCACAGCCGCTATGATTTTGTTTGCGGTAATCGATGTGATAGGAACCCTTCCTGTGCTCCTCGATTTAAAATCCAAGGTAGGTGAAATTCCTTCCCTGAAAGTTACCCTCGTGTCAGGGGCGATTATGCTGGTGTTTATGTTTGTCGGCGAAAAGATTCTCAATCTCATTGGCATTGATGTTAACTCTTTCGCCATCGCCGGTTCCTTTATTCTTTTCTTCCTTGCACTGGAAATGATTCTCGGTGTTAAATTTTTTAAGGAAGAGAGCGGGAGCTCTGCCTCTATTGTTCCCATTGCTTTTCCCCTGATCGCGGGAACCGGAACACTCACCACGCTGCTTTCGATGATGGCCGAGTACCACCTCGAATCCATTATCATTGCCATTTTTTTAAACTTAATTGTTATATACATTGTTTTGAGAAATATGTATCGGCTCGAGAAACTCCTGGGTCAGGGTGGAATAAATATTTTACGAAAGGTATTTGGCATTATCCTCCTGGCTATTGCCGTTAAATTGTTTACCACCAATGCCGGTATTGTTCTGGGCCCTGCGAAACCCTGATGCGTGAAGTAATTCTTTATTCCGACGGCGCTTCAAGCGGCAATCCCGGACCGGGAGGGTTTGGCACTATTCTTATGTCAGGGTCATTGGTGAAAGAAATCTCGGAAGGCTATAAACTCACTACCAACAACCGAATGGAACTGATGGGCGTTATCCGTGGTCTTGAAGCCCTGAAGAAGGAGGGAACTACAGTAAAAGTTTTTTCTGACTCCAAATATGTGGTTGACGCCATCAATAAGGGTTGGGTGTTTGAATGGGAGAAGAAAGGATTTCACAAAAAATCAAATCCCGATTTGTGGATGCGACTCCTGAAGCTGATTCGTAAACACAACATCAGCTTTCATTGGGTAAAGGGACACGCCAATAACCCCTATAACAACCGTTGTGATGAATTGGCTGTGCTTGCCGCTAAAGGAAGAAATCTTCAGGATGATACCGGATATTCCGGCTCCAAAACCGGAAACGGACTATTCCAATAGGGAATTATAAAAGGCACTTAGCTTTTCACGTGTATCACGGGTCATAACCAAATCGTTTTCGAGTTTGGATAGTCCCGTTGCATTGGGATTGGTCTCTTTCATCTCTTTGATTTTGGTCTGCAGCGATTCCTCCCTGGCCTTGTAAACTTTTACCAGATCGTTTACCCCTTTTTGCCCAAAATATTTCACCCACTTTGAGTTTTCTCCCTTGGCCACTCTTTCGAATACGGGGAGAGATTTGAGTACGGTTTCATCGGAACATTTTTCCAGGAAGCGAACATAATGACTCAAAAAGGTAATATTGGAAAAGGACTTAACCCTGGGTGCAATTTTCAGGAAGAACTCGTTGTTTTCTTCTTTCCCCCCTTCGGCATAGATAGAAGCTACCACCAAAAGAAGGCTGAGGTTTTTTTCCGACTCAAATGATTTTGCCACTTTGTTTCCCTCAACAGGATTCACAGCCACCAGCCCCCGCAGGCCTTTTGCCTGAACGGAATAACTGGAATCTTTCAGGGCTTTCAGGAAAACGGGCTCAAGGGAAGCATCCTTATAGTGTTTGGTGAGGAACTCCAGCGCTTCGGCACGAACCAATGATTTCGGATCGGAATTGGCAAGGTTAAGCATGATTTCTTTTATGGCATCCTTGTCGGTGCTCAAAAGATTTGAGGCCTTTTCAATGCCACTGATCCTGATTTTCCAGAAACGGTCTTTAAGCGCAAGCATTATCGATTCCCGTCCGCCCGGCTCGGAAGGTTTTTTAGATAGCTGGGAGAGGGCTTCATTCCGCTCCAGGTAAAGGGGAGAGTTTTTGAAAAGATAAAACCACTGCTCCTGGGGCATGGTCTCGTTTCGGGTGCAAAGGATGGATTTTTCGGGATCGAAATTTACTAAATCCGGTTTGCCGGCCAACTCAAAGACAAAGTCTTGTTTCTTATCCTTAATAACGATTTCCTTTTTTATTTTATTCCCGCCCTGATAAATATCCACATAAGCCGGAATATGAAAAAGTGGAGATTTTTTCAGGTCCTGAATTTGTTTTATGGTGAGGATATATTTTTTTGAGCTTTCATCCCAGTTATGGTTTATGATTAACTCCGGATGCCCGGGCGAAAAAAACCATTGGTTGAAAAACCAATTCATGTCTTTGCCTGTAATTTCTTCCACTGCAAGCCGGAAATCATGTATTTCTACCGATTTGAATTTGTTTTTTTCGAGGTACAATTTCAAACTTGCAAAGAATGCATCGTCGCCGATGAGTTTTCTCAGCATGTGTAATATTTGGCCACCCTTGTTGTAAGAGTGCCCGTCGAACATATCTTCTTTGTCTTCGTAATCGAACCGGATTAGTTTTTCTTTTTTGCGTGACGACTCGGCTAAATAGCCCTGATAGCTTTGGTAGTGTGCCAAATCTGCCTCTTCTCTTCCGTATTTATATTCGTTCCAGAGGTATTCGCCGTAAGTAGCGAAGGATTCATTCAGCGGGAGGTTACTCCAGGATTCACAGGTTACCAAATCCCCAAACCAATGGTGGAAAAGCTCATGAGCAATTACATCTTCTGCATCGCCGTCGATGAGTTCGCGTGTGGTTCTTTGCATGAATTCGCCGTGGATTACAGCTCCGGTGTTTTCCATGGCGCCAGACACATAGTCCCGCACTATAACCTGAGAATATTTTTCCCAAGGATATTCCACCCCAAGAATTTTTGAATAGAAAGTCAGCATTTCAGGAGTATTACCAAAAATGGCCCTGGCATCGCGCTCGTAATCTTTTTCAACGTAGTAATTTACCTCCATAGGTTTTCCGTTTGCGCGTTTCCACTGGTCTTTTACAAGGGCATATTCTCCTATGGCCATCATGGTGAGGTATGGGGCGGCCCCCAGGTCTTGTTTCCAGTAGTCGGTCCGGGTTCCGTCGGGATTTTTAGTGGAAGAAATCAAGAGGCCATTGCAAAGTGTAACATATTTGTCTTCGATGGTAATATACAGCTCCTGGGTCATTCTCTCATTCGGGGAGTCAATGGTTGGGAACCAGCAGGAATTGGACTCGGTTTCGCCCTGAGTCCAGATCTGCATGGGTTTGTCTTTGTCTTCTCCCAGTGGATTAATAAAATACAGGCCTTTGGCTGAGGAAATGGCGGCACTTCCACCCTTGGGCAGTTCATTGGGACGGGCTGTATATTTTACAAAAATCTGATAGGTTTCGTTGTTTTTATAAGTGCGGTTAAGCTTGATATATATTTTTTGATTCCGGTAATCATATTGTAAGGGCGATTTTTCCTTGCCGGAAACAAGCGAAACTTCATCTATTAAAAATCCTTTGGCGTCGAGGGTAAGGGAATCGGTTGGATAAAAATAAGGGCGAAGGGTTAAGGTGGCTTTTCCAAAAGCATGTTGCTTTTCCCAGCTGAATGAAATTTCAAGGCGGGTATGTAAAAGGTCATTTACCCGCGTGTTGGATGCCCTGTAAACAGGTTCCCTGGTTTCTCCGGTTACTGTAATTGTGTCAAGTACAATTTTGGGGTCACGAACGTCTGTGGAAACTGTTTCCTTTTTCGTTTTACAAGCTGAAAAAACGAGGGAGAGAGCAAGGCCGATAATAAGAGGTCTCATGTTCAAAAAATTGGAGGCTAAAGGTGGCAAAATTCCCTTGCTTTTCCAATTGGAAAAGGTCGGACGGACACGTGCCTATTCGAGTGGTTCGGGCTTTATATTTTACCTGATTTTTGGTACATTTGGGAAATATGAAAGACATAATAAACGGCAGGGAATACAGGGTTGAAAGCCGGCCCGATGGAGTGCTTGAAATTAATGGAGAGCCACATGTTTCTGATATTCAGGAGGTTGGATCCAGAACACTGCATATCCTGCATCGGGGGAAGTCATACATTGCAGAAATTTTGAACCATGATGAGGCGAAAAAGGAAATGGTTTTGCGGATTAACGGAAAGGTAGTTCCGGTTGTTTTCCGTGATCGTTATGATGAATTGCTTCAGCAATTGGGAATGGATGTGGATTCCGGAGTTGGCCAGGGCGAAGTATTTGCTCCCATGCCGGGCATGGTTTTGGATGTTAGAATTTCCGAAGGGCAGGAAGTTAAAAAAGGAGAGGGCCTGGTGGTGCTCGAAGCAATGAAGATGGAAAATGTTTTAAAAGCGTCCATCGATGGGGTAATTAGTAAGGTACATGTCTCGAAAGGAAATGCAGTAGAAAAAAATCAGTTATTGGTCACCATATCCTGAAATGAAAAGCAGAAGGAAATTTATTTTTCAATCAATAGCCGGCGTAACAGGATTGATGTTTGCCGGAAGCCTTCGTTCATCAGCGCGGATGTCTGAGAAGGTGTTATTGCTTTCCGAGGGCCACACACTCCCCTCGCTTCCCTACGAGTATGATGCTCTTGAACCCTTCATTGATGCCGAGACCATGCGTATTCATCATGGAAAGCATCATAAAGGCTATGTTGACAAACTAAACCAGGCTCTGAAAGAGAACAAGTCCGAGGGGCTTACACTGGAAGAGATTTTTGCCCAGATTAATAAATTTCCCTCCGCCATCAGGAATAATGCCGGCGGCCATTACAATCACACCCTTTTCTGGGAATCGATGCAGGGGGTTCCCAAACCCGATCCCCGTATGCCGGTATCCAGAAATGTTCCTGATGGAGAAATTGCCAAGGAAATTGAAAAACGATTTGGTTCCTACAATTCCTTTGAAGAGGAATTTGGATCGGCAGCGAAAGGGGTGTTTGGCAGCGGATGGTGTTGGTTGATTCTTGATGGGGAAAACAAACTTGAAATCGTAACCACCCCTAATCAAGACAATCCCCTGATGTCGGACTTTAAATTTCCAGGAAAACCTCTGCTGGGCCTTGATGTGTGGGAACACGCCTACTACCTGAAATACCAGAACAAAAGGACCGATTATATTCAGGGCTGGTTCAGTCTGATAAACTGGAAAAAAGTCAATTCCCGACTTAAGAAATTCAGAAAATAATTATGAATTCCTCACATTATCGGGGCTTAGAGAGGATGTATCTCAAAGCTCCTATTAATGATTTTTACCTTCCCGAAATAAAAATAGAGGAGGGGAGGTGTGAGATACGGATGGAAGTTAAGTCCGGGTTTTTTCACGCAGCTGACGCAGTGCATGGCAGTTGCATTTTTAAATTGCTTGATGATGCGGCCTTTTTTGCGGTTCAATCTGTGGTGGAGTCAAATTTTATTTTGACCCATAAATTTGAAACCACCTTTAAGAAACCGGTTAAACAAGGAGTTATTATCGGAAAAGGCCGGTTCGAAATCTCCGAAGGGCGTGATTTTTTTGGGGTTTCCGAAGTAAGGAATTCCGAAGGAGAGCTGATAGCCCTGGGTCGTGGATCATTTAGGGTAAGTAATTGGGCCTTGAGTAGTGTGGCCGGTTATCAATCCTGATCTTTTTCTTCTACAAATCCAAAGTCCATCCCCAGGAATTTAGAAAAATCTTTTCCTGTTTCCAGCATGTCGGTATCATCCTGCAGGTAATGCCAGATTACTTTTCCTCCCGATTTTGAAAATCGTTCAACATATACTTTAAGGAACTCCACCAGCCCTTTTTTAGAGGAACTGTCAATATAGTCAAGATGAATATGAAGGGAAGGCTGATTTTTTTCAGTGGGGGAATATTTTTGAATCCACCGGATTAGTTTTTCAAACAGGGCGGGGGAGTCATGAAAATAAGAATTCCCCGAAAGTTGCAATTCCCCGCTGTTGGGATCGAAATTAATCTCGGGCGTGTTGCTGCTTCCTTCGATGGTTAGTTTTTCCATAATATTAAATAGTTAGTTTCAAAGTTAGTTTGGTTTCCTGTGGCCTTCCGGGTTCGTCTTCCAGTGAAAAGGAAAAGGACTCAGCATTAAGAGCCATTTCGAACAAACCGATACCTCCGAGGTTTTCATCTTTTCTGGATTTTTGAAAAAGGGATTCATTCTTCAAGTCCAAAATTTCCATTTTACTGCTTCGGGATAGCGTTTGCAGCAAAGGTAAAATTTCCGGGACTTTTTCCTTCGCAAGGAGGTTTGTTGACAGCACTTCAAAGCCGTCGCCTTCCCTATAGATTTGCAAGGTGCCTTTTTTGGCAAGGCCATGATGGTAAATATTATTGATTAGTTCGATAACTACGGTAAATAATTTTTTACCATGCATCCGGTCTTTGGTAATTTCCGGAAAGGTTTCGAAAAGGGTTGAAATTATTTTTTTCACCCTTGGTTCAGACAGTTCGCCTTCTACCTCAATTGCTTTTCCCGGGAGGGAGCTTATTTTCATACAGGCTATTTAATTTTTACTCCAATTAATAATATGTCGTCTATTTGACTTGAATTTTCTTTCCACTGTTTGTGAGCGGTTTTTATTTTCAGTCTCTGCTCCTCCGCATCTAAATCCCCAATGGAAATCAGAAGGTCTTTCAATCGCTTGGTTCCGAACTTTCGGTTGTCGGGTCCGCCAAATTGATCGGCAAAACCGTCGGAAAACAAAAACAGACTATCTCCCTTCTTTAAGGGAACAGACACTTTAGGAAACTGAACCAGCCTTCCTGCGGCTTCCCCAATTGAATTAAATGTTCCTTTAAATTCATGAAGTTTCTTATCCCTGATTAGATATAATGGTCTGTCGGCTCCGGAAAACTCAACCTCCATTTTATCGAAATCAAACAAGCAAAAGGCCATGTCCATGCCTTCATTTACAATCAAGGAGTCTTGTGAATCTACCCGGTTTCTTCTGAAAAAATGAAGAATTTCAGCGTGGAGCTGCAACAGTACTTTTTCAGGGTCGTAAATGTTGTATTCCGTAATAATTTTATTGAGGGAAGTAAAACCCACCAGCGAGGTAAAAGCACCGGGCACACCATGTCCTGTACAATCGACCGCTGACACGATCATTTTATTTTCGAGATCTTTGATATAATAAAAGTCTCCGCTGACTATATCCCGGGGTCTGTAGAAAACAAAAATTTCTGTTTTTTCAACAAAATGTTCAAGCCCGGGCAGAATGCAGTTTTGTATTCTTTTTGCGTAATTAATGCTATCGGTAAGATCCTTGTTTTTTACTTCAAGAATTTTCTTTACTTCCTCAACAGCACTTTTTTCGTTTCGGATAACGGCAGTTTGTTCCTGTATAATTTTGTTCAGTGCTTTTTCATTTTCCCTTAGCTGGAAAGTTTTGAATCGGACATAGCCGTAGATGGCTCCAAAAAGGAGAATTGTGGCAACTATATAAAACCATGCTTTTTTCCAAAAGGGGGACGCAATTTCAAACGAAAAAGTAACTTCCGATGAAGTCCATACCCCTTCCGAGTTTGAGGCCATAAGCCTGAAGGTATATTTACCATCAGAAAGGGAAGGATAATTGGCTACCCGTTGATAGTAATCTACTTCGTGCCAGGAATCTTCCAAACCATCGAGGGTATATTTATATTTAACTCCCCTGGGGTTAGAATGGGAAATGCCCAGATAATTAATTTTTACATTGTATTTGCTATAAGGCAAGGTAATATTATCGGAGGGGGCAAAGACCTTATCATTAAAAAAGATTTGACGGATTGCGCAGAAGGGCTCCATAAAATCGAGGCGCTCGTATTTGGGATCAAAAACAAGCAAGCCTTCAGTAGTTCCGAAATAAATGATCTTGCCCGGATTAACAGAAGCCGAATAGGAATTTATTTCAACCTGATCGAAATCTTTTGGGCTTGAAAAAGACCGGAAGGCAGCCGAGAAATTTCTAAGACGAGAAACGCTGTTTTTGTGGGTTACCCAAATAGATCCGGTACTGTCAGGAAAAACAAAATAACAATAGTTGCTGAATATCCCATTCTCGGTTTTGAAATTTAGAAATTCCTCCCCATCGTATTTAAATAGTCCATCGCCATCGGTGGCTATCCAGATATTCCCATTCAAATCTTTTTCAATGCAATGAATATTAAAGGAGCGAAACCCCGGAACACTATCAAATGAGTGTACCTGATCGTTTAATATGTAGGTTATTTTTGAGGCAGGACAGGCCACCCAGATTTTATTATCGGGGCCCATACAGGCATATTTTACACTATTATGAGGTAGTCCGGACAGTGTAGAATAAACAGAAAAAGTCCCCTTACTCTGGTCTAAAACAAACAGTCCTTCAGATGAGGAAATAAGCCATTCGTTGGGGCCAAAGTTGAGGGAATTAATAACGGTACTTTGGTTTTTGAATGGAACATTTATCTTCTGAAATCTCTTTGAACCCGGACCCAGTTTCCATATCTCTTTTTGATTAACCACAGCCAATAAGTTCCCGGAGAAAACCTTTAACGCTGAAATTTTTGCATTCGGCAACCCTAGTGAATCAGAAATGAGGCGATATTGCGTTCCGGAGGAGGAGCGTTTAAGTATGGCAAGCCCCTTTGAAAGTCCGCAGAATATTTGGCCATTAAAGGGAGCGGTTGTTAATACCCCCTCCGTTGATAAATCCGGTAAAAGACTAAGAGAGTAAAATTTCTGATCCGATAGTTTTGCCAGGCCCTTCCCATAGGTTCCTACCCAAAGATTATTTTCAGCATCAATAAACAGGGACTGAATATTGTTTGTTGGTAGGCCATTTTTGGTTGAGAATATTATAATGTGTTCTTTTTCGTTCTCCTCATTTTCATTTACAGGAATTTTTCTGATCCCTCCATTGGTAAGAGAAACGTAAAGATACCGTCCCCGATCCAGACAAAACGAGGTATATTCTTCATCGGCAAGCATCAGGTCACTTCGGCTCATTGACCTTGATTTAAATCCGGCGGCGTTTTTTCTTACCCAATAAATGCCTCCATCTTTTACGCCGGCAAATATGTCGGTAACCCCGTCGGAAACGAGGGCAGAAATGGTTTTGCCTTTCAAGGCTGCAATGGTTTCTTTTTTCCGGAATGTGGTTCCATCCACCTCAAATATTGTGAGCCCTTCGTTTCCTCCAATGGCCAGCATGTTTTTCCCTAGCCAGGCCATACTATTTATGAAGTCTTCCTCCACTTCGTTTACCTTGCTCAGTTCTGTGTAGTTTTTTAGCATATAGAGGCCATCTCCCCGGGTAGAAATTATTATTACCCCCGATTCTATTTCTATCAGGCCTGAAATCTTTTTGCCCTGAAGCGCTTCCCCGGATAGCTTTGAGAATTTGCCGCGCCCACCTAGGGAAATTCCTTCCTGAAAGTGGCCGGTAATTATTTTGTTTTGGGAAGTGACCAGACATTGAGTAATGAAATTTTCAGCCAGTCCGTTGTTTTTGTCGAAAGCCTGAAAATTGTACCCGTCAAATACCACAAGACCATTTTCAGTGGACAGGAAAATACGTCCGTTTTTTCCCTGTATAATGTTGTAAATATATTGTTGCGTAAGACCTTTATCCTGATTAAAGATCTCAAATTGGTATTCCTGGGCAAAAAGCCCGGATCCCAACAGGAGCCCAAACAGGACAAATAAAATGTGCCGGATCAATTGGTTTTGTTTATTATGATTTTGTATTTGAATTTAGGAATTCCACCAATCGGACTCGCATAAAAAGGCAGAAGCTCTCCATACTGGTTTGTGACATAAAGCACCATATTGTTGTTTTTTGTTGCGGCCTTTTTTATGAGTTGTATGTCGAGGCTTGTGTTTAGCTCTTCGGGTACAATTTTGTGCTCAGAAATTACCCAGTTTCCATCCTGGGATGTTTTAGCCAATTCGCCTTTTTTCGCCACGGAAACTACCCGGATTATACCTTCGTCATCGTAATCGAAAGTATGAATTTTGATAGATATTACACCCGTCGGAACAAAAGGATAAATGTGGGAAATGCTACCCGGTTTATCGTAAGTTCGGAAACAGTATTCATAAGTAAATGCGTTGCCGCCTTCGATGTTTGAATTAATGTCTTTCTTTGATGAGAGCGCCATTTTGTAAAGGTTCCCATCATCTCCTGATAATCCCTCTACCACTACCTTAAAAACATATCCTCCGTAATCAGGCTGGAGTTCCCCTTCAGCCGGATTAAACGGACCAAAAGAATACCATGCATTGTCGTATTCCTTGTCGTTTGAAAACGATTTTGAGGCCAGAATAACTCCGCTTTTAAAATTTCCGCTAGGATCCTGTTTTTTGGCATCCGGATGGGAATGCGCTTCCTTTCCCCCATATACAGAAAACTTTGTGGTAGAATTAAATCCACCTTTGTCCTCATCATGCTCGCCTCCTACATCCGGATCAAAAACCCTGATATATATGGGTTCGGTTCGGGTGGTTGGAACCGAAATAAAATAAATCTGAACAAAGTCATCATCCCCCCAGGTTTTGGCAGCCTGTTTCGAAAAGGTTACCAGAAAAGGAATGTTTTCTTCCGGCGAGGGCAGATTCTGGGAATACCCCACTAATGAGGAGCAAAAAAATCCAATCAAAAATAATTTCCATCTGTTCATAAATCCTCCTTGGTTAAAGATGTTTTTTCAGGGATAATCAAAACACATCTGGTGGTATTTAATCGTTGCAAAGAAGGTGCCAGAGTAAGGGGTATTTGCTCCCCATACCATTGTTTTTTTATAGATCCGGGTTTCACACCCAAATAAAGCAATTGCTGTTCAACTGCCAATGTTCTTTTTTTAGAAAGGTCAAGGTTATAATCTTCGGGGCCCGTAGGGTCCGCAAATCCAAGGATTACGAAGCCCGAAAATGATTTTCCATTATATTTTTCTGCAATTGACCTGAGTTGCCTGTAATAGCGCTTTTTTACGTATGATTTGTCAAAATCGAAAAACAGAATCAGGGTATCTCCCCAGGCCGGATTGCTGATTAAAATAGGCTTATTGGTGGTGGTATTTTTGGGATCCGGATCGGTTTTACCAACAGTAACTGTGTTTTGGGTAATAACAAGGGTTGAGTCTTTCCCTTTGTCACCGGGCTCAATTTTAATCAAAACGAGCCGGGACGAATCAGGCAGAAGTACAGATGTTTTGCTGGAGTCGGAAGGTTTCGTAAATGGGTTATACCCGATTAAGTATAAACTGTCCTTCCCGGGGTTATCCATCGGAGAAATCAATTCTATGGGAATTAATGTTGGTTTTACCACCGAAATGGTTTTGTTCGAGTCGGCATTCATTTTGAAATTAACGAGGTAAATTTCAACGGAATCTTTTATCTCTTCCTTCATCTGAATGGCAAACTCTTTTTCAGGTGTAAGCTGGTTGGCCACAATGGTATCATTGCTTAGCACAAGTACAAATGTTCCTTTCAGATTATTCCTTTTTGCATCCTGGAAATAAGGAACAATTTCCTTAAGATTTTTTCCACTGCCATATAAATACCTAAACACGGAATCTTTTTCCTGAATAACAATTTCTTCCGGTTTATCTACAGGAATTTTTTCCGGCTCAATCCTAACCTTGGATGAACCAAGGTAAACGCTGAATTCGGGTTCTTTGACCTTGTTCAGATTAAAAACCGTTTCACCCTTTTCCTCAATTTTGCCAATGACCTTTCTTACAAGATCTCTGGGTGGAGGTTTTTTGTCAGGTGGGTAAACAAAAATGGTTTTGGTAGTACAAAATGTTCTTAAAGGTCCGGTAGGGTCTGTTTCTAATTTGGCTACAACCCCAAGAGTAATCGCTACAAGGCCGGTGTCGGTAAAAGGCCATATATAGTCTTTCCCTTTTAATAGGTAGCCGGTTCCGTTATTCCAGAAATAATCGAGCAAAACATGCCCTTCAATTTTAGAACCATCCGATGAAAACAAAACCTGATCGCCGATATAAACGGTATCCGGACCTTTAATGTGTAATACCTTTTCTTCTTCAACCTCAAAAGCGTAGGTTACCTGATTAAGAAAAAGCGTTCCGGTTGTTTTATCGATGATGTTTAGCTCTACAAGGTATTCTCCGGGGTCATCGTAACAGTTTTTGGTGGTAATACCTTTACCTTTTTTTCCATTCCCAAAACTCCATTCGTAAAAGAACCCCATTGTATCTCCCTCAATCAGGGAAGATTCTTCAGAAAACTCGTAACAATAGGTCGGTTTTTCGTACGGGGCGCAGTCTTTAAACACCGGCCACTTAATTTCAAACCGCATAATTTCATCATCCTGTTTTCGAAACCGGTTGGTAGAGAAAAACCCAAAACGTTTATCCAGATCGAAAATTAATCCGAAATCGTCATCCGGTGAGTTAATAACAGGGCCTATGTTTCTCGGCTTTCGCCAGGTTTTACCAACCCATTGGCTGTAGAAAATATCATAGCCTCCATAACCGGGATGCCCCCGGGATGAGAAGAACAGATTCTTTTGAGAATCAATAAATGGGTAGCCCTCGTTTTTTGAGGTGTTTATGGATGGCCCAAGATTTTCAGGTGTGAGCCAGATCCCGTTTTTATTAATGGAAAGGTATAAGTCGGTTCCACCAATTCCGCCAGTCTTGTCTGAGGCAACTAACAAAGATTTTCCTTCATTGAAAATAAAGGGATGAAAATAACTGAAAGTGTCTGTTGGAATAAGAACCGGTTCTGGCACTCCCCAGTTTCCGGCCTCATGTTTTACCCGGTAAATTCCAAGCACCAACTTATTTTTGACTTTGACGGTAGAGGCATAATACAAATGATTATTCAGGCTGTCAAAACTCGAGGTTCCTTCATGGAATCGGGTGTTTATTTTATCGAGGAATCTGGGTTCCTGTAGGGAATGGTCAGGATTAAGAGCCGAAAAATATAAATCATCCAGGCGGTTTTTGTCTTTGGCGTTATATGTCTTCACTCCAAAACTATGTTTGCGGTTAGAAGAAAAAATAATTCCACCGGGGAAAAAACAGGGTGCATAATCGGAATAGGAGGAGTTTATTTTTTCGGGCTTGAGTTCAATCATGCTGGAATCAAACAAAATAAGCATCCGCTGCTGGGCGTTTAGAGGAAATACGGCCAGCAGTAAAAAGAAAAGGAAAATACCCGGAAGAAAATCCTTCATATCAATAGCGGGGCCTCACAGCAGTTACAGGGTAAGCAAATACATAGCGGAGCATAATTTCATGGCTTCCGTTACTATAACTTTGAATGGGGCTTAAGGTGAAATCATAGGCATACCCCATCTCGAACTGATTCGAAAATTTAACGGCCGTTGTAAAAATAAAGGCATCATTCAGGCGATATCCTATGCCAAATGAATAGAGCTCGTAAAATCTGAATACGGTGTTAATGTCGGCCTGAACGGGAGAGTTTTTTTGAATTCTAATCAAAGCAGAGGGAAGAATTTCGGCAACCTCATTAATAGCCTGGGTGTATTTCCCGTGGAACAGGAATTGTTGTGCATTGTTTTCTGAAAAAGGCCTGGTTTGAAACAGGGTAGGCGAGGAAAACCCTAAGTGCAATTTTGGAGAAGTATAAACCATCCCGGCACCTCCTCTGAAAAAAAGACGGGACTCATTGCCTGTATTATAAACGGGATCTCCGCTTACCGTGGTTTTTATTTTGTCCCAATCATTTCTAAGCTGTCCCAAACCGGTCGAAATTCCGAAAGAGAGATATTTTTCAGGCTTAAAAAACAGGCGGTAGGCATAAATAAAGTTAACCATTGTGCGGTTGGTAACCCCGATACGATCGTTCTCTATGTTTGTCCCCAGGCTCATTCTTTTATCATACAGGGCGGTATGTAAATTTAACTGCGTTGTAAGAGGAGCTCCCTCAAAGCTTACCCATTGCCGGCGATGAATGATACTTGCGTCCAAGACATCGTTAAAACCGGCATTGGCAGGATTAATTCCCTGAGGATTGAAAAAGTATTGGCTAAAAAGAGGAACATGTTGAGCCAGGACTCCCGAAGTGAAGCCAATTAATAATGCACAGATAAAGAAAGCCTGTTTCATTTTCGTTTTATTACCACCATTCCCTGGAACTTTCCAAATGATGGAATTTCAATTATGTAAAAGTATGTATCATCAATGAGGGGTTCACCCTGCATATTAACTCCGTTCCACGTGTTTCGGTAATTATCATCCTGGAAAACCAAGGATCCCCAACGGTTAAATATTTTTACGGAAACATTATTCCAGTACTCCATCCCCTGAATTATTAACTCATCGTTTATTCCATCTCCGTTGGGCGAAATACCATTCGGAATGAAAAAGTCGTGTACGGTAAGGGTTACATCGTCAGAGGAGGCAGGACAAACGCCAGAGGAAATTGTCCACCGGAACACATTGGAACCCAGGGAAAGTCCACTTACCTGACTAAGGGGATGTGAAGGAGAAGCTAAATTTCCGCTTCCTGACAACAATTGCCAGTTTCCATTTCCTGCAATGGGGAAATTGGCACCCATTTCGGCAAAGGGAATGTATATTACTCTGTCGGGACCGGCATCGGCTGGGGTTGGCATTTGATTTACATCAATGGTAACCGTTGCAGTGGATGGAGGGCAAACGCCGTTCGTAACGGTCCAGGAAAAAATGTTTAGTCCGGTAGATAGATTTATTGCATTTGAATTGGGGGAGTTTGTGGTCACCACTTGCCCGCTCCCGGAAAGCGTTGCCCAAACACCGGTTCCTACAATGGGAGGATCAGCATTTAAGGTTACAACAGGATTGTTTTCGCATATCGCCTGAAACGGTCCTGCATATGCAGGCGGAGGCATGGCGTCAACAAAAATTGAAACCGTATCGTAAGACGCGGGACAAACGCCGGAGGTAATAGTCCAAACCAGAGTATTTGTTCCCACAAACAAACCCGTTACAGAAGAAGAGGGATTCGATGGATTAGAAATGGTTCCGATACCTGAGGAAAACGACCAGGTGCCATTACCAACTGCAGGGTTGTTTCCGGCAAGATTTATGGAGTTATTTCCACCGAAATGACAAATGGTTTGATCCGGCCCGGCCATAGACGGTGTTGGAAGGGGGTCAACCCGGATAAGAACTGTGTCATGCGAAGAGGGACAAACACCATTGGTTGTTGTCCAGATAAACAAATTATTTCCTACTCCGAGATTATTCACCTGTGAATTGGGCGATGGGGGACTGGCTATGGTTCCTGATCCGGAAAACAAGGACCAATTGCCGGTCCCAATAGTTGGAAGGCTCCCATTTAAAGTGGTATTTGGAGCATTAATGCAAATTGCCTGATCAGTTCCGGCAGAAGCGGGAGTAGGAATGCTGTCAACATTTATTCTAACTGTGTCAGTTGAAGAAGGGCATACGCCATTGGAAATTGTCCAGGCAAACTCATGTATTCCTGTCCAAAGATTGAAGGCCGAAGAGCCTGGATTGGTTGGGCTTGCCACACTTCCAGATCCCATAACAACCGTCCATAGGCCATTTCCAACCGTAGGGGAATTGGCTGCTAATTGGACGGCGGAAGAACAAATGGTTTGGTCCGCTCCTGCTAACGAGGGGGTTGGCATTTGATCTACCTGAACTGTCATAGTATCCGAACTGGCGGGGCAGGGGCCACTGGAAATGGTCCATACCAACTGGTTGATTCCGGTTGATAAATTTGTAACCGTTGAATTATTTTGGGTTGGACTGGTAATGTTTCCGCCTCCGGAAAAAAATGTCCAAACACCATTTCCGCTTGAAGGATTGTTTCCTGATAATATTGTAGCGGGGTTATTCTCACAAATTATCTGATCAGTGCCGGCATTAGAAGGAGTTGGCAAGGAATACACTCGTATGTAAACTGTATCGCTTGAGGAGGGACAAACCCCATTGGTAATCGTCCACACAAAATAATTTTGTCCCACTCCAATATTCGTAACTGGGGAATTATTTTGGTTGGGATTTGTAATGTTTCCTGAGCCTGAAAATACTGTCCAGGTTCCTGTACCAACAACCGGATTGTTTCCCGCAAAAATTGTGGAAGGGGTATCAATACAAAGGCTTTGATCGGGACCGGCTGAAGATGGCGTGGGGGCATCATCCACGGTGATGGTCATGGTTGAGGCAGAGGGCGGACACACGCCGTTGGAGATTGTCCACTGAAAAGTATTTACCCCGAGACCTAATCCTGTAACTGTTGTTGAAGGAGAATTAGGCGTAGTAATAGTTCCAGTTCCTGATACAAGTGTCCATGTACCGGTTCCTACCGTTGGCGTATTACCCGCCATGGTAGTACTATTGGAAGAAATACAAATGGTTTGGTTGGGACCCGCGTTAGAAGGAGTAGGGGTGTCATCCACGGTGATGGTCATGGTTGAGGAAGAAGGCGGACAAACACCGTTAGAGATTGTCCACTGAAAAGTATTTACCCCGAGGCCGAGGCCGGTAACCGTTGTTGAAGGAGAGTTGGGCGTAGTAATGGTTCCCGTTCCCGACACAAGTGTCCATGTACCGGTTCCAACCGTTGGAGAATTGCCCGCCATGGTAGTATTGTTGGAAGAAATGCAAATGGTTTGGTTAGGACCCGCGTTTGATGGCGTGGGGGCGTCATCCACCGTGATAGTCATGGTTGAGGAAGAAGGCGGACACACGCCATTGGAGATTGTCCACTGAAAAGTATTTACTCCAAGGCCTAATCCTGTAACTGTTGTTGTAGGTGAACCAGGTGTTGTAATAGTTCCTGTTCCTGATACGAGTGTCCATGTACCGGTTCCTACCGTTGGCGTATTACCCGCCATGGTAGTACTATTGGAAGAAATACAAATGGTTTGGTTAGGACCCGCGTTTGATGGTGTGGGGGCGTCATCCACCGTGATAGTCATGATTGAGGAAGAAGGCGGACACACGCCATTGGAGATTGTCCACTGAAAAGTATTTAC
>CALEYQ010000057.1 GCA_937924855.1 uncultured Bacteroidota bacterium | reverse complement strand
AAATGGCGTTTAACATCTTTTGGAGACATTAAGCGCCATTTTCCTACAACTGCGGTCCGGACGGGACTCGAACCCGCGACCCCGTGCGTGACAGGCACGTATTCTAACCAGCTGAACTACCGGACCAAACTTTATTTTTAGAACATTTCCCCTCAGGTACCCCTTTAGGGAGGGCAAAAATAGCAGATTTATTCAAAAAAATGAAAAAAAAACGCCCCCGAAGGGGCGTTAGGCATTAATTATTGATACTTAATACTTGCTGATTTTCAAATATTCAAGTCTTCCTCCCCTATCCAACACCAGCGTGTAAACCCCGGCACTTACACCCCGCAAATCGATCTGGGTATTTAAACTACCCGACAGGGTGCCCAAATCCTGGGTGTAAACCGTTCTGCCCGACATATCCGTAATTACCATCCTTACATCCTCATTATTCAGGTCTGAAATACTTAAATTAAATGAACCATCGGAAGGATTAGGGAACAATACCACACCATCGCCTTGTGTTACATTCGGTACGCCGGTTAAGTTAGTAACCGAGATGCCATCCAAAGCCATATCGCTCGTAAAATTTGCTCCGGTGGTTCCTCTCCAACGAATATTAATAATTTGACCGGAATAGGCATTTAAATTTACCCAACCCTGAAGCCAGGCTGTTCCCTGGTTGCCTGTTCGGGTCCATACATCATTGGTCCAGTTTCCATTAGAAAAAACATCCACCGTCAGGGTACCCATATCTACCCCATTCATATGATATCCAAATGACAACCATGGATTCGACAAACTACCAAGGTTAATACAAGGACTTAACAAATGAGCTCTTCTGTTAAAACAAGCACTGGCCTCTAGATAAACATAATTACCCGTAGCGGTACCCGGAATGTAATCAGTGCTTGGGCCAGTTCCTGTAGAAGGGGTTCCTCCCTCATCCGTCCTCCAATCAATCTCATCGGCAATATTGGAATTCTCATTAATAAATCCGTTGGCCAGGTTACAAATGGTTGTTCCGCAATCTGAAGCCGTACCACACAAATTGAAAGTTTCAAAATTCTCTGTAATTGGTGCATTTACCAGGGTACCGGTGGCAACTACCACGGTGGTCTGACTGGAATCGTTAAACACATTCCCATCGGAAGTGTAAGATGCCCAAGCCTTAATTATGTAATTGGAGGGTGTTGACAGGTTAGCTGTAGTTGTAAATGTATACGTTGCGGTGGCCATGGAGGCCAGGGTAGTGCTGAAAGTTTCATTTACAATCGGACCATTATTAATGCGATAGCGCACCGGAATATTTGTTAAAGAACCGGTTCCGGCATTGAAAACCTGTATAGCAACCTGCACATTATTTAAATTCTGACAGGTGGGCAAAGTTCCCGAGGGACTCACCACAGAAGTAACGGAAGCATCAATGGCAATCGGGCAATTGAAAGTTCCAGGGGTTTTCTGAATCGCGATAGCCCGTCGTCCAACGGCATTTTGAGGGCCGCGCGCCCTGACACTGAACCAATAGGTTTGATTCGAGGGAACGTTAGTTACCACAAATGCAGTACCCGTAGAAGTACCAATGGAATCCATATAAGTATTACCCAATTTAAAGATATCGTACCCTGTAGCCCCGGTAACCGCATTCCAGGTTAGGCGTAAACTGTCCGGACAGGCCCAGGTAACCTGAATATTGGTGGGAACCCCGATAATTGAAAAATTAGCATCACTAACATCATTAGAGGCCCCGCGGGTAACACGCACCAGGCATTGTCCGCTCAATGCGGTGGGAACCGTCCATATGTGGTAGCGCTGACTTGCAGGAACACTGGTTGTAATACTACTCCACGAAGAACCATTATCCGTGGAATAATCCAGAGAAAAAGTTCCGGAATTTCCAAAGGCATCCCAACGAATGGTTTCATTTTCGCCAGGATTAAAGCCCTCTCCGCCGATAGGATAAGTAAGAGTTACTCCATCCATCTCCATATAATAAACCACATAATAAGTTTGCGGACCTTGTGGCACCGTGGCGCCGTTTACGGTGATGGAATAGTTTCCGGCTACAGGATTATCAATGGTAACCTGCTCGTGATTATTCCGGATATCAACCGCCCGCGTGGCAGGCGAATTCAGGTTGGTAGCATTTGGGGTATAATCCAATACCCAGGGATTGTATACCACTGTATTCGGATCAATAACCTGCATATTGAGATTGTTCACCAAAGCAACCGAAGCATTTACGGCTGCAGGATAATCGTGCCAGTAAACCATCACTTTCAACTGCCTTACGTTGGCAGGAACGTTCAGGTTGTGAGTGTTGGTATTTCCGGTGGTAACACTGCCGGTAAAAAACTGATTACCTTCAATGGACCGAACTGCTTTTAATCCGTTAATACGGCCATAACCATGGCTGAAATCAGGACCCGGATTACCAAGATCGTCACAGGTATTCATAATATATGCCTTGATTAATCCTGAGGGTGGATCATTATTGCTATTAAGAGTCCGGTAAGCATGAAACATCTGGGCAAAAGTTCCGGCCACACCGGGGCATGACATACTTGTTCCTGTCTTGTTTTCGTAAGCATTTGGGTCAATGGTAGAATACACCGTGGTTCCCACAGCACTAACTTCAGGCTTTAACCTTCCGTCGTGGGCGGGTCCTTTTGATGAGGAATTGTTTCTTACATCCAGGTAATCAAGGTTGGCTACGGCAATACTGTTCTTCCCGTGCTTATGTCCCCCTGTTACATTACCCCATCCGGCTCCGGCTCCGTAATTACAATTCGAAGTACCTGAATTTCCGGCTGAAAAAACATGCATCAGGCTGGGCATATTCCAGTTTTGCTGGTCGAGCATTTGAGCCAGGGTAGTATAACCTGCATTGCAACCATTGGAATAGGAAGTGGAAGTAATCCGAATTCCAATATTGGCATAATGAGAGGGAACACTATCGAATCCCTGATAACTGGGCGCGGCCTCGTAAACAAAAATCTGGGCACCCCAGGCCATTCCCCGGGTAAGCGGATCACGGTTCCCACCGCCCATAATAGTACCTGCACAATGATCACCGTGGTTTCCATTATTAAAGGTGATGTATTGCTGAATCAGGCGGCCCTGATAGTCAATGTGGGGACCAATAATTCCATCGTCCTGCAACATTACCTTTACACCGGTTCCGTTGTATTTTCTTCCACCTGAATAATCGGTAGCCACATAATTATCTCTATGGCTTGTTCTTCCCACATTGTTTTCAGGAGTGGAAATATCATCCTTCAACTCAGCGGCACATACAAAAGGCAGGCCGACAAAATCATTAATCTTCTCCTTTTTTACCCAGGCTGTAATAATCCCTCCATAGGAATTATGATAAGTAACCCTGTAGCCGTTGGAAGCCAGGTATGACAAAACACCGTCATGACTCAATCCGGGATAATAAGTAAAAGTTATCCCTATATTTCCTGATCCATCGCGGGCGTAATCGGGAAAATCATCTTCCCCTATGGCATTCGACAATTCGTTCAGCATTTTATACTCCGGAGTAATGGCATAAAAGCCTCTGACTTTCAATCCCGCTAACACATTTAAGTCAGTTCCGGATTTAACGGAAGCAACATAAGTGTAATTAGGAATATAAAGCAGCAGATCAATTCCCGCCGATTTCAGGGTTTCCTTTTCGGCTTCGGTTGGCAATTCATAAAACTGAATGTACCGGAAGGCAAATCCTTCGAATTTTTCCGACACCTCAAAAACCGGCATTTTGTCGTTTTGCCAGTTGGGAGCCGGATGAACCGTTCCTGAGGAAAATAAAAGGTCATAGTTAGCATTCGACTGTGCAAAGCTGAGTGAAAAACAAAGGCACAGCCCAAAGAAAAGGGGTAATTTCTTCATGGTTAATTGGTTTAAGCTTACAAGATAGACATTTGGAAAATAAAAAAAAAGCCCCGTTTTCAACAGGGCCTAAAACACTACAAATCAATTATATACTACTGATTTTTTAGCTTTTCGAACACCTCGGGGGCATTGAACTTTTTTGCTGCTTTACCCACTCTGATAATCTTAACAGATAGAATTTCGTCGCCCTGAACAATAGCGTTCACCACATCCTGCCCTTCCACCACATGGCCAAAAACCGAATGCTTTCCATCGAGCCATGAGGTTTGAACATGGGTTATAAAAAACTGTGAACCGTTGGTTGCAGGACCTGCATTGGCCATACTGAGAATTCCCGGTCCGGTATGTTTGAGGTCGGGGTGGATTTCATCCTTAAAAGAATATCCCGGTCCGCCCGAACCACCTCCGGTTGGGTCGCCGCCCTGAATCATAAAATTGGGTATTACACGATGGAACTTAATCCCATTGAAATAGGGAACCCCCGGAGCCTTAGCGGTATTTTTTATTTTCCCTTCCGCCAAACCCACAAAACTGGCAACGGTTAAAGGTGTTTTTTCATATTCAAGAAACAACAAAATTTTACCCTTGGTGGTCGACATTTCGGCGTACAAGCCGGGCTCGGGTTTCTTCTTTTTCTCTTTCTTTTCTTTCTGGGCAAATGCAAAGGCCGGCATCAAAAGAGCCAGTATCAAATAAACATAAAATCGCATACTTTTTTCTTTCAAAGATAACCAAACATTGGCTCAGAAACATCCCCATTTTAGCCCTTTCCCTGCCTTTAAAATTGCTAAATTTGACCTTTGATTTTTTCTATGGCAGATGACAGGGGCTACCAGGCGGTAATTGGTCTTGAAGTACACATCCAATTGCTTACCAACACAAAGGCGTTTTCAGCCGAGCCCACCTCGTACGGTGAAATTCCCAATACCCGGGTGGGACCCATAACCCTTGCCCTTCCGGGAACCCTTCCACGGCCCAATGAAGCAGTAATTGAATTCGGCGTTCGCCTCGCCCTTGCGCTGGGATGTACACTTACCGAAAGAAATGAGTTTGCCCGCAAAAATTATTTTTATGCCGACCTGCCCAAAGGCTATCAGATTACCCAAGACAAAACACCCCTTGCTACCGGCGGAGGCCTAAGCATTCGCCTGAAGAACGGACAAAAAAAATTCATTAACCTCATCCGGATTCACATGGAGGAGGATGCGGGGAAATCCATTCACGACCAGGATGCCGATGACACCCTGATTGATGTGAACCGGGCAGGAACACCGCTGCTGGAAATGGTTTCCGCACCCGATATTCGAAGCGGTGAAGAAGCCTACCAATACCTTACCGAAGTTAGGAAATTAGTTCGCTACCTGAGAATCTGCGACGGTAACATGGAAGAAGGAAGTCTGCGTTGTGATGCCAACATTTCAGTCATGAAAAAAGGGGCCGACAAATACGGCACCCGTGTTGAAGTAAAAAACATGAACTCGATAAGGAATGTGCAGCGGGCTATTGAATATGAAATCGAACGGCAGATTGATCTCATTGAAAAAGGAATTCCTTTTACTCAGGAAACCCGAAGCTTTGATGCTGTATCCGGCACCACTTTCAGCCTCCGTTCAAAAGAAGCGGCCAATGATTACAGGTATTTTCCCGAACCGGATATTCAGCCCGTTATTCTAACCAAGGATTTCATTCAAAAAGTTGAAAGCACACTGCCTCCCCTGCCCCAGGCATTGTTTGAGAAATATGTAAAAGACTTTCAACTTTCCGAATATGATGCAGGCGTACTGACAGAAAGCAGGGAATTCTCCGAATACTTCGAAGAACTTTCCCTTTTTTGTCCCAACAAAAAAGCCGCAGCCAACTGGGCCATGGGTCCCATTAAATCTTACCTTAACGAAAGGGCTGTATCTATCACTGACTTCCCTTTGAGTGCAGCTCAAATGGCCAAACTTGTAAATATTGTTGACGAAGGAAAAGTGAGTTTCTCCATGGCATCGCAGGAACTATTTCCAAAATTAGTTGAATCGCCAGGGAACGACCCACTTGAACTTGCGGGTAAACTAAATCTGATTCAAACCAGCGATACCGGTCAGCTTCAGGATCTGGTAAAACAAGCCCTTGATGCTTTTCCTGAAAAAATTACAGAATACAAAAACGGAAAAACCGGCCTGATCGGACTCTTTATGGGCGAGGTAATGAAGCTTAGCAAGGGAAAAGCCGACCCGAAAGTCGCCAGTAAACTTCTTAAAGAAACACTAGATAAATTATAATCACCATTCATGAAACCATTAAACCAGTTATTTTCTTCGGCCCTTTGCGCCACTTTATTTTTTCTGATTTCCTGCGGAGAACCTGGAAAACCGGAAGGCAATGTTTTTATTTCGGGTACACTTGGCAATCCGGCTACCGACAGCGTTTACATTATGGAAGCCAATTCTCAAAATCTGAAAACTGTTTCAGCTACCCAACTTAAGGAGGACGGATCTTTTGAATTCTCATTTGATGTGAGCGAAATTGGTTTTTACCGGATCCAGACCGACGAAAAGAATTTTGCCATTCTTATTTTGCAACCCGGCGATAAAATTTCTCTGGAGGGAGATGCTCAGAACCTGGGATACACCTATAAAGTTACCGGTTCAGAAGAAAGCGCCAGGTTCCAGGAACTGAATCAATACAGTGCCGAGCTTGCCCGAAGGAAAAACATTTTTGCCATGCGCAAAGATTCACTCCTCAGGCATTACCAATACCTGTTAAATATCAGAAAAGACAAAAAGTATACAGACTCCTTAGACAAGTCCATCGGTTCACAATACGAGGCCATCGACACGCAGCTTAATCCTCTTCTGGAAGAAGGAATTGCTAAAGCAAAGAAGTTTATTGATGAGAACCCGGGTTCCCTGGCAGGGCTTGTAGCTATTGGTTTATTAAACCCGGAACAGGATTTTGAAACTTACCGGAAACTTTACGATGGGTTGAAAACCAAATATCCCGATTCCAAAAGCCTGGGCGGATTTTATGCCTGGATGGAAAGCAAGATGAAAATGGCACCGGGTTCCTTTGCTCCCGAATTCACGGTAAACGACCCCCAGGGAAATCCGATTACCCTTTCCTCTTTCCGGGGAAATTATCTGCTTGTTGATTTCTGGGCCAGTTGGTGCAAACCCTGCCGGAATGAAAATCCGAATGTGGTTAGACTTTATAAAAAATACAAACCCATGGGGCTTGAAATTTTTGGCGTATCGCTTGATGAAAATCATGCCAATTGGATGGCTGCCATCAACATGGATCAACTCACCTGGAAACACGGATCGGAACTGAAGGGCTGGAATTCAAGCTTTGTGCCTATGTATGGTATCAACGGGATTCCCTTTACCGTACTTTTAGATCCCGAAGGGAAAATCATTGCCCTTAACCTGAGAGGTCCGGCTCTGGAGGCCAAACTGGAAGAAATATTCCTAACCAAGAAAAAATAATTTCATGCGTTTCTTTCTTATCTGGTCTCTGGCCGGCATGAGCTTTCTTACGGCTCAAAACAAAACCTATTTCCAGCAGGACGTAAAATATACCATTCAGGTTTCACTGGATGATGTGAACCATGAGCTGAAAGGAAAAGAAACCCTGGAATACAAAAACAACAGCAACACAAATCTGGACTTTATCTGGTTTCATCTATGGCCGAACGGGTACAAAGACAACCATACCGCCCTGGGAAAACAGCTCCTTGAAAACGGAAGCACTGAATTTTATTTCGCAAAACCCGAAGAACGGGGCTTTATAGATGGACTGGAATTTCGTGAGGGAGAAAATGTTCTTAAAACCGAAACCCATCCCGAGTGGATTGATGTGATTAAAGTATTTCTTTCAAAACCCCTTGCTCCAGGGCAAAGCACCGTGCTTACCACACCATTCAGAGTTAAAATTCCAAAGGGTGGGTTTTCACGATTGGGACATGCCGAACAACAATACCAGATTACCCAATGGTATCCCAAGCCGGCGGTATTCGATAAAAACGGCTGGCATCCCATGCCCTATCTTGATCAGGGTGAGTTTTATTCGGAATTTGGTTCCTTCGATGTTTCCATCACCCTGCCTGCCAATTATGTGCTTGGCGCCACCGGCGATTTGGTTGACGGAGAAAAAGAGAAAGAATTCATTCAAAAAAAGATTCGTGAAACACGGGAGAGAGACTGGAGCGATTTGGAAAATAACAAAAAGGGGTTCCCACCTTCTTCCACCGAATTGAAAACGCTTCGTTTCTATCAGGAAAACGTACACGACTTCGCCTGGTTTTGCGACAAAAGATATAATGTATTAAATGGAGAAGTGGAATTACCACACAGCAAAAGAAAAGTTGAAACCTATGTGCTGTTCACCGACGAAGAAGCCTCGCTCTGGAAAAACTCCATCCCCTATCTGAATGACGCCATTTATTTTTATTCCAAATGGAACGGCGATTACCCTTACAACCACGCAACGGCAGTTGATGGCGCCCTGGGGGCCGGCGGAGGCATGGAATATCCTAACATTACCATCATCGGAAAAACCGGTAGTGCCATGTCGCTAGAAACGGTAATCATGCACGAAATAGGACACAACTGGTTTTATGGAATTCTCGGCTCCAATGAAAGAAAGCACCCCTGGATGGATGAGGGCTTGAATTCGTTTAATGAAAACAGATATGTAGAAACTAAATATCCCAATGCGGGTTTGCTTGGAGGACAAAGTGCCGGTTCCATTGAGCGCATGTTTCATCTTGACAAATTCAATCATAAATCAACCTATTATCTGGCATATATTCTGAATGCCCGTAAAAAAAGAGATCAACCCATAGAATTTCCTTCAGCGGAATACACCCGGTTTAATTATGGTGGTATTGTATATTCAAAAACTGCTTTGGTTTTCGATTACCTAATGGCCTACCTTGGCGAGGAAACAATGGACAAGGCCATGCAAACCTATTTTGAAGAATGGAAATTTAAGCACCCACAACCCGAAGACCTCAGGGAAGTAATAGAACGGGTTTCCGGGAAAAATCTATCCTGGTTCTTTACAGATGTAATTAACACCACCCTCCTTCTCGATTTCAAAATCAAGGGAATTTCAAAAGAGGGCAACAAGGTTACAGTTACCCTTAAGAACACCGGAGAAATTTTTGCTCCGGCTTGTGTTGCAGGAATTAAAGACGGAAAAATTCATGTCATAAAATGGACCGAGCCTTTTTCCCCACACACTACAACCCAGGTTGTACTGGAGGGAGACTTCGACAAAATTCAGATCGATCCCCTATTCGACATCCCCGAAATAAACCGGAATAATAATATTATGCGTACCTGGGGCCTGTTCAGGAAGGTTGAGCCTCTGAAATTGCATTTCCCGGCCGGCCTCGACCATCCTGATGCCACACAACTGTTCTGGGTTCCGGCCTTTGGACACAATCCTTACAATGGCTTTTTTGCAGGAGCAGCATTTTACTCCAACCTTGCACCGGAAAAACCATTCGACTTTGTGGCCGTTCCCATGTATGGCTTTGGCGACAAAAGTATTTGCGGTGTTGCCGAAACGAATATAAATATTCACACTCGCTCTTTCCTGCGCACTATACGGTTTACAACCTCGGGCAAGAGATTTGCCTATAATGATTTTCCTTTTGAGGAGCCCCTGCGGTATAACCGCTTGCAGAATCAATTGTATCTCGAGTTCAAAAAAGGCAATGAACGTAGCAAATACACGCATTTTGTTCAGGCCCGAAATATATTTATGCAAATGGATAACTTCCGGAGAAAAACTGGTTTTACTCCTGACCTATATGAATATGTTTCCGATACCCTTATGTTCAACGAATTCTCTTATGGATTGGATTTTGCCGGCACCCTCAATAGCTGGAAAACCAGGGCCAGGCTAGAGCAAAATGAAAACTACTCCAAAATCGATTTCACCTACACCCTGAACCGAAAATTCATGAAGGGCAAGAAATCATTTTCCATAAGGGCTTTTGCCGCATCTTTTATTTCGAAAAAAGAAAACACCGATCTTTCGCTATACCAACTTCGACTTTCCTCGGCCACCGGCCCCACCGAATATTTGTTTGAGCAGGCTTTTCTGGGTCGTTCAGAAACAAAAGGATTTTTCGGAGCACAGATTTCCGAGCAATTTGGAGGATTTAAAACCATCACCCCTGTGGGAAATACCGACCAATGGCTGGCAGCTGTTAATTTCACCAGTGAAATTCCTTTTGTAAAATACCTGAATGTTTTCGCCGATTTGGGAACCTACAAAGATCCCTT
Organism: uncultured Bacteroidota bacterium; assembly: GCA_937924855.1. Lineage (GTDB taxonomy): Bacteria > Bacteroidota > Bacteroidia > JADZBD01 > JADZBD01 > JADZBD01. The sequence goes on along the minus strand of CALEYQ010000057.1, from coordinate 72,676 downwards.
TGGAAATTCTTCAAGTTTGCAGTACAACGCGGGTTTTTTCATTTCTCTCGGCGGAACGGCTTCGGTTTATTTCCCTTTGCTGTATTCTGATGAAATTCTCCGATATATCCGCGACAACAATATTAAGTACGGAGAACTAATCCGGTTTTCCATCGACTTTAACCGCCTGCATCCTTTCCGCCTGGTCAAAAACCTATCCTTTTAATCCTTGACTCCAACCAAAAAAATATTTTTTGCTTCCGACTTTCATCTCGGAGTTCCGAACCATGCAGAAAGCCTGGAGCGGGAAAAGCGCATTGTAAAATGGCTGGAAAAAGTAAAAAATGAAGGATCTCACCTGTTTCTTCTGGGTGATGTGTTTGATTTTTGGTTCGAGTACAAGCGGGTTGCTCCCAGGGGCTATGTGAGGCTACTGGGAAAACTGGCCGAACTATCAGACGCCGGAATAAAAATCGAGTGGTTTACGGGAAATCACGACATGTGGATTTTCGATTACCTGCCAAAAGAAATAGGGTTTGAGCTGCATCGAAATCCCGTGGTCAGGGAATTCGGAGGAAAAAGATTTTACCTGGGCCACGGCGACGGGCTGGGGCCCGGCGACAAAGGATATAAATTCATTAAAAAAGTTTTTTCATCCCGTTTTTGCCAATGGTGTTTCGCCCGTCTTCATCCCAATTTCGGCATTTGGCTGGCCGATTATTTTTCCGGAAAAAGCAGGCTGGCAGGGAAAGGGAAAGATGAAAAATTTTTCGGGGAAAAAGAGTGGCTGGTTATCTATTGCCGGGAACTTCTAAAAAAAGAAAAGTTCGATTACTTTCTTTTCGGGCATCGTCACTTACCAATTGATTACAATTTGGGAGAATCCCGTTATCTGAACCTTGGAGAATGGGTAAACTACAGCACCTATGCCGAGTTCGACGGAAAGGAACTAAGCCTGAAAGAGTTCAAGGAGGATTAAAATTCCAGCATTTTTTCAGCCAGATCTACCAGGCGGTTGGAATATCCGGATTCGTTATCGTACCATCCCAGAATTTTCACCATATCTCCTACTACCGAGGTAAACTCGGGATCGAAAACACAGGAATTGGGATTTCCCACAATATCGATGGAGACAATAGGATCCGGACAAAACTCCAAAATACCGGAAACTTGCCCCTCTTCAGAAGCCCGTTTGAATTCCTCATTAATTCCGGCTTCCGTTGCATTGTTTTTCAGCACACAGGTAATATCGGTTATGGAACCGTTAGGAACCGGAACCCGCATACCGCAGCCGCCTACCATCCCCTCAAGATGGGGAAAAATTCGGGTAATGGCTTTTGCCGCTCCTGTTGAAGTAGGAATGATTGACAATGCCGCCGCACGGGCCCTTCGCAGATCTTTGTGAGGAGCATCATGAAGCCGCTGGTCGCCAGTGTAGGAATGTACCGTTGTTATATATGCATTTTTCACTCCCCACTTTTGATCCAGCACCTGAATCAGGGGAGCTGCGCAATTGGTAGTGCATGAGGCATTTGATACAATCCGGTCGGCCGGTTCAAGAAGGTGATCATTTACGCCAATAACCACGGTTTTAACATCGGGCTCATTGGCGGGAGCTGAAAGAATAACTTTTCCTGCACCAGAAGTTAAATGGGCCTCAAGAGATTTACGGTCGGTGAATCTCCCTGTACATTCGAGCACCAAATCTATTTTCAATTTTGCCCAGGGCAATTCCCGGATTTCCTTATAGGAAAAAACAGGGATCTTTTTTCCGTTTATTATCAAACAGTCGGTTCCTGCTTCAACTTTCCCGGGAAATTTTCCATGTACGGAATCGTATTTTAGCAGATGGGAAAGTGTCGGGGGATCAGTAAGATCATTGATCGCTGAAATTTCATATTTGTTCCGATCAATAAGGGTACGCAGAGCATATCGCCCAATTCTTCCAAATCCGTTTATCGCTATTCTTTTCATGAAATAAAATTACCAAAAAAAAACCCCGGAAAAAATCCGGGGTTTCAGATAGTTCGTTTTTTATCAGTTGGCCAGTTTCACGAACTTGGCAACTGCTTTTTGCTCGCCGGCAACAATACTGATAAAGTAAGTTCCTGCAGCGAATTCACTTACATCAAAATCGCGTGTATAAGAACCGGTAGATAATTTACCCAGATCCATACGCATCATCAGTTTTCCGCTGAGGCTATAAACTTCAATGGCAGCAGGCCCGTTGAAAGGCATAAAGAAGCTGACATTTCCGTTGTTGGTTAATGGATTCGGGAAAACTTTCACGCTCGACTTGAATACCGAGGAATTGCTGTTCCAGGGTGAGTTTTCAGGAGCCCCAAGAGGTGCTGCCAGCGTATTGGTCATAAACATTCCGCGACCGTGTGTAGCCACCCAAACCTGCCCGGTATTGGTAACAACCCAGTTGCGGTGACGCTGCTGGCGGATCATAATGGAGGGCACGTTAGACATACCATCAATTTCCTTGGTCCAAACAGGACTGGCGGTATTGATATTGTTGGTGGTCCATGTTCCGTATTCTGTCGCGATAATCACATTTGCTCCATTGGTCATATCAAACAAGCCGTCGTAAACGGGCATTTGGGGCAGGTTGCCCTGGCGGATGGCAAACTTTGTGGTATTATTAATAGGCACAGAAATAACGGCATTTTGGGCTGAGTCGCAAACATATACATACCCATTAACTCCGTAACCACCCAGGGTAACAATCAGGCGGTTTCCGTTGCTGGGGTCAACACCAAGTCCGGTTATAGCTCTTCCGTTGAAGTGAGCAAGGCGGGTACAACGCGGAATTGCATCGGTATTGCCGGCATTTAAGGAATCCACATCTCCATTTGACGCAGAATCCTTAATTGAATTCAAATGGGAAATGCGGTAAACGTGTCCGTTGGCGGTTCCTACATAAATGTGATCACCGTTAGGAGCCCATTCCATGGATTGAATTTCTCCGCTCATGGAACTGAGGCCGCCTTGTTCATTTCTGGAATTACCACCACCAATTTTTATCCATTCCGGGGTAACCGAGAAATCGAGGGGGCGACGAATCATGTACAAGGCACTGGTGAAACCAACGGCAAGTTTAGATACGATCCGATCCGGAACTTTGATGGACTGACCGGGGTTAAGCGGTGCGGTTAGTGTGTAATTGAAGGGGAAATTTGCCGAATTTGAATTCAGCAACAACACATCACCGGCGGTATATACAACATTATATTCCGAAGTAATAACCGTATTAAGTGGTGGGTTAGTGGCGAAAGTAACGTTGAACGCTCCGGTGTTATAATCAATGGTATTTACACCGGCCCCGTTAACGGAACCAATAAGTTGTCCGCTTCCGTTATCAGTAACCACCTGTGCACCGGCTTTGATTTTCACTGAACCGGGTTGAATCGATGCGCTGGCCTGTGGGAAGGGAAGCGAAGATGTAAACTGAGCCACATTTCCGGGAGCAGAACCGATAACAAAGGAAAGTGAGTCATTGCTGAAGGTAACCGAATCAATCGGATTGGGTTCATTCAGAGTTTCGTACAAGGCAAAAGGAGTAACAAAGGAAGCAAATCCCGGATTCAGGAAGTTTGCGCTGCTGGAAACGCGGGCATTATAAAAATCACCATAAGAATCACCGTTGTTAGGGGAGCGACTTACCACACCATAATAGCTTCCTGCAAACTGGGCATCGGGGTTAACCATTGAAATTTCGCCGAAAGATCCATCACCACCCATAACCCGAACACCACTTAGCCAGGTATTACCGGTATGGTCAACATACAGGGTTCCGTTGTCCTGGGTACCTCCAATATATTCATTGCCAGTCTTGGAGAATCCAACACCATACATCTGTGCAATGTTGAGGTCGTGATTCATGGGGCTGAAAGTAACACCCCCGTCCAACGAACGGAAAATACCTCCGTCTGTTGCTATATAAACCGTATTGGGGTTGTTAGGATGAAAACGAATCCGGTGTTTATCTGAGTGAACATAGTAAGGATTGAAGGGAGAGTCAAAGCCTGAATCAATACGCTGCCACTGTCCAGAAGGAACGGGAGTAGATTGCGCTTCGGTATAGGTCCAGAGTGTTACTCCTCCCAGCATTACTTTGTTTTTATTATTAGGATAAACAGTCAGGCAGCAATCATAAATTCCCTGACCGTTGGAACCGAAAGGATTAAACAGGTTTGAACCTCCGTTTCCAATCAGATTCCAGCTCGCGCCTCCGTCTTTAGAAACGTATACAGCATGCAAAAACTGGTTAGATTTAACCAAACAGGCATATAAATAATTAGGGTCGGAAGGTGCATAAGCAGGAACAATACGACCCATGGTGGTGGTAGGCAACATACCAGCGGCACCTGTAGAAACACTGGTGTAAGAACCAATATCACCGTTCGGGCTGATGTATAATTTTCCGCCATAAGAAACGGCTACGGCACCGTTAGAATTAACAACCACGTCTGTAGTCCGCTGGTTAATAGGAGTCGCAATTCCATCGGTCCAGGTTTGCCCACCATCGTTTGAAATAAGAAAGCCCCGTTCTGTAGCAGCATAAATTCGGTTTGGATCGGTTGGAGAGGCTGCCAGGTCGTTTACACCGTACCAGTCAACTGCAGTTGAGTTGGGAACCGAAGTAGAAACTATGCGATTAAAAGTATTTCCTCCATCTGTAGATTTCCAAACACCGGCCCCAAGGAAACCACCGGTACCGGTTCCAAAAAAGTAATAAAGACCTTCACCTGTACCGAAATAAATATCTCCGTTTGAAGCCTGGCAAATAGAAGTAACGTTCATATTTACCATAGTGTCCTTGTAAATAGTCCAGGAAGTTCCACCATTGGTAGATCTCCAGAGGCCACCGGAAACACCTCCGGCAAAAAGTTTATTTGGATTAGTCCGGTCGATTAGGAATGCACGAACCCTTCCCCCAAAATTATTCGGGCCTTGTTCATTCCATTGCAAGCCTAAAGCGGCCATCCGGTTTTGGCTACCAGATACAGCATTGGCATCATTCATGGCCTTTATCATGGCAGGAATGTTTAGCTCACCTGTGTTCGGGTCTTTCCGATTGTTAAACCACCATGCGGCAGAGGCATGATAGCCTTTGTCGTAGGATCCGATATCAAATCCCGACTTCATGTTCCGGGGCTGATAGCTTGAAGTATTCTCTACCATCAGTCCGGAAAAAAACAGCGCAGCAGATCCTACCAGCGCCAGACTCACCACTGAAAAAAGTAAATTTTTTGTTTTCATAGTTCTTTAAAAATTAGTTTGGGGGATGTCGGAAAACATCGCTTGGCAAATATAACTTTCCAAGGATTACAAATATAAGTAAAAGGCAGTTTTTTTCAAAAAAAATTCACAGCCAGGGGAGCTGGGTTCAAACGTGATTTTCAGCATGATAGCTGGATCTTACCAAGGGGCCGCTTTCCACCACAGAAAAGCCCATGGAAAGGCCTACCCTACGATACAGGGCGAACTTATCGGGATGAACAAATTCATGAACCGGCAAATGCTTCGCGGTAGGCTGCAGGTATTGACCGATGGTAACCACATCAACCCGGGCTGATTTCAAATCTTCCAGGGTCTCAAACACCTCATTTTCAGTCTCTCCCAAACCAACCATGATGCCCGACTTGGTCCGTAAACCGGCTTCTTTGCTCCTTATCAGCACTTCCAGGCTGCGGTCGTATTTGGCCTGAATTCTCACTTTTTTGGTTAATCGTTTGACTGTTTCCAGATTATGCGAAAGCACATCGGGCTTTTCCCGCAACACAATCGCAAGGTTGTCCCATTTTCCGGCAAAGTCCGGAATCAAAGTTTCAAATTTGGTGTCAGGAGATCTTTTCCGGATGGCCCGAATGGTTTCGGCCCAAATCCCGGCCCCTCCGTCGGGGAGGTCGTCGCGGTCGACAGAAGTAATAACACAATGCTTTACCTCCATCAGAAATACGGATTCAGCAACCCGCTCAGGCTCGTTTAAATCCACTTTCCCGGGTCGGCCTGTAGCCACCGCGCAAAACCCACAGCTTCGGGTACAAATATTTCCCAGGATCATAAAAGTTGCCGTTCCAGCGCCCCAGCATTCACCCATATTGGGGCAGTTTCCTGACTCACAAATGGTATGGAGTTTATGTTTATCTACCAGATTACGCACCTTACGGTAGCCTTCACCCGTGGGCAGTTTTACCCTGAGCCAATCGGGCTTTTTCATTCTTGGTTTTAAATCGGTTTCCACGATAAATGAGAATTAAAACCAGCGACGGCCGAACATCATGTGAATATAAAAGGTCAGGTAGGTTTGGCTGTTTCGGGTATGAGCCATTATGGGAACCACCTTGGGATAAATATCCAGAATAACCCCGGTTTCAAGTGATTTAATATTGTCGTCAAGATCTCCGTATTCAAAATTCAAACCCAGTTTGGCAAAGCCGCCCGGAAAAATTTTGCTTTCCCCGAAGCCTTTAAAATAAGGGGCCCTGCCATAAATTTTATCGGCAAAATGAATTTCGGGATCGTACTTCTCGGTGCTAATAACGTAATCGTTGGGATTGGGGGTAGATGGAATGGGATATAGAATTTGCAGATAAACCGGCTTGGCAAGACCCAGGGAGGGGCCGGCAAAAGTTACCAGATTTATCTCCACCCCTCTTCTGACTTGTTTCCCAAAAAGCTCAAACTGGGTTCCAAAACCCGGCCGGAAAACAAGCAAAGAGTTTAATTTTCCGAAATAATAACCCCTTGAGTTTTCCCCAAACAAAAGGTTTTTGGTTTTTATTTCTTTCGGATGCCGGATGTTAACGATTTCCAATTCAAAAATCCCGCGCTTGTACCCGGTAATGTGTTTTCCCCTTCTGAAGTTTAAACCCCAGCCCTGGGTATGAACCATGGCACCAAGGGTAAAGTCGTTCTTATAGAGTAACTGAACTTCGTCATTTTCTCCCACAGGATTGAAGCCGGATGAAGATTTAGGCTCGGGCTGACCGTCCTGGGCATTCATCCCGAGGGCGGAAATTAACAATACCGCAAAAAGAACCCGCTTTTGGAAAAATATTCCCATCTTTCAAATATAATCATTTTCAAAAAAACGAATGAAAACTGCAAAAATTGTCTATAAAGGAGATTTAAGAACCGAATGTACCCACCTGCTCTCAGGAAGCAGGATTTCTACTGACGCCCCTCCTGACAATCAGGGTAAAGGGGAAAATTTTTCACCCACCGACCTCACAACTGCATCACTGGGTGCATGCATGTTGACTATTATGGGAATTTACGCGCGTGCAAGGGAATGGAATCTGGTGGGAACCGAACTGGAAGCAGAAAAGATTATGGGAACAAACCCCCGGCGGATAATCGAAATAATCATTTCAATTTCGATCCCCGCTTTTGCCGTTCCCGAAAAAGAACGTCAAGGTCTTGAAACTGCTGCAAAAAATTGCCCTGTGGCCAAAAGTTTGCATCCCGAAATAAATCAAAAGGTTAGTTTCTTTTATAAATAAAAATCCCCCGGGATGGGCCGGGGGGGGTTCAGAGTAAAATAGAATTTCAAAGAAGATTATATCCGGGGTTCGGAGGAAGGTTTCGAGTTCGCACTCATTTTCTTATAACTTTTGGACTTTCCATAGGCTTCGCAGCTGTGTTTTGAACAAGAGGCCAGAAGCATGCCGCTAAAAGCGACCAAAAGAAGTGCTACTCTCATAGATTGGTTTTTAGGGGTTAGGATTTTACGGAATTAGAAACAGGTGCCTTGGCTTTTCCATAAGCAGGACACCTTTCGTGAGTCCGGCAGGAAGTAAGAAAAAGGGAAAACAGTAAAGCTGTTGCCAGCAGTAGGGTTAATTTTCTCATAAAAAAAAGATTTCCGGGTTTCCGGGGGATCATTTGCAAAGATATATTTTAGGTTCAATAAACCAAATTCGTGCCAGGGTATTATTTATTAACAAACACCGACCCCGATTTGTTGGTAAGTTTGTAGCCAGGAATTCTGTAAATGAATGCAATAGACCCAAAAATAGAGGCCGGATGGAAGGAAGTTCTGGAGCCTGCCTTTAAAACCGAGTCCTTTAATAATCTGGTTCAATTCATAAAGGAGGAAAAGAAGAAATACCCCATTTATCCCCCCGGCAACCTGATTTTTAATGCCTTTAACTCCACACCCTTCAATGAGGTCAGGGTTGTTATTTTAGGGCAGGACCCCTATCACGGTCCGGGCCAGGCGCACGGACTAAGTTTTAGTGTTCCTGAGGGAATAAGGGTACCCCCCAGCCTTGTAAATATTTTTAAGGAAATCATCCGTGATACGGGTGGTCAGCTTCCCCGGAGTGGGAACCTGGAATCCTGGGCAAGGCAGGGAGTTCTTTTGCTGAACGCAACTTTAACCGTGCGGGCAAACAGCCCCGGTTCCCACCAAAAAAAGGGTTGGGAGGAATTTACCGATGAGGTAATAAGGGTTCTGAACAGGGATAAAGAAAATCTTGTTTTCCTTTTATGGGGGAATTTCGCCAAAAAAAAGGGAGCTTTCATTAATACAGTGAGGCATTTGGTTCTTACTGCACCTCATCCCTCGCCGCTGGCGGGAGGTGGATTCTCGGGCTGCGGGCATTTTTCCAAAACAAACAACTGGCTTGAAGAAAAGGGGCAAAAACCCATAACCTGGCTATGAGGAGGAAGGCAGGTAAATGCGCAACCCTAAGGAGAAATCCTTATAATATTCACGTTTTATAATAAGAGGCTTTTTCTCAGGCGGAGGACGAGGCACCATTTGCGCTATGTTAACCAGGCCGGTCATAAAAAATGGACAAATGGCCGTTTTTCCTGAGAAAAAAGGCACCCCAAAAAAATAATTGATTTTCAAGTCTGGAATGTGAAAAGCTGAGGGCCAAAAATCCGAAGAACGGATAGTTTCATTCACAGGACTTTCTGTTTGAAAATCGTACAAAGTTCCTTCCCGCTCCTGCCTGAGACCGGAAAACAGAACCTGACCGGCCTCCAGACCCAGGCCGTGTAAAAGCCGCCAGGGCTTTTTCCCGAAAAAATATTCATGCATCAGGCCAACGGAAACCAAGGCACTGCGGAGCTTTAAAACCACTTTCCCCTGACCTGAAAAATAAGTCTGCATGGAGTTTCCTCCTTCCCAACCTTCATAGGAAATAGTATTCACCTGATTCCGGTAACGCAGGGAAAAGTCGAAAATGGTTCTTCCTGAAGAACCCGTAAAAACCGGTTTTGCCCGAAAGTACCCCGCCGAAAAGCCCATGGATGCAAGAGGTCGGGTTCGATACTCCCAAAAATATTGGGAGCCGCGGGCTACCTGATGATCGAAATAGGCACCTGTTATGGGAACGGTGGGCTCGGCCATAACCATAAAGCCATTTACAGGGTCGAAAACAAAGGGTTGCTGGCCGAAAAAAGAAGTCCAGGAAAAAAAAGCAAACAAAAAGAAAAGAAAATGCTTAAAAACAATGCCCATTCAGGCTAAATTACAAAATGGGAACCTATAATCCAATCAATATTTCCTAACTTTGCCCATCCGTACCCTAATGTCGAATTCCATAAAATACATTTTTGTTACGGGAGGCGTAACCTCTTCTTTGGGAAAGGGAATTGTTGCGGCATCCCTGGCCAAATTGCTCCAATCGAGGGGCTTTTCCGTTACCATTCAAAAGCTCGACCCTTATATTAATGTTGATCCCGGCACTTTAAACCCCTACGAACACGGCGAATGTTTCGTAACCGACGACGGAGCGGAAACCGATCTGGACCTTGGGCATTACGAACGATTTCTGAATACGGCCACCTCACAGGCCAATAATGTAACCACCGGAAGAATTTACCAGACGGTAATCGAAAAAGAGAGAAAAGGTGAATTTCTGGGCAAAACCGTTCAGGTAATTCCGCACATTACCGACGAAATAAAACGTTGGATAAAGCTTGTTGGAAAGCAGGGTAAGAACCAGTTTGTAATTACTGAAATAGGCGGAACCGTGGGTGACATTGAATCTTTACCCTACATCGAAGCCGTGCGTCAGATGAAATGGGAACTGGGGAAAGATTGTTTGGTGATTCACCTTACCCTGATTCCTTATCTGTCCGCTTCCGGAGAGCTTAAAACCAAACCAACCCAGCACAGTGTGAAGGTATTACTCGAATATGGGGTTCAGCCCGATATTCTTGTTTGCCGAACAGACCGGGAATTGTCGGCCGACATAAAAAAGAAAGTGGCTTTGTTTTGCAACGTGGAAACCAGCTCGGTAATCGAAGCCAAAGACGCAAGCACCATTTATGAAGTCCCCTTACACCTTGAAAAAGAAAAACTCGACCAGGAAGTATTACGGAAATTGAATATTCCCGCAGCAGAAAATCCCGATCTGAGTCAGTGGAAGGAATTTCTTACCCGTTTGAAAAACCCCAAATCGGTGGTTAAAATTGGTTTGGTTGGAAAATACATTGAACTGAAAGACTCTTATAAATCCATTGCCGAATCCTTTGTTCATGCCGGGGCAAATAATTATTGCAAGGTTGAATTGGAATGGATTCACAGCGAGAGCATCAATGCTTCGAATGTGAAGGAAAAACTGAAGGGATTATTTGGCATTTTGGTAGCTCCCGGGTTTGGACAACGGGGCATAGAAGGAAAAATACAAGCCATTCAATATGCACGGGAAAACCACATTCCCTTTTTAGGTATTTGTCTGGGCATGCAATGTGCTGCTATTGAATTTGCGCGCAATGTTCTCGGATTTAAGGATGCCAATTCCACCGAAATGAATCCGGGCACAACCAATCCGGTTATTGATCTGCTGGAGTCACAGAAAAAAATTACGGAGAAAGGCGGAACCATGCGTCTTGGTTCCTACCCTTGCCGGATTACCGACGGAACCCGTGCTGCAGAAATTTATAAAAAAACAGAAATCAACGAAAGGCACCGCCATCGTTATGAGTTCAACAATGAATATCTGGCCGATTTTGAGAAAGCTGGTATGCTGGGATCCGGAATTAATCCCCAGAGCGGGCTGGTAGAAATTATTGAATTGAAAAACCATCCCTGGTTTGTCGGAGTTCAGTTTCACCCTGAATATAAAAGCACGGTAGAAAAGCCACATCCCCTGTTTGTTCATTTCGTAAAGGCGGCCATTGAAATTTCAAGCCTTAAAGCCACACATTAATTCAAAATACTTCCCTTCCTGTCCCTCCCGTAAGCAAAAAAAATGTAGGTTTGCGGTCTGAAAAATGCAGGGATTTGACCGTAATACCGTAATTGGAATTCTCCTCATAGGAGCCATTATGTTTGGCTGGCTGTATTGGTCGGCTCCAAGCCAGGAAGAAATTGCAGAACGCAAGCGTGTTCAGGATTCACTGGCAGCGCTGGAAATCAAAAAAGATACCACCCGGGTGGTTAGTCTTCCGGACACCCTTTCCCCTGTTACAGCAAAAACTGACACCCTTTCCCTTCTCACAGGAGATTCCTTAAAAAAGGCCGAAGAAATGGCTCGTCTGGGCGTTTTTTATCCTCAGGCTTCCGGTGTTGATTCGAGCTTTACGCTGGAAAATGAACATTTCATTCTTGAGCTTTCCAACCGAGGCGGACAAATAGTTTCTGTTTTACTTAAAGATTATAAAACCTACGACGGGAAGCCGCTCTACCTTTTCCCAAAAGGTTGGTCGAACTACGGGCTTTCTCTGGTTACCGAAAAAACTCAATTAAACACTTCTGATTTTTATTTTATTCCCGAAGGAAAGTCAGGGAAAGTGAGCGGGAAAGACTCGCTCAGGTTTTCTTTTAAACTACCTGCGGGCGAAGGAAAACACCTTGTTTACACCTATACAATTCGTGGCAATGATTTCATGGTTGGTTTCGACATTGGATTTGAGGGACTGGCTCAGGTAATTCCCCGAAACCAGTCGCTGCTCGATTTTTCATGGGACATGGCCACACCTTCCCAGGAAAAAACCATTAAAAACCAACGCGACGCCAGCACTATTTATTTCAAATATCTCGACGAAGAGGCCGACTATCTTTCCGAAATGCATGACGATAGCCTTGGGCTAAAGGCAAAGGTGAAATGGCTTGGATTCAAACAACAGTTTTTCTCAACCCTGTTAATTGCCAAAGAACATTTTGACAACCAGGGCTCGTTTCTCAGTTCCTATATGGGTCGCGATGACAGCCTTGTGAAAAAGTTTCATGCCATTGTTCCTATTTCCTACGAACATCAACCGAGCGAGCAATTTTCGCTCAACTTGTACCTGGGTCCGAATCATTATCAAACCCTCAAAGCCTATGATCAGGGCCTTGAAAAAATAATTCCTCTTGGCTGGGGAATATTCGGATGGGTAAATAAATTTCTGGTAATTCCCATATTCAACTTTTTCGACAACCTGAACTGGAATTACGGCATAATAATTCTGTGCCTGACTCTTATCATCAAGATGATTTTGTTTCCGATTGCCTACAAAACATATTTGTCGAGTGCAAAAATGCGGGTGTTAAAACCTGAGTTGGATGAGCTTAGCAAAAAATTCGAAAATCGTCCACCGCTTGAAAAACAGCAGGCTCAAATGGCTTTGTATAAAAAAGCCGGGGTTAACCCACTGGCGGGTTGTATTCCCGTACTGCTACAATTCCCAATTCTGATTGCTCTGGTTAGATTTTTCCCTGCTTCTATTGAATTGCGTCAGCAGGCATTCCTCTGGGCGGATGACCTTAGCACTTACGACAGCATCTGGGATTTTGGGAAAATCCCCATTATAGAAACCATTTATGGGGATCACATGAGTCTGTTTGCAATTCTGATGACAGGATCCACCTTGCTTTATACTTTTTCGAACAGTCAGTTAATGGGGCAAAACAACCAGATGCCCGGCATGAAATACATGATATACCTTATGCCCATTATGTTCCTTCCTTTCATGAATAATTTTTCGGCTGGCTTGAGTTATTATTACTTTCTGGCAAATATGATTTCGTTTGCCCAAACCTGGCTGATGGGATTGTTTATGGATGAAAACAAGTTACGGGCCGTGATTGAAGAAAACAAAAAGAAGCCTGTCAAAGTTTCGCGTTGGCAAAAGCGCCTTGATGAAATGCAGCGCCAGCAGCGGGAGCGCGTAAAACAAGTGAAAAAGAAGAAATAAAAAAAACCTCCGTCCGGAGGTTTTTTTTTAATCAGTTATTCTTAGTAATTCCCCCGGTAACGAAGGGCTTTATCTATGCGCTTAAGCGCGGTAATATAAGAGCCTATTCGCATACTGGTTTTGTATTGCTGGGAGTTATACCATACATTTTCAAAAGCATTGGTCATACTGGCATCAGATTTGGCGTTAACCTCGTCCTCGGGCCAATAGTGGCCGTATTTGTTCTGAACCCATTCAAAATAGGAAACGGTAACACCGCCCCCGTTAGCAAGCACATCGGGAACAACCACAACACCTTTATCATAAAGAACCGGATCTGCCTCTGCTGTTGTGGGACCATTTGCACCTTCCACAATCAGCTTAGCCTGAATTTTAGCAGCAACATCTGCATTGATAACATTTTGAATGGCGGCCGGAACCAGTACATCTACTTTAGAGATTAACAAATCGCTATTTGTTATTTCAGCTCCCCCTTTAAAACCTTTCAGGGTTCCACCGTTATCCTTAACATATTTAAGAGCAACTTCCACATCGATTCCTTTTTCATTCCAGAAGGCGGAAGTATGATCCGAAATGGCGAGTATTTTAATGCCTCGTGAAGCTAACAGGCGAACGGCATGGCTTCCCACATTTCCAAATCCCTGCACGGCTGCGGTCGCGCTCTTCTTATCCATTCCGATTTTTTTCATCGCTTCAAGAGCAGCAACCATAACACCCCTTCCGGTAGCGGCTTCCCTGCCCCTGGATCCACCGAGAGTAATAGGTTTTCCGGTTACAACACCGGGACAATGCTGACCCATTATTTTGGAATAGGTATCAACAATCCAGGCCATTTCCCGTTTGCTGGTACCCATATCAGGAGCGGGAATATCGCGGTTTTCACCAAAAACATCCATCATGGCCAGGGCATAGGCCTTGGTCAAGCGCTCCAGTTCTCCCACCGACATTACTTTAGGGTCGCATTTAATGCCACCCTTTCCTCCGCCATAAGGCAAATTAGCGATAGCACATTTAAAAGTCATCCAGGCGGCAAGTGCATTAACCTCGTCTGAATTTACATCCATGGCATAGCGGATCCCACCTTTGGAAGGGCCAAGAGCGGTGCTGTGAATGGTTCGATATCCTTCAAAAACCTGCACCTGTCCGTTATCCATATTGATAGGCAGAGACACTTTAACTTCTTTCTGAGGATGACGAAGCATGCCCCGGACCTCGTCTGAGAGTCCGAAAAGTTTTGCTGCACTGTCAAGTCGGGCCAAAACGCTGTCGAACATGCTGGGATGGTTATCCTGATTTTGTGATTCGGTTTTCTTTTCCTGAGTTTTCAAATTGGTATCCATAATTGATGGTAAATTGTTGGAAATCAGTAAAGCAAATTTAGGGTTTTTATATATTCAGGTTACAAATATCGGCGAAGGATTTGAAATCATAGATTTAAGGCCTAAATCAGTGGATCAGAATAAGATAAGCCATATAAAAAGGGGCTGAAAAAAGAGCTGCATCAAAGCGGTCCAGGAAGCCTCCATGGCCGGGCATAATGTTCCCGGAATCTTTAACTCCTGCATTTCTTTTCAGCATAGATTCTATTAAGTCGCCCAGGGTTCCTGTAGCGGCTACAAGGATGGCCAATACCATCCAATGAAACAGGGAAAGAATGCCAAAGAAATGCCATAACAGGTAACCGGCGATGGCATTAAAAAAAATGCCTCCCAGGCTTCCTTCAACAGTTTTTTTGGGTGAGATCCGTTCGAATAGTTTTGTCCGGCCAATGGCTTTTCCGGTCAGGTATGCAAAAGTGTCGGAAGACCAGATCAGGATGAAAAATCCCAAAATCAATTCAGGCCGATAGGCAAATCCGGAAAAATTGATGCTTTCGTCTTTTCCATCTACTACAAAACCAGCCCTGTATAAAAACAACAGGGGAAGCACACAATAAATCAAACCGGCAAGCGAAGAAGTGAAATTTCGCACCGGATTGGGCTTATTTCTGAACAATTCGAAAAGGGGAATTAAAAATAAAGCCGGCAGAAGAAGAAAAAAATACCTGAAACCTTTTTCACCGGGCCAGGCAAAAAGCAAACCGTAAAAACCGAGGAGGAGAACAGCCACAAAAATGCCGGGAATAATCAGAGGGTTGGAACCCGACAATTTTTCCAGCTTATAAAATTCCCAAAGGCTGCCTAAGGCAACTATGGCAAACAGAAAAAAACATGAGGCCTGATGAAACCATATTCCGGAAACAAGAACAAAGAGAAAAAAAAACCCGGAAATGGCACGAACCCAAAAATTGCTCATAGTTTTCAGGAGCGGTCGGTGAGAAATACATAAATATCCCTGGGTCCATGAGCCCCCTGAACCAGAGTTTTTTCAATATCTGCTGTACGGCTGGGCCCGGAAATGGCAGTAATCATGGAAGGCAACTCCCCTTTATATTTTTCGCGTATTTTTTTTAATCCGTCTTTTACATTCATGACAATCTGGTCGGTGTAGGCAACCACAATGCAAATATGGGGGTAAAAAGGAAGGCGACGACCACCCGGCAATTTTGAGGAAACCATTACTGTTCCGGTGCGTGCTATCAGGAATTCACAAGTACAGATTCCGGTTTCGGCTTTAGCAAGCTGTGAAGCGTCGGATGAAAAAGCTATGCCGGCATCGGAGAGTATGTTTATCAGGTCGGGATCAAAAGCAAAAATTTCCTGCCAACCTCTTTCCCGTATCAAAATGGGAAGTGATTCCTTTAATTCATTTTCACTTTCGCAAAAAACAAATTTGCCATTAAGGGCGGAAAATTCACGGGCAAAAATTTCTTCAGGAGAACCTGGAGGTATCTGATAAAGATCCGATTCGAAGTCGATATTGGCAGGTGGCTCAGGAACTTTTTGAATAAGTGCTGCCCTGACCTTTTTAAGTATTTTTTCCCGCGACTTACTTTCTTCCATTTAAAACAAGGTAGGGTTATCGTCTTTTTTAGGGGGATCCTCTGGTTTGTCTTTTGCTTTTTCAGTTTCGACACTTACTTCTGAATCGGGCGATTCCTTCTTTTCAACATTACTTTCGGAAGGCTTGCCATTAACCGGACCGGACTGATTTTCTTTTTTCTCATTTTTCTCGGGCTCATCAAAGGGCCTTTTCCCGAAAATCTCTTCCAGGTCTTCCTTGAAAATCACTTCCTTTTCCAACAGTTGGTTAGCAAGCTTAATAAGTTTTTCCTTGTTCTCTTCCAGAATTTTTAAGGTCCTTGAATAACAGTTTTCAACCAGTTTGCGTACTTCTCCATCTATGGTTTCGGCCGTTTTCTCGCTATATGGTTTTTGGAAACCCATATCAGCCTGACCACTGGAATCGTAATAACTTATGTTTCCTATTTTATCGTTCAGGCCATAATAAACTACCATGGCGTAGGCCTGTTTTGTAATTTTCTCTAAATCGGACAGGGCTCCGGTGGAAACCTTTCCAAAAATTATCTCCTCAGCGGCTCTTCCACCAAGGGCAGCGCACATTTCATCATAAATTTGTTCTGCGGTGGTAATTTGTCTTTCTTCAGGCAGATACCATGCGGCTCCCAGAGATCGTCCCCGCGGAACAATGGTAACTTTAACTAAGGGAGAAGCATGTTTTACGAGCCAGCTTACGGTTGCATGTCCGGCCTCATGGAAAGCAATAACTTTCTTTTCTTCGGGAGAAATAATTTTATTTCGTTTTTCCAACCCGCCTACAATTCTGTCTACGGCATCCAGAAAATCCTGTTTATCCACTTCGGATTTATTATTCCGGGCAGCGATCAGTGCAGCTTCGTTACAAATATTGGCAATATCCGCACCTGAAAATCCGGGGGTCTGACGGGCGAGAAAATCCACATCCAGGTCTTTGGCAAGTTTCAGTGGGCGCAGATGCACAAGGAAAATTTCTTTTCTTTCATTCAGATCAGGCATATCAACATAAATCTGCCTGTCGAACCGACCGGCCCGCAAAAGGGCTCTGTCGAGAATATCAGCGCGGTTGGTTGCGGCAAGTATAATAACCCCGCTATTCGATCCAAAACCGTCCATTTCGGTGAGAAGCTGATTCAGGGTATTTTCCCTTTCATCATTAGCGCCGTGAGAAATAGATCTTCCTCTGGCCCTTCCAATAGCGTCGATTTCGTCAATGAAAATTATGCAGGGTGCTTTTTCCTTAGCCTGGCGGAAAAGGTCGCGAACCCTTGAAGCACCCACTCCGACAAACATGTCAACGAAGTCGGAACCGCTCAGGGAAAAGAAGGGAACTTTAGCCTCACCGGCAACTGCTTTGGCAAGCAGGGTTTTCCCGGTTCCGGGAGGACCCACAAGCAAAGCACCTTTAGGAATTTTTGCACCCAGCTGGGTATATTTTTTGGGGGTCTTTAAAAAATCAACGATTTCTTTCAGTTCCACTTTAGCTTCATCCAGGCCGGCCACATCATTGAATGTGATGGTAACATGGGTATCCTTATCGAAAAGCTGGGCTTTCGATTTTCCTATATTAAAAATCTGACCCGGACCACTTTGTCCGCCACTCATGCGACGCATAATAAACACCCAAAGAAGAATCATTATCAGGATGGGTAAAATCCAACCGAGCTGGTCCGTCCATTCGTATCTTTCTTTGTCTTCCGGCGTAATTCTTTCGGTTTCGGGAAGTGTGGCCTGTACTTCGCGCACCATGGCCATAAAATTTCCCACTTCCGGTATTTTATATGCGTAATGGGGTCCCTTGTTGAACTTTACTTTCTTATGCGCCGGATCCTTCTGAAGAATTTCGGGCTTAATATAAATTTCGGCCTCCCGCTTATTAATAATATCAATCCTGTCTATTTCCTGATTTTTCAGGGCGGTGGAAAAGGCCGACCAGGAAATGGGTTCGGGGGATCCCCGGAAATCAAAAATGCTCAGGCTTAGGAGGATTAACACCAAAGCCACATAAATCCAATAATAATTAAAGTTGTTTTTAGGCAATTGTGGTTTTTTTGGGAGCTTGTTTTTCAGCTTTCCCATTCCGCCCTGCTTGCCGGAACCTTCTTTATTTTCAGTTTCTTTATTTTCTTCACTCATAATCTTAGCCCGGAATTTTTTGGGTTACGCCATCTGCCCACAGTTCTTCCAATTGATAAAAAGACCGGGTTTCAGGCTGAAATATATGCACTACAACATTTCCATAGTCCAGCAAAATCCATTCCGCATTTCCAAATCCTTCCGAATGCCAGGGTTTTGTTTTTTCTTTTTTCTTAATCTGGTCCTCTACAGAATCAGCAATGGCTTCAACCTGGGTTTTGGAATTTCCTTCACAAATTACAAAGTAGTCGCAAACTGCGGTTGTAATTTCCTTCAGATTTATCAGCACCACGTTATTGCCTTTTTTTTCCTGGATTCCTTCAATGGCGGCATGAGCAAGCGAAAGCGAAGGGTCGGATTGTTTCGACGGGGATTTTGGTTTTGTTTTTCTTTTTGCCATGCCCTGAAATTATGGAGTCCAAAGTTAATCAAAAATCCCTAAATAGTTTTAATTTAGTTCCTGATAATCAACAAAATGGAGACAAGTCTGCAGGAGTATAAAGTGCATCATTTTCCGGTTCTTGAATCGACCAATTCCAAAGCCCTTGAAATGATAAAATCGGGGGTTGCCGGGGCGGGAGATGTGATTTATACCGTACAACAGGAGCGCGGCCGAGGACAGCGCGAAAAGGTATGGGAGAGTGAAGCCGGCATGGGGCTTACCCTGAGTATAGTTCTGAATCCCGGGGTAAAAATAGACACCGGTGGGTTTTCCCTCTCCATTTTAACGGCATTGGCGGCCCATGCCTTTGTGGCGGAAGAACTGTCAAATACGGAGGATGAGCCCGAAATCCTGATAAAATGGCCGAATGACATTCTAATAAACGGCAGGAAAGCAGGGGGAATATTAATTGAAAACATTATTCAGGGGGATCAAATTTCGTGGAGTGTTGTCGGGGTTGGAATTAATTTAAACGGGCACCCCGAAATTCCGGGAAGGGCCACTACATCTCTAATAAAACACACGAAAAAAAATCTTCCTCCCGAATTAGCCTTGAATAAATTCTTAATTCACTTTCAAAACTATTGGGAGCGTTTCAGGGGCCCTGGGAGAAAAAGCCTGTTGAATGAATACAAAACAAAATTGTTCGGCCTTGGGAAGGAAGTAAAGTTTCGTGATGCAACCGGCGAATTCACCGGCAAACCGGAAGATGTAACTGAAACCGGTAAAATCAGAGTAAAAAACCTGAATGACGGAATAATCAGGGAATACTATTTACAGGGGCTCGAATGGCTTATTTAATCTCCTTCATTTTTTCGGCCAGGAGATTGAAAAAGTTGGTAAGGGGCTTTTCCACCATCATTTTCATCATGGGATTCATGTCGGAAGAAAAAATAAGTTGCCCCTGACATTTTCCGGAACCCGTATCCTTCAAATGAACATCCAGATTAAACTGAAGTGGGATTTTATCACCAGCCGATTCGATGGCAATTTTTTCCGGAGGAGTTTTCCCGACCATTTTCATGCCTATGGTTGCCATCCCGTTAATCACAAATGAGCAGGTATCGTTTGTCGACTGCCATTTAGTAACCTGGGGGGGCATTAATTTTTCAAAATTATTGAAGTCGGACAAAAAGGAAAAAACATTTTCCCGGGAGTTTTCTATCTCAACGATGTTACTTTCTATAAGGGTTTTGCTCATTTTCTATTTCTTTTGAAGGCCCCATTCGGCGGGATTATCTCTCCACAATTTCATGGAGGTGAGGTCTGATTCGGAAATATAATCTTTCTCAACGGCCTTTTTCATCAGAATTTCGTAGTTGCACAAAGTAATAAGGTCGCATTTCGATTTTTTAAAATTATCGCTGGCTGCCTTAAAACCGTAGGAAAAAATAGATGACATTCCTTTTACTTCAACACCTGCTTTCCGAAGCGCCTCAACTGCTTTCAGGCTACTTCCACCGGTTGAGACCAGGTCTTCAATCAGTACAACCGATTGACCTTTTTCAATTTCCCCTTCTATCAGGTTTTCAAGGCCGTGTTTTTTGGGTTCAGGTCTTACATAAATAAAGGGAAGACCCAAATCCTGAGCCACAAGCACCCCATGGGCAATTGCTCCCGTTGCCACACCGGCAATTACATCGGGTTTCCCGAATTTTTCTTCCACAACTTTAGTAAATTGCTGGCGGATGTAAGTTCTCACCTTGGGATGAGACAGGGTTTTCCGGTTATCGCAATAAATAGGAGATTTCCAACCTGAAGCCCAGGTAAAGGGTTTTGAGGGCTGTAATTTAATGGCTTTGATTTGGAGTAGAAATTCAGCAATTTTATGGGCTGATTCCGTGTTAAATAGCATTTGACAAAGATATTTTTTTTCCTGCTTAAACCGTTTAGTTTGAAAAAGATTTTTTTAGAAAACAAAACCATCCTTACGGGCCCTTCATCCGATTTTGAGGAAGCGGGACTTTCCGGAGGCTTTTCCCCTTCTGACGAGGCTTCATTATGGAATGGAATTAATGCATTTTTAAAAAGCGATGAAAAAAAATTATTCATTTATTCGAATGAGGAGGCAAAGGTTATTGGCCGGCTGGGAAAATTATGGGGTTTTATCAGAGCAGGTGGAGGAGTGGTAAAAAACGAAAACGATGAATGGTTGTTAATTTTGCGAAAGGGCTTATGGGATTTGCCCAAGGGTAAACTCGATCCCGGCGAGTCGCCGGAAAAGGGTGCATTAAGGGAAGTTGAGGAAGAGTGCGGTTTAAGCGGGCTTACAATTACCGGTGCGGCTGTTCACGGTTATCATTTTTACCGTGAACGAAAAAAGCCCGTATTAAAAGAAACCTGGTGGTTTCCCATGGAGGTTGCTGGATCACCTGCGCTGTATCCACAAAAGGAAGAGGCTATTGAAAAAGCCGTTTGGGCAAATCACGAAAAGGCCATTCAACTTTTGGAAGGTTCCTACCCGAACATAAAAGACATGCTTAACCGGATGTTTCCGGAGCTATTCTCTTTTAAAATTGATTAAATCGGTATTTGGGATATCAGATAACTCGCATTGACGGAACAGGGTAATCAATTGCCCCCTGTGGAAGGTAGAATGATTCATGCAATGCATGATAATATCACCCAGCCGGCGGGAATATGGTTTTCCTCGTGAATCATTAAAATGAATCAATCGCGATTCATCGCCCGGGCTGAATTCACGGGTTTTCAGGAGAAACCTTTCCGAAGTATTTGCAAATTGATCAATAGCAGGATTTTTAAAAGCCGCCGAAGGGGGCCAGTCGAGTACTTCGCCTTCAATCCGGGCCAACCAGATCAATTCAGCATCCCAGATATGATGCACGGTTTTCCGGATCGAAGGGAAACTGGATACAATTTCCCGATCGAGATTCGCTGGATCTATCTTCAACAAATAATCCCCCAGTCTTCTGTTAGCCCAGAGGTTATAAGATACCAACTGCTCAAAAAATTCATTCATTTTTTAAATACCACTGGCTAAAACATCGGCGAGATGCATAACCTTCATGGGCTTATTTTGTTTTTTTAAATAACCATCGATATGCATTAAACAACTGTAATCGGTAGAAATAAGAAAATCAGCTTTAGTGGATTCCGCACATTTCACTTTTTGTTCCGCCATTCCCACGGAAACCGGTTCGAATTTTACCGCAAAGGTTCCGCCAAATCCGCAACAGGAGTCGGTATCTTCCATTTCTACCATTTTCAGTCCCTGAACTCCGGACAGCAATACCCTTGGCTCCTTTTTTATTCCAACTTCACGAAGTCCGCTGCAACTGTCATGATAGGTAGCCAGGCCTTCAAGCCGGGAACCGAATTCGGTTTTCTTCAACACGTTCACCAGAAAATCGGAAAACTCATAGATATTTTTTTGCACCGAGCGGCATTCATTATGCAGTACGGAATTGTGAAACATTTTCGGGTAATAATTTTTGATCATTCCAACGCAGGATGCCGAAGGGGACACAATGGGCCTGTCATTGGGAAATTCAAGAATCAGTTTTTCGGCTACTTCCTTACAATCATCCCAAAACCCTGCGTTAAAAGCGGGTTGTCCGCAGCAGGTTTGTTCGGGGTTATAATGCACCCGGCAGCCTGCCTTTTCAAGCACCTTTATCATATTAAAGGCGGTTTCAGGAAAAAACTGATCAATAAAACAGGGGATAAAAAGGTCAACCAGCATAGATGGTAAAATTACAAATAATCCTACTTTTCCACCCGGGAATCTTTAGGGATGGTTAGAAGCAGGAGAAAACCGACAATAAAAAACACAATGAGTGATAAAATGGAGGTTCGCATCGAACCCGTAAAACCATTAATGAATCCCCAGCTAAAGGTTCCGATTACAATGGCAATTTTTTCACTTACATCAAAAAAACTAAAGAAGCTGGCATGATCTTCTGTATCCGGAAGGAGCTTGGAATAGGTTGATCGTGAAAGAGATTGTATGCCTCCCATTACCAGCCCAACTAATCCCGCCACTACATAAAATTCCGAGGGGGAGTCAACCTGCGAATATGTATAAACGCAAATCAAAATCCAGATTATCAAAGCAATTCCCAGGCCTTTGATATTTCCGAGTCTCTCGCTCAGCCAGGAAAACAAGAAGGCCCCTCCTACCCCTACAAACTGAATGAGCAAAATGCTAATGATAAGGTCGGAGTCTTCCAGACCCTTAATTTCCTGTTTGGCAAACAACACGGCCATCAGCATTACCGTTTGCACACCCATGGAATACACGAAATAGGACGACAAAAAGCGCTTTAAACGGGGTAATTGGCGAAGCTCAATCATTACCTTTTTTAATTCCCGGAATCCCATTAAAAGAACATTTCCCTGGGTTTTTCGTCCGAACACATTATTTGGAAGGATGGCGAAAGGAATCTGGGCAAAACCTATCCACCAGATTCCGGTTAGCACAAAGCACCATCTCACATTCATGTCAAACACTTTAAGAAGTACGAGATTTGTAATCAGCAGGAGAGCCGACCCCACATAGCCCATGGCAAATCCCCGTGCACTTACGCGATCCTGGTTGAGCGGTTCGGCAATTTCGGGAAGAAAAGCGTTATAAAAAACGAGAGATCCGTTAAATCCAATACTGGCAAAAAAGACTCCCAGCATACTCAACACCACATTATCGGTATCAAAAAAGTATAACGAACAACAACTCAGGGCACCGAGGTAGCAGAATATCTGCATGAAGAATTTTTTCTTTCCTGCATAATCAGCAACTCCTGAAAGCAAAGGGGCAGAAAAGGAAACTACCAGAAAGGAAAGAGAAATAACATAGGAATAAAATTCGGTATTCAGAAAATCACGCCCGAAGGCAAAAATATGCCCGCCAAGATCCTGCTGGGTAGCCGATTCGTAAAAAATAGGAAAAATAGCACTTGTAATAATCAGGGGATATACCGAGTTTGCCCAGTCGTAAAAGGTCCAGGCAAAAACAATTTTTTTATTTCCCCTGATGGGCGATTTCATTCTTCGGAAGATTTATCGCCCACAAAATAGTCTTCTTTTTCGGCAAATAACAAATTAAAAGAAGTCAGGGAGCCATAAATCCGGGTTATGTACTGTTGCAGGTTTACTTTCTCGGAATCGGAAAGCACTTTATGGCTGTTAATCTGTTGTTCGAGAACCCGGAGGCGGTCGCGCACCATTACAATTTTATGGAAAAAAGTTTCCAGGGGTATTTCTTTTTCTTTGGCCCCTTCCTGTCCAGGCTGTAAAATTAATTTACCCTGTTTCCATTTGGATCCCAGTTTCACATAACCCGGGTAAACATCCAATTCCATCAATACGCTTTTCAGGGCTGATTTCAGATTTTCTTCATTCATGGATTTATCATTTAATGCTTCCAAAAATTCAAGTTCAGGGGAATGAGCGGAGATTTCATAGATTCCGAATTTCCCGAAATCAATTCTGTACATATCTCCCTCCTGGTCCAGGATTTTACCCTTACCAAATTTCCCATGTATTACAAAAGGGCTTTTGCTCATTATATTACTTTATAAACTTCTGTTTCCTTTAACCATTTGAGCCAGTTTCTTTCCCGGAAAGGAAAGCGGTAACCTATAACAAAGCCACCCGAATAAAAGGAGGTTGCCAGATTAAACCGTTTTTGATTAAACAATGTGTTATCTACTTTAGAGTTCAGGGCCATAAAAAAATTATTGTTGCTGAATCCGAGAGCTGCCCTGAAATCTCCCGCCGCCCACTGAAAGGCCCAGTTATTCATGGAAGTGCGATCGTCGAGTGTTTTCAGGGTCCGATGGTACAAGGAGGTCCCCAGTGAGGCAGTAAGATTAAGGAAGAACCGCTTACCCAAAATAAGGTTGAAGGAATAGCCCGGATTAATGGAAAAACCGAAAGCCTGATAACTTTTCAATTTTCCCCAATCATCATAAAAAGGAACAGCAGGTCCGGGCAGGAAACCGGTATCGCTGGCCATATCCATGTGGTACAGATTTCCAACCAGCATGAAGGAGCCGGCCGTTTTGAGTTGCCTATAAGTATATGAATAGGCCGAATTATAATTGAAACGGCCTTTCCGGTTAACAAAATACAAGGTTTTAATTCTCAAATCGCGGCTTGACAAGGAAGGGTTCAGATGGTAAGGAACCGTATTTCCCGGGGTAAAGGCGGTATCGTAATTGGGAGTTTTTTCATCGTAAAATCCTTTATAATTACGGTAGGAACCTTCGAACCTGAATTTTTTCCAGGAAACGGAAGCCATCAGAAAATTGTATACCGTTTTTCCTCTCTTTTGAATGTCGGCGTCGGTACGAGGAGTTTTGAACCCCAGAGAAAGAGAAAGCTTGTCGTAATCAATGCTGAATCCTGAAATTCTGTTTCCGGGGCTGATCCATGAAGGGGCAGAAACCTTTCCCGTGTCTGCAACCAGCGGCTGATCAAGGGATAGCGTGTATTTCGATTCGGTTTGAAAAAGTGAAATTATCAGACGGTTTGAAAACTTTCGGACATAATTCGAATCATACTGAGCCCAGGCGGAACTTCCGGCAATCAGGAAAAGGAACAAATAAAGCGTACGTTTTTTCACAGAAAAAAGGGGCCATTTGGCCCCGAATTTATGCATTCACTCCCGCACGGATAATATTTAAAGCACCTCCGGCCTTAAACCATTCTATTTGTTGCTCATTATACGAATGGTTTACCGGAAACTCCTCTTTTGAACCGTCTTTATGATTCAAAACAATGGTTAGTTGCTTATCCGGACTAAAAGAAGTTAAGCCCAAAATATCAATGACATCGTCTTCCTGAATTTTATCGTAATCTTTTTTGTCGGCAAAGGTCAATGCCAGCATTCCCTGTTTTTTCAAATTGGTTTCATGAATCCGTGCAAAGGATTTAACCAGCACACAACGAACACCCAGGTGCCTTGGCTCCATGGCAGCATGCTCTCGGGAAGACCCTTCCCCGTAGTTTTCATCACCAACCACTACAGAACCAATTCCATTTTTCTTGTAATCGCGCTGCACTTTAGGAACCTCATCAAACTCACCTGTGAGCTGGTTCTTAACACTGTTTGTTTTATCGTTAAAATAATTAACCGCACCAATCAGCATGTTGTTGGAAATGTTATCCAGATGACCCCGGTATTTTAACCAGGGGCCGGCCATGGAAATGTGATCGGTAGTACACTTTCCTTTTGCCTTAATTAAAAGCTTCAGGCCTTTCAGGTCGCTTCCTTCCCAGGCGGGGAAAGGATCCAGCAACTGCAAACGGGAACTTTCCGGGTTTACAAGAACCTGCACTTTGCTTCCGTCTTTTGCAGGTTCCTGATATCCGGCATCTTTTACCTCAAAACCCTTGGGTGGCATTTCAATGCCGGAGGGTTCTGCCAGTTTCACCTTTTCCCCTTTTTCATTTTCAAGGGTATCGGTCATAGGGTTGAAAGTAAGATTACCGGCAAGAGCCAGGGCGGTAACAATTTCCGGAGAGGCTACAAAGGCATGGGTGTTTGGATTTCCGTCGTTGCGTTTTGCAAAGTTCCGGTTAAATGAAGTAATAATGGAGTTTTTCCTGTTGGGATCGTCGGAGTGCCTGTCCCACTGTCCAATACACGGACCGCAGGCATTAGCAAGCACTACCCCACCCATTTTATCAAACACACCCAGGTAACCGTCGCGTTCTACGGTGTATCGAACCTGTTCAGATCCGGGTGTAATGGTAAATTCTGATTTGGCTTTTAAATTTTTGTCAACGGCTTGTTTAGCCAGTGATGCTGCCCGTGAAATATCTTCATAGGAAGAATTAGTACATGAACCAATCAGGCCCACTTCAAGTTTTTCGGGCCAACCGTTTTCTTTTACAGCGGCAGCAAATTTAGAAAGGGGCCATGCCAGATCCGGAGTAAATGGCCCATTGATATGGGGCTCAAGTTCCGAAAGATTTATTTCAATAACCTGATCGAAAAATTTGTCCGGATTTTCATATACTTCCTTGTCGCCCCGCAAATGTTCTTTTATTTCATCGGCAAGTTTAGCCACATCGGCTCTTCCGGTTCCCTTCAGGTATTCCGCCATTTTTTCATCGTAACAGAAAATGGAAGTAGTGGCTCCAATTTCGGCTCCCATATTACAAATAGTGCCTTTTCCTGTACAGGAGAGTGAATCGGCGCCCTCTCCAAAATATTCAACAATGGCATCGGTTCCACCCTTCACCGTGAGTATTCCGGCTACTTTCAAAATAACATCTTTTGAGGAAGTCCAGCCGCTTAGTTTTCCAGTTAGTTTCACACCGATCAAACGGGGCATTTTGAGTTCCCAGGGCAATCCGGCCATAACATCGCAAGCATCAGCACCTCCCACACCAATGGCCACCATTCCCAATCCTCCGGCATTTACCGTATGGGAATCGGTTCCAATCATCATGCCTCCGGGGAAGGCATAATTTTCCAAAATTACCTGATGAATAATTCCCGCTCCGGGTTTCCAGAAACCAATTCCGTATTTGTTCGATACAGAAGAAAGAAAATTAAAAACTTCTTCGTTGGTTTTTATGGCCCGCTTCAGATCTTCCTCCGCGCCCGATTTGGCAACGATAAGGTGATCGCAATGAACGGTGCTGGGAACAGCAACGCTCTGCCTTCCGGCCTGCATGAATTGAAGCAGCGCCATTTGTGCTGTGGCATCCTGCATGGCAACGCGATCGGGCTTAAAATCAACATAGGATTTTCCTCTTTCAAAGGGCTTTTTGGGCAAATCATCCGCCAGGTGGGTATATAGTATTTTTTCAGTCAGGGTTAGCGGACGATTCAGCACTTTCCTTGCAGCATTTACCTTAGCCTCAAGGCCGGCATAGGTATTTTTAATCATATCAATATCGAAAGCCATACAGTTTGGGTTTTGTTATATGGGCGAATTTACCAAAAAAAACTTTTTAAAAGGGAGCTTGGGGGATTGGATTGCTTATTTTATTCCGATTTCATCGGTAAAAATAAAGGAAGGCATTCCCCGGCCGGGGTGCCAGTCGGGAAGTGGACCCGGATATGAGACTTCAATCCTGATTTTTCGAAGCTTTTTTCCAGGAAACTTAACCTGAAAATCCTGCCTTTTCACCTCCATATTTTCCGGACTTTCCGGAGCAGTGACCGAACCGATAAAAATCCAAGTATTTCCGTCCTCTTCCATTCCAAAATACTTTACCATGGGAGGAAACAAAATCCAGGAACGGGTATCCTGAAGGAAGCCAAGGCTTATTTCGCTAAGGGTAGTTTCTTTACCAAGATCTATCATAACAGCTACCTCCTGCCCCTGATAGCCCATCCAGTCACCCTTTCTCCAGTCGGTATCGCCAATAATTCCGTCGGCAAGGGATTGAGGGCCGTTACAGGCGTATTGGGGATTGGGATTGCCCTCCACTGAAATCGAAAACCTTCCGGGGTATTTATAAAACCGGGCCTGCGTGGTTGGAAAGGGTTTTGTTCCGGGAAATCCATCCGGGCGACCTTTTTCATAAAATGCCAAATAAGATCCGGGGGTTCTTATCCATGCCTGTGAGCCGTAAACTTTTCCATCATCTCCTGATAATTGAATGTTTTGGCCTTTAACAGGGGATGTAAGGGGCAGCACCTTAATTTGCATGCTGTCGGAAAACGAACGAAAGGGGGCAAAAATCAGGGGAGCGGGAAAATATTCCGGGGGGTGAGTGGGCATAAGCGATGGGGGTTTGACAAACGGGCGCTTTTGCTCTTGTGGCTTATCGGTAAGGTAAAAAATTATTTCCGCTGAGGAAGAAAGGTCAAAAGCCGAAAGGAATAATCTGTTTCTTTCTTCTCCATCAAAGAATATCTGATTCAGAAAACAGCTATTTACAGATTCCGCATCACGGCGGATGACAAACTCTTTACCGCCTGAAGTTTGCACAACGGCACGATTAAATAAAGGAGCACCGGTTAAAAATATGCCAGAGCCGGGGGAGGCAGGATAAAATCCCAATGCACTGAAAACATACCAGGCGCTCATTTGTCCGCAATCTTCATTTCCGGGTAATCCATCCGGATGTCCGGAATAAAATTCAGTAATTATTTTTTGGACCAGCGTAATAGATTTTTCAGGTTTACCCAGGTAATTATAGAGATAGGCATATAAATGACTGGGTTCATTGCCGTGAGCGTATTGCCCAATCAATCCGGTAATATCAGGTTGCTCCCGACCCGAAGTTTTAGAGGTAACCGAAAACAGGGAGTCGAGTTTCTTTTCAAATCTATTTGCACCATCATGAAACTTCATCAGCCCATAAATATCATGAGGAACAGAAAAAGCATAATGCCAGGCATTGGCTTCGGTAAAATGATTGTTTACCTGGTAAGGATCAAATGGGCTAAGCCAGTTGCCATTAAAGCGTGGACGAAAAAATCCGGTTTTGGTATCCAGCAGGTTTTTCCATGCCATACAACGAATCAGATATTCCCCGGCCAGTTCAGACTTTCCGGTTTGAGAAGCCAGCATATAAATGCACCAGTCGTTATAAGCATACTCAAGGGTTTTGGATACCGACTCGCTTTCATCCTGCACCTGAAGGAATCCAAAATCACGATAGTGAGCAATTCCCTTATAGTTTCTCCGGGCGTGTGAACTAACCATAGCTTCGAGGGCGAGGGCAGGATCAAAATTTCTGATTCCTGAAGACCAGGCATCGGCTAAAAAGCCGAGGGCATGGTTTCCAATCATGCAATCCGTTTCCCGGGCCGACAATTCCCACACCGGCAAAGCCCCGGTTTGCTTGTACATTTCAAGCATTGTTTTTACAAAATCAAGGCTTCTGGGCTTATCGATTAAATTTAACAGGGGATGCAAAGCCCTGTGGGTATCCCACAGGGAAAAAACCTGGTAATACTTAAATCCTTGGGCTTTATATATTTTATCATCCATGCCCCGGTAAAATCCATTCACATCGGAAGCAAGGGAAGGGTGAATCATACAATGGTAAAGGGCAGTATAAAAAACAGTTTTCAGGGAATCACGGGAATCGGAAATCCGGATTTTTGAGAGTTCATTATTCCAGGCATCGCGTGCTTTTTTCAAAACTGAATCAAAGGATTCATTTTGGGTTTCAGTTTTAAGATTCAGCAATGCCCCTTCTTCACTCACCAGGGAAATACCCACTTTAATGATAAGGGGTTTTGAAGGGTTCGGTTCGAACCGAAAACAAGCCCTTAGTTTTTCAGCCGATTCCCCTACGGTGTTTTTGATTTCCTTTCCATTTTTCTCCCAAATAGTTTCTACAACAGGTTCAGAAAATTCAATGGCGAAAAATATTTTCTGATTTTGTGCCCAGCCTTCGCTGAACCTCTTACCGACCAGGATTTTTTTGGAAATCCATTTTGCCGAAGCATCCTGAGGTTTATCCCGATGAACGAGGTCGAGCAAAATGAACTTTTTTTCCTTTGCCGGGAATTGAATTCTGTGCCAGCCGGTTCGTTCTGTTGCAGTAAGTTCAACCCGGATGTTATTATTTTTAAGTGTTACGGCATAATATCCGGGGCTTGCTTTTTCATCGGAATGCCGGAAAGCCTGCCTGTATTTCTCAGGATCGAATGAATACTTTCCGGACTGAGGCAACAGCAAAACATCGCCCCAGTCGGAAACGCCGGTACCGCTCAGATGGGTGTGTGAAAATCCGTATAACAGGGAATCAGAATAATGATATCCGGAACAACCTTCCCAGGAACCATCGGTCCGGGTGTCGGGGGAAAGCTGAACCATTCCGAAGGGCCGAAGAGCACCCGGGAATGTATGGCCCGTTCCGGCGGTTCCCACAAAAGGATTTACGAAAACGGTATAGTCAGATGAAACATTTTGGGCATTTAAAAACCCAAAAACAAACAGAGAAATAAAAAACCGGATTCGCATTTCGTGAAGATAATGCAAAAATCAAGCCTGTTTCCTTAAGATAAGTGAGGCAGCTCCCAATAAAGCGGCATCACCATCAGGTAGTTTGGAAGGAAGGATTTTCACCTTCCCTTTGTAAATATGAAGCAGGTTCTGTCCAAAAGCTTTCTTCATAGGCTGAAAAAGCAGATTTCCGGCCCGGGCCAATCCACCTCCTACAAAAATTACGGAGGGAGAAGTAAAAACAACCGCATTGGCAAGAGCTTCGCCTAAAAGGCTACCGGTAATCTGAAAAGTTTGTCTGGCGCTTGGATCGCCCTTTCTGGCAAGTTTAAAAATCTGGTCTGCAGAAACCTGATCGTCGGGGCGCAGGTTTTTCATTTCCTTATAAGTATTAACCAGGCCTGTAGCCGAGCAATAAGTTTCCAGACAGCCTCTTCGGCCACAGCCACAGGCACGACCGAGGCGGTCAATAATTACATGTCCTATTTCTCCGGCAAATCCGGATCCACCGTAGAGGAGCTTTCCATTGGCCACAAGGCCACTACCCAGCCCGGTTCCCAGGGTTATGTAAATAAAATCACGCTCTTTTTTTGCACCACCGAAAAGCATTTCCCCAAGGGCTGCAGCATTGGCATCGTTGGTAAGGACGGTACGGGTTTTTAATTTCCGGGAAATCATGGCGGCCAGGGGAATGGTACCTTTCCAGGGCATGTTGGGAGCCTTTACAATAGAGCCCGAATAAACATGACCGCTGGGAGCGCCAATTCCAACGCCTCTGAGCTTTTGGTTTTTTTTGAGTAAGGACTTAAGAGTTTTCGAAAGAACCTCGACAAATTCTTCGGGCTTGCGGTAAGCACAGGTATTAATGGTTTTGCGGGCAACTACCTTCCCTCCGGAAGAAACAAGCCCAATCAGGGTATTGGTACCTCCAATATCAATCCCTGCTGCTAATTGACTTGTCATAATTTATGTTTTGCTTTAACAATGCCTTTTTCACCAGGATTCCGAAAAGAGCCAGATAGGCAAATCCGGCGAGGGGAATCAGGTAACTGATTTTAATTCCAGCCACATCAGCAATCCAACCCTG
Source organism: uncultured Bacteroidota bacterium (assembly GCA_937924855.1). Lineage (GTDB taxonomy): Bacteria > Bacteroidota > Bacteroidia > JADZBD01 > JADZBD01 > JADZBD01. The sequence continues at coordinate 41,065 of CALEYQ010000057.1, read as the reverse complement.
AAGCGGAGGAATAAATGCACCTCCCATAATCATCATAATCAAAAGCGAGGAAGCCTGATTTGTATATTTTCCAAGTCCGGCAATAGAAAGCGAAAAAATACAAGGCCACATTACGCTGCAAAACAATCCGCAGGAAATAAAAGAATACAAGGCCGGTTTCCCTTCTGTTAAAATGCCAATCATCATCATAACGCCGGCCATTAAAGAAAATAAAATCATGGTTCGAACCGGTTTAAGTTTGCTCAGGAAAAATCCAATAATCAGAATACCCAACCAGGGGAGAAAATTAATCAAATCAGAAAGAGGACTTCCCTTGATAAAATTAACCCCGAGTATTACGGCAAAGGCTAACAGGGGTACCATTACCTTCAACATATTTTTCGTGGTTGGCGACAAATCAAAAACTTCGAGAGCCCCGGTCCAGCGTCCAATCATCAGGCATCCCCAGTAAAGGGAAATAAAATGCACCGTTTTTTCAGCGGGGAGTCCGAGAATTTCAGTGCGGGTCATAAGCTCAGGGAGGTTGCTTTGAATACTCACTTCTACACCCACATAAACAAAAATGGCCGCCATACCCAGCCATACCTGAGGAAAGCGGAAAGCACCCATTTCAGTTTGAGCCTTTTCCTCTTTCTTAATGGCGGGAAGGGTGCTGAAAAAAACAAGTGCGGCAAAAGCAATAAAGCTAAAACCCAGCCACAGATAGGGGGTTCCCACGGTAGAAAAATCCGTTATTTCACCCGTTCCGCTGACCGATCCGAAAATAGCATAGCCCAAAATCAGAGGGCCGATGGTAGTACCGAAAGAATTTATGCCACCGGCAAGGTTAACACGGTGGGAACCGGTATCGGGTTTTCCCAGGGCAATCACGTAAGGATTTGCAACAATTTGCTGAAGGGCAAAACCAAGCGCAACCACAAACAATGATGTAAGCATGAGTGGGAAACTTTCAAGTCTGGCAGCGGGCCAAAACCCGAAAGCGCCGATAGCTGAAATCAGTAATCCTGCAACCAAACCGTTTTTATATCCGAAGCGATTCAAGGGGTCGCCCCGGAAAGAAGAAAGGAGAAAATAAATTAATGCCCCTACCGTATATGCAATATAAAAAGCGGAATCGACCAATTGCGATTGCCACTGCAATAAGGAAAAATGCTTTTTAAAAACAGGAATCAGAATGGTATTTGAAGCCGCCACAAAACCCCAGAAGAAAAATACAGAAATCAGGACCAACAGGGGTCTGCTGAATCCGGACTTGCTCTGACTGAGGGTTGTATCAGAAAATTCGGGCGACATGGGGAAAGGCTCTAAGGTATATAAAATCCGCGCAATCTGCCCAAAAATGTGTTTGCGGGGTTCACTCAATTCCTTAACTTTGCTTCCCTCAAAAAAATTAATAAAAATGGCAGACACAGGAGATATTGGCGTAGGTTCATTCATTCGTTTTAACGGTGAAATTTGTCAGGTCGTGGAATACCAGCACAGGACCCCCGGAAACTTAAGGGCTTTTTACCAGGCCCGCATGAAAAACCTAAAAACCGGTCGCTGGGTTGAAAACCGATTCCGCTCCGGTGAATCCGTTGATATCGTGAGGGTGGAATTCAAGGAGATGCAGTTTATTTATCCTGAAAATGAATTTATTGTTTTAATGGATCCTGAGAATTTTGAGCAGGTATATATAAACGCCTCGATGATCGGTGATGGTATTAAATTTTTGAAAGAAGGCATGCTGGTTAAAGTTGCCTTTGAGGGCGATCAGCCATTAACAGCCGAACCGCCTACTTTTGTTGAACTCGAAATTACATATTGCGAACCGGGCGTTAAAGGCGATACAGCCACCAACACATTAAAACCTGCCACATTGGAAACAGGAGCCAATGTTAATGTGCCCTTGTTTGTAAATTCCGGTGAGAAAATCAAGGTTGATACCCGCACCGGATCCTATATGGAAAGGGTGAAATAATACCCAGGAGATGCAATTTCCAAATTCATTATCCCTGAAAACCCTGGCGGAAATCCTGGGCATACCCTTTGTTGGAAATCCTGATTTATTGTTGAGCGGCCTGAATGAAATTCACCGGGTTAAACCGGGGGAAATAGTTTTCGTTGATCATCCTAAATATTTTAAGAAAGCGCTGGAAAGTGCCGCCAGTTGCGTAATTATTAATGAACAGGTAGAATGCCCCCCGGAAAAGGGATTGTTGATTTCCAAAGACCCTTTTTCATCTTTCAACAAATTAATTCTTCATTTCAATCCTGTTTCCCCTTTTGTTACGGGCCAAATTTCTCCCTCAGCAAAAATTGGCAAAGACACAACAATTTACCCTGGGGTTTATGTGGGTAATGGCGTTGAAATAGGCGAAGGGTGCATTCTTTACCCCAATGTTGTTTTATATCCCGGAACCCGTATTGGAAATGGAGTAATAATTCATGCCGGTTCGGTTATCGGAGCCGATGCGTTTTATTATAAAAAACGGGAAGATCATTTTGAGAAGTTGATTACCTGCGGACGAACTATCATTGAAGACAATGTTGAAATTGGTGCCTTATGCACTATCGACCGGGGTGTTACAGCCGATACCATAATCGGTGCAGGCTCAAAGCTCGACAACCAGGTTCACATCGGCCACGATACGGTTACGGGCAAAATGTGTCTGATTGCCGCCCAGGCCGGTGTTGCCGGAGTAGTGAATGTGGGAAACCGTGTTACCCTATGGGGGCAGGCCGGCATTACCAGCGATGTTACTTTGGGAGACGGATCTACGGTATATGCCCAATCGGGAGTATCGGGAAATACCGATCCCGGAAAACAATACTTTGGCAGTCCTGCCGGAGAAGCCCGAGAAAAAATGAAGGAAATTATGTCGGTAAAACGAATTCCTGATATTTTGGAAAAGCTGGATAAAATTTCAAAATAATATTCCCTTAGTTTATCGTCTTTTTTCATTTATCGGTCTAATTGAGACCCTCATCCGGTCAATTCCCCTAACTTTACAATAAATTCATAAAAAAAGTGTCGGGCACAGGGAAAATACTTACCAGATCAAAGCTTATGGAAATTAAGCTTAATTCCCTGCTGGAAGTAACCAAGGCCATAAATACAAACGCCAGCACCGTTGAGCTACTCGACATTTTCAGGAAGGTTGCGGTGGAAAAACTCAATATCGGAAGGCTGGTACTCTTTGTAAACGACAACGAATGGAAATGCGTTTTGAAATTTGGCACTCCCGATATTCCTGAGTTAAATATTGATAAAGATTTAACGGGAATAAAAGAGATTACTTATCTGTCACTGGCAGAAGGGATTCAGATACCGGAGTTTGATGTAATAGTCCCTGTTTTTCATAAGGCCACTCCCCTGGCCTATGTTCTCATTGGAGACCTTAATGAAGAGAGCATTTCCGTTAGCCCCATTATCAAACACCTGCCATTTATCCAAACGCTTACCAATATTATTGTAGTTGCCATTGAGAACAAAAAGTTGTTCAGGGAGAACATAAAACAGGCAGCAATGCAAAAGGAGCTGGAACTGGCATCACAAATGCAATCGCTTTTGTTTCCCTCTTCACTTCCTTCCGACGAGGTGATGGATATTTCTGCTTTTTACTTTCCGCACCGCCAGGTAGGCGGTGATTATTATGATTTTGTTCGCTTGAATGAAAACGAAATTATTTTATGTATGGCGGATGTTTCCGGCAAAGGAGTACCGGCCGCTTTGCTGATGTCGAATTTTCAGGCCAACCTTCGATCTAAATTATCCCATATCCAATCATTGACCGATCTGGTAAAAGAGTTAAACCATGTGGTAATGCAGAATGCAAAAGGAGAAAAATTTATTACTCTTTTCATTGCCAGATATAATCAGGTAACTCGTACCCTAAATTATATTAATGCCGGTCACAATCCTCCTATTGTGTATTCCGGAAACGCCACAACATTCCTGAAAACAGGATGTACCGGCCTGGGAATGTTTCCGGAGCTTCCGAGAATCAGGGAAGGGCTGGTTACCTTACTCCCCTCCACTACTTTACTTTGTTACACCGATGGGGTGGTAGAAGTCAGCGACGAGGAGGGCAATGAGTTCGGAACCGAAAGTCTGGAAAAGATAATGTTGAATAGCGCTGAACTAACCATGGCCGAACTAAACACAATAGTAATCCGGGGAATTGACAGGCACCGGAGAAGCATGCCTTATATTGACGACATTACCTTACTTAGCTGTCGTTTTTTCTGAGCCGGGGAGATAAAACACATCCAACACAACCTGCATGGCCAGGAAGCCCCAGAAAATGGCCGATGATTTATCGGTATCCAGGAAGTTATTGAGTGTTCCGTGCACAAAATAGGTTAACAAACCCAGGAATATTGCCAGGGAAAAGCCCCTCAACCTGGGATCCTTAAACATTCGATACTGCCGTACTCCCGTATAAACCGAAGCAATCAATATGGAGAGGAAGCTTACCATACCCAAAACACCCGATTCAGCGAGGGGGCCTATGTATTCACTATGTGCATTACCCCTGTCGCCGGCATTGGTTGAGATAGAAGTTTTTTCATAGGAAAACTGGAAGGGAGCATATTGGAACATATAAGTTCCCGGACCCCATCCAAAAAAGGGTCGCTCCTGAAACATGCGAAGTGCGCTCATCCAACGGTTAATCCGCTCCTTATTAGAAGCATCTGTGGAAATGTTGGAAATAGACTGCACATGTTCGGAAAAATCGGTTGAGGAAGCTTTTTTATTCTTTTCAAGGCGCATGATAATTTTATCCTGAAACAGGAAAAAGGCAAGCACGGCACCGACACCCATAAGACAAAGGGTAAAAAATTTAATACGGAGCCGCAAAATGAGAAAAACGATCAAAGCAGCGCCCAGGCTAACCCATGCAGCACGGGTATAAGAAAGCAGGGTAGCAACAATAAATAAAATGAACAATACCCAATATCCAAGTTTTTTAGAAGGCTTTAAATTCTTTTCAGACAGAAAATAAAAAAACAGAGGAATAAACATGGCCAGCATGGCTCCGTAGGAAGTGTGGTCATTGTAAAAGGGGGTCATGGCTGTATGAGCCGGCCCTTGGGCAAAACCACCCTGGGAATGCACCACGATGGTATAAATAATTACCAGGGTAAACGAAATTATATAAGCCATTGAATATTTTTCCATGGAGCCCTTTTCCCGGAACATTAAGGCAGCCACAAAAAAGAAGGGTATTACAAACCACAAACGGCTCAGGAAGTACTTAATCGAAACAAGCGGCATTTCGCTGGTGATGGTGGTAATCAGAATCCAAACCAGATTAAAAATTATGGCAATGGTAATGGGATGGCGGATAATTTTTGGGTCGAAGAATCCTTCGTACAAATACCGGAAAATAAAAATGAGGGTAACTCCGAACAAAAGGGGCTCAGTAGGCAAACTAAGGGCAACACCGAACTGATCGGTATCTTTTAAAATAACCGACAAAGGGGTGAAGAAAACGATCAGGTAAATGAGCTTATCCATAGATACCAGGGCAAGCAGAATTATAAGAGCTGCCCCAGGCAAAAGATTAAGCCAATAAAACTCAAATGCAATGGCCAGGGTGTTCAGAAGAACAAATACTCCGGCAATTATATAAAGCCATTTTATTTTGAGGGTGTCGGCCATTAATTATGAAAGTCTGCCCCGGCGCTCGACAATGGAAATCACAATCAGAGAGCCCAGGAGTGTACTTAACATGGTAAAGGAACAAATCAGCCACCGGATGGGATAAGCCTTTTTGTCGGGTCTCATGGGTTGAATAATTACATTCGTGTAGGTTAACTCTTTGGTAACGTCACGAACGGCGTTATCCAGGTCAATTTTTAATTTATAAAGATTGTCTAATCCTGACTTCAGTTGCTCGTTAAGGGCAATAAAATCATTCCCTTTTTCTTCGAGGTTCCTGATAGAAACCACAATGTCAGCTGTCTTTTTGGGGTTCCCACCCAGACTCCGGTAGTATTCTTTGGCAGCTTCTTTTGCCTGTGATTTATAATCGATAATTCCGTACTTTATTTTAATCTCCTTCAAGGCAAGGGAAATGGAATCGATTTCCTTTTGTTTCAGCATAATCTGACGGGAAACAATATTCACAACTTCCTGGGATTTCTCTTTATGAATGTTCCGTGTAATTTTGTTGAAAAAGTAGATCATGCTTCTCATCATCCGATATGCAGTATCCGGATTAGTATCAAGCACCTCGATTTCAACGGCTTCATATTCGGTTTTGCTGACCCTGATATTTTCAGAAACTTCCAGCATCAGGTTTGTTTTCCAACCCGTTTTGCTTTCATCAACCCCGTAATGCCTGGATAGCTGATGCCGCCGAATCAGCGAATCCTTAATGACATTCGATTGAAAAAGCTGCAACATCTGTTCAGAGGGGGTTTCGATGCCGTAGGGGATCAGATTGCTTGGGTAAATAACCGCGGAAGATTTAAATTTAGGAGGAATAAACAAAGGACTGGAAAAGAAAAAAGCCAGTAGGCCTGAGGCTAGGACAAGAACCGCCAATGGCTTCTTATATTTCAAAGCCAAACGAAACAGGTCCATATTATTAAAAACATCAGCCATTTACGCTTTTTTTTCAAAGGGTTTTCTTTTCCGGATCGCATTAAAGCTTTCAAGAGCAATAACAGCCAAAACGGCAATAACAAAGGTAGCCAGGGTGGTAACAGTAACTATCAGCCAGCGGACGGGATAGGATTTTTTTTCAGCGGGATAAGCCTGGTCAACTACAAACTTCAGGGGCATTTTTTCTTCGAAATCCATTTTGACCTGTTCGTATTTCGCACGAACTTCGGAAAGTTGTTTACGCTGAAATTCTAGGTTATCACGTAGCGACATATAAGCCTGACCGTATTGGGAAAGGAATTTCAGTTGACTTCTAATTTGTTCGGCGGCAGCAGTTTTTCCTTCCAAAATGGCTTTTCCCAGAGCTTCGTTTAACCTCTCGGCCTGTGATTCATAATCGTTTACCCCCAGTGCCATCAATTTCTTCAGGGAGTCCTGCGTAGCCTGCACCTCGGAGGAAAGCTGATTATAGGTTTTCTCAACATATTCCATACCCATGCGTGCACGACCTTTACGAATAAGAGCCATGGTGGAATCGTAGAGATCGCTTATGTAGTTGGCAATATTGGCAGCATACTCGGGAACCTCATCCAATACTTCAATTTTCACCGACATGTATTCGGTTCTTTCAAAAGAGATATTGCTTTCGTATTGCTTATAAAGGTTGGTGAGTTTATAGGGGCTGGTACTGTCGATTTCGTAATGCTGCATGAGTTTGAACCGGTCAATTACCCGTTGCCGGATATGATTAGAATTCAACACCTGAAGCATTTGTTCTGCCTCTTCTTCCTCCCCAAACTGGAGGATATCGTCCTTTTGGCTTCTTTGTTCGGAAAGAAGGGCTTTCGAAACCGAGCTTGTGGTGGTGGGAAACAGAATGACGGTGGATTTGTACTTATTGGGAATAATTAAAGACACAATAATAGCTGCCACAGCACCTACAGCGGTAATTAACAGAATAGGCTTTCTCCACTCGTAAAGAAAAACAAGCAAATGAGTACTGTCAAAAAAATCTTTCCTTTCTTTTTCCATTCAGCAGACCGTATTTTTCATTTGGTAAAACAGGGAGCCAAAAGTAGCAAAATTCCTGCAATCAAAAGGCAACGAAAAGACCTCTAAATTATTTTAAAAAAAGGGCATTACTTGTACTTAAGGAAGCGTAAAACGCTTTTCAGGGAAATCAGCCCAATAGCAAAGGACCAAAGGCCCGAAGCCCCTACCATTAAGGCAAAATTAACGAGCCAGTCCTGGGAAATTCGCTTGGAGGCAAATGCAATTGCCCCCACCCCGGCCGCAAAGACAACAAGGGTAATCAAAAGGCGCTTGTTTATACGGAACTTAAAAAAGCGCTGGACAATGATTACCTGCACCCCGGCTGTTAAAACCTGGGTAGTAAAACTGGCCAGAGAGGATCCAAAAGAAGACATTTTGGGAATTAGGATCAGGTTGAGGGCAATGTTTATAACCATACCCGATGCGGCCACTAAATTCAGCTCCTTTAAGTTTCCATTGGCCGTTAAAAGGGTTCCGAAAATATAGGTGGTGCAGATTGGGATAAAACAGGCCATCAAAACGGCAAAAACCCGGGCAGATTAAGGCGCAAAATGTATACCATAGAGCAGAAACATTAATTCACTTCGGTAGAAAAAGCATCCGATTCCTATAACCAGGGCCGGAGTAATCAACAAGGTGTAACTCAGCTTGACCAGGTGTTCAACGGGCTCTCTGAATTTTATCATCCGTGAAAACATTGGAAGTAAGAGACCTGAAAACAGAAAAGCAATCATATTGGTAGCATCCAGAAAGCGGTAGCCCTGGGCATAAATTCCCGATTGATAGGCCCCTTCTCCATCCGGGAGCATTCTTTCAAGCATTACAGTGTCAATCCGGTTGTAAAAAGTCATCAGTAAAACCAGGACGGCAAAAGGAAAACTCTTTTTCAAAATCATCATGCTGAAGGGAAGGGAAAACTTCAGTTTTAAGGAATCGGTTTTACCTACCACAATCAGGAAAGTAATAACAGCCGTCAGCACATATCCCAGGGTTTGGGCATACACATAGTACATAATGTCCATTTCCGGAAACCAGTTGCCATAAAGAAGGAACAGGCACAGAATTATCATTATGGTACGGTCGAGCACCGAAATAAAACTATCGGTCTTGAACAAATGAAGTCCGGCCAGATTAGAACGCAAATACATGATAAAACTGATCAGGAACTGATTAAAGCCCAGCCACATCAGGAGGCGCATCAGGCGGGAATCATAACCTATAAAATAACCGCAAACAAGGGTTACGACGATGTACAAGGTGGCCAGAAAGAATTTGAGAACCGTTAGGGAAGAAAAATGTTTGGTAAGCAGTTGATTGTTTTGGGAAATATTTTTATTGTTAAAATTGGTAATCCCGAAATCAAGGAGTATATTCAGGAGAAAGGAAAAATTAAACAAAGCAAAATAGAGTCCGTAATCTTCCGTTCCAACAGCTTTCTGCATTTCTCTGTCGATGCCGAAAACCCAGTAGGTTTTTATAACCAGGTTTAAGCCAAGCACCAGGGCCAGATTGTTCAGAAACTTTTTGTGCATGTGCAAAGATAAAAAGTTACCGATTGGGAAGGCGGGAAAGGAAGGCGGAGCGATTGCTATATTTGTACAATGAAAATTCTGATAAACGGCCGTTTGTTGATTGAAGAGAAATTGGAGGGGATTGGTGTGTTCGCCTGGGAAACTTTATCGCGGATGGCCCGAAATCACCCGGAGGTGGAGTTTTATTGCCTTTTCGATCGCCAGCCCGGCACCTGCTTTCTCCGACACCCGAATATTATTCCGATTCAGGCCGGACCAAAAACACGGCATCCTCTGCTTTGGTATTTCTGGATGGAACAGGTGGTGCCCGGAATCATCAAAAAAATAAAACCTGACTTGTTTTTTTCTCCCGACGGTTTTCTTTCCCTTCGAACCCGGGTACCTTCGCTACCGGTTATTCACGACCTCAATTTCGAATATTTTCCCGATCACCTGCCGCCGGCTGCACGGAGGTATTACCGTCGTTTTTTTCCCCGGTATGCGCTAAAAGGGAAAAGGGTAATAACCGTTTCAGAATACAGTCGTAAGACCATCATGGAAAAATACGGAATCAGGGAAGAGCAGATTGATGTGGTGTATAACGGAAGCAAAGAAAATTTCCGTCCTGCCACATTTTCCATGAAAGAAGAAACCCGCCGGAAGTATTCGGGGGGCAAACCCTATTTTTTATATGTAGGATCACTTCATCCCCGGAAAAACATTCCACGAATGTTATTGGCTTATGAGAAATTCCGGGAAACAACAGGCATCCATATCCGGTTTGTTATTGCCGGAGAAAAAATGGGTTGGGCCGCTGAATACGAAAGCATTGCCGGAAAACTAAAATACAGAGAGGATTTAATCTTTACCGGAAGGGTAAACGATCAAACCTTAAATGAACTTTACGGTGCCGCTTTCTCTCTCGTTTATGTTCCTTATTTTGAAGGCTTCGGAATTCCTTTAATTGAAGCCATGAATTGCGAAACGCCTATAATCACCGGTAATGTTACCTCGCTTCCGGAAGTAGCCGGCGATGCGGCCCTCTATGCCAACCCTTATTCGGTTGATTCAATAACCGAATCCATGATCCGGATTTCTTCGGATGAAAATCTCAGGACCCTGCTGATTCAAAAAGGGAAGCTGAGAAAAGAACAATTTTCCTGGGAAAAAACCGCCGAAAAAGTCTGGCAATCCATCCTAAAGTCATGCCCCTGAAGAAACTACTACCCTACCTCCACCAGGGCTTAATTGAAGCCGGATGCGATGAGGCCGGCAGAGGTTGTCTGGCCGGGCCTGTAGTAGCTGCCGCAGTAATTCTGCCGCCGGAATTTTCACTGGATGGCATCGACGACTCAAAAAAACTCAGCAAATCGAAGCGGAATTTCCTGCGTGGCGAAATCGAAAGACTTGCCATTTCGTGGTCGGTTTTTATGATTGATCCCGAAGAGATTGACCGCATTAACATATTGCGGGCATCGATGAAAGCCATGCAGGAAGCCCTTTCCGGACTAAATCAGGATCCCCAGCATATTCTTATTGATGGCAACCGTTTTCCCGGATTCAAAAAAATTCCACACAGCTGCATCATTAAGGGCGATGGGAAATACGCCAGCATAGCCGCTGCCAGCATTCTCGCAAAAACTTACCGCGACGATTTCATGGAAAAAATACACCTGGAATTTCCACATTATGGCTGGGATAAGAACGCAGGATACCCTACGGCTTTCCACCGAAACGCCATCCGTAAACACGGACCCTGCAAACACCACCGTATGTCGTTCCGCCTCCTTCCCGAACAGTTGTCGCTGGAATTTTAAGCCTTATTCACAGCAGGGCTTTAATAACTACCTTGTTTTCTCCCCCCCTACCCACACAGGCAACTTAAATTTGCTTTAACCTATGGGCATCTAACACATGGCAAAAAAAATTCTGGTTTCCCTGGCCCTAATCTCCATGACCGGAATTCTGGTATTTTTCTTCCTTTATTATCAGAAAGCAAAATACAAAGTTGATTCTGCCCTGGATTATATTCCGGCGGATGCCAGCCTGATTATCGAGACTTCAAATTTAAAGGAAGCACACCGTAAGCTATCTGATATCAGTCTAATCTGGAACAACCTGAGAGAAACTCCATTTTTTTCATCCTTGGCGGGCGACTTGAAGGTCCTGGACAGTCTGGCCGAGGAGAATCATTCCTTAAGAGATATTTTTTCCAGGAATCAGTTATTTGTTTCTCTGATTCCAATGGGAGATTCATTGACCGAACCCCTTTTTCTGAGTTCATTTACCGAAATAGGTTTTATTAATGATCCTGAAAAATTACTGGAGAATTTCGGCAGTAAAGGCGAACCTGATTTCATTTCCTCTTGGAATATTCCCATAAAAAATGTACACCTGGGAAATACAGCCCGTTCTTTTTTTTACGCACACAACGAAGGGGTTTGGATAGGAAGTTTTCACCGTGGGCTGGTTCTGAGCAGCCTGGAGACAAAAATGAGCAACAAAGGAATCACGCAGGATTCTATGTTTGTAAAAATTGCCCAAACCAAAAGTTCCAGATCCGATGGGACTTTCTATTTTTCCAATGTTTCGCTTTCGACCTTGCTTAATAAAATTCTGAATCCGCCATCAAAAAACGGACTGGAAAGTCTGAGATCAGACAAAATGGCTGCGGCCCTTGATCTCGAGATAAAACCCAATTATCTTTCATTCACAGGATTTACGGCATTGCCGGAATCCAAAAATCATCCTCTGTTTGCATTTCAGGGCCAAAAACCCATTCAACCCGAAGGTATAAAATTGCTTCCGGCTTCCGTTCACAGCTTTATCTGGATGGGATTTTCCGATCCTGCATCCTTTCGGGAAAAGGGTTTCGAAGCGCTTAGCCCGGCCAAAATTCAATCACCGCTTACATCCTTTTACAGCTGGTGCAGAGATTCCCTGAACTTAAATCCCGAGGACCTCTTTGAATCCTGGCTTGGCAATGAAATCTGCACGGGAATATCAGGAAGAGAGGAAAGGTCATCCAGCCGCTTTGTGGTATTGCATGCAAATGATCCCGATTTAATGAAGGAAAGTCTGAGTATCGCGGAAAGAGCCGCCCGGAAATTAAAAAAATCTCTTCCCGACAGTCTGGCTCACCTGAATTATACAATCCAGAAATCCGCCCTGGGAGATGTTCCGGGAATCTTCAGGGGACAAGCTTTTTCAGCCGGAGAAATTCCATGGTATTTTTTCACAGGCGAATATCTGGTTTACGGTCCCTCGCCCGAATTGCTGAAACAATTTATCACCGACATGGAATCAGGCAACCGGCTGCTTAACACTTCCGGATTTAAAGATTTCTACAAGGGTCACTTAAGTTCAACTTCCAACATTTTCCTGTTTTCGGCTCCCTCCAGGTCGAACGACTACATATTGAACTTCCTCAATGAGGAATTCGGAAAAGTTTTCAGTGGTTTCAGTGAAATAATAAAAAAACATGACGGGGTTTCCCTGCAGCTTTCTCTTGAAAATGCTCTGTTTTATACCCATTTATTCCTTCGTCATAATCCATCCGAAAAAAAGGAAAGTACCACCCTTTGGGAAACCAAACTCGACACTTTGGTTCTGAGTCGGCCCTGGGTAATGGAAAATCACCTGAACGGCGGTCGTGAAATTCTTGTACAGGATGCCAATGCAAGTCTTTATCTTATTTCCGGCACCGGAAAAATTTTGTGGAAAAAGGATCTTGAAAGTCCTATTATGGGTAATCCGGTTCAGGTGGATGCCTACCGCAATAATAAGCTGCAATACCTTCTGCTTACTCCCCATTACCTCCACCTGATTGACCGAAATGGAAAATATGTAGAAGGATTCCCAAAAAAATTAAAATCCCCCGCCATAAGTCCAATGGCCGTATATGATTATGACAATTCCAGAGATTACAGGATTTTATTTGGAACCGCAGACCGAAAAATAGTGAACCTTACCGTAAAGGGAGAAACAGCTTCAAAATGGACACAGCCGGTCATGGAATCCGAGTTACATACGCCCCCCTTTCATTTCAGGTCAGGGGGTAAGGACTACCTTATAGCTGTTGACAAATCCGGGAAAATTTATGTTATGAACCGGCGGGGTGAAACCGAGTTAAAAGTGAAGGAAGCGTTTGAAAAAATGCATTTCCGGCCCGTAGTTGAGTGGGGCAAAGACATCAGGGAATTTTCCATCTTCTGCGCCGATTCCTCCGGAGAAATCTCCCGTATCCGGCTTGGTGGGAACCGGGAAACTATTAAGACAAACAACACCGGAACCTATTCCGGCTTTTCCTTTGAAGACATCACCGGCGACGGCCTTAATGATTTTATTTTTTACCGGAAAAACGAAGTTTCTGTTTTTGAAAGAGACGGAAAACAGGTTTTCACTTTTCAGCCCAAAACATACATTACCTCAAGGCCGGAAGTTTATCAATTAGGAGCCGGAAAAAAATACCTGGGCTTTACCTGCAGGGGTTCGGAAGAAATATATTTACTCGATGCCAAAGGCTTTCCGGTGGGAGGATTTCCCTTTCAGGGCTCCACCCCATTTGCTATTTCCGACCTATATAAAAATGGAAATCCGGTACTGATTTCTGTAAGAAAAGACGGAACACTTTCAATTTACAGTCTTCGGGATCAGGGGCGACCAATACTGGAATAATCAAACCCCGCTTCGCGCATTTTATCTACCGGATACAGATTTCTTCCGTCGAAGATAACCGGACTTTTGAGGAGGGATTTAATCCGCTTAAAGTCGGGTGTCCTGAATAAGCTCCATTCCGTACAAATAATCAGGGCATCGGCTCCGTCTACAGCATCATACGGGTCGGAAGAAAAACCAACTCCGGTGGTTACCTTTTTTACATTGTCCATCGCCTCCGGATCGTAGGCTTTTATTTCTGCACCCGCTTTTTGAAGTTCTTTAATGATGTAAAGTGCAGGAGCCTCCCGAATGTCATCGGTATCGGGTTTAAAAGCAAGCCCCCAGACTGCGAAGGTCTTTCCTTTCAAATCCGGACCAAATCGTTCAAAAATTCGTGGCAACAGAATAGTTTTCTGAATTTCATTCACCGCCATCACGGCAGAAAGTATTTTAAAATCGTAGCCTGCTTTTTTGGAAGAAAGTGAGAGTGCCTGCACATCCTTTGGAAAACAGGAACCTCCGTAACCGATTCCCGGAAACAAAAACCGCTTTCCAATCCGGTCGTCACTTCCGATACCAATTCGCACCATGTCAACATCGGCACCCAGCAATTCACATAAATTGGCGATTTCATTCATGAAACTGATTTTGGTGGCAAGAAAAGCATTGGCAGCATATTTGGTTAGCTCCGCAGATTTTTCATCCATGAAAATTATGGGATTCCCCTGTCTGACATAAGGCCGGTAAAGCTCTTCCATGATTCCCTTTGCTTTTTCGGAGCCGGTTCCAACTACCACCCTGTCGGGTTTCATAAAATCGTCTACGGCAAAACCTTCACGTAAAAATTCCGGATTGGAAACAACATCAAAAGCCACCTTGGCATTTTTCTGAATTTCTTTCGTCACGAGTTCAGCGGTTCCAACAGGCACCGTGCTTTTATCTACAATAACTTTATAGTCCTTTATCAATTTCCCAAGATCGCCGGCTACCCCGAGCACATAACTCAGATCAGCCGAGCCATCCTCTCCGGGTGGAGTGGGATGAGCCAAAAAAATAACCTTGGCATTTTCAACTGCGTCGGCAAGGGAAGTAGTAAAGGAAAGTCTGCATGCCTTTATGTTTCGTTGAAACAGATTGCCGAGATGGGGCTCATAGATAGGAACCTCTCCAGCTTTCATCTTACGCACTTTTTCTGCATCGATATCAACACAAACTACAATGTTTCCGGTCTCGGCGAGGCAGGTTCCTGTTACCAATCCAACATATCCGGTTCCTATAACGGCAATATTCATAGAGGGCTAAATTAAAAAAACGATTTTACGGCTCCTGAAATCAGGTTTAAGGTATCGGCATCGAGTTCGGTGTGCATGGGAAGGGAAATAACTTCCTTGCACAATTGCTCCGTAACCGGAAAGTCGCCGGTCTTATACCGGTCGGAAGCAAAAGCTTTTTGCATATGCAAAGGAATGGGGTAATAAATCATGGCGGGGATTCCCTGGCTTTCCAAATGTTTTTTCAAATCATCTCTTTTGCCGTTGGTTACCCGTAAAGTATATTGATGAAAAACATGGTTAGAACCCGAAAAGCGTTCCGGAATTTTCAACTCCGGAATTTGGGCAAATTCGTGGTCGTAAAATTCAGCCGCTTTATTTCGTGCAGCAGCGTACTGATCAAGGTATTTTAATTTTATGTCGAGGATAGCGGCCTGGATGGAATCGAGACGGCTATTGCATCCGATTTCATCGTGAACATATTGAACACTCTGACCGTGATTGGCAATCATACGGATGCGCGATGCCAGCGCATCGTCGTGGGTAAAAATAGCACCCCCATCACCGTAGCATCCCAGATTTTTTGAAGGAAAAAACGAAGTACAACCAATGGTTCCCATGGTTCCCGCTTTTTGGACTTTTCCATTTGAAAATTTGTAATCAGCACCAATAGCCTGGGCGGTGTCTTCAATAATATACAGGTTATGCTTCCCGGCAATTTCCAAAAGAGATTCCATATCGGCACACTGACCAAACAGGTGTACCGGAACAATGGCTTTTGTTTTCGGGGTAATGGCCGCCTCCACGGCAGCAGGGTCAATATTAAAAGTTCCGGGATGAACATCTACCAGAACCGGGGTTAACTTCAGCAAGGCAATCACCTCGGCAGTTGCCACATAAGTAAAACTGGCCGTAATAACCTCATCGCCCGGCTTCAGGTCGAGGGCCATCATGGCAATTTGTAAAGCATCGGTCCCGTTCGCACAGGGAACTACATGTTTTACCCCCAAATATTGCTGCAATGAACCGGCAAAGGATTTTACGGCAGGACCATTAATAAAGGCGGCACTGTCTATTACCTCCTGAACTGCTTTATCTACCTCGGGTTTTATTTTTTTGTACTGGGTTTTCAGATCTACCATCTGAATTTTGGGGACAACTTTTTCCATGGGATAAAAATGTCTGCGAATATACGGAATACGGGTCAAAAATTATCTTCTGAAATTATCCAAACTACTCAATAATTACGGGCTCTCTGCGTTGCATTTATGCCCATTTACCCTGAAAATCCGTATCTTTAGCGAAGCATGAAACGCTCAATTACCACCTTTTTTGCTCTTCTTTTTTCAGGCTCTTTGGTATGGGCCCAGGGCATAAAAGACACCTCCATTTACGTCCCGCTTATTCATATTGGACTGGGAGCTCAGTTACCCGGGGCTGATATGGCTAAGCGGTTTGGACCAAATGCATCGGTTGGATTGGGACTGGATTTTAAACTGGAAAGCCAATGGATCATCGGAGGTTCCGCTACTTATCTTTTCAGTAACAAAATAAAAGAGAAAGGAATTCTCGACAGCATAAAGGCCGGCGGGAATGAGGGCTTTATCATTGACCAGAACGGTCAATTTGCCGATGTGAGACTTTTTGAACGGGGGGGCACATGGACTTTAAATTTCGGGCGGCTATTCCCCATTGGCAAGGGAAATCCCAATTCAGGAATTGTGGCAAAAATAGGCCTGGGCGGTATGGCTCATAAAATCAGAATTGAAGACATCGGGAACCGCTCTCCCCAACTTCAGAAAGAATATAAAAAAGGATATGACCGCTTAACCATGGGTTATGTAATTTCCGAATATGTTGGATACATGTATATTTCGGAAAACAAAATGATTAACTTTTTTGCAGGGCTTGAATTCTATCAGGGCTTTACCCGGAGCGCACGCAGTTATAATTTTGATACAATGGAAAGAGATAATTCAAAACGGCTTGACCTGCTGCATGGAATTCGTGTCGGGTGGATTCTTCCTTTGTATAAGAAGACCGCCAAAGATATCTACTACTACTAGCCGCTGATGTCTTTTTTCTTTCTTCCAGGAATTTACGTGTACCGGTTCGGCATTTTTATTGCTTCCTTCTTCTCTGAAAAGGCAAGACTTTGGATACGGGGAAGGAAAAATACCTTTTCCCGATTATCGGAATTCGCACAAAGAAAAGACCCTACAAAAAAACTGATATGGTTTCATTGCGCATCGCTGGGGGAATTTGAGCAGGGAAGGCCCCTTATTGAGAAGTTTTTTAATGAGGGAGCTTATACCGTTGCACTTTCCTTTTTTTCACCCAGTGGCTTTGAAGTTAGAAAGAACTATGAAAAGGCGCATTTTGTTTTTTATTTACCCCTCGACACACCCGGCAATGCTGCAAAGACCGTTTCATTTCTAAGACCCGATCTGGTAATATTTGTAAAATATGAGTTTTGGCATTTTCATTTGAGAGAAATCTCAAAAAACAAAATTCCTCTGCTGCTTATCAGTGGAGTATTCCATTCCGGGCAACCCTTTTTCAAATTCTGGGGAAAGGGGTTCCGGAAAACCCTGAGCTTTTTCTCTAAAATTGGTGTTCGGGATGAGAGATCTCAATTGCTGCTTAAAACGATTAATGTAAGTTCAAAGATTACCGGAGATCTGAGGTTCGACCGTGTTAGTTCCGTGGCCGGCCAGGCATTTGAAGATGATAAGATTCGGAAATTTTCTGAGGGCCAAAAAATTTTGGTTGCAGGTTCGGCTTGGGAACCCGACGATGCCATAATTCTGAAATTTCTTAACAGCCACGCTGCAGATTGGAAAATTATTTTGGCTCCACACGATGTCAACCCTGCCAGAATAGATTTACTGAAAAGGACATTTGGCACATTTTCGCCTGTTTTGTATTCCGGATCAGAAAAAGAAACTGATCCCGCATCCCGGGTTATGATTATAGATACCATAGGAAAACTATCATTCCTTTACCGTTACGGCAGCCTTTGCTGGATTGGCGGAGGATTTGGAAAGAGTATCCACAATATTCTGGAGCCTGCCGCCTATGGCATTCCGGTGGTTTTTGGTCCTGCCTTCGGGAAATTTCCCGAGGCCGGAGAATTAATTACCCTTGGCGGGGCCTTTGGAGTGAACACGCCAAAAGAAGGTTTTGAAAAGCTTTCCTGGCTTGCCCGAGACCCGGTTTTAAGACAGATTGCCGGATTCATCGGCTCGGAATATGTCAGAAAAAACACCGGTGCAACAGAGAAATCGTTGCAGCTGGCTTTATCACTAATTAATAACACCCGGACAATACCGGCAAAAACTGAAGTATGAAATTTATCGATTATCCCTTTTCCCCGGAAATTCAAAGGGGGCTTCAGGAGGCCGGCTTTGTCAAACCCACCGACATTCAATTCAGGGCCATTCCTCCCATTTTACGGGGAGAAGATGTTTTTGCCATTGCCCAAACCGGAACCGGGAAAACCGCAGCATTTGCTCTTCCGGTCTTAAACATGCTCCATAAAAGCCATGGAAAAAAAAGAGGAAGTGGAGTAAAATGCCTGATTATGGTTCCCACCCGCGAACTTGGAAAGCAACTGGAATCGGTTTTCATCGCCCTTGGAAGATATACACCCTTATCATTCCTGGGAATTTTCGGCGGTGCAGGAATAGAGCGTCAGATAGAAAAATTAAACCTGGGGGTAGATGTCCTAATCTCAACCCCCGGTCGAATGTTCGACCTGATAAACCGCGGCAATCTTCTGTTGCACAGAGCTGAAATTCTTATCCTCGATGAGGCGGACCGTATGCTGGACATGGGATTTTACAAAGACATAAAAGCTGTTTTACCCATGCTGAAAAGCCGCCGGCAAACCCTGTTTTTTTCAGCAACACTGAATCCAAAAATTAAAAAACTGGCTTATGATATTGTGCGAAATCCGATTCGTATCAGTGTTTCGCCCCGCGATCCGGTAAATGCCAATATCGACCATGCGCTTCTGTTTGCGGAAATGGATGAAAAAAGATTTGTGCTTCAGAAATTCCTCGAATCCCATCCCGGAGAAAAAATTCTGATTTTCGCACGAACCAAGGTAAGAGTGGAGAGGGTTCAGAAATTTCTGATGGGAAAAAACTTCCCCTGCGTTGGACTACATGGAGGTATGGAACAAAAAACCCGGAATTTTAATCTTAAAAAATTCCGATCAGGTGAAGAAAAAATTCTGGTGGCAACGGATGTAAGTGCACGGGGCATTGACATCCCTGATATTGATTGGGTTATTAATTACGATCTCCCCGACGATCCCCGCGTTTATGTGCACCGGGTTGGCCGTACAGGCCGTGGAACAAAAAGGGGAAAAGCCTTGAGTTTTTGCTCGCCCGGGGAAAAACCATTGATGGGGGAAATTGAAAAGTTTACCGGAAAAAAAATTCAGCGGATATCTTTAAGCAGGGAAGAACTGGACTCTTTATCGGAAACAAAAACCGGAGAAGAGGGAGACTGGAAAAAGCTGATTGCTGAGAACGAAAAAAGAAAAAAGAAATAGGTGATGGAAAATCCCCTTAAGATTGAAGTAAGGGAAATAAGTCCTGCCGAGATTGAGCTCCTGCTTGACTACTGGTATTCTGCCAGTCCGGAATTTTTAACCGGTATGGGAATAGATTTGAAATTATTTCCCGAACGAAATCAGTTTAAAAAAACCCTTGAGTTGCAGATTCAATCCCCCTATGAACACAAAAAAGCCTATTGTGTTATCTGGTGGCTGAACAACATTCCCTGTGGCCATTCCAACATCAATCCCATTGATTTTGGTAATGAAGCAGCCATGCACCTTCATTTATGGAAGACCGATGGCCGGCAGAAAGGCATTGGAACTGAATTTGTCAGAAAATCTATACCCTTTTATTTTAAAAATTTCCATCTGAAAAAATTGCGTTGCATGCCCTACGCAGCCAATCCGGCTCCGCACCGCGTTCTTGAAAAAGCAGGGTTTAGGAATATGGGCAGAAAAACACTGATTCCCGGTTCTTTTAATTTTGAGCAGGAGGTAATAGACTGGGTCATAACGCGTGAAGAATTCGACCGGATGCAAACCATCTGAATTCTTTGTTTGGGCCCTTTTTCGTACCTTTACATTCTATGAAAACTCTTATGAAGAAGGCCATTTCAAGCAGGGAAGCTATCAGCCTGGAAGAAAAATACGGTGCCCATAATTACCACCCCATTCCGGTAGTTATTGAACGAGGCGAAGGCATTTATGTGTGGGATCCGGAAGGAAAAAAATACATGGATTTTTTATCGGCCTATTCAGCCGTTAATCAGGGACACTGCCATCCACGGATCATGAAGGTGTTTTTCGACCAGGCGGCAAAAATTACACTTACATCAAGAGCCTTTTATAACGATAAACTCGGGGAGTATGCCCGCTTTATCACTGAATACTTCGGATACCACAAAGTATTGCCCATGAATACCGGTGCCGAAGGGGTTGAAACCGCCGTTAAACTTGCCCGTCGCTGGGGTTATGAAAAAAAGGGGATTCCTGAAAACAAAGCTGTAATTATTTGTTGTGAAGGGAATTTTCACGGACGCACCATTACCGTTGTTTCCCTTTCTGGCGATCCTGAATCAAGAACAGGTTTTGGACCCTATACCCCCGGGATAATCCGTATTCCTTACAATGATGCCGCGGCGCTTGAGAAGGTGTTATCCATAAATCAGGATGTGGCCGGTTTTCTGGTTGAACCCGTTCAGGGAGAAGCCGGTGTAATTATTCCTGATGAAGGTTACCTGAAAACCTGCCGTGAGATTTGCTCCCGTTATAATGTTTTATTTATCGCCGATGAAATTCAAAGCGGACTTGGCCGGGTTGGAAAACGGCTGGCCTGCGATTATGAAAATGTACGACCCGACATCCTTATTTTGGGAAAAGCCCTTTCCGGTGGCATGTTGCCGGTTGCTGCGGTTTTGGCAGACGATGAAATTATGCTTACGATTAAACCCGGGCAGCACGGAAGCACCTACGGAGGTAATCCTTTAGCCTGTGCCGTAGCTATGGAATCTATAAAAGTTCTGGAGGAAGAAGACCTGATACAAAATTCCTTCAGGCTCGGAAAAATTTTCGGGGAAGAACTCGAAAAAATAAAAAACTCCCGAAAAGACCTGATAAAAACAGTAAGAAGCCTTGGCCTTTGGGGAGCCCTGGTGATTTCTCATGAAAATAAAAATGCCGCCTGGGAAATATGTCTTGCCCTCAAAGAGAAAGGACTGCTGGCCAAACCAACGCACGGCGACACCATCCGGTTTGCCCCTCCCCTTTTGATTACGGAAAGTGAACTCCGTGAAGCTTTATCCGTTATTTCAGCGGTTATAAAAGAATTCAGGTAAGCAGGTGGCATTAAAATTGATCGGTTTGCCCTAAAAACATATATGCAAGCCGACAACTACACTAAGGCCGTTTTAACGGCCATCGCCCTTTTTCTGGGCATTATTGCTTTTCAAAACATCTTCCCGGTTAAAACCGCATATGCCGGAAAATCCGGGCATTACCTGAATGGCCCTGTCCTAAATCCAGACGGATCAATGAATGTTACCCTGGTTAACAGCACCATGGATGTAAACCTGAAGGAATTGGGGGGATATAGCATTTACGGAACACTGCCCATAAACCTGAAGGAGGTTTCCGGAAGCAGCATTTACTCTTCAGGAATTCCGGTGAATATCAAGGCTTTAGATGGCTCAGGAATTTTCGGTGGGGCACTTCCCGTTAAGGTTAAATAAAGACTTATTCCAAGGTTTTTTGCTTTCTTTACATTTCGAATGAAGAATTCCGGGATTTGTCTTGCCCTCCTTTGCCAATTTTTTTTGTGGTCCTATGGTTTTGGCCAAAATCCTATAATTACTGAACTGGAAAGAAAGCTTGTTAATGCAGGCGACTCCGACAAAGTGGTTCTGCTTTCGAAACTGGTTGCCGAATACTCCACCATAAATCCCGCACATGCCGATAGCCTTTGCAAACTGGAAGTTGCACTTGCCGAAAAATTAAACAGTCCATGGCTAAGGATTATAGCCTATTCCAGTAAGGCCACCGTGTATATTTCCCAGGCCAACCTGGAGTCGGCGTTGAAAATTTCGCTGGATGCCCAGAAAATAGGCGAAGAAAAAAACAATCCGGCCATGATCGGTTACGCCCTGGGCACTGTGGGATTTGTTTATCAGAAACTTCGTAATGAAGAAATGGCCCTGAAAATTTTAAGGAGGGCCCTTAGTTACCGGGATGTAATCCCGGAAAAGAGAATAGTTGCCAATATTTACAACAACATTGGGAACTCCTTTTACTTTACCAAGGTATTTGATTCAGCCATGGTTTATTTTGAAATTGCGCTGGCATTGCGGGAAGAAATCAAGGACCGCAGGGGAGTGAGTTATGCCCTGAACAATATGGGTAATGTATTTATAGAACAGGGATTTCCCGAAAAAGCCCTCGAATTTTATATCCGTTCCCTGGCCATAAAAGAAGAAATCGGCGAAAAAAAAGGCATTGCAAGTGCCAATATGAATATTGCTGAAGTTTACATGGATTTAAAAAGAACCGACTTATCCGTTAAGTACGCTGAAAGGGGGATCAAAGCTGCTGAGGATATTGACGCCAAAGATTTTATGCTGAATGCCTATGAGGTAGGAGCCGAAGCACACAGGTTGTCGGGCAATTTGGAAAAATCTATTTATTACTTAAAAAAACACCTTCGCTTAAAAGATTCTCTGTTTACCGAAAACACAACCAAAAAAATTGCCGAAATGCAGGCCATGTATGAGTCTGAAATGCAACAGCAAAAACTCGCTGTTCAGGAGGAAAAATTGCAGGCTCAGGAAGCTCGTTTAGGGTTGCAAAAAATCCTTCTGATTGGGGGAGCCATAGTGTTTGTTGTTTTAATGGCGCTTTCCATGCTTCTTTACTCAAATTACAAAAACAAGAAAATCACCAGCGAAAAACTGGCCGAAAGCAACCTCATCATTGAACGAAAAAACAAAGACATAACAGACAGCATTAAATATGCGCTTCGTATTCAGAGAGCCATTTTGCCCGATCAGTCCATCATTCAAAAAAGCATTCCCGATCATTTCGTTTATTATTCGCCCAGGGATATCGTAAGCGGAGATTTTTACTGGTTTCATCGCATTGGAAATGTATTTATTGTTGCTTCGGCCGATTGTACGGGTCATGGGGTTCCCGGGGCTTTTATGAGCTTAATTTGCGTTCAGTTGCTGAACCAGATCATAAGCGATGCAAACGTTACTTCTCCTGAAAATGCCCTCAAAGCCCTGGATGCAGGAATAAACAGGGCTCTTTATCAAAAAGGATTTGAATCCACCACCGACGGGATGGACATAGCCCTGGCAGCCATTCACCTTGACAAGATGAAAATTCAGTATTCAGGAGCATTTCGGCCCCTATACCTTGTGCGCAATGGGAAAATGGTTGAGTTGTCGGCCAATAAATTTACCATCGGAGGATATATTGATCGTGAAAAAACCTTTCAGGGTCACGAAATGGATTTACAAAACGGCGATTGTATTTACCTGTTCACCGATGGGTACTCAGACCAGTTCGGTGGTAAGCACGGGAAAAAATTCATGTTGCGAAATTTCAAAAAACTCCTGGTCGATCACTGGACACTTCCCATGGCCGAGCAAAAAAACATTCTGGAGAAAAATTTTCGGGAATGGAAGCAAGGATATGATCAGGTTGATGACATTTTGGTAATGGGTATGAAAGTTTAAGCCAAAAAATTTCGCGTTGAAGATATCACTTACTACCGCCACCTCCCTGGTAATTGCAAACATGATTGGAACCGGGGTTTTTACCAGCCTCGGATTTCAGGTGCTTGACATAACCTCCGGCTTTACCATTCTTTTGCTCTGGGTAATGGGAGGGCTTGTTGCCCTTTGCGGAGCTCTTTCTTATGGAGAAATCGGGGCTGCTTTTCCCCGTAGCGGCAGCGAATACCATTACCTCTCAAAAATTTATCATCCGGCCCTTGGATTCCTGAGCGGATTTGTATCCATTACGGTAGGGTTTGCCGCACCCGTTGCCCTGGCAGCAATGGCCCTGGGAGGGTATGCTTCGAAAGTAATGAACTGGGGCGACGAAAAAATCATTGCCTCAGCCGTTATTCTATTGCTGACCCTTATTCATGCCTCAAGCCTGAAAACCGGAAGCCTGGTACAAAACCTGTTCACCTTTCTGAAAGTTATTCTCATAACTGCGATAATTATTGCCGGATTCTTTGGGAACCCGGCTCCGGGCATTTCCTTTCTTCCCGAATCCGACTCCTTTGAACAGTTGCTATCCCCGGCATTTGCCATTGGATTGTACTGGGTTTCCTATTCTTATTCCGGTTGGAATGCTGCGGCCTACATTGCAGGGGAGCTCGACAACCCCCAAAAAAACCTGCCCAAAAGCCTTTTTCGTGGAACCCTGGTAGTAACGGCACTTTACGTATTTCTGAATTTTATTTTCCTCTATACCACCCCCATTGCTGAAATGGCCGGTCAGAAAGAAGTAGGTTATATTTCAGCCGGATATATTTTCGGGGAGGTAGGCGGAAAAGTAATTGGAGGCATTATTGCCATCCTGCTAGTTTCATCGGTTAGCTCAATGGTGCTTGTTGGACCCCGCGTTGCCATGGTAATGGGTGAAGACCTCGGATTGTTACGAATTTTCAGCCTGAAGAACAAAAATGGAATTCCATGGCTGGCCGTACTGTTTCAATCCCTGATTTCCCTGGTGCTTATTTTTACCAGCACCTTTGAATCAGTCCTGATGTACATAGGATTTACCATAAACATTTTTACTTTTTTGACCGTATCAGGCCTTTTTGTCCTCCGGATAATGAAACCCGAACTTCCCCGTCCATATAAAACCTGGGGCTATCCCCTGCCCCCTATTATATTTATCCTGGTTACGGGTTGGATCCTGTATAAGGGTTTTGAGCTTAAACCCGAGGAATCGACCACCGGCCTTTTAACCGTTACCGCAGGTATTGTTATTTACTTAATAGACCGTATATTTACCGCACAAAAAAAGTAATATGGGAAGCGATCACAACCAAAAAGAAGGACCAATGAGTTTCTGGATGCCTTTTGTTTTATTATTTCTGGGTATGACTTTTCTGATTTTAATTTCCGACCTCGATAAGCCAAAGGAAGAAAAGTCTGCCACTAATAACGAAGCTCCGGCTCACTAAAATTCTTCAGCCCACATTCATGTTTTCTTTTTCCTATTCCTGCTTCCTGCGGAACATTATTGCCTCAGGGGCGGTTCTCTTTCTTTTTTCCTGCGGCAGTGGCGATACTACCCCTCCCCTAGAGACCACCGACTCAATTCTCCCGAAAAAAGCCGACACCCTTACGCAGGAAGCTCCTCCGAAAATCGAAGTTCGCCGAAACTTCGACCGGACTCCCGACGATATTGCCCTTTTTCTGGCAGGCCTTCCTCCCCGTGACAAATCCCTCATTGACCCCGCTTACCGGGAAAGTCCGGAATGGAAAAAATATGCTTCTATTGCCAAGGGAAGATGGAAAGTATTCGACAGCACACGGGTTTCAAAAATCAGCTTATGGCGGGATCAGGAACTCGATGCGCTGAACAAAGAAATCAAGACCCTTTATTACCCTTTTTCCGGCCCGGACATCCTCAATGCCAATTTATTTTTTCCCCAGGCAAAAGAGTATATAATGGTGGGTTTGGAACCGGTAGGGGAAATTCCCTTCACGGAAAAGTATGTAGTGGATACGCTGGGGAAGTACTTTCAATCGGTAAATAATTCCCTGTATGCCATTTTAAATTTCTCCTTTTTCAGGACCGTGGCCATGAAAAAGGATTTGCAGGGGGAGCAGGTTAATGGCACAACTCCCCTCATGTTATTGTTTTTATCCCGGCGGGGAAATGAAATCATTGAGGTAAAAAAAGTATCCTTGAGCCCGGAAGGCAATTTACAGTACTCGGAATCCGGGAAACCCAAAGGGGTGGAAATAACCTTCCGTAAGGATACCCTTTCACCCGAGCAAAAAGTAATTTATTTCCGGGCCGACCTGAGCAATGAGGGAATGCTAAAAACCAATCTGGAGCTGAAAAAGTTTATTTCTTCCAAAGGCACGGTTCACACCTATTTAAAATCGGCCTCCTATCTGATGCATAACAAGTTTTTTTCGGAAGTCAGGGATCAGATTCTTGCCCAGAGCAAGGGATTATTGCAAGACGACTCAGGCATACCTTACAGCTTTTTCGACAAAAGCATCTGGGACATAACCCTTTACGGCAAATACACCGGCACCATTTCCCTTTTCAAAAATGAATATCAGGCCGATTACAAAGAGGCGTTTAGTCAGGATTCTGCGGCCCGGAAACTAAAGCCCCTACCCTTTGGGATAGGGTATAAATGGCACGAAGGGACATCGAACCTGCTTATGGCCAGAAAAAAGTAATTGTTTACTTTTAGTGGCATAAATGGCCTGGAAAGAAAAACCCACCGAGAAATTATTTTATTCCATTGGAGAAGTGGCCGGGATGTTTCAGGTCAACACCTCTCTGATCCGGTTCTGGGAAAAGGAGTTTGAGATCCTTAAACCCTCAAAAAACAAAAAGGGGAACCGGGTTTTCACCCGGGATGACATTGAGAATTTTCGCTTGATTTTTCATTTGGTAAAAGAAAAGGGATATACCCTGGACGGTGCCAAGGAGAAACTAAAAAACTCAAAAAAAGAAGTAACTGAGTCGGCAGAGGTCATTCAAACCCTTAAAAACCTGAAGTCTTTTTTACTGGCATTAAAAAAAGAAATTCCGGATTAATCAGCCGTGAATCCGGCCTTTTGTACCGTAATTCTTTATCAGCGACCCTTCAAAATCGAGCCAGGCTTTCCAGCGTGCATCAACATTAAAATCCTGCGGGGCATATTTATTAGCGAGGCGAAGGAACAGCGTATAATGCTGGGCTTCGCTTTCCATCAATTCACGATAAAAGGAAGCCAGTTCGGAATCCTTAATATGCTCCGATAACACCCTGAAGCGTTCACAACTACGGGCTTCAATCATTGCGGCAAACAGCAGCCGATCGGCAAGTTTCTCATCACGGTTCCCATCCTTTTTCAAAAAGGTAAGGAGCTGATTTACGTAATGGTCTTTTCGTTCCCGGCCGAGCACAAGGTTCCGATTAAGAATAAGCGTATGAACCCGTCCAAAATGTTCAAGTTCTTCCCGGGCTATTGCAATAAGCTCCTCCACAAGGCCGCCGTGTTCGGGCCAACCCACCACAATACTGATGGCATTGGATGCGGCTTTCTGTTCGCACCAGGCGTGATCGGTAAGTATTTCGCTTATATCTGTCTCAACAAGATCAACCCAGCGGGGATCTGTTTCAAGTTTTAATCCAAGCATACATTTACTAAAAAATGAAAATTAGTCCAAAAAACGCTTTCGCGAACAAAATTAAGTACTTAAATTTAGTTGGTAATGAAAATCCTGTCGCTCATTTTTTTGATGGTTATTTCCCTGGTGGGCTTTCTTATTTCATTTCGATCTCTGCGACTTTACAACAGAGTAAAAAACTGGCGTTCAACCCGGGGAAAATTAATTTCTTCCGAAACTTATACCCCAAAAATGGCCACCGGGGAAGGTCCGGGTGGTTTGGCTTTACGGATAAAATACACTTTTGATTTTGAAGGAGAGCAACATACCGGAAATGCCTTTCATGCCATGGAACTGGAAGGCGGAGAAAGAAGTTACACTCCCGGACTGGCAAAGAAAATCATGAAAAAAATCCCGGAAAATCCGGTTGTGTTTTTCAATCCCGACAACCCCTCACAATCTTTTATCAGGCCCGAAACTCGCTGGTTTGGGATTGGCACATTTTCTCTTTCATTTTTGCTTTTAATGCTGGCGCTTTTCTTTGCCATTTTTCAGGATTCCCCCGAGGCTGTTTATGAATAAAAAAACGAAAATAAATTTAACATCCCCGATTACTTTTTGTCCGGCTTTCCGTACCTTGAAGCTTATGATTTTGGGTGGCAAGGTAATTTTTTCATTTAACGATCCTGCATTATGAAATACCGTATTCTTTTTGGTATTCTGTTGTTCAATATTTATCTGCCCTTCCGTGCGCAACCCGGGACCGAAATGGAGTTTGTTAAAATTTGTCTTCAAAATTCCCTGGCCTTTTCTCCCCCCGATTCCTTTATATACACACCTCCCATTCAAAATCCTGATTTGTATTATCAATACGCTTTAAAACACCAGACCCGTGATTTCGAAATCAGATTCAGCGTGTGGCCATTAAAAGAATTTATCAAAGAATATGAAAAATCGCTGAACGACCCCGGCATAACTTTGTTAAATCCCAATACCTACCATAAGAATTCTGCGATTGCCACCTTGCTGAACATTTCTCAGATCGACCCCAACAGCGGCATGCTTCCTGAACTAGTACCATTTCCTAAAAATGCAGTAAAACAGGAATTCAATGCTGATTTTGGTGCCAGTGTATTTTTACCCGTGAATTCTGAATTCAGCAAAGGATACCAGTTTGCCTTATTTATGGTGCTCCATAAAGAGAATCAGGCCGATCTTTTCATAATATTCCTTGGCAACAAAAAAGAAGACTTTGACCAACTCCTGCTAAAAGGATTTTATGCTTTAAAATTCGCACCATGAACCCTGATGTTAGAACCCTGATATACTGGCTTCACGCCGGTGCCGGCACCCTTGTATTAATTATTGGAATTCTTCAGATAGTCCTGAAAAAAGGAGGTCGGTTGCACCGCCAGGCGGGAAAAATCTATCTGGCATCCTGGTTTATTCTGGTTCCCACCGGAGCTTACCTGGGTAGCCTGATCATAACCTTTTTTGGAATTTTCGGGCTGTATATGGCATTTACCGGATCCAGAATGGCCAGGTTTCGCAACTTCCCCGACCGGGTAATTGACAAAATATTTTATGTGTCGGGCGGGCTTGTTTCTTTTACCCTATTGATTTGGGGAACCCTGCTTTTAATTCGCGGTGAACGGGTTTTTTCAATCGTTTCGCTGGTCTTTGGAACCCTGTTTTTTTCACTGGTCTTCAAAGACTTGAAAGCAGCCTTTTTCAAAAAGGACGATTTTAACAAAGAAAAAATGAATTGGTTTTATACCCATCTGGGCCGGATGTATATTTCCTTTATCGCCGCAACCACCGCTTTTCTGGTCATTCAAAATTTGTTTCCCCATCCCCTGCTTAACTGGTTATCCCCGACAGTGGCCGGCTTCATCTTAATCAGCTTGTCGTTAAAGCATTACCGCCGAAAATTCGGAGATGCCTGAAGGGATAATTTGTACCTTTGCACAAAATAAACTCCAATGAAATACCTGCTTTTTATCCCATCCCTTTTTCTAATAATTTCCTGCGGAAACAAAACTGAAAATTTACCTGACCCCTACAGCCGTTTTGGCGATAGCATCGCAGTGGATAATGCCGGAGAAATTGCCGGGTTTATTTCCGATATCGGCACTGAAGGAAAAAAAACAGGAAGGGTAAGCGGGAAAGTTCTGGAAGTTTGCCAGAAAAAAGGATGCTGGATGACCCTGGATGCCGGAAACAACCAAACCATTCGGGTAACTTTTAAAGATTATGGATTTTTTGTTCCTATGGACATTGCCGGAAAACAGGTAATAATTGAAGGTTTTGCCTACAACGACACCACTTCGGTTGAAGAGCTAAAACATTATGCCGAAGATGCCGGAAAGCCCAAAGAGGAAATTGAGAAAATTACAGAGCCTGAGATAAAAGTTTCTTTTGAAGCCCATGGAGTTGCCATTAAAAATGAATAGGCTTGTAATCGTTTTTTTTATTCTTCTTTTCCTGATTTTATTTTTTTCCTGTCGGGAAAACAAAGCTTCGGAAAATAAAATCGCGGTTCCTTCCAGCGAACTTGCCGTTTTAATGCGCAAGATGACCACCCATTGCGATTCGCTGAAATTTTGCCTTGAAAACGACTTACGCCGGCTACCCGCTTTTCCCCCGGAATTCAACAAAATGCCCATTGCCAAACGCACCGATCCTGAAATCAGGCAGGAGGCTTTTGAGGGTTTGGCCAAATACCATTTAAACACCTGGGAAAAACTTTATACAGCTAAAATTTCCGACAGAAAAGAAGCCTATTCAACCATTGTCAGATCCTGCATTTCCTGCCATGAATCTGTTTGTCCGGGTCCGTTAAAACGAATCAAAGCCTTAAAACTAAACTCGCATGGGGAATAAAAAAATCCTGCTTCTTCTTTTTCTTATTCCTGTGGCGGTTTTTTCACAGGTTTTCAGCGGTCCCGAAAGCGTTGAATACGATGCCTCCGGAAACCGGTGGTTTGTGGGTCAAAAAAATTCCGGCCAGATTCACATTTACTCCTCACTCTCCGGAATAATGCTTCCTTTCGCCTCCGGATTACCTGCGGGTCCGCACGGACTTGAAATTCTTGGAAATGTAATATATGCATGTTCCGGTTCATCGGTTAGAGGTTATAACATTAATACCGGCAATCTGGTTTTCAATCTGAACCTGGGAGCCACCTTTTTAAATGGCATTACCAGTGATGGAAATAACTTTTTATTTGTTACCGACTTTACCGCCAAAAGAATTTACCGGGTAAACACAAGCACCCAAACCGCGAACATCATGGTCAGCGGCATGGCCAAAACACCCAATGGGATAATTTATGACGGACCCGGAAATCGCTGTGTATTTGTTACCTGGGGAACCGCCGCACCCATTCAGGCCATGGCACTTTCCGACAGCACCATAACTACCCTAACCAACACCACCCTGAATAACCTTGATGGAATTACCCGGGATGCCTCCGGAAATTGGTATGTTACGGCCTGGAGTAATAATTCCCTGATGCGTTTCGACCCCGGGTTTTCGCAGGCTCCCGTTAATGTCATGAGTGGATTATCTTCACCGGCCGATATTGACATTTCTGCCAATGGTGACAGTATTGGAATTCCTAACTCCGGCAATGCCAACAACGTAGTGTTCTACACGCTTCCCACCGTTTCGGTTCATCAATATCTTTCCGACCCCGACTTTCAGATATTTCCTAATCCGGGTGACGGAATAATAAATTTCAGCACCTATTTCGGTTCCCACCCGAACAAACTGGAAATTTTTGATGCTACAGGCAGAAAAATTTTTGAAACTTTTCGTATTGTCGCTTCAGAACCATTGGATCTTAGTTTTTTGGAACCCGGATTTTATTACCTGAATTTTACATTTACAGGTGGCGGAACAAACTCGAAAAAACTGGTAATAAACAAATCTTCGCATTGATTGAATTTTCCTAATACTTTAAAAAAAATCGTATGCCTAAAGGAATTTATAAAGTACCCGTCCCGCAAAATGAACCGGTAAAATCATATGCCCCCGGAAGTTCTGAAAGAGCCGAATTGGCTTTGATGCTCAAAAAACTTCGCTCCGTAAAACTTGATATTCCTATGTATATCGGGGGAAAGGAAGTGAGATCCGGAATTAAATCACGCATGGCTCCACCCCATGATCACAAGCATACCCTGGGACATTTCCACAAATCCAGCAAAAAGCATGTTTCGGAAGCCATTCGTGCAGCCTTAAAGGCAAAAAAGAACTGGGAAAATCTTCCCTGGGAACAGCGCGCATCCATTTTTTTAAAAGCTGCAGAGTTAATTGCCGGTCCCTACCGGGCCAAATTAAATGCGGCTACCATGCTCGGGCAGAGCAAAAATGCTTATCAGGCCGAAATTGATTCTGCCTGTGAGATAATTGACTTTCTAAGATTCAACGTGTTTTACATGACCGAGATTTATGCCGACCAACCAAAGTCGGCTCCCGGCATATGGAACCGTTTGGAATGGAGGCCACTGGAAGGATTTATTTATGCTTTAACCCCATTCAATTTTACAGCTATTGCGGGCAACCTTCCCAGCTCTTGTGCCATGATGGGCAATGTGGTAGTGTGGAAACCTTCAAACACCCAGGTTTATTCCGCTGCGGTTCTTATGGAAATTTTTAACGAAGCCGGAGTTCCTCCCGGAGTAATTAATTTAATTTATCCATCGGGGCCTGATGCGGCAGATGTAATTTTTTCACATCCTGATTTTGCAGGGATTCATTTTACCGGGTCTACTTCCGTATTTCAGTCCATTTGGAAAACCATTGGAAACAACATTCATAAATTCAAATCTTATCCACGCATTGTGGGCGAAACAGGCGGGAAAGATTTTATCATGGTGCATCCCAGTTCAGATCCAAAGGAAGTTGCCACGGCCATCTCAAGAGGTGCCTTTGAATATCAGGGGCAAAAATGTTCCGCTGCCTCCAGGGCATACATTCCATCGAACCTTTGGCCTGAAATAAAGAAACTGGTACTTGCCGATCTCAAATCAATGAAGATGGGTGGAACGGAAGATTTCGGCAATTTTATTAATGCCGTAATTGACGAAAATTCGTTCGATAAACTCGCCGCATATATTGCCGCCGCAAAAAAAGACAGAAAAGCAGAAGTTATTGCGGGGGGAAAATGCAACAAGTCGGTTGGGTATTTTATTGAACCTACCATCATTCAGGCAAAAGATCCGAAATATACAACCATGTGTGAGGAGCTTTTTGGACCCGTGCTTTCTGTTTATGTTTACCCGGAAAAAAAGTGGAAAGAAACCCTTAAGCTTGTTGACAGCACTTCTATTTATGCCCTTACCGGTGCCATATTCAGCAAAGACCGTTATGCCATAAGCGAAGCTACCAAGGCTCTGGTAAACAGTGCAGGCAATTTCTACATTAACGACAAACCAACGGGAGCTGTTGTAGGGCAACAACCCTTTGGAGGTGCAAGGGGATCGGGAACAAATGATAAAGCTGGTGCTAAAATTAATTTATTGCGCTGGGTTAGTCCCAGAACCATTAAAGAAACCTTTGTGCCCCCTACCGATTACCGATATCCGTTTTTAAATAAAGATTAATTCAACCCATAAGATGGCCGGGGATGCGGAAGTAACATTAAAGGTTACTGAGATTTTTGAAAATCGCTTTTCAAATCCCCAAAAAGGCGTTAGGGATGGGCTATTGCTTGAGAACAAAGTAAGGAATAAGCACCCCGAGCTATTACCCAGGTTGTGGAAGGGGATTGGCTGGTGCTTTTATTATCTTTCCGATTATCCCAATTCCTTCCGATACGCTAATAAGGCACTTGATTTCCTTTCTGAAAAAGTTGGATCAGACGAGTATACTGACCACGTTGTTCTCCTGGGATGGACCTATCTGAGAATAGGAGATTTCAAAAATGCCCTGGAAATAACAAGTCCCTACCAGCGAAAAATAAAAGGGAACGAAAGGAATCTCGCCTTGATATACGCACTCCTCGCATCTATTTATTCAGGAATTGAGGACAATAAAAATGCCCGTTTTTATTGTGAAAAGTCATGCAAAATATTCGAAAAAACCGGGCCCGAAATTAATTTAGGCAGCCAACTTATCAATTTATCAGGAATTTTAAGAGCGGAAAATAAATTTCGGGAATCCCTTAAAGTGTTGAAGAAAGCAGAGCCTACCCTACGAAAACTGGGTGGAAATATTCTCCTGGGCACATTCCTGAATAATCTCGGTTCAACTTATTATGAACTTGGAGAATATAAAAAGTCGGAACTTGCCTATCAGGAGAGTATAAAAAATTTCAAAAAGGCAAAGAACAGTTTTGGCGCAACCAACAGCGAAATTCATCTTTGCAAAACCCTCATTAAGCAAAAAAAATATGCAAAGGCAAAAAGCAATTTGGATCGTTGCTTTAAAATTTCCCGTAAAAATAAAAACGAAACACATTTATGTAAAATACATGAACTAAAAGCTGAGTTGTATAGCGCAAAGGGGAATTTCAAATTGGCATTTGAGGCCATGAACCAATTCAGGATTTCAGAGAAAAAAGTCCTCAATGACAAATCAGTAACCGAGATAAAAAACCGGGAAACATTTATTTCTCTAACCACCAGCGAGAAAGAAAAAGATACGCTGAAGCAAATTAACCGTGAGCTTTCTGTCCTTAATAAAGAAATAAAAGACAGCCTAAATTACGCCGCCATTATTCAGGGCGGAATGCTTCCCAAGGAGGAAAAAATCAAAGCTCTTTTTCCCAAATCCACATTACTATTCAAACCCAAGGATATCGTAAGTGGCGATTTCCTGTGGATAAAAAATGCAGGAGACGTATTAATGGCTGCCGTGGGAGATTGTACGGGCCATGGGGTTCCGGGTGGCTTATTAAGTGTTTTAGGAATCTCTCACCTGAACACGATAACGGGTGAAAAAAAGATTTCTGATCCGGGAACCGTACTAAACGAGTTACGGGCAGGAATTTCCGACACCCTGAATCCTGAAATAGATCAGCAGGAAAGAAAAGACGGAATGGATTTCAGTTTTATTTCTTTCAACCCTGAAAATTTCAAACTTAAATATTCACTTGCCAACCAAACTTTATATCATCTTCCAAACGGAGAAATAACTGAATATAAAGGCGAAAATCAGGCTTTGGCACATCAAGCCCATCCCATTCCCTTTACAACAAGGGAAATAAGTCTATCCCCCGGTGATTTAATTGTTCTATCTACGGACGGCTTTCCGGATCAATTCGGAGGACCCGAAGGCAAAAAACTAAAGTATCCCCGGTTTCGAAACATATTGGTGGAGCTTAAAAAAAAGAACCTGTCAGATCGAAAGAAGTTTCTCGAAAAAAAACTCCGGGATTGGAAGGGAGATTTGGAACAAACCGACGACATTCTGATTTTGGCCATCGAATTTTAACCGCAAAAATCAGACCTCAGGGTTTCCTGTATAAAACCCAGTTAGAAGTTCCCGGGTGATACATATATCCGATTCCAAATGAAATTGGTTTTACCAGGTGCAAATCCGTTTTATAGGATTTATCCAGCATATACTGGAATCGGCTTGAAAAAAGCGGAATTACGCCTTTGTAGGCACCGTAAAGATTATATGTCCATCCGGCCTTTACAAAATAATAATGGGGAATACCGGAATCATCCTGCAGGACAAGGCGGCTGCGCTCTAAAATAATTTTCCGGATTACCGAAAAAGTCTCCCGATGCATAAGGTAAGATGCACTTTTCACCATGGTGCAAACCTCGCCCATTTTATTCATAAAAGTTCTGAATTCAGGGGTTTTATAATATAAGCCCTGATCGCTGATATCCACGGCAAAATAGTATAGCTTGGCTTCGTGGGTTGAATCCTCAAAGCAATAGGTAATTTCCACGCCCGGAATTCTCTTTTTCTTTTTATCCTCCAGCTCCTTTCCTACGACAAGATTCCCGTTTTTATCAATCTCGGCGGCACGCACATCAAGCACCCGGTTTCTGGTTCTTTCCAAAAGCAACATGAGAAGTGGAACCGTTCCATCAAGCTGATCGTCTTTAAAATCGGTTCGCATCGAAAGCGTACGGAAAAAAGAATAATTCAAAACGGCATGAAGAGAACCGTTGATTTTACGAATATACCTTGCCACACTATCATCGCTCATGGTGGTTAAAAAGGGTACGGTTCCCACCGGTTCCAACCCAATCATAACCGTTGTGTCAGCATTTCTGAAAAACATATTACCATGCAACACATCAGGACCTGAGAATGGATAAAAAAACTTAAATCGTTTAGCATTAATTTCACCCATTTCATCATAGGCCCATTCCCGCAAAACCACAATCCGCTCATCGTAATACTTTTTCCAGTTTACCTCGGCGGTATCGGAATAAAGTTTCCAGGAAGGATTATTAATCAGTTCATCGGCCAAAACACATCCCTTTTCCGGTTGACGACCCCCGAGGTATCGTGCCACATCATTGAACTTTCGGGGATATTCCTTTTTTACCTTTTGATGGGTAGGTGTTAAATAATCGCGCGAAGGAACAGTATCTTTCTGGGAGGCAAGAAGAGAAAAGGGGAGAATCAAAAAACCGAAAACAAACTTCATAATTGCCAGACCCTTTTGGGGTGGTAAAGATAATACTCAAACATTATAAAAACGCAACAATTCCACAGAGCCAAACAAGCAAAGCCCGTGGAGTAGCTGGTCGAAGCCTATGCCCACAAAAAACCAATGTTTAGACTCATAATTCCAGAGGCGTGCATTGAGCCGGCTCGTAAAAAAATCCACCACCCAATGGAGCATTCCGTTCACCACGCCAAAACAAATCCACATATAGGGTTCGCGGAAAAACAGAATGCCGGTTCCCAGGAAAAGAACTCCGGTATAAACCAATACATGCAGGCTTAACCATTTCAGGCTTTTGCTTTTTCCAAGCGCCATCCGGTCGTTTTGAAAAATAAAATCGGCAAAAAAATGGGAAATGAGGATAAGTGATATCTGGAAGAATGTCATGACTATTCAAATAGTTTACCGGGGTTCAGAATGCCTTTAGGATCGAACACCTTTTTAATCTCTTTTTGGAGGTCGATCATTCTTTCGGAAAAGGCAATATCCATAAAACCCTTCTGCACCCATCCAATACCGTGTTCGCCGGACAAGGTTCCGCCGAGGGAGACACATAGCTTAAAAATTTGGCGTATGGCCAGAGGAATATCGCGTTCCCATACTTCATCAGAAAGATTTCCTTTCAGAATATTCACATGCAGATTACCGTCGCCCGCATGGCCGTAACATACCGATTGAAATCCGTATTTGCTTCCAATTTCCTTTACCCCTTTGAGCAAGGCAGGAAGTTCGGCCCTGGGCACAACGGTATCTTCTTCTTTATATACCGAATGACTTTTTACCGCCTCACCTACCCGTCTGCGCAATTTCCACAGCGAGGCTTTTTGTTCATCGGTATCGGCGAACAAAATTTCTCCGGCTTCAAACGCTTCCATTACTTTCCTTACCTCATCGGCCTCTTCAAATATAGCTTCAGGGGTTTTTCCTTCAATCTCAACCAGAAGATGGGCCCTGACATCCGGGTCGACAGGAAGGTTAACATCATCCACAAATTTCAAGGTAAAATCAATGGCGTCGCGCTCCATAAACTCAAGAGCTGAAGGAGTGATACCTTTTCGAAAAACGGCAGATACGGCCTCGCAGGCTTTTTCAGCCGAACGAAAAGGGACCAGCATTACCACGTTGGGACCGGGTTGAGGAATTAAGCGTAAAACAATTTTAGTGATAATACCCAGGGTACCTTCGCTTCCCACAAATAACTGAGTAAGGTTAAACCCTGTTGAATTTTTCAAAACATTGGCACCGGTCCAAATAAGGGTTCCATCCGGTAGAACCACCTCCAGGTTCAAAACATAATCCTTGGTAACCCCGTATTTCAGGGCATGCGGCCCCCCGGAATTTTCGGCAACATTTCCTCCAATAAAACAACTTCCCCTTGAAGCAGGGTCGGGAGGGTAGTATAAACCCTTTTCTGCAACGGCATCCTGTAATACCTGGGTTATGACCCCCGGCTCCACAGTAACCTGAAGATTTCTGAGGTCAATATCCAGAATACGGTTCAATCTTTTTATTGAAAGAACCACGCCGCCAAAAACCGGCAGGGCTCCGCCACTCAGACCCGTTCCTGCCCCCCTGGGGGTAACGGGAATTGCTTCCCTGTTGCAATAGGCCATAATCTTCGCAATTTGCTCAGCAGTTTCGGGAAAAAGAACCAATTCGGGAGGAAAGCAAAGGTCTTCGGTTTCATCGCTGCCAAAAACCGAAAGATCTTTACCGGAAGAAATCAGGTTTTCTTTGCCCAGGAGATCAGCGAAAAATGTAATGTCCTCGCCCTGTATTTTTTTATATCCTTCTGTACCCACCTTTATGCTAGGGTTAAATCGATTAAGGTTCTATGTCGTGTATTTTGAAATAAATTTTTTACTTTCTTGCAGTCTGATGAAATCCCTTCTCAAGGTATTAATTTTTTTCCAACTGCTAATCACCGGCCCTGCCCTTTTAGCGGGGATTAGCAGTGACAGTCTTGGCTGGGCTTTAAAACCCGGGTACGATTCCTTAAAGTTCAGCCGCTTGTTAACCTGGGGTTATGAAATACTTCCCAACCAACCCGACTCGGCCCTGTTTTTTGGAAGGAAAGTACTTACTGCCCTGAAGCAATATCCGGGCTGGCGGCTGAAGGCTGAAGCTCTGGGATTAATCGGAAGCGGCCATAACGGAAAAGCCAATTTCGACAGTTCCATATTTTATTTTGAGGCCTGCCGGAAAATTTTTGAAGAAAATAATTATTTAAGGGGTGTTGCCAACATGTGGAATAGCTTGGGCAATGCCTATATGGGTCTGGGCAAAAACCAAAAAGCACTTGAAGCGTATCGGGCCTCCAATCATCTGGCTCTAAGTCATGCCGAGGCTTCCTCCCTGCTTGGAATATCCTAATTCGGAATGGCTAACATGACCGGGTCATTTGGAAATATCGATAGTGCCCTCATATATTTCAAGGAAGCCCGTCGGATTTTCATCCAGGAAAGAAGAAAATTTCATACGGCCATGACCATGACATCCATTGCCGGAATTTATACCGACAAAGGGTTGCTGTCGGAATCGGAAAAGGAATTGAATGAGGCCCGAAAAATTTTCGAAGAAACAAATAATTTATATGGGCTGGGAATGTGCCTCATGAACCTGGGTAAAAATGCTACTGTGGCCGGAAAACAGAATGATGCCATTGCTTATTTTGAAAGAGCTTATCGGATACACTTGGAAAGGAAAGACCTTTTGAACCTCAGGGAATCCACAGGTCATTTGTCGGAGTTATTCAGGAATCAAAAAAAGTTCAAGAATGCCCATGAATGGCTGAGGCTGCATGCGGCGTATAAAGATTCCGTATTGAACGAAAACACCAACAAGCAGATTCTTGAATTGGAGGCAAAATTCGAAAACGAAAAAAATGCCCGTGAGTTGGCTCTGAAAAATTTGCTGCTGGAAAACTCATATCAGGAAATCCGGCAAAAAAAAAATAATCTTATACTGGTTTTCATTTCTTTGACCGTGTTGTTTTTGGGACTTTCATTCTTTGCCTTCCGGCAGTTCTACCAAAAAAAGAAATTCAATGCCCTGCTTCTGAAACAAAACGAAGAAATTCTTCAAAAATCGGCAGAACTTGAACAAACCAAATTAATTATTGAGCAGAAGAATAAAGACGTAACCGACAGTATAAAGTATGCCCGTCATATTCAAAACGGAATCATGCCACCGGAAGACCTCCTGCATGCAACTTTAGGGGAGCATTTCATTCTTTACTTACCCAAGGATATCGTGAGTGGTGACTTCTACTGGATCAAGTCAATGCCGGATCAAAGTGTATGGTTTTCTGTAGTAGATTGTACCGGACATGGAGTTCCTGGTGCTTTTATGAGTGTGTTAGCCCATGCGGCAATGAATTCAGTAATTTCAAAATTCAATCCATCGAAACCGGGCATCTTTCTGAATTTCCTTTCCGACACTATCAAGGAAACTTTCCGGCATTCAACCTTTGATTCCGACATTCAGGATGGAATGGACTTATCCTTATGTCAGCTGGATCGCAAACAAATGAAATTAAACTTTGCCGGTGCCAAAAATCCTGTAGTGGTTGTTCGTAAGGGACAACTCATCGAAATCCGGGGCGACAAGCAATACCTATCCGGAAAATCTGAGCAGATTTGTACTCCGTTCGCTACCCACGAGGTGGCTCTGGAAAAAGGTGACTGGATTTACCTTTTCAGTGATGGTTATGCCGACCAGTTCGGCGGGCCCAAGGGAAAAAAGTTCAAGTATTCAAACCTGAAAAACATGCTCAATGAAAATGCAGGTCTTTCTGCCTACAGGCAAAAAGAAAAACTCAGCTCCATCCTTCACAACTGGAAAGGGGAGCTTGAGCAGATAGATGATATTCTGGTAATGGGGATAAAGGTTTAATCAGGTATTTTGCCCAGCAGTAAAGAAGCTCCAACAAAAACAGATCCGGCCGCAGAATGTGTGCTTTCGTATTTCGGATAAAAGAAACTGTTCTTTAATGCCAGACCCAGGCCATCAACTCCTTGTAGATCTGTTAAACCATATTCAAATCTGAGACCGGTAATTATACCTATTCTGTGGGTAATTTTTATTTTAATCCCAAGGCCAAGAACGGCAGAAACGTTGGTGGATGTGTAGCTGGTATCGACATTACCTGTAATATGGTCGGTTTTGGAAGTGTTTGTGGCGCTGTCACGAACCGTCATATCCCCATAAAAAGTGGCTTTGTTAATGAGTGAAATCTGTGGACCGATTTCTAAAAATCCACCCATGGAGCTTCTGGCTTTGAACAGAATGGGAATGTCCATTGACTGAAGCTCAATCCTCGAATTATAGGTCGTAAATTTATTTAGTTCCCCCGTATAATTTCCATTGTGGGTGTTCATCAAAAGGTCAAATCCCAAACCCAGAGCTTCATTAAAGAAAAAAGTAGCCCCAACCCCGTAATTGTATCCCCAGCCTGCGGCATAATCCATTTCAGGTCCTGCGTTTGAAATATTGTTGTTGAAAAGCCAGGTGGATTTATAGCTTCCTTTACCATTTATTTCCAGATTTTGGGAAACAGCAGCTCCGAAAAACAAACAGGAAAAAAGCAAAAGGGTAGAAATCTTTTTCATGGGTTTGGGTTTTAATTGTTAAAGGTAAAAAAATCAGACAACAAAAAAAAGAAGCCATTTATTCAGGGGAAATGACCAAACGATATACTGAGGTCCATGCCCCTTCTACCATAAAACGCAACAAATAATGTCCCGGTTTAAGGCCCTGAAGAGAAATGCTGCCCTTTTCCGTTCCGGGCCTTCCTCTCAATACCAGTTCGCCGGTAACCGACATCAGGTAAAAATCCTGAACTGGTCCGGCGGTGCTGGAATAATTTAAATAACCGGTGGCAGGATTAGGGGAGCAAACAACCTTTCCGGAAATTT